>DOZO01000071.1 GCA_003517965.1 Desulfobulbaceae bacterium
ACCGCCAAGGTGTACCGGCTCATCGAGCACCAGTACCGCAAACAGGCCGATTACAGCCGGGAGAGCCACCTTTTTGAACTGTCCAAATGCCGAATCGATTTTGATTTTGGTTTTATTTGGAAGAAATAAGCCTGGGTGCGAAATTTGATTTCAGGGCTATACTTAAAAATACCTCAGATTTTGCATAGCCAATATTGCAAAATCTGAGGTAATCGGCACGTTGTGATTTACAAAAGATACAAAAAGAAACCCCTTTACTCCACCACCATTTCCAGCAGCACCTCAAGCTCTGCCTCCAGCGCCTCCACTCCCCGGCCTGGGTTCAGGATCAAGGCCTTTTTCCGGCAAAATTCCAGACATAAGCCGCAGCCGCTGCATTTAGCCCAGTCGAACTTGAGCCTTTTCACCTCGTCTTCCCTGGTGTTTTTCAGCGCCCCGGTGGGGCACATCCCGGCGCAGCCGCCGCAGAAGTTGCACTCGCTGTTCACCGTCAGGGTAAAAAACAATTTCAGCAGGGCCAAGCGGTGGGCTTGATCGCTGGAGCCGGTCAGGGCCTGGTGGAGTTGGATCCGGCGGGCGGGCTGATGCTTGTGCGCGTGTTGTTCTTGGGCATTGGGATCGGCCTTGATGGTGTTAATAGTCTCGGTGGCGGCATGCAGGGAGATATCCAGGAAGGCGCGGAAAAAGGCCCTTCTGCTTGAGGCGACCTCCGCCTGCTCGGCCACGGCCTCTTCTTCTTTGGTCAGCAACAGCCTGATGCTGGGACAAAGGGCATCCCCCCCCAACCTGTCTTTCAATTCCTTAAGCCGCCGGGTCAAAATATCCGGGACAAAGACTGCCTTGCAATCAGCGCACCGACTAAGGTGCAGAGAAACCTCCTGCCCCGCGCGGGCGGCAAAAGAGGCCAGTTGCTCCACAGACAGAGCCCCCAGACAGGGAAGAATGACCTCCTCCCCGGTGCGGATCCCCTTTTCGCAACAAAGAGAAACCGCTTTCCCCGCCGCCGCCTTACCGGGGGCCGCGGCCAGGCGGGAATCAAGCCCGACCAGCGCCTCGGCCGGGCAGACTGCGGTGCAGGCCAGGCAGCCCAGGCAGAGTTTCTGGTCAAGGACAATCTGCCCCGATTCAAGACGAATAGCACCTGTCTGGCATTCGCTTAGGCAGTGCGCACAGACACTACCCTGAAAGCGGGTCCGCAGGCAGCGGCGGCTGACAAACTCAAGGGCCGGCGGTTCACTGTTCTTGAACCGCGCGACGAACCGGTCAGCCAGGCTCATGGGGTGGGGGCAGCCTCGGCGGCCTGGGCGATATTGCCCTTTTCCGCGTCGATAAAGGCGAGGAGGCAGAGTCCCAGGCCGCGATAGAACGGCATTGTAGCGTGGTCAACAATTGCCTGACCCAGTTGCGACGCCCAGGAGGCGAGGAACCGGTTGAAAAACCGGGCCCGGATGGCGGCATAATCGGCAAGGTCGGCCTGTTTCACCTCGCTGATCGTCTGAGCGATCTTGCCTTCGAGAAAACTCATGAACTCAAGCTCGATGGCGATGTGATCCGGCGGCCCCTCGATATCGTGCTGCACCCCGGCCTCACCGTATATCTTTTTGACCGCCATGGTGGAATCACCCATGAGCTGGCGTCCTTGATCAAGGTAGACCGAACCGTAAGGCTGGGCCGGAATATTGAAGGGGCCGAGAAAAATGGCGGAGTATTCCTGGAGGAGTTCTTCCTGGCTGTTATCAGCAAGCTCCATGCCACGACAGGCTTCCGCCGCGGCCGGGCTCGAAATTTTTGCCATCAGATCGGCAAGATTGGCGCAAAGATTTTCTTCTCTAAACATCTCCCGTTCCGGCTCATAGAAACAGGCGGCCAGCAGACGGTAAGCATCGCTGCGGAGCAGGGCGGTTTGGGCAAGATCGGTAGTCATGTGATTCCTCAAGAAAATAAAAAGTGTGGGGCGGTGAAAAAGCGGGGGGCGGGTTGCTTGCGCTTCCCGCCCCCCCAACAGCCCTGATCTATCCAGCGCTCAACTTATCTGGCGTTGTAGCTCCGGATGTAAAAAACATTAGGCTTGGTGCCCTTTTCCGGCTTGAGAACAGTGCCCTTGTACTTCTTGACCAACTGGGCGACTTCGCTGTTCGGATCGGAGATGTCACCGAAGATCCGGGCCCGGGCCGGGCAAGAAGCCACACAGTACGGCTCCTGACCCTTCTTCACCCGATGCTCACAGAAGATGCACTTCTCGGTGATGTTGCTGCGACGGACATCCTTGTAATCCGGATGATCGTACTTGGTCCGGTGCGGCGGCATGTCGGTCTTACCGGCCAGCTCGGCGCCGGAAGAGGTGCAGCCGGGGATCACCTCGGTCTTGTTGGTGAAGAACGGATCGTGTGGTGCACCCTCATCACCGGTATAGCTGATGACGCTGGTCTCGCCGATCTTGACATCCATCTTCGAGTAGGGGCAGGCTTCCTGACAGGCGCGGCAGCCGATGCAGCGCTCGTCGTTATGCATGGTGATCCCGTCCTTGGTCTTGAACATCGCCTTGGGGGTTACCGGGCACGCCTTGACACAGGGAGCGTTGCTGCAGTGATTGCAAAGCACCGGTCTGGTCATGTACTTGGTTTTGGGGAACTTACCGCTGGTCTCATGCTGAAAATCGGCAAAGTTATGAGCCTGGCCGGCATGCCTGAGGGCGGTGTTGTTCTCGGTTTTGCAGGCCAGGGCGCAAGCGCCGCAACCCACACACTTCTTTAAGTCTATTACCATCGCATATTGCGTCATTATTTGTTCCTCCGTCTTGATTCAGAAACTTAGACCTTTTCGATTTTTACCATGGCGTGGCCGCCGTTACGGGCATTGGAGCCGGAAAGGCGTTCCAGATCCCAGGGGATAATAGTGTTGTTGTTGCCGCCGCGGGCCTCCTTGCCGAAAACCTTGGAAGCGGTGCGACCAACGGCCCAATGACCCTGGCCGAAGGACTTGGAAACGGTGCCGGGTTTGACCCCTTCCCAGAGACGAGCCACGCACTCAATGCTGCCGCCGATGGAGGAGATTTTCACCTTGTCGCCGTCCTTGAGGCCGAGCGCCTTGCCGTCGATGGGGTTGAGGCGGACGGTGTCCTGCTCGCCGACATCGCCCGGATCGACATGCTTGAACTCGTAGTACCAGGGGCAGTTCTGGCTGCGGCCCTCGCGGTTCAGGCGAGACTTGTAGTCGATGAAGATCAAGGGGAACTGTTTCGGGTCGCCGTTCTGCTTGGGCGGCTCGTAGTGGGGCACGAAAGCCAGCTCGCCGCGCGCGGTGTAGCCGGCAGCTTCCATGACCTTGTCCACGTCCACCTTGTGCTTCTCGGCATGACCGGTCAGGGCCTTTTTCAGGGTTTCTGAGTAGAACTCGAACTTCTTGGTCACGGTGCTGAACTTGCCGCCCCACTGGGATTTGTACTTGTAAGCATCGGAGTTCCACATCCCCCGCCGCTTCATCTCATCCCAGCCCTTGATCTTGTCGCCGCCCACGTCCTTCTTGCCGTCCCAGAACGGGGAGGTGTAGTACTTGAGGGCGTACTCGGTCAATTCAGCGGCCGAGGTCGGCGCCTTGCCGGTTTCCGGATCCTTGAAGATATCGGTCAGGCAGTCGGCCAGGTTGGGGAAGCCCCTTTCCTTGAGCTTCTGGCCGATGTGCCACGGGTAGTCGGTTTCCTCGTTGATCACCGTGAAGACCGGCTCGATCGTGGACTGAAGCAGGGTGCAGGTAGCGTGGCGGTTGGCCTTGGTCTTGACGAAGCCGATCCGCTCGAAAAGGTTGGTCCGGCAGGGCAGAACGATGTCGGAGTACATCGAAAACTCCGAGGCCACCGTGGTCAGATGGACGGTGAAGGGAACCGCCTCCATGGCCTTTTCCCACTTGTCGGTGCCGTTGTTGGAAAAGACGAAGTTGTTCATGTAGCCGACGACCATCTTGATGTCGTACGGGTCCTTGGCCAACATGCCGGTGGCGCAGTTGTTGGTGGAGACGCCGCCGCCGGATTTGCCACCGCCCAGGGCCGGCAGGTTCAGGTAGCCGCGCTGGTCGATCTTTTTCAGCTTGGTCTTCTTTTTGGCCACCTCGTCCATGTGCTTGTCGTACTTGGGCACCTTGTTGGTCGGGTTCTTGGAGCCCTGGAGCGAACCGCCCACATTGTCCACCCCGCCGGTGAGAGCGGAGAGGGCATGGACTGCCATGGAGTTATAGGCGCCGCGGGGCTGCATGCAGCAGCCGGGGCCCATCCAGACGCAGACATTGGGCGCGGCCTTGGCCATGCCCCGGGCGATGCGGACGAGTTGGTCGGCATCCACCGCGGCAATCTCGGCCGCCTTCTTGGGGGTCATGTCCTTGAGGGCCAGGTTCCACCACTTGACCAGGCCGTGGCTCTCCTTCTCGGCAAAGGCGGCTTCGTCAACCGTGACCCCGGCCTTGAAGAGGTTTTTGCCGTCCTTGAAGTCGCCGACAAATTCCTTGTGCCAGATGCCTTCGGTGAGCATCACGTGGGCGATGGCACCGGCCACTGCCGCATCGGTGCCGGGATTAAGCGGTACCCACTCCTGGGCCTTGGCGGCGGAGGTGGTGAGGCGCGGGTCAACCGCGGCGACGGTGGCGCGCTCGATGGCGTTGCCCAACCGCTTGATGGCGGCCGGAACCATCCGGTTACTGGCGACCGGATCACAGCCCCAGATGAGGATGTATTTGGCATTGTCGAGATCGTAGTCGCGGTACTCCCACTTGCCCTCGGTGTAGAAAACCCCGAACTTCTCGGCCTCGGCGCACATGGAGCTGTGGGAGATGCTGTTGGGCGAACCAAAGACCTTGGTCGTGACCTCGTAAAGGATGTCGCGCATGTAGGTGTAACGGCCGCGCATCAGGGCGTATTTTTCAGATTCGTTATTTTTGCGCAGCTCCATCATCTTGTCGGCGATGGTGTTGTAGGCCTCGTCCCAGGAGATGGGCACGAACTTGGGATCGACACCGCGGCCCTTGACCGGGTTGGTCCGCTTCATCGGGGTCTTGATCCGGTCTGGATCATAAACCTGCTGGAGGGAAAGATGACCGCGGGGGCAGAGGACGCCCTCGTTCTGTTTGGAATGACGGTTGCCGCGTACCTTGACCGCCCGGCCGTCCTGGACGAAAACCTCGGCCGGACACCAAGTGGTGCAACCCTGACAGGTAGAGGCTACCCAGTAACCCGGCTTTTCGCCGCCGATGCCGGGACGATAGGCGTCGGCCAGCGCGTTCAAGGTGGAGCCCTTGAAAGCAGCGGCCGCCAAACCGGTTGCCGCGCTCAGTTTGAGAAAATCCCTTCTTTTGATCTTCATGCGTTTCTCTCCTTTTGTTTGCTTCAGGCTATGCTTCCCTTGTTACACATCCACATTACGTTCTATTTTAATGGTGAGGTTCGCCTTGACAACTCCCCCCCGGATAACCTTGGTGAAAATCCCTTCCTTGGGCATGATACAATCCCCGGTGGCCTTTTTGATGGCGCAGCCGTCGTTATGACATTTCTTGCCGATCTGGGTAACTTCGAGTTCCACCTGATCATCAATAACCAAACGGTCGCCTATAGCCAGCGTCATCAGGTCCATGCCTCGGGTGACGATGTTTTCGGCAAACACCCCGTGCTTGAGATGGGGCAGCTTTTTCTTTACCGTGTCAATACTCTCTCCGGCCAGCAGGGAAACCTGCCTATGCCAGATTCCGGCATGAGCATCTCCGGTGATCCCCCAGTTTTCTTCCAGGTGAATCTCGGGCACCTCTTTTTTCACCATGCCTTTCTTTTCGCTGATACAGACCGCTTCGACCGTGCCCATAGTCTCTCTCTCGGTTTATGGATATAAGAAACAGGCCCTCCAGGTGAGGACCGGGGGTAAATGCATGACCCCCTTTTCTGATTACCGGTTAAGATATGAGATACCAGCAAGGAAAACAAGCGGTATTTTTTTGATTTCTTTGTAGGTATTTTCCTGACAAAGAAAAACTCAGCCCTCCGGTTTTTTCTGTCTGGCCACCAGATCAACCAGCTCAGATCTGGTCTCCAGGCCAAGCTTGGCCATAGCCCTGGATCGGTAAGTGGCAATAGTTTTTTCACTTAAAAAAAGCTGCTCCGCGATTTCTCTGCTCGTAAAACCCATAACCACCGCCTGCATGACCTGCTGCTCTCGCATACTGAGCGAGAGCCAGAGCATCTCCTCGGGGGATGCCTCGCCCTTTTCCTGACTGGCCATAATATCCGGCATCATGTCCGGATGAATATACATCTGCCCCCGCATCAGCGAACGGATGGCGTAGAGCAAATCAACATCCAGGCATTTCTTGAGGATAAAGCCTTTGGCCCCCTTGGCCACGGCTTCCTTGAGATACTGATACTCCTCATGCATGGTCAGCATCAGGACACGGCTCCTGGGAGCCAGCTGCAAAACCTCCGGCAGAAGCAGAAGCCCGCTGGTTTCTGGCAAGGAGATATCAAGAAGCACTATATCCGGTTGCAGCTCCTTGGCCATGGTCAGTGCTTTTGGCCCCGTGTCGGCTGTCCCTACCACCTCCATATCCGATTCGGCATTGAGCAACAGGCTTAACCCGGCAAGAAGAACCGGATGATCATCGACCACCATAATCCGGACACTTTCACACCCAGAGGGTATAAGTTTCGTTTGAGCAGGCAAGCTGCTCGACTCAGCTTTACTGTTCATAGCAAACTCCCGCCTTGGCAGGCATTTCAAAAACCAGCATGGCGCCCTCACCCGGACTACTTTCAATTCGAAAATTACCTTGCAGCAACTGAGCGCGCTCCTGCATACCCAACACTCCAAGCCTGATTTTGGAATCAACTTCTTCCAGCTCAAAGCCGATGCCGTTGTCCTCGATAACACCCCTGATTTTCTCGCCACGCCATTCCAGAAGCACGTTCACCTCGGTAGCCCTGGCGTGCCGCGCCACATTGGAGAGGGCTTCCTGCACGATCCGGTAGACACAGGTCTCCACGCAAGCATCCGGTCTTTTTCCGACAAAACCGATAATGGTCAACTCCAGCGGCATCCCATGCCGGATGGTAAAACTTTTGACCAGCACCTCCACCGCCGGAACCAGGCCGAGATCGTCCAGCACGCTGGGTCGCAGGGCCACGGCCAGATCATGAATCGACTTCATCTCCTCGGTGATGGCCTTTTTCAACCGAGAGATACTCAGGCGGGTCTCAGCCTCGTTTTTCGAGTTCTCCAACATCTTGATATCCACCATGACCGAAGCCAGGGCCTGACCGGTCTGGTCGTGGAGTTCGCGGGCGATCCGTTTTCTCTCGTTTTCCTGCCCGGCCATGACCCGCTGCAGGAAATCCCGCTGAAGCTGCTCCTTTTCCAGTCGGGCCTTATCAGCGCTGGCCAGCGAACGCACCATAGCGTTGAAGCCCTCCATGAGCTTGCCCAGCTCGTCCTGACTTTCCGTATGGGGCAGAATCACGGAATAATCCCCGCGCCGCACCGCCCTGGTCGCTTCGAGCAGTCTGGACACCGGTCTGGTGATGACCCAGGTAAGCCCCAGGGAGAGCAGCACCCCGAAGACCGCGACCAGCAAAGTGGTCCGGGCAAGATCCCCGGTGATCGCCCCGACCTGGCGGCGCAGGCTGTTGCCCTTCACCCCGACCACCACCGAGCCGTCATTACCGTTGCTGATCCCGACCTTCGCCTCCCAGATGGTTCCCTCGTTGGTGCGGAGCAGTTTCGGCTCGGAGGTTTGCCCCGGCAAGAAGGTTTTTCTTGCCAGCAGATCCGCGGGAAAGCCGCCTTCAAAGGTGTGGGCCACCACCTGGCCTTCGGCGTTACGCACAAAGACATAGCGCAGGTCCGGGCGGTTCTGCACCGTGTTGCGGAGCATCCAGGTCAGGCCGTAGATATCGTTGATCAGCAGATAGTCGTGGGCCTGATAGGAAAGTTCCGTGGCCACGAAGCGGCTCTCATCCCGGAGAAAGTCTTCGATTTTCTCGCTGAGCGCCGACTGCACCCGGTAAATAGTGCCCGCCCCGAAGAGAATGATCAGGGCCAGGGCCAGCCCCATAATCTTCAACTTCAGCGGCACACTAAGCAGGAAGGATCTGCCCTTGCCCACGGCTTGCCAAAAAAATTCTTGCCCAGAGGTCTGGGTCCACGAATTATAGTTCATACCGCTCCGGCTCCGGCTCCACAAAGCGCTCCACCCCGAGCGCGACCAGGGCCTTTTCGCCGTCCGCCTCACTGTGCAGGCCAAGGAGCAGCTCCTTGAGCAGGGCCTTGAGCTTCGGCGAGATGCCGCGCGGCACCACCACCGGGGGGATAGGGAAATCCGGCGATTCCCAGATCACCTTGGTCCGGCGGCCGATTTCCTCGTTGCGCTTGACGGCGAATTCATAGACCAGACTATCCACCGCGGCGCCGTTGGCCAGGCCATCCACCACCGCGGCAATGGAGCGGTCATGGCTGTAGGTGAAAATCGTCCGGCCAAAAAAGGTTTCCGGCTGCCGTCCGAGATCCTGCAACAGGGAAAGCGGGTAGAAATAGCCGGTTTTGGAAAGCGGATCGGTGAAGGCGAACACCTTGCCGCGCAGGTCGGCGAATTTTCGGGCCGAGGAGGCGGCGGGCACGATGACCAGGGAGCGATAGGTGGTCTTGCCGTTGATCCGCGGCACAACCAGCAGCGATATCGTCCCATCCCGAGCGCCTTCGGTATAGGCCCCGGTGCAGATGAAGCCCAGGTCCACCACGTTTCTGGCCAACAGGTCGTTCAGCTCCTGGTAGGTTTTGCGCTGCACCAGAACCACCGGTTTACCCAATTTGCGGCCCAGATAGTCAACGAGCGGCTGATAAGAGAGCGCCGTGCCCTGGGGCGAAATAATGGGCCCCACCCCGATGCGGAGCGCCTGCGAATCCTGCTCGCTTCGCCCGGTCGGGAGAGGCTTAAGATTGTCCAGCCGGAGCAGACGTTTTTGCCCGGAATCTTCATCCTGCCCGGCCTCGCAGCCGGCCAGCAAAAGAACAAGGGCCAGAATGGCAAAAAGTCGCCAGGCAAGATTTGTTTTTTTAATGTGCCGGTCAAGCATGATTGACCTCAGTTAAGGATAAATCCGGCCACCGGAAGCCCCTTTCCCCAGGCCCCCCAGGCGCCGCCGTGGATGTCGAGGGTTCGAGCGGCGCTGTTGTAAGTGGCCTCGATATTAGTCTCCAGGCTGCACTTGCGGTCATAGTTGGTGTGGCTAAAGACGAGGCGATAGACCGTGGCATTTTGAGCAACCGCCTTTTCGACATAAGCAACATGGCCGGTGGGCATCTTTCGCCGATTGTTGGCCGCCAGAATGAGAATACTACCGGGCTGGGGCACGGCAGAGGTGTTGCCATTCTGTTGCTCACAGGCAAACCAGGTAAGGGGGCCGTTTTCGTGGCCAAGGCGACAGGTGTTTATCCCGCTGCGACAACGGGCAAAGGGAAGGCTCTGGGGCTCGCAGCGACTCGCCTTTTTCTTTTTACTATCCATCCCCCCTGGGCGCAACTGAAAGCACTCGCCCGTGGCACGACCCCGCCCGGCAAGGACGACGACAACGTCCTCCGCCACAGGGGGTGCGCCAAGAAAAGACTCATTTGCAGAAGCACTGCGCTGATTTCCGAAAGCATCTGCAATACCTGCCTCCTGGGTTGCTGTCTGACTGTAAGGAATGATAGCTACTTCGTGGCTGGCACATCCGGCAACAAACAGAACCAGGAGCAAAATTTCACCGGCTAATCGAATAATGCTACGCTGCATGAAAACTCCGCTTTTTATTGCTTACTCTTAGAGACACCGCGTTCTTAGCCCTGCCCCTGATATTCCCGAAACCCCTCAACCAGCTGCCGAAATGAGCTGGGCCGGTACTTCGCAAAACTCTCCTGATCCACATAGACAAAGCCGTACTTCACCTGCCCCTGGGCCTGATTGAGATCTGCGCACCACTGGCCAAGCCTTGCCATTTTTCGCGGCACATCCAAGTCAACCTGCCCCTTGGTTTCGACAACAAAAATTTCCCTGGCGGACAGCTTTACCAGAAAGTCAGGGTAGTAGTTGGAGATATCCCCGTCCGCGTTTACATAATCCAGCTTGAAATGCACGGCCAGATAATTTTTGGCGTAGGCCATCACATCATCGCAGCCTTCGAGAAACCCGGCAAACAGCAGCTCGAAATGGCTGTCGCCGATGATCTTGTTGAAGATGCTTTTCTTCGGGACAAGATAGCCCTGCTCCTTGGCCACAAAGGGCCGGGTCTGGCGCAGCTTGATGGTGTCCCTGATCTCGGCGTCACCCCTGTCCCGTACGGTAAGGGCGTTGATGGCCTTCTTGAAGGTTTCCAGCAACATTTTAGTGGCGGCCAATTCCGACAGGTTGCGCAGGGTATTAGGGTCAGCAAGCTCCACCTGCCGGTCAAACAGCTCGTCCCGGACAAAGGCCTTGATTTTGCCGTACAGCACATCGTAGCCACGCGGCGCGGAACCCTTCCCATGCTCCAAGCGCAGATCTTTCATGACCATGTGGGCAAAGTAGCCGATCACGCTACGGTAATCGGCAATCCCCGCCGTATCAAGAATGGTGGTGTGCGTCACCTCGCCGGTGGTGATGTCCTTAAAAACAATCTCCCGCTGTTCTTCCTCGGTGAATGTCTTGTAAACAACCTTGGCGTCAGCCGACAGGCTCACGTCCAGATCGGCCAGGTTCTTGTATTCCCGGTACACCCTAGGCGTCAGCACCGGAATTTCGATATCCAGGGCTGCAAGGTCTTTTTTATCATTATCCGTGTCGATCTCCACCACCAGCGGGGTCTTGGCCCCGGTGCCCTCGCCCATGGGTTTACGCTCCAACACCACGCCCTCGGCCTGGATGGATTCGACAAAATCCATGAAGGCCTCGGTGCCGATCACGCTGACATATTCCTCGATGCCCCCAGGGTACATCTTGCGCAGACCCCGGCCCAGGGTCTGCTCTGGCAGAATGTTGCTCTTGGCCGCATAGGCACGCAGGCCGACGATGGTGGTGACATTCTTCACGTCCCAGCCCTCTTTCAGCATCAGCACCGAGACGATGGCCTTGCAGGGGCTATCCGGGCGGTCGATCTCGTTGGCCTGGCGGCGCAGCTTTTCCAGTTCCTCTTTATTCTTGCCGCTCGCCGCCTCGGAAATCTCGCCGTTGTCCTTAGTGTGAATAACCAGCACCGCGTCTTTGTCGGATAATTCAGGATAGTTCCCCTTCAGATACTCGGCCACATCGTCGCAGTTTCTGGTGTCATCGGTCATCACGAAGAGGATGGCCTTCTTGCCCAGCTTCTCATGCTCAGCATAGGCCTTGCGCCATTCCACCACCCCCAGGTTGAGGTAGTCGGCATACCTCTCGGTATACTTGGCGCTCTGCCGCTCAGTAAGCTTGGCGCGACTGGCCGGATCAGGAACCACCGGATGCTTGACCACATTTTGGGAGATCGCTTCCACCAAAGGGTAATCGGCTATGGTTTGCACAAAAATCGCGCCGTTGTTGTGCTTGGGCGTGGCGGTCACATCCACTTGCAGGCTTAGGGCATCGCCCTTTTGCAGCAAGCGGTTGTGGATATCCTCGATGGACTTGAACCAGGCCAACTTTTTGTCGTGGATATGGTGGGCCTCGTCGTTTAAGACCATCAACTCGTCGATGTCCCGCACGATCATGCCCAGATCCACCTTGGAGTCGGTGGTCGCCCCGCTGGGCCGCTTGCCCAGGAAATAATCCATGCTGTTGTCATCATCGGGCGATGGGGCAATATCCTCACCTGAATAGACCCGGTGGATGTTGGTCAGGAAGATATTGCCCACCGGGCGGGTGATGCGGACCTCGTCCTGCACATGCAGGGTAAGCTGGAAATCATCCCGCCAGTTGCGCCCATCCACGCCGTTGTCCGGCAGCACCGGGTCTTCGAAGAAAATTCTCAACCCCTGAAAATCCTTGTAGATCCGGTCCAGCACGATGATGTTGGGGGTGATCACCAGGAAATTGCGGGAAAGGTTCGAACCCGGCTCATACAGCTTGTGAAAAAAACTCCAGGCCAGCACCAGGCTCATCACCTTGGTCTTGCCCGCACCGGTGGCCATCTTGACCACGAAGCGCCGCCAGGTTTCGTCGAACATGCCGGTGGATACCGCCCCGCTTTGGTCGAAGCGCATCAGGTCGTACTTGTCCTTGACCCCCACCACGTCATAGAGATAGATGATGGTTTCCAGCGCCTCCCGCTGGGCGAAATAGTATTGAAACTCGACCATGGTGCCGTCTGCCTTGGGCAGCAGATGCGGGGTCTTGAACCACCAGGCCAACAGGCTGCGGCTGGTTTCCGTGGCCCCTGTGTAGCCGCTGTCTCGCCAGGCCTTTACCTGTTTACGCAGTTCCGGCACCAATGGCGGCAGAAGCTTCTCAAAGCTCGAAGCACGCAGGGCCTCGTCCGCCGGGAACCAGCGGATGGCCGGGTCGAGGATGGCGTGGGGGGAGTCGGGAAAATCAGGATGCAGGGCCATTAATATCGCTCCTTATGGGATCACATATCTGGGCTTCATTTGCTCAAGCCCCCTCAACATGGGTAAAATTATCAATTTATTACCCATGTCTTTGAAATAGGGGTAAAGCGGACCCCCATGCTATTCAGGGGGAAACCAACGCCTTAAGGAGCGCCTTGTTGACATAGTAAATCTCCCGCCCCGCCTTGACTGGGTGCAACAGGCCAATCCGTGCCAATTCCCGCAAATAAAAGGAGGCGGTCTTGCGCTGGGCAATGCCAGCCTCCTCAAGAAAGCGAATCTTGCAATACGGCAGACGAAACAGGATTTCCAGCAAGTCCTTGGAATACACCTTGGGCAACTCCTGCCTGACCCGCTCGGCGCTCTCCAGCATGAGGTGGCGGACGGCGAGGATTTGTTCCCGCGTTCTTGCCGCCATTTGCTCCACCGCTTCCAGCATGTACAGCAACCACGGTTCCCACTCCCCTGTTTCCGTCACCCCCCGCAACTTCAGATAGTAGTCGCCTTTGTGGTCGATGATATAGCGGCTGAGATACAGTACCGGAATGTCCAGCAAGCCACGCTCAACCAGATACAGAATGTTCAGGATGCGACCGGTTCTGCCATTACCATCGATGAAGGGGTGGATTGCCTCGAACTGGTAGTGCATCACCGCCAGCTTGACCAGCGGATCAAGATCGTCTTCGGCATGGATGAACTTTTCCAGGTTGGCCAGCTTGTCGCGGATAATCGATTCCCCTTCGGGCGGGGAGTAGATTACCTCGCCGCGCGGGTTCGCCAGCTTGGTGCCGGGCGTGACCCGGATGCCGGCGGAGGTTTCCTTGATGATCCGGTACATCTCGACAAACAGGTTGGTGGCCAGCGGTCGGTTGCCGGAGGTAATGGCGCTGTATCCGTGCCACAGCGCCTCCTGGTAACGCAGCACCTCCTTGGTATGCGGGTCCGTTCGCTGGCCTTCGCTGGCAAAGGCCAAATACAGCTCGTCGTTGGTGGTGACGACATTCTCGATTTCAGAGGAGAGCTTGGCCTCCTGCAAGCCGATGGTTTTGATCAGAATGGATTGGTTGGGGATCAGTTCCCCTGCTCCTTTCAGTTCGGCAAGGGCCTTGTTGGCAGCAATGGCTTTCTTGAGCACCGCCCTGGATTCCAACTCACCGGGCGGCGGCAGAGGCGGCAGATCGTTATAGGGCTTGAGCGGGTCGAAGAAGCTCACACCTGCACCTCAATAATCGTCATGGTATCGTTGCCGAAGATGTCCACCACCTTGACCGCGATTTTGCGGCGGCCCGGCAGCACCTCCTGGGCCACGCTGGTCAGCTCAAGCGACCGGTCTTTCTTGGTGCGGAAGGACTGCCACTCATTTTCAAACACATAGTCGCCGGTCCAGACCTCTTCAAAACTCCCCTCGCCCGCAGGCGGGAGAGGGGCCGGGGGATAGGGTAAATCCACCGGCACCCGAATGATCTCCCGCTTGCTCTCGAAATCAAAATCCACCGACCAGTAATCGATCCAGTCGGTCCAGACCTTGGTCAGCGATTCGCGGCTGAGGATGCCGTCCTTATCCTTGCTCACCTTGACGATCTGGCCCTTTTCCACCACGATCTTGCTCTGCTTGTCCTTGAGGGTCGCCTCGGCGGCGGCGATGGAATCCTGGGAGTAGAAGACCGAAAAATCGGTCAGCTCCACCGCCACCGTCTTCTTTTTGATGATCGGCTTTACCTCGATAAACGAGACATCGTGGAACACAACCTGGTTCTTGTCCACCGCCCGCTTGTCAAAGACATCGGCCGGGATATACTTGGGCGCGATGTCGATGCCCTTGGCCTTGGCCTCGTCCAACACGTTGGGGAACACCCCCATCTCGAACTCAAAGCCCAGGATGTCCACCTTGGTGATATGCTGCTTGCGGCACTCCAGGATGATCTCTTCGACGAAGAGCCGGGTGATGGGCAGGTTCACCGGTCCCACCGCCACCAGCCGCCCCGCCTTCTTGCCGTGGAAGGTGGCGAAACCGGTGGTTCGCTCGGCCCGGTAGGCGTGGAGGATGAGGTCGAGGAAGGCCGCCTCCTTTTCCTCCAGTTGTTTTTGTTTTTCCGCCTCGCGCAGGTTGGGGTTGACGCCGATGTAATGCTGGCGCTCGTATTTGCCCAGGTTGAGGATCTCGAAGGCGCGGTAGGGGTGGTGGTCTTTTTTGAGCTGGCGCTGTACCCCGATCAGCCGTTTGCGGGTGGTGTGGATGGCGAATTTGCCCAGGTCGGAGACGATCCACTTGCGGCCCAAACGCTCGGCCACGGCGGCGGTGGTGCCGGAGCCGCAGAAGAAGTCGGCGATCAGGTCGCCTTCGTTGCTGGATGCCTTGATGATGCGTTCGAGCAGGGTCTCGGGCTTTTGGGTGGGGTAGCCTATTGTCTCCTTTGCAGAGTTGTTGATTTTGTCTAAATCCCAAACATCATCAAGAACCACGCCCTGCTCCATAACTTCGTCAAGAAATCTCTTTATTCGCTTTCCACCACCTGCATCAGACAAGACATACTCCCTGCCATTCTCATCAACATGCACCTTCTGTTTTCTCGCCTTCACGTATTCTTCTTTTGATGCCCATGGCTCAAAATATGACTCAAAAATTGACTCTTCTGATTTGGAATAGAACAGAATATTGTCGTGTCGCTTCTCAAAGGAACGATTCAGTTTTTTGTTCCAACCGGAATAGTGCCATGCAATCGAATTATTAAATGCAGATTTTCCAAACACCTCATCTAAAACCAGCCTGATATAACTATTCACCCGCCAATCGCAATGCACATAAATACTCCCACCCTCCGCCAGCAGGTCGCGCATCAGCACCAGCCGTTCGTAGATCATGGAGATGAAGGAGTCCGCCCCCTTGCCCCAGGTATCGCGGTAGGCCAGCTCTTCCAACACATTGGCCCGCTTGGTGAAGGTGTCGCCACCGATCTCGATGTCCATGGAAAAATCCGCGCCCACGTCAAAGGGCGGGTCGATGTAGATCAGCTTGAGGCCGCCCTGGGCCTCGATCTCCTCCCGCAGGGGGCCGTTTTTAAGGCTGGAGAGGATGAGCTTGTTGTCGCCCCAGATCAGCTTGTTGGTCCAGCCCTTGAGCTGGCGGCCCCGGTTGTCCATATCAAACAGCCCGAGTTGCAGGGAAGCGGGCCTCTCGGCGCGCGGCTCGTCCACCTGCTCGATCACCTGAAAGGGCAGGACCACGTTGCAGACCTCGCTGGTCTTGCCGTTCCAGACCAGCTCCACCTCCCGCTTGTCCTCGAAGAGCAGAAAACGGTACTTGTCCGGCAAGGGCTTGCCCGCCTCGATGTAGCGGACGATCTCCTGCTGTTCCTGTTCGCTCAGCCTGGCCATGCAACTTCTCCTTGCGGAATAATGAATGATGGACTCGCAAAAGTCGAGTTTTCGATTTTTCGTCATTCCGGCGAAGGCCGGAATCCAGTGTCTTCGGATAGTTGCAGCAAGACTGGACCCCGGCCTTCGCCGGGGTGACGAGTTGTTGCGAGTGCATCAATAACAGACGATGATTTCTTCTATCTCCTTCCCCGCTGAGGCCACACACGGCACTGGCCAAGGAGAATCAAACAAAACCGATTATAGCATTGCTCTGTCCGTCATACAAGCGACACGCAGAAGAGGCAAGAGAAGAGTTGCGCCTCAACGCCAGTCGTGCTATAAAAGGCGTTTTTTTGTGGAGAAACCGGATGATACATCTCAGCAACCTCAGCAAACAGCATGGCTCCCAGATCCTTTTTGCCAATGCCAGCCTGCAGATCCTCCCCGGCCTGCGCACCGGCCTGGTCGGCCCCAACGGCGCGGGCAAATCCACCATCTTCCGGTTGATCACCGGCGAAGAAGAGGCGGACAAGGGCGAGATCTCCTGCGCCAAGAAAACGGTGATCGGCTATTTTTCCCAGGAAGTGGGCGAGATGTCTGGCCGCTCGGCTCTGGAAGAGACCATGGCCGCAGTGGGCGAGGTGATCCGCTTGGGGGAGGAGCTTAAAGAGATGGAGGCGGCCATGGCTCTGCCCATGGAGGATGAGGCCATGACATTGTTGCTTGAAAAATACGGCGACGCCATGGAGGAGTTTGAGCATCGCGGCGGCTACGATCTGGAAGCCCGGGCCCAGGCGGTGCTGACCGGGCTGGGCATCGGGCCGGATGATTTCAACCGACCGGTGGAATCCTTCAGCGGCGGCTGGAAGATGCGCATCGCCCTGGCCCGCATCCTGACCCTGAATCCCGATGTCCTGCTGCTCGACGAGCCCACCAACCATCTCGACGTGGAGTCCATCGTCTGGCTGGAGGAATGGCTGGCCAAGGAGTTCAAGGGCGCGGTGCTGATGACCTGCCATGACCGCGATTTCATGAACCGGTTGGTTTCCCGGATCATCGAGGTGGCAAATGGCACCATCACCACCTACAGCGGCAATTACGATTTTTATCTCCGCGAGCGGGAGATCCGGCGGGAACAGCTCATCGCCAGCTTCCGCCGCCAGCAGGAGATGCTGGCCAAGGAGGAGGATTTCATCGCCCGCTTCGCGGCCCGCGCCTCCCACGCCTCCCAGGTGCAGTCCCGGGTCAAGAAGCTGGAGAAGATCGAACGCATCGAGCTGCCCATAGAACAGCGACTGATCAGCTTCGAGTTCAACGAACCGCCCCGCAGCGGCGACGATGTGGTGCGGCTGGAGGATCTGGCCAAGGCCTGGACCCTGCCCGAGGGCGGGGAAAGACCGGTGTTTTCCGGCATCTCCGGGGTGATCCGGCGGGGGGAAAAGGTGGCGGTGGTCGGGATCAACGGCGCGGGCAAGTCCACCTTTCTTAAAGTCCTGGCCGGTCAAACCAAGCCCACTTCCGGCAACGCCACCATCGGGGCCAACATCAGCCTCGGCTATTTCAGCCAGCACGCCATGGATATTTTGCTGCCGGAAAGAACCGTTTTTGAAACCGTGCAGGAGGCCCTGCCCCAGGCCCATATCGGCACCATCCGCAACCTCTGCGCCGCCTTTCTCTTTAGCGGCGACACGGTGGACAAGCAGATCAAGCTGCTATCCGGCGGAGAAAAGAGCCGGGTGGTGCTGGCCACCCTGCTGGCCAGGCCGCTGAATTTCCTGATTTTGGACGAGCCCACCAACCATCTCGACATCCAGTCACGGGAGATATTGCTGGGCGCGCTGCAAAAATTCACCGGCACCGTGGTGCTGGTCAGCCACGACCGGCATTTTCTTCGCTCACTGGTCAACCGGGTTATGGAAGTGGATCATGGGGAAATGCGGTCCTACGGAGGGGATTACGAGTACTATCTTCGCAAGGCTGGGTATCAGGCCGAATAACCAGACTTAAAGCCTGTTACAAAACAACTGTTTTATGCGCCCCTTGCATTATTGAGCTTATTTGCGCAAAACGCTTTTGAGGCCGACCCTTGTCAAACGGGCAGCCCGGTCATAGCTGACAATCATCTTAGCCAATTGCCGTTCCTCGGCAGTGGTCGTCACAAAGCGAATGCCATAGGTGGCAAATTGCGTTGCCCCATCATCAGCTTTGCGGACAATATTCATAGTCGCAGCTTTAATCATAAGTAGCAAACTCTCCTCTGTCCCCTTATGCGTAAATTCGCTCGCAGACGCCGCATGTTTAAGATGAAGGCAAAGCAGCTTTATATCGCAGGGCACTTCCACCGGCGTTGTCTGGGGAAGCCGAACCAATACTCCACTACTGCTGATATCTTCGATCCTCCCAGAGAGAATCCAGTCCGTAGGGGTCATAAAGATGGCGACACTGTCAACAGTTGGCATAACCCGATACGCCTGCCGCCGCTGAATTACCATAACCTCTGCGGGGTAAGCAATCTCCAGAAAATCACCATTCAGCCGAAGAACCTGGCTCTTACCTACGATATTACGCCCAAGCACACAACGGAACTGTAACTCCAGCACCCCCTCGGTAAATTGTAAGGCCCGATTTCGTTTGGCCAGAATAAGCCGTGAGGGGGAGACCTTGACTACCAGGGCATCACTGCGTTGCCCATTTTGGATAATACTCAGGGTTTTGCGCTGTTCCCGCATCAGCTCGAAAATCTGGCTTATCGCTCCATGATCGCGAATAATTTCATCGTCAAGATCTTCCATATTGCTAAAACTCCATGCTGCCAAAGCTTTCTCAAAAAAAATCAATCGGACTGTAGCTCAGTTGATACAGGATACCAATATTTATCCTTCCCGCCACTCAAAAATGATGAACTGGTTTTTTTCTCTTGCTTTCCCCGTTTTTTTCATCAACAATATAATTACGCCCCGATGGCCGCTTTTCACCCCATGGAAGTTCCCCTCAACTTTTCAGCGGCGAAGCCTCATCGGGGCTTTCTTATGCCGGTAAACGTTCAACTGTGCTCGCGGGTCTTGCGAAAGACGATCTCCGGAAACAACTCCTGTACCCTGCCCAGCCGCCACTCGCTTTCCGCCAGATAGGCCAGATGCCCCTCGGCATCCAGGGCCAGATGAGCCTGATTCTTGCTCTTGAATGCGTCAAATTTCTTACGATCCTCGCAATCAAGCCAACGGGCAGTGGCATAGCTCACCGCCTCATACACCGCGTCCACCCCGTATTCCACCTTGAGCCGGGCCATGGTCACTTCAAACTGCAACACCCCCACCGCGCCCAGAATATAATCGCTGCCCATCAGCGGCCGGAACAACTGCACCGCGCCTTCCTCGGCCAGCTGCACCAACCCCTTGTTCAGCTGTTTGATCTTGAGCGGGTTCTTGATCAGCACCCGGCGGAAATGTTCAGGCGCGAAATTGGGGATGCCGGTAAACTTGAGGGGCTCCTTGTCGGAGAAGGTATCGCCGATCTTGATCGTCCCGTGGTTGTGGATGCCGATGATATCGCCGGGCCAGGCCTCCTCCACGTTGGTGCGGTCCTGGGCCATGAAGATGGTGGCATTGGCCAGGGCGACCTCCTTGCCCAACCGGTGGTGCATGACCTTCATCCCCTTGGTGAATTTGCCCGAACAGATGCGAAAAAAGGCGATCCGATCACGGTGGGCCGGATTCATATTGGCCTGGATCTTGAAAGTGAAACCGGAAAAAGCCTCTTCTTCCGGAGAAACCATGCGGGTGGTGGTGGCGCGGGGGCCGGGCGACGGAGCCAGTTCGACAAAGGCATCCAGCAACTCTTTTACCCCGAAGTTGTTGACCGCGCTGCCAAAGAACACCGGGCTCTGGCTGGCCTTAAGATACTCATTATGATCAAAGGGGCTGGCCGCCCCGGCCAAGAGTTCGAGATCTTCACGGAGCCTGTCTGCCTGACTGCCCAGCATCTGCTCTAAAAGAGGATCATTTAAGTCCCTGACCATGATACTGTCTTGAGGCCGCCGATCCTTGCTGGGGGTGAAAAGGTTCAACTCCTGGCGCAGGATGTTGTAGACCCCCTTGAAGCGCTTGCCCATGCCAATGGGCCAGGTGAGCGGGGTGCATTCGATCTGCAGCTTTTCTTCGATCTCGCTTAAGATATCCAGAGGTTCAAGACCCTCGCGATCCAACTTGTTGATGAAGGTAATCACCGGGGTATTGCGCATCCGGCAGACCTCCATGAGCTTCTCGGTCTGGGCCTCGACCCCCTTGGCGCTGTCGATAACCATCAGGGCGCTGTCCACCGCGGTGAGCACCCGGTAGGTATCCTCGGAAAAATCCTTGTGCCCTGGGGTGTCCAGCAGGTTGACCTCAAAATCCCGATAGTTGAACTGCATTACCGAGGTGGTCACCGAGATGCCGCGCTCCTTCTCAATGGCCATCCAGTCACTGACCGCATGGTTGTCGGTCTTGCGCGACTTGACCGCCCCGGCCATCTGGATGGCTCCGCCAAAGAGGAGGAGCTTTTCGGTGAGGGTGGTTTTACCCGCGTCCGGGTGGCTGATGATGCCGAAAGTGCGGCGACGGTTGACTTCTTTTTCCAATATACTGCTCATGTAGTCTTTTCCTCTATGCTTTCCGGACCGGAATATAGCCCACGGAACAGGGTATATACCGCAAAAAACACAGTTTGTCAGCAAGTTCCCCGAATTTGCTTTATGCTTCTTCTGCTGGCGTGTATAGTTTTTTATTTAGGGGCCGTTAACAAATAACCACTACATTTCAGACCCTTTAGTTAAGGCCCCTTATGCCGATCACGATCTTTAAATATTACACATTTTGAACAACGGCTTCTTTTCCTTCTTTCCTATTGGTGATCCCTTGTCTGTAAGCAAAAAAAAAACCCGCCACAAACCAGCCCGCGCAAAACAAAACAGCCAGGCCGCAGCCTCAAAAACCGCTCGCGTCATTGATCATAGGGGATGCGACCAAGACCAGCGTTGCATACCAAACCGTAAGAGATCACAGGGTGCCGCAGATGCGCGGAAGAGGCCTGCGAAGTGTGCTATTGCACATAAGCGGGCCGATGACAAAGCAGATGTGGTGCCCTGTGATCGCTTACCCGGTCGTGAGTTTACCGGCAGCAGAAAGCCACGGGCAAAACAAGCCGAAGAGGAAACCTTCCGGACCTCTGCTCCAGCAACCGATCGCCCAACCAGCCGCAAGAGAACCTCGTCCTCAGAAAAAACCCTCGGTACAAAGACCCGTGGGCCGGCCACTGCTTCCCCTCGCGGCCGGGCCTTCAACAGGGCCAGTGAACCGCAAGCGGAACAATCAGAAGAAGATATATTCTGGGCGCCTGCTTCGGCCTCTGATCGCTCTTTTGCCAGCTTTCTCAAACCGCTCATTCCCTCAACCATTGGCCCGGAAGGCCAGGCCATTCTCTATAGCTCTCCCCTGGCCCATCTCGACTATTCCATAGAGCTGCAAATAAAAGACCAGGGCCTGATGACCTTCTGGAAACAGCACCGGCTGCCCGGCCTGCCGGAACAGGTAATCCGTTCTCCCAGGGCCAGGGGCTACCGCACCACCTCAAAACGCAAGGCCTTTCTCCATGGCTCCACCCTGTATCTACTGTTGGGCGACAAGGCCGCCCTGCCCAAGAACCGGCAGTATTTTACCGCCTCGCCGCTGGAGCCCAAAGAACACGAGATCATCTATCGCTTTCTCCAGCAGAAACTGAGCGAACCAGCCTTCAGGCTGATTGCCGGCCATCTGAACTATCTCATCATCCGCGGCAGCTACACCGAGCAGGCGGTGATCTTCAATGTGAATCTGCTGAATGGGCCGCTGGTCCGCAAGATGAAACTGCTGGGCGCCCATCTGCAGAAGCTTCCCGTCACAGTCTCCGCAGCCTTTGTCTACCTTGATCCCAGCCAGTCCGACTACTATCTCGAAAGTAAACGTCCGGCGGAGACCCTGAATTTCAAAAAGCTCTTCGGCCCGGATCAGCTGGGGGCAATCTACCATGGCTGCCGCTACCAGTTCCATCCAACCTCATTTTCCCAGATCAACGAATCCATAGTGGAGACCATGCTGGGGAAAGCGCGGGAGCTGCTGGCCCCGGCCCCGGACCAGTCGCTTCTTGATCTTTACTGCGGCTACGGCCTGTTCAGCCATTATCTCGCGCCGGACTACCGGCAGGTGCTGGCCGTTGACGGCGAAGGCCATTCCATCCGGGCTGCCGAGGCCAACAGCCGCCTGAACCAGAAACAGGGCGGCCAGGCCAAGCCGTCGTTGCCAAACAACCC
>DOZO01000004.1 GCA_003517965.1 Desulfobulbaceae bacterium
CCTACTTCAAGATGCTAAGAAATCCTCCTCATGGGTACGGCAAGCATTTCAACCCCTGTATAGATTGCAAGATATTCATGCTGCGTGAGGCCAAACGGCTGATGCCGGAATTTTCGGCCTCTTTTCTGATTACCGGGGAGGTGATAGGTCAGCGGCCAATGTCCCAGCGGCGCGACACCCTGCGGGTAATCGAGCGAGACAGCGGCTGCACGGGCATCCTGCTGCGACCCTTATGTGCCAAAACTCAGGAACCGACCGTGGCGGAACTTTCAGGGCTGGTGGATCGGGAGCTGCTTCTTGATTTTAACGGCAGAGGGAGGCAGCCGCAAATACAGCTGGCCAAAAGTTTTGGCATCATGGATTATCCCAGTCCGGCTGGTGGTTGTGTTCTTGCCGAGCGGGACCAGGCAAAAAGGATCGCCTGGTATTTTGCCCGTTATCCTCAGCTCAGGCTTAATGATATTCGTCGGCTTCTCTTTGGTCGTCATTTTCAGTTGCCGCATGGGGGCTGGCTTGTCCTTGGTCGCGATGAAGCTGAGAATGCGCGGCTTGAAGTGCTTTGTGACCCAGGTGATTTTCTGGTGCATATGCCGGAGCGGTCTGGGCCAATGGGGGTTTTACATGCTGCTGGGCACCCGGACGATTTAACGGCGGCAGCAGGTTTGGTGATTCGCTTCGGCAAGAAGATGGTCGGGGAGTCTGCCGCGGCAGAAGTGTTGCTCAAGTCCAGGAAAGAAGAGTGCCGTTTGACAGCAGAACCGCTTGCCGATGAACTTTTTCAGGGTTGGTCCCTGCAGGCTGGCGATTGATTACCGGGTATTGAGAGCGTAAGTTTTAACGGTTTTGATGTTTGCCGCAGGGGAAGAGCTTGACACTTCTGGGTAAAGTTGATAGATGCAAAACATTGTTTAGAATGTGGGAAGTATCGTTATTCTGCAAAGTATAATGCCACCGTAGCTCAGTTGGTAGAGCAACTGATTCGTAATCAGTAGGTCGGGAGTTCGACTCTCCCCGTTGGCTCCAGTAATAGCAAGGGTTTCCGGGTAATTCTGGAAGCCCTTTTTGCGTCAAACCTCATTTTGTCCAACCCCTGTCCAACTTTTTATTTTTTTTGATTCCCCTTTTAGATTGTCGCGAAATACCCAGGCTCAAAATTCGCCATGACCAATGTGCCATCGGAGATACTTGTCAGGTTTGACGCGCGCCTGGTAACTTTGGCTAAAGTCGATCTGTTGATTATCGACGACTTCGGCCTGAAACCATTGCGTTCTCCCCAGGATGAAGACTTCCACGGCCTGATCGCCGAACGCTACGAACGGAAAGGAACGATCATCACCAGCAACCTGGATCTTTCAGAATGGGGCGATGCTTTTCCCAACAAACTCCTCGGCGCCGCCACCGTTTATCGTATTCGCCACGGCGCCTACAACGTAATTCTGGACGGCAAGAGTGTCAGGTCAGAAAAATCACCGCCCAACACATCAAAATCAACCATTGAAAAAGGAGGAAAAAACAACTAAGTTTTCACCCATCCGAGACCCAAAGTCGGCCACCTCAGGTGGCTCCATTACGGGCGATCACGGACTGGCTCCATTAGGGTGTTCATTGACACTCCGCACTGTATCCGTTCTTTCCAAGATGTGCGGCTTCAGCATCCACCATGGCGGCAACCGCCTCCGCCTCAGTCTCGTGCAGGGAAATCATATTGCCGTCCGGCCCGACTACTTTCCAAGTGTCATTCTCTTCCTTGAGGCTGAACCCCTTCCCGGATTGATCCAGGTCGATCAGATAGTCGTTGGCCTCGTCGTATGCCTCCCGATTTTCCTTCCGCAAGGACTGAACAAAGGTCACGAAATCTTTGCCAAGTATCTCCTGCTCTTTAGTAAACCGGACATCCCGCCTTGCAAGTGCTGCCTGTAACACCCGCCCAGCAGCCGCGAATTTCTTGAAATAGTATTCTGGGGTGGAAAACAACCGGTCAAGGAAGGTTGAATCTGTCTTGCCCCGTTTCTTCACGGTGATGGAGCCCATGGTCTTGGCGGTTTCTTCCAGGTTCTCCAGGGACATAGGGGAGGTTTTGGAGAACATCGGGCCATCGGTCTTTTTTGTTTGTGCGCTCAACAGATACTTCTCATTCTTCCCCTTGAATCCAGTTAGCAGATGTGCTATACTAACACTATTAGGGCCAGCCGCAGGCCGGTGGATGCTCCCTTCCGAGGAAGGGGTGGCCCCGGAGATACCGGCTGGTTCTTCTATTTCAAAGGCTTGGTGGTCGTAAAGTCCTACCGTCCCGTCCCACCGCTCTTTCGCTGTCAATTTAACTGCAAACCACTTGCCTCCGATATTTAAGGGTGCAACGTAGGTATGCACCTGGCGCATATTGTCATCTGCCGGGTCGTGCGGATTTCTTGCTATTCTCGCCGCATTTTCAATTAGTTCCCGCATGGCAACAATCGCCTTGACGTTTTCCTCTCCTTTGTGAGCAAACCCATGAGTTGCACCCTTAACCGTCAACCCAATGTCTTGCCCGGTACTGGTATTGTGGATGGTCTTTCCTCCAGTTTCGGCGGCCAGGGCTGCGAGCATCTCTTTTAGGTACTCGCGCGCATTTCTCCTGGCTTCCCTCGGAGTCATCCCGGCTATCTCGTCACCACGGAGATACACAGCCTGAATCTTCTCAGACAAATTATCCTGATCTTTTGAATACGCCGAGGCAAGATCGCCAACCGTTAAAGAATCCTTAACAGTTGCCTGATCCGCCATACCCTTCACACCCTGAGTGAACAATGCCACCAGATCATCGGTGGTGAAGTTCTTCATGGGGATACCCATTCGCATCAGCCACATGCGGATATTGGCGATGATCTTCTTGAACAGGGATGTCTCGTGGTTGGCTTTGTTCTGGACGAAATACATCAGGGCTTCTTCGCGCACCTGGCTTTCTGGCGTGAAATTGCCACTCAAAAGCATCCGCTGAATCTGTTCGACCCGATAATTCCCAACAGGTAGCCGATCCATTTCCGCACGGAGCTGTTTTTCGGTTCTCGGAACCGCCTTGAAAGCGTCTTGCACCCGATAGTCATATTTTTGTCTGGCTTCAAACTGGTCAAGGATCGCGTCGTACTGTTTGGCGAAGGTGGGGTCTTCCTTCATTAGGGCATGACCGCCCTCATGAAGCATGATGTATTTTGCGTCGCCTTCAGTGATATGGTCGGCTACCAGCCATAACTTGCCAGTTTTTTTAATATACATCCCGACGGTGACGCCATCTTGGGAGTAGAGGGTCTTGACAATATCTGATTCTGTAAGTATTCTGTCTTGAAAGCTAAGGACACCCTCACCTCTCATCTGACGCCTGACATCGTTCAGGGTGGGCAAATGGAGCCGTTGGATCAAGTGAGAGTCCTTGGCTTTTTCTGTATCCACATACAACAAATTCCCTTTGTCTATCTGCTCTTGCACCCAACTTTCCCCGTCTTTACCGTAAATGCTCTTGATAGAATTTACGATATTACGTCCAGCCCCGATTGCTATATGAACAGGGACAACAACAGGAGACCCTTTAGAATTAACTACCTCTGTGAGAATAACAACAGAATCATTAGGATGGGTGTCTGATCTTAAAATGGCAAGCGGACTATAAATATCACGGTGAACCTGAAGAAGACTCTCAAGGGTTAAGCTGCCCTCATGTTTTCCGTCCATAACTTTGTTAAGGATTTTTCCAGAAACAACCAAAGGAACCTGCTTGGCACCAAGTGCCACAAGCGGAGAAGGCGTGTCCCCAACAGTTACAGTGGCATAATTTTCTACGCTGAGTAATTTTTTCTTACTCAACAAAGAACCACCACCGCCCGGCATCTCCGCCTCAGTCTGTACGATATTAACCTTACCCAGCGCGGTCAGCTTGTCAAAGCCACGGCCCAGGAAGCTGCGGAGTTCGGTCTTTACTTGCTCTATGGTGGTGCCGGTGGATGCTTCTTGATCAGCTAATCTTGAAAAAGATGTTTGAACTTGCCACGCAGTTGGTCTGATACCTGCTTCTTGTGCATCCGCAAGGATTCTATCTCGGAGGGAGTCAAGCGAAGGTTGTCGGAGGATGAACCTGCCTTCTTTTTCGGTGAGGGCTTCGATTCTTCCGGCGGTGTTGAACTCGTAGAGGAAGTTTTCAAGTTTTTCACGGCTGAATTTCTCCTCAAGTTTGGTGATGGTTTCACTTCTGATAGATAGTTTATTACCAAGGATGCCGGATGTCAAGGCCGAAACATCAACCACCTTGCCGCCATTCGACTCCACGAAGAATCTTAGTTCGGCTATTGTCCCGCCCTGGCCGATAGCGTCATCCAGCAGGATATATTCTCTGCCGCTTTCGATCTTACCGGCAAACTCAGGGCGCAGGGCCAACCGTAAGGGCGAGTCCTTTTGGGTGCGATGTGGCTCGTTGGTCTGGACAACATCGGTATTCACCTCAAAGCCAGCGTCGCCAAACACTTCCGCCAGGGCGCGGGGTATCGCGTTGCGGCCCACCGCCTCCATTGCATGAGGTGCAAGCACAATGGCGTCTGGGTGTCGCTGCTTCATCTCTTTGATCTTAGCCGGGCTTACCAGGTCAGCAACAACCCGTCCCGCAGCCCCAATATCACCCGCTTTGGCCGCCTCGTAATCAGGGTGGCTTTTCATCTTATTCAGAGTGGTGTGCGTGGTGGCGTTCGGAAAATCGTCTGGCCAGGCGGTCTTGTTGGCTCTGGAGTAAAGAGGATCACCACCTTCCCACGTCGAGAAGTCTTCTTTGTCTTCATCAAGGAAGCCACTATTTAACATCGCCCAAACATCATCTGGGAGATCCGCGTACAACATCTTACCGTACTCGTAAGGATCACCTTCGATCTTGGAATGTTTTGATCCAACACCGCGCCCTGCAAGGAAATCACCCCGGCTATTTTTGCTTTTTGCATTCCACTGCTTCTCTATTTTTTCCTTATCTTGCCCGCTATTTTGGAGCCTGGCAAGTACCTCGGCATGTTCTTTTCGTGCATCCTCAAGCCGCTTGTCGCCGTCAAACCCCTTGGCCAACTGCGCCTTTGCCGTTTCAGCGGAAGAGACATGCTGTTTCTGCCGAGCAATAAGTCGTGCCTGTATGTCGCTTTCTTTGTTGGCTACTGCGTTGAGCATGTTGTTCATGCGGGTGACAAAGCCTGTTGCGGAAAAATCCTCGCTGTGGAGATAAATGATGTTCGGTCTGGCCAGGATGTCAAAGTCTGCATAAGTTTGGATAGAAGCAAGGTCAGGAGTGAACCAGTAATGAAACTGCCCGCCGTCAAGGTCAAAAGTTACCCCCTTGAATTTAACCGAGAGATTCCTGTCCTTGATCCCCCCATACAGCGCTGCGGCCAGCTTTTTCTTGGCCTTCTCCATCGCCTTCTGATTCTTTTCTTCGGCCTCTGCGACCTCCTTCTTGTTCACCCCGGTTGCCTCTGGCACAGCCACCAGCTTGGGGGCGAATACCTCGCCATTCACCTCTACCTGCCAAGGATCATTCTCGTGTTTCTTGATCAGGGCAACATCCTTCTCAATGTCCTTCAGCCGTGCCTCATAGTTATCATTGAACGAGGCGGCTTGCCGAACGATCTGCTCCTGGTTGAATCGTTGCGATTGCCAGCCGCGTTTCTGTGCCGCTATCTTGTCGATCTCTTTCCGTAGTTTAATCTCGTCAAGGATCAGCGGGTTCCCGGAGGCCGCAGCTTTCATCTCTGCCGCGTTGGCTGCCTCTCCCGAAGCATCTTCAATCATCTCGCCCCAGGCGTGGCCGCCACCGCGAAGCTGCTCGACCACCTTGGCCTTGCGCTCGATTACCTGCCATCTTCTGGTGTCTAAAGATTCCTTGGTCGCATAGCGGTATATGCCGACCTCAAACTTCTTTCCGGTGCGCAAGGACTCCTCAAAAAACTCGTTCCCCTGCCGGATAATCCGGCCTTCTCGCTGCTCAAGGTCAGAAGGACGCCATGGCGCGTCAAGATGGTGCAAAGCGACCAACTTGTTTTGCACATTCATTCCGGCGCCCATTTTCATGGTCGATCCCATCAGAACTCTGATCTGTCCAGACCGGACTTTACCGAATAACTCTTCTTTCTGGGCATCAGTATTGGCATCATGGATAAAGGCAATCTCGCCCTCCTTCATCCCCCCGGCAATCAGCTTGGCCTTAACATCATCGTAAACTGAGAAGTTTGAGTCGGCGGCGATCAGGTCGGCAAAGGTGTATTTATCCATCTTGGCGACAGCCTTCTCGTACTCCTCCTCGATTGCCTCAAGTTTCTCCCCTTGTGCTGTTTCCAGCAGCCCCTCAAGCCTGGCAATCTCAGCCCGGTCAGCGGCGATTTTCTGTTTCTGTTTTGATGCTGCTTTTTTGGGCACAGACAAGTCGCAGAAAATAAGCTGGGTGCCTTTCTTGTCTGCCCACTCTTGATTGATCTTTAAGACATTACCAACAGCAAGGTTGACTTTCGACCCGGCATAGTCAGGCAGTGATTCGTTGATGAGGCGAATGTCCAGAGACCCCTTCATTGCCTCTCCGGTAGCCGTGAGCGGGTTATCTTCTCTGGGGTCTTTCGGCATATTGTCCATGCGGTGGATGATCCACTGCATAAAACTGGCCTGCAAAGGCGATCTCTCGGCAACCACAAGCTCAGGCTTGCCGCCTTTCACGTCCGGCACCGGCCATATCTCGCCTTTAGCGGTAGCCATAGCAACAAGGTTCTTCTGGGTAATCACGTCGCTGAAATCTTTGTAGATTCCCATCATGCCAGGGATATTAATGAACCCCCGAAAACTGGACTGTAATCGGTATCTGGTGCCGGTCGGGTCAACCTCCCAATCGGCGGAGACATCAGCGAACATCCCGGCCCACTGGTCAAAATGCTTGATGCCCATATCCTGCATCCGGCCATAATCCAGATAGCGCATCATGGTGTACATTTCGGCAATGGTATTTGAGACAGGGGTGCCAGTCATAAAGAACACGCCACGCCCGTTGTTCTTCTCCAGGATATATTGAGTCTTGACGAACATATCAAAGGCTTTCTTGCTGCCTTGCGGGTCGCCCAGGCCGGAAACTCGGGTGCGCTTGGTGACGTAAAACAGGTTCTTGAACTCGTGGGCCTCATCGGTGAAGAGAGCGTCAACGCCTAACTCGGAGAAGTCGACCACATCGTCCTTCGGCTTGTCGGCTATGGCTTTCAGCTTCTCTTTGAGCCGGTCGCGGGATTTCTCCGCCTGCTTTACCGACCAGGAGGATTTTCCTTCCGCTGACCTCATTGCCTTGATAGCCTCGTCATATTGAGCGATCTGATCCTGGTAGAACATCGCCTCATAGTCAGAGGGAGACTTGATAAAGCCGAAGGATGAGTGCGCCATCAGAACCGCGTCCCAATCGCCAGTGGCGATCCGGCCCACGAACTCCATCCTTTTCGTCTTGGAAAAATCAGCCTTTCCAACGGTTAAAACATTGGCGCCGGGGTAGAGCTTTTGGAAGTCAACCGACCATTGAGCGACAAGATGATTCGGCACCACATAGATAGGCTTTTTTATCAGGCCCATCCGCCGGAGTTCCATGCCGGTTGCGATTGCAGCAAACGTCTTCCCCGATCCGACGACATGATCAAGCAAACCCTTCCCTTTCTGGATCATCCGCCAAACAACATTCTTCTGATGCTCGCGGAGCTGGTTGTCCCGCGTCTTGTCGGCATTGATCACACCCATACCCGGGAAGATCATATGCCCACCGTCAAACTTTAGCTCGACGTTGGTGTTTACTTTATCGTTGAACACCTCTGCCATCCCCATTGCCCGATCCATATCAGCCAGCATCCAGTCGCTGAAAGCACGTTCAATTTCGGTCGCCTTGATCTGGGCGATTGAGGTCTCATCTTTGTTAAGTATCCGTCTTTTGTCAGCGTCCAGATCGTAAACAGCAATATCTTTAACCTCAAGCAACCGACCGAAGATTTCCGATGCCGACATCCTGGCGGTGTCATACTGTGATGCAGACCCACCGTGTCGCTGGATTGACCACAACCCTGCCTTACTGTGATGCTGAACACTCATTGGCTGCCCAAGAACATCAGAGGCAAAGCCTTCATAATACTTACCCGGCATCCATGCGGCGCCGATCTTGAATTGAATTTTCTCAGGCGGAACATCTGCTGGCTGTACCTTTTCAAGGGCGGCGATATTTCTGGGCAGACCCGCTTCTTTTGCTTGCGCCAGCTTCTTTTTCACGTTTCCGGAAAGATAATTGTCGGCGGTCTCCCACATCTCTGTTGCGGGGTCAACAAAGATCACCCCCTCAAGCTCTTCCGCCGCCGTCATCTCCGTGGCCCCATATAAACTGGCCACCTTGCTAAGGTCGAGAAAGCCATCCTCGCGCAGGACGATGACCAAGGCTTCTTTCGCATCTGCCGCAGACGTGGCTGCACGGTACGGCTGCCTGGTGCGCACGGTAAAGATGGCCGCTTTCTTGGCACTTGGTTTTCGCGCCTTCTCACCAGTTTTTTTGGCAACCAGCGGCGAAAGGCCCTTGTCGAACTTCACCTCAAGAGATCGCAACAAAGGGAAGTCGGTTGGGTCGTCATTAAGAATCTGGCTGTTTGCGGTTTCGCTGATATACCCAAACTCAGACACAAACTTGTCGTAAGCACTATTCAGTTGACGGCGGAGTGCCTCCATATTTCCAGAGTCATCAAGCTCGGCACGGATCAGCCGCCGCACGGCATCCCTAAGCCGCATCATCCCAGCAAACCGCTCAAGCCGCTTGCCTTCGATGGGTTTATCCGCATATAGCACCGGCTCGAATACCGTTTCGCCGTTTACATCAGGTCGGCGGCGGACTGCCTGGCCTTTGTCGTCTATTGTGTAGCCGTATGGTCGGGCAAAGCCTGGGTTGGAAACAATGATGCTTGACTTCTCAACTTCCGCGATCTGGCCTTTCTTATAGATTTTCTCCGGCAGCCGCTCAATCGCACTCGCCAGAGCATCCTCAATACTTTCTCCTTCCCGTGCAATCAGGCCGGGCACCGCATCATAAGCCCCATCCTTAATCTCCCCAGGAAAGAGCTTGTTCGGCGCAAGATCGCCAAGCATCATTTCTGGATGATTAGCAAAGTATTGATTGATGTCGTATTTCACGCCATCCTTGCCTGTTACACGATAAATCTGTTGCCAGTCTTTCCCGCCCCTTGGCTCCCCCTTGGCTCTCTTGCGCAGGAAGATAATATCGGTGGTTACTTCGGTTCCGGCGTTGCCCTTAAAGGCATTATTCGGCAAGCGGATCGCGCCAAGCAGGTCTGCCTTCTCAGACAGCCATAACCGTTGGGCACCTCCGGCCTTGTCCATCATCGAAGACGACACAACCATAGCCAGCAGTCCATCTTCACGGAGAGCAATCAGGCTTTTGGCAAAGAAATAGTTGTGGATGGAGAAGGATTTAAGCCCAGGGTGTTGTGCGTCAAACAAGGTTTTTGAGCCAAACGGAGGATTGCCGAGGGCCAGGTCAAACGACCCTGGAGTGATGGTAAAATCCTGAAAGCCTGAATGGATGACTGTCTGCTGCGGATAGAGTAATTTGGCGATGGCGGAGGTGGTTTTGTCGATCTCGACTGCGGTGATCTTTGACTTGCCCTTTATCCCTGTGGGCATCAGGCCGATGAAGTTCCCTGCGCCAACCGACGGCTCAAGAATCTTACCCCCGGTGAACCCAAGGCGGGCCAAGCCCTTATATATCCCCCCGATTATGGCGGTGCTGGTGTAATGAGCATCCTGGGTGGTTGACCTGGCGGCCTCGTAATCTTCCTTGGACAGGAGCGCTTTAAGCTCACTGGCCTCAGATTCCCATCCAGCGGCAACCGTTCCATCTGGTCGGTAAAAGGCTTGGGGGATTCCGCCCCAGCCAACATACCTGGCGAGAACGGCCTGCTCTTCCTGCGTGGCATGGCGATTTCCAATCTCGCCCACGAGCTTGATTGCGTCGAGGTTGCCGCGAAACTTAGTCTTTGCCCCACCCTGGCCGAGCTTGCCGGTGATCCGAAAATCTACAGGCTGAACATCTCCGACCTGGCTATCTCTTCCGCCTCGAAGTCCATCATCCCGCTTTTGATCAGTGACTCTTCCATTGCCCTTGCCGCTGTCGCTTTCTGCTCGCAGAACTTCAGCAGTTCCCCAGAGAGTCGCAGGTCTTTGTATTTTTTTGGGTCTTTGTCCTTCAGGTATATCTTCATCATTTCCGCGTATCTGGTCATGGTCGGCCTCCTTTTCTTTATTATCAGACACTTTTGGGGCCGCGTCAACATCTTTAGGGCCGCTCTCCGCAGCCAAAGATGATAACGTTTTGTCGGCCTCAATCGCCGCATCAACATCAGAACCATCAACATAAGCGTAGTCGCTCATCCCTTTTGCGTCAAACCCCGGCCATGACCGCACCGCATTATAGAACGACTTGAGGTATGGCTTAATCGCGTCGCCCAGGTCAGCAACCATCGCCTTAGAGTAAGCCCCAAAGGTTCTGGCCCCAGCCTCGATATGGTAGCCAGCCAGGGTGATACCTGCCTGCATCATCTCAGGATCAAGACCGGCGTTGAGCTGTCCCAGCTTTTTACGGAGCAGCTCGCGAGCCTTCTCTGCTGCATCGGCGGTGAACACCTTGTTGGTGGTGCCGTATTCCGGTTTTGCCTCCTGTTTGTCGCCAACCATGTCATCCTGGCTTGACAAATCATGGGGGGCATTTGTCGTTTTTGCCGCTACATCTTTGGCAGTATCGCCGACTGTTTCGGTGGATTTTTCACGATCCCCCTTGCCTTCTTCTTGCACAGTTGGTATATTCTTTCCATTGAGACTGCCTTGGCCCGAGATTGCGTTAGGGGTTCCCTGCGGGGAATGAAGGGATGGCGCCCCTTCCCAAGAATTGATGTTTTCGGAATTTGCTTTCTGCTCGGCGTTGGGGGTGGTCTGGACGGACTTTGTAACAGATTCACCAGCGAAGGCAGGTTGGCCGCCGTGGTCAACGGTCTGTGATTGCGCAGCAGGCCAAAGCATATCCCCTTTTACCGACCGGCTCAAGTACCCTGTAACGATGCTGTAAAAAGCCCCATCCTCCCAAGGCCGCAGCTCAACAACGGCCACCTTGCTTCCCCCGTTCTTTTTCACAAGCAGAAGACGGCCCTGCTCGCCAGCAAAAATTTGGTTATAAGAAGACGCTACCGTTTTGATAAAATCAGGCACAGAATGAAAGCCTGCTTGCTCGATCTCTTGTGCGTGGCCCGCCATAATATGCGCCAGCCCAAAACCTTTCCCTGTTGTGTCGCTGTGCTCCCCTTGCTGCATTCTAATTTTGGCAGCTTCGCGCCTAATCTCCCGTGAAACCTCCGGCGTGATTTCCCCAAAGTCCACGGTTCCATCCGGGGCCTTAATGAATGCGCCTGGAGAAGAGGCGGACTTATCTACCTCTGCCCCGCCAGCAACAGCCGCCTGTATCGCTCCCGCATTAGCTTTTGTTCCCCTATGATCTGCCGGATTGACTCCGGGCTTTTCTGCGCCCACCACTGGAGTATCAACCTTATCAGTCTTGGCATTAGGGGTCTCCTTTCCCGTAACGGGCTGCTTGGTTAAAGATTCCGGGGTTTCCTTTACTTTGGGCGGCTCGACTGCCTTCCTAATCGCCGCCTCGTGCTTCTTAGAATAAACCAAGCCGCCCAGCTTCTCGTTGGGGTATCCTTCAGCCTTAACCCCGGCATCCGTCAGCCTTGTTTTGATCTCGGCATGGTCGCCCTTAACCAGGATGGACTTCTCGCGTAGGGGCTCGATGGTGATTGGGTTGATTTTTTCTACGCCTTGAGGTATATTAGAATCAAGTGGGAGGTTGCTACGAAGCGTTTCGGGCGATTGAGAAGGGGGATTCTGCTCTGCGGAAGTTACATCCTTCGTCGTTGGCACCTTCCACATGCTCTGAAATGCCAACTCCTTCTTGCCAGTCCTCTGCTCTTCAACATAGACAAGGTTGCCATTCACCTTCTTTTGATACCTTATAACGTCATGGCCCAGTTTGTTCTTCCCTCCGTTCTCTGTCTTATCTGGGGAAGATATGACATCATGTATGGCGGCAAAGTCATCTCTTGATATGGCCTGCTGGCCGCGATTCCTCTCTGCTTTCTCGTCCCCGTGATTCTTGTAGGCGTGGCGAATACCAAGGTTGTCAACGGTATGGTTATATCCTGCGACATCAAGATCAGTTGCGTCCTTAATACGTTTTGCTTCCATTGAATCAACAGACCCCAAAACAACACTTTCTTTTTTAGCCCCTTTGGTTTGTCCGCCAATAACTCGATCATGGAGTGCCAAAATTTCACCAGTTTTGTCTCCCCCTTTCTCTTGTAATGTCAAAGAAACACCGGACTGGATCGCAGTACCGGCGTCGGCCACCTGCTCCGATGTTTTCGCAATGGTGGGGGCCTCTAAATCAGGTTCCAAGGCAATCTTAGGGATAAATTGCTCGTTTTGCGGGGCATTTTCGGCCCGTGGTTGGGTTTCAGGGGCAATCGGCCTCTCCCCGCCAAAGGGCACATCAATATCCTGTAGCTCCTCGCCGGTGGCTTTGCGGCCTTCAATGTCGATCTGATCCCAAGGGTCAACCTTCACTTCAACCCCATCTTTCAGGACGATCTGGCCGTTCTCCCAACCCTTCACCGTGTACCGATCTGCCGGGATATGGGAGCCATGGCCAACCTCTATCTCATCGTCTTGCGTCAGGTCTCCCCCTGCCATATTCTCAGGCAGTTCCGCCACGCTCTGCACGATATTGAGCTTGCCCGAGGCGGTCAGCTTGTCATAGCCACGCTTGAGAAAGGTGCGGAGTTCTGTTTCTACTTGGGCGGGGGTGGTGCCGGTGGATGCTTCTTGGGCTAATCTTGAAAGAGATGTTTGAACTTGCCATGCGCTTGGGCTGATACCTGCTTCTTGTGCGTCCGCAAGGATTCGATCTCGGAGGGAGTCAAGCGAAGGTTGCCGGAGGATGAACCAGCCTTCTTTTTCGGTGAGGGATTCGATTCTTCCGGCAACGACACATTCATTGCTTCTTGTAGGGAAAAGGTTGTTGATGCCTGCGAGTCCTTTTCCTCTGGTGGAGACGCAGGCTCGGATTTCACTGCCGATGAGTTGTGTTGGATGTATCCGAATTCATATGACACCATATTTGCAACCAGTCACTCTTGAGAATATAAGTTGGCTTGGTTCAGCATTTAGAACCTGCCGGAAAAAATCCTTGATAGAGTAAAGCCGGGCCATATTTTTCCTCCCTCGGGCGTAGTGTTATCGGGGTCTCAAGTCTCAAATTTTTATTCACTGCACTAACGGAGCAAGCAGATCATGGATGCCTTCCCGCCAGGCAAGCTGCTCCTGCACATCTCTTCTTTCCTTGGCCAGCCAGGCGAGCGATTGGCTCACATCATAGAGATTTTGGCTTTGTGTCGGAGCACCCGGTACGGCACTTGCTAAACGGACCGGAATCGTGGTCGGGCTGTTATCCTTATAGGGGCCGATAATTTCCGCATCATGACCGGTACGACAAATATGATAGAGTCGGGCAGCTGCCTTGAATCCCCAACCATTTTTCAACTCCTTGTCGATCCAGGGGGCAAGCCCCTTTGACGTAATAGCCTTTTTGCGCCACTGTTCAAAATTTTTCTTCTCCTTGGCCGATTCATTGATGCCAGAGGCCAACACCGCCGCCACATCATTAAGCCCCAGGTCGCCAACATGCCGCCGTCGGACATCGGACCGAGTAACACCGATGACCAGGCCATTACTGCAAACAAAGCGAAACCAGCCCATCAGCGCCCGGAACCTGGTGCTGCCGTCCACGGAGTTGAAGCACTCCAACCGCATCGCCATGGGATGACTATCACCGGGATCAAAAGAAAAATTCTCTGGCAGATAGAGGCTCAAGGCCATCCGCTCACCGTATTCGGTGATTGCCATCTTGGCTTTCACCTTCTCCGGGGCTATCTTCACCTCATCGAAGGCTTCCATCGCCACATCAAGCACGGCCATATGCGGCACAAGTGCGTATTCCTTGGAAACCACCCCAACCGGGACAAAGTTTTGGTCGTCACCGAACGGCTTACGGACAATCGTATCGAGCCGTTTATTCGTCAGGGTACGTTCATTGTCCGGTTGGGTGAGGGCGAAAGAGCAACGCTCAAAATCTGGCACATGGGCGCCGATATCCTTCAAGGTTCCTTTATGGAAAGTCACGGGGGAGTTAAACCACTTCGGCTGATTAGCGTCGCTTGTAGTTTCGGTCTGTTCTCGGTGATTTTGGAACATTTGTGCCTGCATCTTATCGCCCCCCACTTGTGGTTGTCGAAAACAATTCTCCCTGTTTATTATAGGCTGTGGATACTCATTTCTCTAATTCCACCATCAGCCCCGCCTTCCACCCCATGAACTTCCCGTCCCGCAGCCGATCAAAGAAACCGGTATAATCCTCCGGCGAAAGGAAGTAGAAGTGATAGCGCCACGGCTCGCCCGCTTCTTCCAATGCTGCATTCAACCGCTCGAAATGTGCCTTGCCGTCACGGAATTTGGCTTTGTTGCGGTTGCCGTCGTCGCCGTCCTGTTTTATCTCCACAACAAGGACATCATGGGAATCTTTCAGTCGCAGGAAGAAATCCGGATTAAAAAACTCGTTCACCGTATGGGTCTTGCCGGTCTTTGCCGGTTTGTATGAATAGGGAAATGAGTAGCAACCCCGATCCGGCGGCTTGATGAATGCCTCGATTAGTGTGCTGTTCTCAAACAGTAGCTCACTGAACTGTCGTTCCGGCTTGTGGCTGGCATAGAGCACATTGACGGGGGACTTGAATTTTGCCATATCCACTTTGTACAGACGCTTGATAATTGTCTGTGCGTCGTCATGAAGGGAGCTTTCATCGATTTCAGCAATCTTGAGCCAGTTGCAGTACTGCTTCCAGAGATGGGATTCATCCTTACAAAACGGCTTGGCATCGCCCGCCACATGGTAGACCGCGCCGCTCTCCTTGACCCGGCTTTCGGAGAACGATTGCCGCATGGCCTCCCGGTAATCGACTGAAATTAGTTCCTTCGCCTTGTTGGCCATACGGGGGTGCTCCCGGCCCACGTCCCGGAACAGGGGGCCGAATGCCTGCTGCACCAGAGACAGGTTTTCCCGGCTCAGGAAAGTGTCGTCATACCCACCCGCCTGCAGGGCATCCTTGATGAGTTTTCTGATCCGGCTTTTCGGCCACTTTTTCCCGATCCTCTTGTCTTTTTCGCTGATGTAATCGTGCAAGGTACAGACGGCATATTCAATCTCTTCAGTGTTCTCGTGGGTGATCTCCATCGCCAGCTTGCCGCTTTCGGAAAACGTGACATATTCGGTGCTTTTGCGACTCTGGGGCTTGAGTGTCAGTTTGATATTCACAGCCTTCAGCTTCTTGGTTTCCACCGTCTGTTCAGTCAGTTCATAGCTCAGATTGTGAAGAGGAAAAATGAACTCCTCCCGCCTGCTGTCAAAGCCCCAAGACAGGGTATTCTCCACTTCCAGCACATCTTTGAGCAGATTGGCAATTTCGTCGGTCCACGCTTCGTGGTTGGTCACCTTCACCAACGGCTGCATATCCAGACATGCTGGCATACGTAAACCGCGCCCTAACACCTGGGCTATAAGCAGTTTGGAATTAAAGGCCCGTGAATCGTGGGGGACAATCTGGAAAACATTCTTCACGTCCCACCCCTCGGTAAGCATACTTACTGAGACGATCCATTCAACCGAACTGGCCGGATCATCCACGCTCTTCAGCGTTGTCAGGTTCTCCTTACGCCGTTTGTCAGCGGAATCCTTGTTATCACGCGGGCTGTAAGCCGCCTCGACACGCGCCTTGGCCGCCTTTGCTGTGGGAATACCAGAGGTGACCCAAATCACCTTTTTCTCGGCCTCGGCGGCGGAAATTTTCTCCTTCTTGGCCAGATACGCAACCAGGATCTGCCACTGCTCCACGCACTCCGCAATATCCTTGGTAATGACAACGGAAATAGGGCGAAGCTTGGTGCCATACTCCTTCCGGTTTGACTCATGAACGGCGTAAATCTTGTCCCAGCTCTGCTTGCTGTGGGTCTCTTCCAGCACATAATCCGGCTTCTTGACGACTTTTGCCTCGACCGCCTGTTTCAGCCCAAAGCGATAGATCACATCCGGAAAATAGTCATCGCCGGTGTAGGGGGTGCCGGTAACATTGATCAAATAGCGAAAGCCGTACTCCGGGCTGAGCAGAAATTGCAGCCATTTTTTCATAGAGCCTTCGTCGCTGTCGTTGGGGCTAAACAGATGGTGTGCCTCATCGTTCAGCACTAGCGTCCGCGCCCCGTTCCCTGTGAAACTGTCGGCGATAGAAGAACCGGCATTGCCATAGACCGCATGGATATTTTCAATGCAGATATCACCCGCCTGAATAGTCTCGTTGCCCCGCTTGATCCCCGGAATGGCGACAACAGCCCCCAGCTCCTTCATGATGGCGGTCAGATTCTGGTTGCCGGCCAGGGCGTTGAACTTGCCCAGCAAACCCTCCTCGATGGTCAACGACGGGCAGAGCAGCAGCACCCGATCCACCAATCCTTCAGCCAGGGCAATAGCGGCCAGCCCATACATCAGATAACTTTTGCCGCCGCCGGTGGCGATATCCAGCGATGCGCCTTTGCTCCCTTTCAGCGGCATCCGCTCCAGCATGGCGTCGATGGAGGTATAGCGCTGTGCCAGAACCGGTCTGCTGTTCCAGTTCGCCCGCGCCAACCGCTCCAGGTCGAGATATTTGGGAGAGACCAGAAAACGAATCACCGTGCGGGCAGCATCACGTTGAAAGGCATACTCACCCGTGGAAAGCAGATTCAGAAAGGCGTCGTACTTGTGGACGATCGCTTCGGTGACGTCGCTGGTATCATCAAGCTTCAGGATCTGATCGGCAATGCGAAATGTGACACTCATTGGAAATCCCCCTTGCCAAAGAGCAGCGTCTTTTCGTTGCCATACCGATCACAGAGAATCACCATCATCTTTTCCCCCTTGAACGCCTGTTCCGGGATGCGGATTTCCAACGTCTTCGCCTTCTCCAGCCCCCCCGCCTCCTTCACCAACTCCTCGCCCCAGAAGACCCTATCAAGCCGGAAGACATCGCCGTCATAGTTGAGATCAACCATGGCCATTGAAAAAGTCTCGAAATTGGCAAAATCTTCCGGGTCGGTGGTCAGGGTCTTAGCGCGGAATTCGTTCAACGCCAGCACCAGTTCGGGGAAGAGGCCACGGCTGATGCCGGTTTTGTACTGCACCAACGGCTGGGAGATAAAGTCAAAACCGATAGCATCGATAACCTCGTTCACGTCTGCCTCGCGCATTGGCTGCCTGAGCGCCCCTGGTTCGTGTTGTTGAATCAGCCGCATGATGACGGAAATCGGCACCTTGAGGAAAGCATAGATCGTGCCGCCCTGCTCGATTTCATCCTCGGCAAAATCCATGGCCACCGTCGGAGCGATGATGTAGAAGCGTTCCCCTCGCCTACCGCGCAGGATCTGATGGAGGTTCTCCACGTAGCCGTAATCAAGGGTCAGGGTGGGGTGATCCGGATAGTTCCAGATGAGGGTGGAGTGGGTGCCGATGTAGCCGTCAAGGCTCATGCCGTAGCGGCTGTGGGGATCTTCGCGGACACCGAACAACTTGAGGACAAAGGGGCGGTACTCCTGCCACGCCATGCCCCGCAAGGCCTCCATGTCATAGAGACCGGCGCGGTAGAGGGCGAACTCCTTGGGCGGTAGCGGCCTTTCCTTCTCCGCTTTCTCTTTGGGGGCGATCAGCGAGATACGGAATTCCTGGCCGTCAATGGTGATGCTCTTCTCGCCAGGGCCGCTATCCGGGTCGGCGTCTTGCAGCCGGTCGGGGGGGAGGTGGAGCTTGTCTTCCGGGCAGGCGATAGAGAGAGGGAAACGGCTCCTCGCTGTTTCAAGTG
>DOZO01000072.1:0-19094 GCA_003517965.1 Desulfobulbaceae bacterium
AGCCGACAACAACCACGCCCAGGGCTGCGACAACCACCACGGCCAATCCCACAACGACCACGCCCAAGGCGGCGACAACCACCACGGCTAAGCCGACGACGACCACTGTTAAGTCGACAACGACGACAACAGTTAGGCAGTCTCAACAGCAGGGTTCAGGTGGGCAATCACAGCAACAAAACTCGGGTGGGCAGTCTCAGCAGCAGGGTTCCGGCGGGCAATCACAGCAACAAAACTCAGGGGGACAGTCGCAGCAGCAGAGTTCAGGGGGACAATCTCAAAGACAAAACTAAACAGGTTGTTGCAAGGTGAAATGGGGGCAGACGACACTGCAAAAAGCAGCGAAGCGGTACAGCCCTCATTTCGCCTTTTTTTATGAGACTTGGTAAACGGTATCTCAACAATTGTTGAGTTCCTATGACTTTCTTGTCACTCGTTCCCCGACCAGGTAAACCGGCCTGGCCTTTATTTCATCGAAGATCTGGGCGAGATAGGCGCCCAGGATGCCGATGCCGAGCAAGTTGGCCGAGCCAAAGAAAATGATTATCAGGGTGAGCGATGTCCAGCCGCTGATCGCCACTCCGGTTATCCATGACCAAAGGGCTTGCACCGCCAGCAGGAAGGAAATAAAAATACCCAGGAGACCGAGGCGAAACACCGCGGTCAACGGTTTGGCCGAGAAGGCCGTGATGCCGGTGACGGCCAGTTTGATCAGGCCTCCGGTGGTCCAGGAGGTTGTGCCGGCCAGGCGCGGCTGCACGTCGAAAGGCAAGTCGATCTGCTTGAAGCCGGTCCAGACAGTCATGGCTCGGAAAAACCTGATTTTTTCCGGCATGCGCAACAGCGTGTCGATCACTGCACGTTTCATCAGGCGAAAATCGCTTGCTCCATCAAGATCAAGTCCGGTGGCGGCCAGCATGAAACGATTGAAGTGCTTGGCGAACATCCTGGCCAGCCAGCCATCGGCGGTGCGCGCACTCTTCCTGGCCGCCACGATGCCGACTGTTTCATCCGTTGCCGCGTTTAGTATTTGCGGCAACATGGACGGTGGATGCTGGCCATCGCCGTCCATGACTATGACCCACTCGCCTCGCGCTGCCTCAAGCCCCGCCAGAATTGCGGCTTCCTTGCCAAAATTTCGCGTAAAACGAAGGCCCTGCACCTGAGACTCTGTTTGGGCAGCCTGGCAAACCCGCATCCAGGTTTGGTCAGAGCTGCCGTCGTCAACAAACAGCAGTTCGACCTCGCTTGTCCAGTCCTGCAAGGCTTGCTGCATGGCCGCAAGGAAGGGAGCAAACGTGTCTTCTTCGTTGTGCAGGGGGATAACGATAGAAAGCAGTTGACAATTTTTCATCGGAATACCCATGTTCGACAGAGAATAAAATTCAGGACGACAATGCCGGCTTCAATGCCCAGCTTGGCCGCAGTTTCAAAGAGGCCTTGTTGAAGGCCCAGCAGATGCAAGGCGGTTGTGGATAAAAACGTGGAGAGCGTCCATAAGGCAGCATAGCGAATGCCTGTGCTGCGCCAGGTATTTGCGAGCAACTGGCCAATGCGAAACGTCCAGAAATGGTGGCCGGCATGGGTAGCCAGGGCTCCGATCAGGCGTGCGGCAATATTGGCCAGGATCAAGTCGGCGCCTGAGGCGCGCAACAGGGAAAAAGTAGCGATGTCCATGCCCAGGGCGGTGACCCCGACCAAACCGTAGCGAACAACTTGCCGATTGAGTAACAACCTCACGCTCATTTGTTTCTGCCTTCTGCAAGCATCTTTTTAGCCCACCTGTCCTTGGGAAATTCTTTCTGCAAACGTTGTCTGGCCGTGTCCGCTTCTGCCGATGGGCCAGCCAGGTTCGCGAGGGTATAGAGTGATTCTGGCAGCCAGTAACCATGGTAGTTGGCGACAAGCAGCCGGTACAGCGGCAAGGCAAGATCCGGACGCTGCGCCTGTTCCCAGGATTTTGCCGCCCAGAACAGGGCCTCTTCGCGCTGGGCATCGGTACGCCGATGCTTAAAGGCGCCCTGGAAAGCCGTAGCGGCTTGGGCAGGGCGATTGGCGCGTGCCAGCCCCCAGGCTTTCAGGTAAAGGCCTTCCGGGTTATGGCTGACGCCCCATAGCCCTATGGAGATCAGCATCATGGGCCAGAGCATGACTTCCTTGCGCCAGGTGCGGATGGGTTGGTCCGAGGCAATCTGGTGGTTGATGCTTCGCTGCCTGACCAGCAGGAACAGGGAGATTGCGGCCAGCAGGGTGCAGGCCATTGCCATCCAACCAAGCTGGGTATGTCCATATTCCAGCCGTACTTCGGCTTCTTCCGGCACTACCAGCATGAAGCCTGGCGCGGCGAGATAAAGCTTGCCTCGACTTACCAATCTCCAGCGGGGATGCCAGCTCACACGGAGCAGATGCGCGGCCCCCGGGGCTTCCGTATGCCAGGTGATCTGCTCACGGTTCATTTGCAAATTCGTGATTTTTGCCTGCGCAGGTGCTGGCAGAATGGTGGGAATTTCATTTGTCCCATTAAAAACTGGCAATTCACTGGCAAACCTCTCCCGGGAACGAAACCAGCGGTAGCTTTCTTCCATCCAGCCCGCCCGTGGCAGCCAGTGTATCGGCTTATCCAGCAGATCGACCAGGTGGGTAGAAAAGTTTTTCAACCGATACACGGAGAAAGGCAGGATTTCAGCGGCAAGCTCGAATTCAGTGGAGCTTGCCAGGGCTTGGCGCGCAAGGTCGCTGCGGATCAGGACTTCATTGGCAAACAAAAACTGCATGTGCGCCGCCGCCATTTCTGGATCGAGGCTGGCGCTGGGAAAGCGGGCGAGGGGCGAAGAGGGGCGCGCCGACACCTCGCTCTGCAACTGGTAAACCGCAGGGCTGATCAGGGCCGACTCCATATACAAACCTTCCAGCACCGGTCTGCCCTCCAGGAACATCGGCAGCGCTTCCAGAGTACGGGTTGAACCAAGATCGTTATTGTCCGGGTCATGTTCAAAGAGCAGGCGCGGGGTTTCCATGTTGCCTGAAAGCACAGGGAAAAGACGCTGCAACTGCTGCCATTGGGGCTTTGTTTCAAGGCCGGAATGATTCCACAAACCCCAATCCGGCGCAGCCTTGATATTTTGTCCCACCCAGACCATGAAAGCAAGCGCCGCCGCCAGCGACAACAAATGCCAACCAGCTCTGGACAAGCTTGCAAGCCGAAGCGAAACATGTTGCCAAAACAGGCCAAATCCCAAGCCACAGGCGATTGCCCCAAACAGCCAGACAAAGGGGAAAAATCGGATATCCGCCAAGCCTATCCAGCCACCAAAGGCAAAACCCACCGCCGCCAACAGGGCGGACATGGCGAAAAAGCCTGTGGCATAAAGAATGCCGGCCACCTCTTTTTCTTCTGACAAGTCGACTTTTGCCGTGCACAAACGCCGCAAGGCAGTCCAGCCAAGCAGTCCTGCCAACCCTGCGCCAAGCACCGGCCACAAGGAGGCGGGGAAAAATTCCCGCCAGTTGTTTGTCTCAAACAAGGCATCATTGGGAATGGTGTATTGATGCATTTCCAACATGGGCCAAAGCCAACCCGCCAGCAGGAAAAAAGCCAGTCCATGCCCGAGGACAAGCAGGCGCAGGTTGCGTAGAAAATGCTGGCGATCAAAGAGAAAGGCGCTGGTGGCAAAGCCAGTGATCAGCAGCGCGAAGCCGTGCGAAAAACCGGTTGCCGCTTCGAGCAATGCCGCCAGCCACCAGCCGCGCCCGCTTTGCATGACTCGCAACCAGGCGATCAGGGTCAGCGTGGAAAACAACATCCCATAGCTGTAGGCGAATTCTCCTGCCAGAGTGGAAAGCAGATTGCCGCCCCAGATGGAATTCTGCTCGTGAAAGATGAAACCCGTGACAGCCAGCGCCGCCCAGATGGCTACCGCGCGTGGAACAGCCAGCAGCCGCACGCCGCCGAGCCAGACCGCGCCAGGCAAAAGCATGGCCGCCAGGAACATGCCGTTTTTCATGGCGATGCCAAAGGGCAGGATGCTCGACAGCAGAGCAATAACGATGAACGGCAAAGGGAAATAATAGGAAAGAAAGGGGAGACCGGCAAACACCTCCGGCATCCATGCCGTAACCTGGCCGTGGGGAAGAAGCTCATGGCTGTACAACCAGGCGTAAAGAAGGTGCGAGGCCACGTCGCCGCCGGTTGGCAGGTTAGTCGACCACAGCATTTGCAAGCCGAGTGTGGCCGAGACCAGAAGCGCAAAGCCAAGAACAACGGCAGCATCGAGCAGCAGCAACGATTTCGTATTCTTACTCATGGACGGTTTTTTTCCGTTGCAAGCATAGGCCCAGCAATATCAGCAGTAAGCTCACCACGGCCAGGGCGCCCACAAAAATCAATATTGCCTTGCCGATTGAGACCAGAACCCAGAAAGGTTGGTGGGTCTGACCGCGCAGCAGGCCCTCAGGCACAATCTGCAAGGACAATCCCTCTGTAGCCGAATTAGCCTCCTCGTGCAACAGCCAGGCCCCGGCCAGACCGACTCCCGACTCGACCTCAAACCACGGTTCGACGCCCCAGGCATGGCGAACGACACGGGACAACCCGGTAAACGTGTCCAGTGGGTAGGCGAGTTGGGCAACGCCCTGATCCGGGACAATCAAAACATAGGTCGCCCGGATGCTGGCTTGGGTTTTAGAAGGCGCATAAATGCGTAAACGCGCCCCGATGTGCTGGGTCTCCAGCCTGTCAGTAGCCTGCCTGGGGGGAAGCGGCCAGGCAATCTGGGCAATCGGCGCGCCGGCCTGATCATGAACGTGGACCAGAAAAGGACGCAGATAAGCCGGGTGAGTGCGATTTGGCGTAGTCGAGGTCAGCATGAGGCCGCGCACCTTTTTCAACGGCGCAATCTCGCCAGGCCCATCACCTTCAAGAGCGAGACGCTCCCAATCGCCACTTGACGCAAGTTGCCAGATACTCGGACGATAAGCGCGCTCGTCGCCACGATTCTCGATAGAAAAATGGCCATCTGCGAAAGTTTCCAGCTGAAACGACAAACTTTCGGCCATTGCAGGCGAAACAATCGTTAGGAGCAGGAGCCCGCCCAAAATAGTGCTGAGCACAGACGTCATGATTTGGTTGCCAAAAAAACCTCGCATTATATGCCTTGTATCTTGAGTTTCTGATCCAGGAACAGGAGATCATCCCGGTAAACGTGGGTGATCACGATTCAGTATATTGATTGACGATAGTTTTATATACTTTGGAATGGTCTCGCATTTTTCTGAGTCCCCTTTATTGCACAGCCTGCGGTTTTTCTCTGATAGGGCGCTTGGATGAGGCGGCATCCATTGCCTGGGACATGATGTCCAGGTAATCGGAGCGGTAAGCGTTTTGGGCCAATGGGGTGTCATGGGTTGAGAAGTTGCAATCGTGCTCCCGGCAGTATCTGCCGTTGGTCGCATAGTTAAGGATGATGCGGGGAATGTCGAAATGGTGGATGGTGTTCTGTCGCATTGGCCGACCGTTTTCGATGATGAAGATCCTGTTTTTAAAGGTAGCCTTTTCGGAGCCGTCAAGATACTTGAGATCTTTGTAGCTCTGGCTGTTTGAGGGACTTGGTAAATGATCGCTTACCAGGATGATCAGCGAGTGCGGATCTGCCGCGATCAATCCTTTGACAAAGATGGCGATGGCTTCGGTGCGATAGTAGTACTGGTTGGCGGCTTTTTCCAGTCCTTCGTCCTGCAATTTGCCTACCATTTTTATAATCTTGGGTCGTTTGCTGAGGTTGAGGTCGTGAGGGCTGTGCCCGTACATACCGATGATGTAGTTGAAAATGGGAAGTTTTTTGTTTTCTTTGATCCGTTTGCTTATAAAGGTTAGATTTTGGGTTAAAAGCACTCCGTCAAACATATATTCTTCGTCAGTTACATCTCCCGCGGAGAAATAGGTTTCGTAGCCTGCGGCAAATTCCTGTGGATAATATCTTTTCTCAAAACCAATTCCAGCATAAGCGTTGGTTGAGTTAAAAAAATCGGGTTTGTAGGCGTTGGTGGCGGTGGTCTCGTAACCGCCTTGGGCGAGAATTCTGGGAAGACAGTGGGCTTTGGCCCCGGTGAACATATCGAACTCAATGCCGGAAAATTCCCGCAAGGCCGGAGTCCCGCAGAGGATTTCGAACTCGGCCTGGGCTGTGCTTCCAGCAAATACTGGCGAGATGGAAAGTCCTCCTTTTTTCCCGAATAGTTTGCGGAAGGCGGGATGAGTCGGATTGCGGGAAAATTTGGCTTCTTGTAAAAGCGAGGGATCCAGAAAGCTTTCAAGAACGAGCAGGTGGATATTCCTTTTCTCCTGTTGGTTTTTGAGCTCGGCACTTACCTTGGCAAAATCAACCAGGGCGGCAGGATTAATCTGATGCCCGGCTATTTTTTCGCGGGAGCTTTTCCGTCTGGCCTCATTGTACAGCGTCATGCTCAGGCGACCGTTATTGCGGACGCTGGCCGTGTCGGAATAGAAAACGATCTCTTGCTGGGTTTCCTGAAAAATTGTCATAAACAAATCAGGATGCCACTCCACCAGTAGCAGCATTGTCAGGAGAGGCAGCGCGATGATAGCCGTCGTTACCCGCTGGCTCCGCAAGTCGAGGGCGAGTAGAAAAGCCAGCAAGGGAAGGCAGATCGAGACTCCGATCATTATGAGGGCTGTAAGGGGAAGAACTTGCAACAGCTCAGGTAGTTCGGATATTTCGGTGATTCTCAGCATCCGGCCAAACATGATGAAATAGACATCAAACACCCCGTAAAGCATGATGATTGGCATCGCGGCTGCCAATGGTTGCAGGCGGGATTGGCGAAGGAGCTGATTGAAAAAGAAAAAGAGATAGATCAATAGGGGGATTTCCAGACGCCAGGCTGGAAGCAATGAAGGCAGGCCGCCATATAGCGGGAGAATCTCCGTGTAACCGAGAAGAAAGAGCAGGAATAAAGTGTAGCGGTTTAAAATCATCTCTCGCGGGAAGAGATATGGGCGCAAGGTTGAGGGCATGGTCATTTTAAGGGGGGAAAAGGGAGGTCTTACCGTTAGTAGTCCAGCATGTTTAAAGCTGAGTTGAGCAGCTTGCCTGCTCAAACGAAACTTATACCCCTCTGGGTGTAAAGTAATCATTACAATCAAAAGACGCTGTTACTTTTTAGCTATGATTCCATAAAGCATCTGCGCTGCCTTGTCTATTTATTCTTGACAAATCAATCAGATAGTATAACCTCCGATATAATTGGTATGCGAAAAATATTGTTATATCAGTTTGGAATGATTCAATAATATTATTGTTAATTGGCCAGGTTTTCAGGCCTGCGGAATTTTTTAAAAAATGAGCGTTTACGAGTCAACGTCTATCTCTGTATCCGCATCTTGGCATCGTCATCTGCTGGGACGGTTGAAATGGTTGCGGCATTGCGCCGTCGAACTTATGGGGATGTCGCCCTCCACCGCTTCCTCAGGGCTGGACCAAGGGCAGGATATTCGTCTCGCTTGCGCCATAGGTTTTCCTGTTGGGATATCCTTCGCGGTATTCAATCTTACGCATGGTTTCCCGGCTCTGGGAATTATCGAAGGCCTGGCGATTCTTTTTTTCGTGCCGCCGGCGTATTTTCTCTCCCGGTTGTCTCGGAGGTTATTGCTGGCAGAAAGTCTGATTATGCTTTGCGTCATCATCATTACCGGCGCTCTTTTTCACTATGGCGGCATTCACGGGACCGGCATTTACTGGATCTTCAGCCTGCCGCTTACCGCATTTTACGTCACCGGCCAGCTACGCGGCTGGCTTTGGTCATTATCTTTCCTGGCTTTGCTCGGGATCATCTCTCCAGCCCCTGATTTTACGCAAATCCAGCTCCAGCATTGTCAGCTTGCGTTGCTTTATTACACCGCCATCGCCGCTTCGTTTAACATGTTGCGGACTCATTTCGCCACAAAACTGCATAACTTGGCGATGACCGATTTTTTGACCAACATTAATAATCGGCGTTACTTTTTTTTGCGGTTGGAGGAGGAATTCGCCCGTTACCTGCGTTATAAAACCAATTTTTGTTTGTTGTTTCTTGATCTGGATAATATGAAGATAATAAATACCGACCGGGGACACATCGGGGGGGATGCGGCTATTGTTTATTGCACCAAGGTGCTTGACAGAGTGAAACGGCAAGGAGACGTGATTGGTCGTCTGGGTGGTGATGAATTCGGGTGGCTGATGATTGGCGCGGATGCCAAGAAGGTGCAAGATTTTTTCAATAGATTGCAACAAGAACTTGCGAATTTCAGTTTCGAGGGCAAGAAAATCCCCCTTAATATTTCCTGTGGGGCTATCAGCACCTCCTGCGATACCTGGCAGGATTACGATACCATGTATCGCGAGGCCACAGCCAGGCTAAGCCAAGCCAAACGGATGAAGAATTGTATCTGTTTCAAATGAAATGGCCATATTGATCATTACGCTACTAAACTAACTCCGTTGATACCCCCCGTCCCCTAATACCCCCAAACTCCGCTCCGTAAAAAATAGACATCTCCAGAATACGAATAACCGCCGCGACAGGAACGAGTCGGACAACCGCAACAACAACCTTGTGGCTTGTCCTGCTTGCAGTTTGCCGGGTTGTAGATACGCGCCTGCTGACCCTGACCCGGATGTAATCCAGTTCCCGTGTTTCTTGCGGGACGAAGCGTGGTGGCGCCATGTTCGAGCTGGCAGGTCAAGAGGGTGATTGATTCGGAGGTGGATTTTTGTTTTCATGGTTGTTGGGGCCAAGGATGCTTGACTCTATGGGGAGAAAAGGGTCATAATTGTCAATGAAAAATCATCGCGTTTTTTTTGGCAATGTTCACCGCGTGGCATCGCTGTGACGAGTGTGGGAGGGGCGGCGTGAAAGTAACCATTATTGCGGCCAGCACCATCTGCGGGCGCATCGGCCCCGGTCTTACCGGTAGCCCCATTGATCGTGGGTTGCTTGAAAAGATGCGGGCGGCAACCGCTGCCAGTCTGTTGGGCGCGGAAACCCTGCGTCAGGGAGATCCGGAGATGCGGGGGCCGGAGGGGCTTCTCTTGCCTCAACGGATCCGGGCCTTTATTACTCAGTCTGGTGATCTTCCGCTGGCTGGGAGGAGGATTTTCCAGCAAGGCCCGCCGCCGCTCATCTTCACTGGTGCAGCGGCGGCGGCGGGATTGCGATCCAGGTTTGGCACCCTGGCTCAGATCGTGACCCTGCCGCTCGACTCCGCCGGGGGGCTTTCCCTGGCTGCGGCCCTGGCCCATCTGGAAAAATTTGGCGCAGTCTCGGTGCTGGTTGAAGGTGGAGGCAGGTTGAATTACGCCTGTTTGCGACAAGGGGTTGTCGATGAGATTCTCCTCACCCTGACCCCGAAAATTTCTGGAGACCAGGGGGCAGCTTCTCTGTGCGCTGGCCCTGTTCCTTTGGGCGAGCCGTTTATGTCGCTGGCCCTGGTTTCGTGCGAGGTTGCGGAAACTGGGGAGGTGTTTCTTAAATACCGGGTACTTAAGGAGAAATGAGCATGCCCCAGGAACTGGCGATCTTGTATTCAGGAGGGACGGATTCCCTCGCGCTCTATGCCCTGGCCAGCATTGGTCATCATCCAGGTCTGGCCAGACCTGTGCGCATTCATCTGCTCCACATGCTCAACGGCATGGGGCGCTTTGCCGATTTTCCCAGAAACCGTTTTCTGACCGCGCAAAAGATCATGCTGGCCAATGTCGTCGATCCTGAGAAAATACCGGAAGCGAAGATGGTGGAGCTTGACATGGGCAGGCTGTTTCAGGGTCTGTGGCTTGATCGGTATGAAGAGTACATGCCGCGTTATAACGGAAAAAATCTTGTCTGTGTGGCCTGCAAGCTTGCCATGCATGCCAGGGCCATTATCTATTGTCACGTACATCTTGTCCCCAATTTTGTGGCCGGATACACCAAGAAACAGAGGCATTACCCCGAACAGACCCCAGTTTTCATGGAAAAAATCGGGGAGCTCTCGGCCCGGTTCGGGATCAGCACCACCTTTCCGGTTTACGAGGATTTTGACAATCAGATGATTACCCGCCACGTGCTGGAGGATTTCGGCCTGCCCTCTACCGGCGGGGGCGAGAGGAAATGTCTGTTCTGCCAGACCCTGACCACGGCAACGGAGAAGGAGATTGGCCGGTATCTTGATGATATGCTGCCCCTGGTTGGCGAGTATGTTGAACATCGCCTGGCCGGTCGGGTTCGGGAGGCGGCCCTGTGTTTCCCTCCTGGCAATCGAAGCGCATAGAGCCGAGATTATCCAGCTATACAAAAGCGGAACTCTAAAGATCATGCGGATCAGCTGCGTAATCCCCACGAAAAATCGACCGAAGATGACCTGCCGGGCTATTGCCAGCGTGCTTGCCCAGGATAGCCCGGTGAGCGAGATCATTGTTGTGGATGATGGCTCAATGGACAATACGGCGGCCCTTGTGGCCGCACGCTTTCCCGAGGTGCTGTTGCTGAAGCGCTCCGGTCTTGGGCCGGGTCTGGCCAGAAATGCTGGGGTTGCCGCAGCCTGCGGTGAGGTGGTCATGTTTCTTGATTCAGACGATGTCTGGCTGCCGGGGCATGTTGCAAGTCTGGTGCAGACCCTGGCCCGTGGTTATCAGGTGGCCTATGGGGTGACAAAGAATTTCGACCAAGTCGGGGACGGAGAGTTTTTTATTCCTGAGCCGGGCATGGCCTTGGAAGGGCAATGTCTCACCGCTCTGGCCAGTTGGTGTTTTCTGCTTCCCTCGGCAATGGCGGTGGAGACAGAGGCTTTTGTTGCGGTGGGTGGTTTTGGAGCTGGAGAGCTGGGTGAGGACTGGTCTTTTTTTCTTCGGCTTGCCAGGCATTTCCCCTTTGGCTTTTGCGGGGATGAACCCATCACCCGGCGCTATCTTCATGATGGCAGCCTGTGCAATTGCGCAAGCAGCGACCGGCTTGAGACCCTGCTGGCCTCGGTGTCCCGTGCTCTGGTGGAGGCGGAGGCTTCGCCCGAGAACCTCATCCGTTTTCAGACGCTGGCCGATTGGACCAGGCGGCAGGGGGATTGGCAGACCGTGCAGCAGTGGTATCTTGCCCTGCAACAGGAGGAGCTTATTTGAAACCATTCATATCCCCCCAGGATCATGCGCGGGCGCTGGCGGAAAGCCTTGATATCCCCCAGCAGCAGCCTTCCTTTGCCCTGCCTATACCGGAGGTCGGCATCTGCGGAAAAACCGTCTGGGTAAGGCTGCCAGAGGGACTGATTCCATTTACCGCCAGGTTGGAGGTGAACCTGGCCGCACAGGTTCGTGGCATCCATATGTCCCGCATGGAAGAGGTGGTCGCAGACCTTTATGAGCAGGAGTTTGCTGATCTCCGCGAGTACGGGTTGCAGCTTGGCCGGGAGATGATGGCGCGCCAGGGAGCGAGTACCGGCAGGGTGCGCCTTACCGGAAAATTGCCGCTCATCAGAACGGCCAGGGTCAGCGGCAGACAATCGGTGGATTCCATTGCCGTCAGTCTTGATCTGAAGCTGGCCGGGCAGGGGGAGGAGCTGCAAAGTCAGGCGATGCTCGGGGTTGGCGTGGCCCACATTACCGCCTGTCCCTGCACCCAGGCTTACAACCAGACCCTGTTTCGCAAGGAGGATGATGGCTGCCCCCTGCCTACCCATTCGCAGCGCTCCCAAACTACACTTTTGCTGCAATCGGCAGGTCTTTCTCCGACTATTGCCGAACTGTTAGCCTGTCTGGAAGATGCCCTGCATGTGACTCAGGACCTGCTGAAAAGAGCTGATGAAGCGCAACTGGTCTACCTCTCGCACAGTCTGCCGCAGTTTGCCGAAGATGCGGTGCGGGAGGTGGCCCGGCGGGCAGGAGAGCGCTTCGGCAGGGCGCTGCCGCCGGAGACCCTGGTGGTGATTGAGTCTTTGAGCCTGGAGAGTATCCATCTCCACGATGTTTGCTGTCGGTTGGAAACCACCCTGGCGGAAATCATTACTTTGTGAGGGGCGGCATGACAAAGGTATTGACTCAGGATTGGCTGCAAGCGTACCCGGAGGAGCTGCGCCGGGCCTTGGCCAAGGTTGCCCAGCGCAGCGGGCAGCCCATGTATGTGGCGGGTGGGCCGGTGCGGGACTGGCTGCTGGGGGTGGCGGCCAGGGATCTTGATTTCACCGTGCCAAAGGGCGCTGTGGCCTGTGCCCGCGAGGTCAGTGGTCTGCTGGGCGGTGCCTTTGTCCTGCTTGATGAGGCAGAAGATGTGGCCAGGGTTGTCTGGCAGGGTCTTACTCTTGATTTTTCCGGCTTTAGAAACCACACTACCACCATTGAAGACGACCTTGGGCAAAGGGATTTTACCATCAACGCCATGGCCGTTCTTTTTGACTCTGAGACCTGTGGCCTTGTTTCGCTTACGGTTATTGATCCTCTGGGGGGCGTGACTGATCTGGCGCAAAAAATGATCCGGATCCCGGCTGTTGCCAATTTGCTGGCCGATCCTCTGCGGCTCCTACGGGCCTACCGCTTCGCGGCTACTCTGGGTTTTGCCATCGAAGCTCAAACCGAGACAGCTATTGTCGCTCATGGCGGGTTGCTGATCAAGACGGCCATGGAGCGGGTGGCCTATGAGCTTGGTCTGATCATGGTCTCGGATCGTGCCTGGCAGATTATCAGCCGTATGGCGGCTGGCGGTCTTCTGTGGGTTGTCTTCCCGGAGCTTGCCGCCGGACGAGGGCTTAAGCAGCCGGCCAGTCATCATCTCGACGTGTTCGGGCACATTCTGGAGGCCTTGCGCTGTCTGGAAAAAATTCTGCCTGCTCCGGAGGCGTATTTCCCGGGGCAGGGCGGACTGTTCAGCGAAATGGCCCAGGGAAAACGGGTCGCCTTGCTGAAATGGGCCGCCTTGTTTCATGATTTGGGCAAACCGAAGACCCATCGGCTGGCTGGGGGAAAGATAACCTTTTATAACCATGATCAGGCTGGAGCGAAGATTTTTGAGGCCATCGCCGAAAGGCTGCACTGGCCCAAGGATGACCGCAATCGGGTGGCCCGGCTCATTGCGCTGCACATGTGGCCCTTTCATCTCAGTAACGCGCGCCTGCGTACCGGGATCAGCCGCAAGGCCTGTTTACGGCTGATCAAGGCGGCGGGCGATGATCTGGCCAGCCTTTTTTTGCTGGCCATGGCGGACAGCCTTGCCGGGCAGGGGGTGGGTAAGCCTCCGGGCATGGAGGAAAATCTGGCCCTGCTTTTGCTTGAGGTGCATGGGGTGTATGTGGAGCATATTCAGCCGGTATTCGCCAACCCGCCGCTGCTGACGGGGCATGATCTTATTGAGATTTTCGCCCTTGAGCCAGGGCCCGTCTTCAAGGAGGTCCTTGACGGTCTGATCGTGGCGCAGGTGGAGGGTTTGGTGTCGAACCGGGAGCAGGCCCTGGCCTGGGTGAAGATGATTGTTGCTGGCTGAAGACCTAAAGCAGGAGTCTCAGTCGAATAAGTTTGACTGATTTTAAAACATTGTTGTATCCTGCAAAGTATCATTGTCGCCGCCGAGGTAGTAATTGTAGTAACCGTTCACCGGGCCGATCGTCCGGAGATGTGGTACTGCTGAACGGTTATTAATTGTAAAAGCAGGTTAACCTCAAGCAAGCAGGTCGCAAGCATGAGTAACAAGAACCCGAAAGGCCCGTACTGTGCCATCTTTGATTCGCTCAACAAGAATGATTTTTTGAGCACAATCAACCATCACATCCTGAGTTTTCTTGGCCGCGATCCCCAACGCTCCGGAAGCAGGGATGTTTACAAGGCACTGGCTTATACTATTCGTGATTTTCTGGTTGAGCGCTGGGTTGCAACGCAAAAGGGGTATTACGACAAAGGCAAGAAACGGGTCTATTATCTGTCGCTGGAGTTTCTTATCGGGCGGTCATTGGGTAACAGTCTGATCAATCTTGGTTTTCATGATGAAATGGCCGGGGTTATGCAGGAGATGGGCTACGACCTTGAGGAGATCAGGGAAGAGGAGGACGATGCCGCGCTCGGCAACGGCGGTCTTGGCCGATTGGCTGCCTGTTTTCTCGATTCTCTGGCAACCCTGGGTGTTCCGGCTTATGGATATGGTATCCGTTATGAATATGGCCTTTTTTATCAGCGCCTAGTTGATGGGTTTCAGATGGAACATCCTGATGACTGGCTGCGTTACGGCACCCCCTGGGAGTATGAAAGACCCCAGAACCTCTACCCGGTGAAGTATTATGGCCGGGTGCAGCGATACAAAAACTACCAGGGTGATTTGCTTAGCGAATGGGTCGAGACGAAAGAGGTCATGGCCATGGCCTGTGATGTTCTGGTGCCCGGTTTTAACAATGACAATGTCATCAATATGCGTCTTTGGACCGCCAAGGCTTCCCGTGATCTTGATCTCGGCTCGTTCAACCGGGGCGACTACATTTCGGCGGTGCAGGAGAAAGTGCAGTCGGAAACGATTTCCAAGGTTCTCTATCCCTCTGACGATATCAGACAGGGCCAGGAGTTGCGCTTGAAGCAGCAGTATTTCTTCGTGGCCGCCACCTTCCAGGATATCCTCCGGCGGCACAAGAAAAAGCATGATGATTTCGATTCATTCTCTGATGAAATCGCCGTGCAGCTTAACGATACCCATCCTTCAATCGCTATTCCAGAATTCATGCGGCTCCTGGTGGATGAAGAAAAGGTTTCCTGGGAAAAAGCATGGAAGATCTGCGTCGGCACCTTTGGTTACACTAACCACACTCTGATGCCGGAGGCCTTGGAAAGCTGGCCTGTGGAGCTGTTGGGCAAGGTGTTGCCCAGGCATCTTGAGATCATTTATGAAATCAATCGTCGGTTCCTCGAAGAGGTTGCGGGCAGGTATCCGGGCCGGGACGATCTATTGCGCTCTATGTCCATCATCGAAGAGGGCCCGGTGCAAAGGGTGCGTATGGCGTATCTGGCCATCGTGGGCAGCCATTCGGTCAATGGGGTGGCTGAACTCCATACTCATCTGTTGAAAACCAGGCTTTTTAAGGATTTTCACGAGTTTTATCCAGGTCGCTTCAATTGCAAAACCAATGGCATAACCCAGCGGCGCTGGTTGCTTAAATGCAACCCCGGCCTGGCTGAACTGATCACCAGCACCATCGGTGGAGAGTGGGTCACTAACCTTGATCACCTGCGCAACCTTGAGCCCTATGCCGATCAGCCTATGTTTCAGCAGAAATGGGCTAAGGTGAAGGTGGAGAATAAAAAACGCCTGGCCAGCATCATCAAGGAGGAATGTGGGGTGGTGGTCAACCCCGACAGCATGTTTGATGTTCAGGTGAAACGGATCCACGAGTACAAGCGGCAACTGCTTAACGCTCTGCATGTCATCACCCTGTATCATCGGATCGCCAATGGGGAGGACACGAATTCTCCGGCCCGGACCGTTATTTTCGCGGGTAAGGCTGCGCCTTCTTATTTCAAGGCGAAACTGATTATCAAGCTGATAAATTCGGTGGCCGAGGTGGTCAATCATGATTCACGGATGGGCGACCGGCTCAAGGTGGCATTCATCCCCAACTACGGGGTGTCGGTCGCGGAAAAGATCTTTCCAGCCTCTGATCTTTCAGAGCAGATCTCCACCGCCGGCACCGAGGCCTCCGGCACCGGCAATATGAAATTTTCCTTAAATGGCGCTTTGACCATTGGCACTCTGGACGGGGCCAACATTGAGATTCGCGAAGAGGTCGGGCCGGAAAATATGTTTATTTTTGGTATGACCACGGAGGATGTCGAGGAGGCTAAACGGAATCCACGCCGCAATGCTTTTGACGTGTATCGCGACAATCAGGAGGTGAAACGCACTCTGGACAGTATCCGCAGCGGTTATTTCAGCAGGGGTGACACCAGCCTGTTTGCCCCCATCGTCGAGAGCCTGCTCAATCTTAACGATCCTTACCTGCTGCTTCTTGATCTGGAGGATTATCTGCGCTGCCAGAAAGAGGTGGGTGAGCTGTATCTTGATCAGCCGAACTGGATCCGTAAGTCCATCCTCAATGTGGCTCGGATGGGTAAATTCTCCAGTGATCGGACTATCCGGGAGTATGCCCGTGACATCTGGGGAATACCGGTTGATTAAAGGTGGCGGGGATGCTTCGCGCTCACCCCCAAAAGGCATTGACTTTTCAGCATATTGTTGATAGCTATCAGGAGATTAAAAAAAGCTGAGTTTTGCTTTTTTTAATCTCCTGTTTTGCAATCTGGTGCGCAACAGCCGCACTATTCCTGATACTGGAACAAGCCATGACCAACGATAATTCATCCTCCCGCTTCCAGGCAAATGGCCTGGCGACTCTCATTGGCAGTTTGCCGGTTACAGATTGTCGGGAAGCATTTTCTCTCATCTTCGAACACACCCCTGATATTCCTCTCTGGCCGCAATTGCCGAGCAACCTCAAGGAAGGGATGCTCAGTCAGTTCAGCGAAGGGATGCCTGGCATCATCGAGGAAGCGGAACACACCTATTTTGATATTCAGACCGAGACCTTTGCCGAGGAGATGCTGGCCTATTTTGAGCAGTATCTTGCTGCGCTGGATGATCCAAGCCTTTTGCCGGATTCGCCCTTTGCCGTAAGCCCGGACAGGGCCCAAGGCCTTTTTGCCTTACAAGAGGCGGTGGCAGGAAAGGACGTGGTTGCGATCAAGGGGCAGATGACCGGGCCGTTTACCTTGCTCACCGGGCTTCATGACCGGGAAGGCCGGGCCGCCTATTATGAGCCGACCATCAGGGAAATGGTAGTGAAGGGGCTTTCCCTAAAGGCCGCCTGGCAGGTGCGATTTCTTGCCCAGTTGCAGGCTCAGGTCATTCTTTTTATAGATGAACCGGCCCTTGCCGGTCTTGGCTCCTCTGCCTTTCTCAGTGTTTCCCTGGATGAACTTGGCCAGGAATTAAATGAGATTATTGGCGCAGCTCAGGCAGCGGGCGGTCTGGTAGGTGTGCATGTTTGTGCCAACACAGACTGGGAATTTCTCTTATCCACTTCTCTTGATATTGTCAGCTTTGACGCTTACGGGTTTTTTGACAAGTTTGTCGCCTGCAAGGAGGTGCTGTATGCCTTTCTCGAACGGGGCGGCATTATTGCCTGGGGGGTTGTGCCCACTGCGGAGAAGGAATATATCGAGAGAGAAACGGCTGAGTCCCTTCTGGCTCGCTGGGAGGAGCAGGCCGCTCAGCTTGTTGGCGGCTCCTGGGATTATCAGGCGTTGTTGCGGCAGACGTTGATAACCCCAAGCTGCGGTACCGGTTCTCTGCCTTTGGCCCAGGCAAAAAAAGTGTTGGCCTTGACCAGAGATCTTTCGAAACTCTTGCGTGATAAATATCTGTAGACGCAGATGCTGTCCGGTAATTTTTTTTCTAACCACTACTGAAAAGTTTGAGTATTGATAATAATGGAAGAACTGAATCAAGTTTTGAAACAACGTCGGCAAAAGGCCCAGGAGCTGGCAGAGTTGGGCGTTGATCTTTATGCCAACGATTTTAAGCCCGGTCATCGGATCAGTGAGATCCTGGCGAAAAATGATAACCCGGATGCGCCTCTCGAAGAGGGGGTTAAATCAGTGGCCGGTCGGATCATGGCGTTGCGTAAGTTCGGGAAGGCCGCCTTTGTCCAGATTCAGGATGAAACAGGCCGCATTCAGGTGTATGTCAAGCGTGATGAGATTGGGTCGGAGATCTACCAGATCTTCAAAAAACTCGATGTCGGTGATATCGTTGGTTTTGGCGGAGCCCTGTTTCGCACCCAGACCGGGGAGCTCACCATCGACGCGGCAACCCTGAAGCCGATCACCAAATCCCTGCGGCCCCTGCCGGAGAAATTTCACGGCCTTACCGATGTGGAAACCCGCTATCGCCAGCGCTATGTTGATCTGATCATGAATCCTGAGGTGCGTGACACCTTCAGGAAACGGGTGGAGATCATCCGCCTGATTCGTGATTTCTTGGTAAACCGGGGCTTCATGGAGGTTGAAACCCCGATGATGCAGGCTATTGCTGGTGGGGCGACGGCCAAGCCCTTCAAAACCCATCATAACGCTCTGGGCATGGATCTCTACTTGCGCATTGCTCCGGAACTGTATCTGAAGCGGCTGCTGGTGGGAGGGTTTGAAAAGGTTTTTGAGATCAATCGCAATTTCAGAAACGAAGGACTTTCCACCCGGCATAATCCCGAATTCACCATGCTTGAGTTCTACCAGGCCTTTGCCACCTACGAGGATCTCATGGATCTCACTGAAGAGATGGTTTCCTACGTTGCCGCTGAGGTCACTGGCTCTATGGTTGTGAGCTACCAGGGCCAGGAGGTTGATCTTTCCCCGCCCTGGAAGCGCTATACCATGGACGAGGCGCTTGTTGAGGTGGGCGGAGTTGAGCAGGCAGTTCTTAGCGATCCGGCCCGTACCAGGCAGTTTGCCAAGGAAAAGGGCATCGTCCTCGAGCCGCAGGCAGGGCATGGCAAGGCCAAGACGGAACTGTTTGAGTTGCTGGTGGAAGAAAAGCTGATCAATCCCACCTTTGTGACTCAGTATCCCACAGAGGTTTCGCCGTTGGCTCGGCGTAATGAGAAAAATTCCGAGGTTACTGATCGGTTCGAGCTTTTTGTGACCGGTCGGGAAATTGCCAATGCCTTTAGCGAACTCAATGATCCTATTGATCAGAAAGAGCGCCTTGCTAAGCAGATTGCCGAACGGGGCAGCGATGAGGAGATATTTCCTGAGATGGATGAGGATTTTGTCCGGGCTCTGGAATATGGCATGCCTCCCGCGGCAGGCGAAGGAATTGGCATCGACCGTCTGGTCATGTTGCTGACCGATTCCGCCTCGATTCGGGATGTTATCCTTTTTCCGCATTTGCGTCCAGAGAGCAAGTAGACCCTGTGTAAACGTCCAGGAGCACCACACCTGCGTTATCGGCACTGCTACCGATGATTGACAGTCATCCGGTCTGCTCATGTGCAATAGCCACTTCGCAGGCCTCTTCCGCGCATCTGTGGCACTCCTGAACGTTTACAC
>DOZO01000072.1:19289-33125 GCA_003517965.1 Desulfobulbaceae bacterium
AGAGGGAATTTGTGAATTTTGAATGGTTTGTCTGTCTAAGATATCTGAAGGCCAAGCGCAAGCACGGCTTTATTTCCCTTATTTCGCTGATCTCCATTGCCGGGGTTATGGTCGGGGTTATGGCCCTTATCGTGGTACTTGCGGTGATGACTGGTTTTACCTCCGCATTTCGTGACAAAATTCTGGGGATAAACTCCCATGTCGTGGTGCAGGATTATACCGGCAATATCAGGGACTACGAGGAGGTTGCGGCAAAGGTTCGTGCTGTTGAAGGGGTGAGCGGGGTTACGCCTTATCTGTATAGCCAGGCCATGATCACCAGTGGCGAAGGTGGTACTGGCGCTGTGTTGCGCGGCCTTGATCCTGCCACAGCTCAGGGAGTGCTTAATCTGGAAAATAATCTGCGCCAAGGCTCAATCGCGGCTTTGTCGCCTGGGCATAACGAGGCGCGCAGACCACCAGGCATTATCCTTGGCAAGGAGCTTGCCGCCCAGTTGCATGTTTCGCTGCATGACCGGGTGCGGCTGATTTCGGCATCAGGGCCTCTTACCCCTATGGGCGTGCTGCCCAAGGTCTCCACCTGTCAGGTGGTCGGGATTTTTGAAACCGGTATGTACGAGTATGATTCCGCCCTGGCTTATGTGTCTTTAGAGACGGCACAGCGCTTTTTTGACCTGCCCGGTGAGGTGCATGGCCTGGAGGTAAAAACTAAGGATCTTAATCAGGCCGACCGGATTGCGAAACGGATTGAGCAGACCTTGGGGTCAAATTTTTTAGCCAAAGACTGGATGCGGATGAATCGGAATATTTTTTCTGCCCTGCAACTGGAAAAGACGGCTCTTTCCGTGATTATGGCCCTGGTGGTGATGGTCGCCGCCTTCAATATTGTCAGCACCCTGATCATGGTGGTTATGGAGAAAAACAAGGACATTGCCATCCTGAAATCCATGGGGGCCACCTCCGGCAGTATTATGCGGATTTTTATCTACGAGGGTCTGGTGATTGGCCTGGTCGGCACTTTTCTGGGGGTGCTGGGGGGGCTTGGCCTCTGCGCGATCTTAAGCCGTTATCAGTTCATTAAACTGCCGGACGTGTACCCGATTTCTACCCTGCCGGTGCTGGTTCTGCCCTCGGATGTTATTCTTATTGCCCTGTCGGCAACGGTGATCACCTTGATTGCCACCCTTTATCCTTCCTGGCAGGCGGCCAAAGTAGATCCGGCCGTGGCCCTGCGTTATGAGTAAAGGGCGTCCCATGGCCAATGTCGAGCAAGCCCCGGCTTTCTTTTTTGAAGCGCGGGATATTTATAAGGAATATAGCACCCATGGCAGTCTGCAAGTGTTGTCTGGGGTAAATTTACGACTGATTGCCGGGGAAATGGTTGCGGTGGTCGGCGCTTCCGGCACCGGAAAAACAACACTGTTGCATATTCTGGGCGCTCTTGATCAGCCCAGTCAGGGGCAGCTTTTTTACCGGGGCGAAAATGTTTTTGAGAAAAATGCTGATCAACTGGCCCTGTTTCGCAATCAGGTGGTTGGTTTTGTTTTTCAGTTTCATCATCTGCTACCGGAGTTCAACGCCTTGGAAAATGTCCTTTTGCCAGGATTGATCGCCGGGCAAAAACGCTTAGAGCTGGTTGGATATGCGGAATATCTTCTTGAGCGGGTCGGGGTATTGAATCGTTCTACCCATAAGGTGGGCGAACTTTCCGGTGGTGAGCAGCAGCGGGTCGCTCTGGCCAGGGCTCTGATAATGAAGCCAGAGGTTCTTCTGGCGGATGAACCTACAGGAAACCTTGATCCTAAAACCGGGCTAAAGGTCTTTGAGCTGATTCAGGAGCTGAGCGAAACCATGGCACTGGCAACGGTTATGGTCACGCATAATCTTGTTCTGGCCCGACGGATGGGTCGTTGCCTCACCCTGCTGGACGGGGGCTTGCACGAAACACGGGATGAGAGCAAAGATTGTTGACAGTAGATGCAATGCCTGATAATTCTGATAGACAAATCGTCAGCACGTCTGCATTACGGAGACGTTTACTCAAGTCCATTTACAGCGAAATCGAGAGTATGAAACAAGACAACTCAGCTCGGCACATATTGCGTCCTCGTAGATTTTCTGAGGCCATAAAGATTGTTGTTACAGCCTTGATTCTCGTTGTGACGCATGGTATTTCGCCCTTGACCGGGATGGCCCTTGGTGCTGGTCTTGAGCCGAATACAATTATTGTCCCCCCTCGGATCAATGCCCAGGCTGGGATGGATCAGCTTCTCGTCTTAACTGACAAGACCCTGCTGGAGGTTGCGCAGAGCAAGGGCCTGTTGGTGCTGCCCAGGGAAGAAGCACAAAAAAAACTCGGTTATGATTCGTGGCCTCCCAAGGTAGAATCTCTGAAATCATTGATTGCCTCTCTGACGGTCAATTATGTGGCGGTTGGCAGTATAACCAAGCTTGGTGAGCAGCTCAGTCTGGATTTTGTCGTCCATGACATCCTCGGTAATAATCCGCCTAAATTTTATTATCAGGTCAGTATGTCAACAGAGTTGCATAAATCCATGACTCAGATGGTCAATGACATTCTTGCTCACACCGGCCAGTATTTGCTTATTAATTCTATTGCTGTTGCCGGAAACGTTCGCACAGATTCCGGAGCTATTATGCGGCAGGTGAAGAGTCGGGTCGGGGAACGTTACGCCATGGAACTTTTGCGGGCTGACCTGAAAGGCATTTTTCAGATGGGTTATTTTGATGATGTGCAGATTCTGGTTACCGACACGGACAAAGGCAAGGACGTCACCTTTCAGCTTACGGAAAAAGCGGTAATCGGGCAGGTTATTATCAAGGGTCAGAAAGAGCTTGAAGAGAAAGAGGTGAAAGAGGTGATGAGCATTTCGCCCAACACCATTATCAACACCAAGGAGGTGCAGACCTCTGTTGAAAATATCCGCAAACTTTATAAGGATAAGGGCTTTTATAGAACCAATGTTGCCGCCAAGCTAAGCTATCCCATGCCTGACAAGGTGAATGTTACCTTTGATATCGAAGAAGGCATCAAGATGTATATCAAGGGCATTCGTTTTGTTGGCAACAAGGCCTTCAGCGAAAAGGAATTGCGCAAGGAGATGACCACTTCGGAAAAGGGGTTGCTCTCCTGGTTTACCGAGTCTGGGAAGCTTAAACGCGATCTCCTCGAACAGGATCGCTCCCGGATCGGCGCCATGTATCATAACAGCGGCTATCTTGAGGCTAAAATCAGTGAGCCGGTGATAACCGAGGAGGGTGATTGGCTGTATGTCACCTTTGATATTCAGGAGGGCAACCGCTACCGGGTAGGCACTATTGAAATTACCGGGGATATCCTTGGCGATAAAGATACGCTGTTCAGCCTGGTTGATCTGAGCAAGGAGAAGTTCTTTAGTCGTAAAATTTTACGGGAAGATGTCTTACGTCTCACGGACCGTTACGCGGAAAGTGGTTATGCCTTTGCCGAGGTGGAGCCGAAGCTCAGTAGAAATGAAGAAGATAAACGTATGGACTTGTCGCTCAAGATTACTCAAGGGCATTTGGTGCACATAAACCGGATTAATATCAAGGGTAATGCCAGAACCAGGGACAGGGTGATTCGCCGGGAAATGCAGGTTAAGGAAGGCGGCCTGCTGGACGCAAGTGCGATCAGGAAGAGCAGTGAAATGCTGCAAAGACTTGGTTATTTTGAAGAGGTCAACGTAACCCCTGAGCCGACCGTTCAAGAAGATATCATGGATGTGGTGGTCGAGGTGAAAGAAAAGCCTACTGGTACCTTCAGTATTGGAGCCGGTTATAGCTCGGTGGACAGCCTCATGTTTATGGGGGAAATCAGTGAAAATAATTTCCTTGGCAAGGGTCAGCGCCTCTCCCTCCAGGCCAACATGAGTTCCAATAGTAATAGGTACAATTTCAGCTTTACCGAGCCCCGTCTTAATGATACCAAACTGATGTTCGGTTACGATCTTTATAACTGGTCGAGAGAATATGACGATTATACCAAGGATTCCACCGGTGCCTCTTTGCGTTTTGGCTATCCGATCTGGAACAAGTGGAATCTCGGTTGGGGCTATGGTTATGATGATACCAAGATGAGTGATGTAACTGTGCTCAATACCTCACCGACTATACTGGAATCCATGCTTCTTGAAAAAACAAGTTTCGTTCGAGTCGGAGTTTCCAAGGACACGCGCAACAAGCTTACGGATGCTTCAAAGGGCTGGCTTACCAACTATTCCATTAAGCATGCTGGTGGACTCCTGGGGGGGGATAGTTCCTTTACCAAGTATGAGGCTACTTCCGGCTGGTATTATCCCTTGAAGTGGGACACTGTTTTTCATGTAAAAGGCTCTATAGGTTATGTCGTGGAAAACGAAGAGAACAAGCTGCCGGTATATGAAAAATTCTATTTGGGTGGACTTAATACCATTCGTGGATTTGATAGCGGCAAGGTCAGTCCTTTGGAATTAAATTCTGATGGAGTTACTTATTCCAAGATAGGCGGGGAAAAAATGTGGTATGGCAATGTGGAATGGATATTTCCCATAGTCAAGGATATTGGTCTGAAAGGCTTGGTGTTTTTTGATATCGGTAACGTCTATACCGATTCGCAAACTTGGGATGTTGCTGATCTGCGCTATAGTACTGGTCTTGGCTTCCGTTGGCTGTCGCCTATGGGCCCTCTGCGTCTTGAATGGGGTTGGAATTTATCCCCTAAAGAGGGAGAGAAGCAGGGCGTCTGGGATTTCAGTATCGGCGGGGGATTTTAGGAAATGCTTGGCCTCTGGATTGTGGCTCCTTTTTCCGGGGCATTCACTTTTTTTCTAATCAGAAATGGATAATAGACTGACGGCTCTCTTCACCAAGGGCCGATCCGTTAATATCATCGGCCTGCGGGGAAGTGCCGCAGCCTTTCATCTTGGTCGCACTGCCCGGCTTGGGCGGCGTCCTATTCTCTGTCTTACCCCCAGCGAGACTGCGGCCCAGCACCTTGTGCAGGATCTTGCTCTTTTCTGTGACATCCAGGTACTGTATTTCCCTGGCCATGAAATTCCCCCTTATACACCGTTATCGCCAGATAGCCGGACCGTGGCCGAACGTCTTGCCGTTTTGTTTCAGATCCATAGCGCCGACCAGCTATTTATCCTGGTCATGTCCGTTGAGGCGCTGCTGAGAAAGGTTCTGCCCCGTTCCGCTCTGGCTAATCTGGCAGAATTGGTCATGCGGGGTGAAGATACCGATCTTGAGGGGTTGATCGTTTTCCTTGTTGCCTGTGGCTATGATGCTGCGGCTCTGGTGCAATCTGTTGGCGAGTTCAGCTTGCGGGGCGGTATTCTGGATATTTTCCCCGCTGGTTTTGAGATGCCCGTGCGTCTGGATTTTTGCGGTGATACTGTTGAATCCATCCGTAAGTTTGATCCCATAAGTCAGCGCTCGGTTGCAGATCTCGAAGAGATTGTACTTCTGCCGGTTAGTGATATCCTCTATCCTGCTGGGGAGCAGGAACTGGGGCAACTTGTGGAGCGTTTTCAGGACTCAGCCGAGATTTTTGCCTGGGACAGCGAGCGGGTCAGGGGTATGGATGATTGTCTCCGGAATCGCCAGCGTTTTCCTGGGATTGAATTTCTGCTACCGCTCTTTGGCGAAACGGCGACAGTGCTTGATTATTTGACGGACGATACCATCGTCTTTTTTTCTTCCCCAACCGCAATAGCGGAAAGTCTTGCTCTTTGCAGAGAAAGAATTGAGGCCAATTTTGCCGAGGCCTCAGCCGCCTGCCTGCCGGTCTTGCCGTCGGAGCAAATATTCTTGTCGGCAGGGGAATGGGCGGAGTGCTTGGCACGTTTCCAGTGTGGTCGGTTTTACGATTTTGCCCATCCGGATATGGAAGGGGGCGAAGCACTGGAAGTGCCCTGTGGCAACCATGTCCTGCTCAGGCAGCAGCTTGAATTGCAGCGCAAAAATCAGGGTATGATGCCAGAGCTGGCCAGGCAGCTGCACGTCTGGCTTGAGACCGGGGATGCGGTCTTTTTTGCCTGCCGGACCAGAAGGCACGCGGAGCATATGGCGGAACTGCTTCGGCAATACGATCTGCCGGTTGCCATAATTTCAGCCCCGATGCTGGAATCTGCTATTGCCGATCATCAGATTTTTCTGGTTGATGCGCCGCTGGCCGCAGGCTTTGATCTGCCAGCAGCACGGTTGCACTGGATTTCCGAAAGTGAACTTTTTGGCGAGCTGCGCCTGGGAGTGGGGAAAAAGAAGGGCGGGCAGCGCAGTAGACCGACGGTGAGTTTTGCTGAGCTTAAGTTCGGCGATATTGTGGTTCATACTGCGCACGGACTTGGCAGGTATGAAGGGTTGATCAATATCGAGCTGGGCGGGATAGCCAACGATTTTTTTCAGCTGGTTTATCGAGACGAGGACAAGCTTTACGTTCCGGTGGATCAGCTTAAGGTGATCAGCAAGTATCAGGGGCTTACCGACACCGAAGCGAAACTTGACAAGTTGGGGGGGAAACTCTGGCAGACCCGACGGGACAAGGTCAAGGAAGAGGTTTGGAAGGTGGCGCAGGATCTGTTGGGCCTTTATGCCCGGCGGGCCATGGTGGATGGGCACGCCTTTTCGCAACCGGATGACTTGTTCCATGAGATGGAAGAGTCCTTCCCCTATGATGAGACCGCTGGTCAGCTTAAGGCGATTAACGAGGTTCTCGACGATCTGACCGGACCCAGGCCCATGGATCGGCTGGTCTGCGGGGATGTGGGCTACGGCAAGACAGAGGTCGCCATTCGGGCGGCATTCAAGGTGGTTGCTGACAATTTTCAGGTTGCTATTCTGGTCCCGACTACGGTGCTGGCCGAGCAGCATGCCGCTACTTTTCGGGAGCGCTTGCAGGGTTTTCCGGTTCGGGTGGAAAGTCTCACCCGTTTCCGCAGTCCGGGAGAGCAAAGGCAGATTATTCAGGAACTGCGTGGGGGGAAGATCGATATTGTGGTTGGCACCCACCGGCTACTGTCCCAGGATGTGGTTTTCAAACGTCTTGGGCTCCTGGTTATTGACGAAGAACATCGTTTTGGTGTTTCCCACAAGGAAAAACTCAAGAAATTCAAAAGTCAGGTGGATGTCCTCACTCTGACGGCCACTCCGATTCCCCGCACTCTGCAACTCTCTTTGCTCAGTATCCGCGATCTTTCCGTGATCAGCTCACCGCCTGAGTTTCGCAGGCCGGTGAAGACCTTTGTTGCCCGAGATGATGAGCTGGTGATCAAGGAGGCCGTGGTTCGAGAGCTGCAACGGGGCGGGCAGGTTTTCCTTGTCCATAACCGGGTACACTCCATTCAGGAAATGGCCAGAAGAGTGCAACATCTGGTTCCTGAAGCACGACTTGCCGTGGCGCATGGTCAGATGCCTGGTAAGGCTCTTGAGGAGATCATGGTCTGTTTTGTCAAGGGGGAGATTGATGTGCTGGTTTGCACTACTATTATTGAGTCAGGCCTTGATATTCCCAACGCCAATACCATTGTTATCACCAGGGCGGATCGGCTTGGTCTGGCTGAAATCTATCAGCTCCGCGGCAGGGTGGGGCGGTCTCGGGAACAGGCATATGCCTATCTGCTGGTACCGTCTCTGGATGGGCTGTCCAAGGATGCGCAGCAGCGTCTACGGGCACTCATGGATTATAACGAGCTTGGTGGCGGCTTCAAGCTGGCTATGAGCGACTTGCAAATCCGGGGGGGAGGAAATATCCTGGGAATCTCGCAAAGTGGCAATATTGCTGCGGTGGGGTATGATCTGTATCTTGAGTTGTTGCAACAGACTGTGCTTGATCTGAAGAGAAAAGGTACTGCTGTGGAACAGGCATCAGACCAGATAGAACCTGAAATCAATCTTAAGATCTCGGCGTTTCTCCCGGAACGTTATATCCCTTCGACCGAACAGCGCTATATCGCTTACCGTCGCCTGACTAACGCTGAGCAAGTGGAAGAGTTGATGGATTTAAAGGATGAATTTGCGGACCGTTACGGTCAGCTTCCCCAGGAGGCACTCAATCTCTTTGAGATGCTGGCTCTGAAAACCTTGCTCAGGGATTTGTGGATAAGCAAGCTGGAACAGGGGCCTGCTAATCTTGTTTTTTCTTTTCATGAAAAAACTCCGGTTACTCCTGAGAAAATTATGCGTCTGCTTGCAAAATATAAAAATCAGGCACGATTCACCCCTGAATTTCGTTTGATCGTTACAATCGCACCTGGTATTTTGCCAGAGAAAACACTCCATAATGTGCAAAATATTCTTGCCTTGCTTGCGGAAGATGACATTTTAAAATGACTGTGGTAGGGTTTAGCGGTTGATAGTTGTTGATAAAAAATGTAAGGCATTCGTAACGGCCTTTAAAAATCATCTTAAACTATTATGAGTGTGTCAGTGAAATTCTCTCTACATGTTTTATGTTTATCGTTGTGTGGTTTCGCTTTTTTGCATCCACCCGTTGTGAAGGCAGAGATGGTGGATCGTATTATTGCCATTGTTAACGATGATGTCATTACCTTTTCTGACCTCAATCGGGAAGGAGCGGCCCTGTTTCGCCGGATTACGCAAGAGGCTCCGCCGGAGCAGGTTGAACGAACTCTTCTGAAGGCTAGAGAGGAGATGCTTTCTGGCCTTATTGATAAGCTCATTGTTGCCCAACGGGCTAAGAAGCTGGGGATTGCGGTGGGCAATCCGGAGGTGGACAATGCGGTCAACATGATTATCGAGCGTAACAAGACCACTGCGGAAAAATTCTGGCAGCAGATGGTGCTCATGGGTTCCAGCGAGTCTGATTATCGGGAGGTCATCAGGAGTCAGATCCTGCAGGAAAAATTGATTGATTATGAAATTCGTTCACGGGTGGTGGTGAATGAGGAACGAATGCGTGAGTTTTACGAAAAAAATTATGCTAAGAAAATAAAAGAAGACGCATATCATGTTTTACAGATGGGGTTTGTCTGGAAGGAAAATACTCAAGCGGCAAAAGATGATGCTCGGAAGCGGGCTGAAGAGACTTGGCAAAAAGCTGTAGCCGGACAAGATTTTCACACTCTGGCACGCCAGTTTTCCGATCTGCCCTCGGGCAAGGATGGCGGGGATATCGGAGTGTTTAAAAAATCGGAAATGGCGGCCTATATGAAAACAAGTGTTCTCAGTTTGCAGGCGGGACAGATAGGTACTATTCAGGAGACTCCGGCTGGGTATCAGTTTTTCAAGCTTCTTTCCGATCGGGGAGATGTACGATTGCAAGATTCATACGAGACGGTAAAAGAACAAATCAGACAGCGGTTGTATGAGGATGCATTGAGTAGTCAGTTTCAGAAATGGGTTAAAGAGCTTCGCGACCAAGCGTATATTAAGAAAATATTATAGGAATTATCAAAAAACAACTGATATAATGCTGGGCATTCTCTTACAGCTTTTTATGCCGGCTTGGTCTGGCCTATAACCTCTGGATATAAGGGATATCTCTCATGGCCAAGGAATCAAAATCTGCTGATGATGCACAGGGCCAATCTGTAACCTTAGCACGGCCTGACGAAACCCTTGGCAGCTTTCTTAAAAGGCAACGGCAAAGTCAGGGGAAAAACCTCGAAGAAATTGCAGAAAAAACGCATATTCATGCCTCTACTCTTCGGGCCATTGAAGAAGATAATCCTAAGGCTCTGCCTGCTGAGGTTTTCACCCGGGGGTTTGTAAGAAATTATGCGCAGTATCTTGGCCTTGATCCAATAACGGTGTTGAGCTGGTATATCGAGCAGCATGCTGGAGAGGTCAGGTCAACGGAAGATCGCAATGTCCAAGAGGTTCTTGCTGGCGAGATTATGGCTGAGGCCTGGACTTTTCCGATGGGGCGTTTAATAGTCTTTTTTCTTGTCGTGGGTGCTTTTTTTCTTGCCGGGTATTTAGTTCTTGATTTTTTAAACTCGTCTGCTCTTCCAATTGCTCTCTATAAGAAAGAGGTGCAAACACAGACCTTGGTTAATCAGGTTCCACCTTTGGTGGCGCAGAATGGCGAGAGCCAGGCGTCTCGTTTATCTGAGGCCGACTCGAAATCAGATAAGAGAGGACAGGAAGAGAACCAGAATCGGCCGGAGATCGTTCAGGTGCCTCCCGTAGCGGTTGTTGTGCCGGTGATTTCCGCAACAAAAGCCCGGGAAGCACATTATGTCCTGGAAGCAAAGTTTCTCGAAACGACCTGGGTTTCCGTGCAGATAGACAAGGAAAAAAAGAAGTCCGTCACTTACCAGTCAGGTGATCATGAGGTCTGGGAGGCGGAAAAAAATATTTCCCTGTTGGTTGGTAATGCCGGGGGGGTAGTCCTGACGCTGAACGGCAAACCGTTGCCGTCTTTAGGTAAGTCCATGCAAATCGGTCGGATTTCATTGCCGGCTGAATAATGAAGAACTCGCAAACAAGGAAAAAGGTCACAGGTTCATGTCGCAAGATTAAAAAGATACGAATAACTACCTGTTATAATTGTACTTTTTTGCTATTCTAACAATAGACACAGTAAAAGCGAATGTCTTTGCAGAAAAGTTTGGCTATTGTGCTCCAGGTGAAAGATCATGGGGACTCTGACAAGATTGTCACCCTCTACACTTTAGAGCATGGCAAGATTGCGCTTATCGCCAAGGGCGCTAAACGCAGCAAAAAACGTTTTGTCAATAAACTCGAACTTTTTTCCCTCCTTGCCATCTATTTTGCCCCCAGCCGACACAGTTCGCTCATGCGTCTGGATCAGGCCGATTTGCTGAATCCTTTTCCCAGATTGCGGGAAAATTATGAACTCTATATCGCTGCTTCTCTCTTTTGTGAACTTGTCCTGCATTGGACCCGGGAACATGATAGTGATGAAGAACTTTTCCGCTTGCTTGTTTGGGCGTTGGAGTGTCTGGTCATGGAGGGAGTGGTTGTCAAGCGGGCGGTCATTTTTTTTCATATTAAGATGTTGGATATTCTTGGATATCGTCCCGATCTGACAGGCTGTCTAGATTGCCGCATACTTGGAGTATCTGGTTTTCTGTACCGTTTTAGTCCCTTGCGCAACGGGTTAGTTTGCAGCCGTTGTGAACCTCAGGCCATGGCAAACTCCCAATTGCTTTCCATTCAGACCATCCAATTGTTGCGAAGGGCCCAGGATATAGAACAAGGAAAACTGGAACGGCTCCATTTTTCCTTGGCAGCTACGGGTGAGGCTATTGCCTTGCTGAAACGGTACGACAATCATCTGTTGCAGCGGGAGGTGCAGTCTTGGAATTTTCTCGGCTGATTGCTTATGGCGTCTTGATTTTCTGGAGGAGCCAGGCCATGTTGCGTCCCAGGTCGCGCATGGTTTTCATGCCTTCTTCGTCATTGGCCACTTCGCCTGGTTCTCGGCCGATGCCGATATTCCAGTAAGATGAGCCCACTACGATCATCTGGCCGATAAGGAAAAAGGCGTTGAGTGAGTTGAACACTTGATAGGCACCGGCTCGACGGACTGCGACCACCCCGGCTCCGGCTTTGCGTTTAAATAAATCGCCGTTGGCCCGGGAAACCATGCCGCACCGCTCGATCAGGGCCTTCATCCCGGCTGAGACGTCAGCGAAGTAGGTGGGGGAACCAAGGAGAATGCCGTCCGCCGCGATCATCTTGGCAAGGCAGTCATTGATAATGTCTTTTTCCACGGCGCAACGACGGTCCTTGTTTTTGAAGCATTGATAGCAAGCGATGCAGCCAGAGACCGGCTGGCCTGATAACTCCACCAGCTCTGTGTCGATCCCATGTAGAGCCATCTCTGCTAAAGCGGTATTCAATAATATCGCGGTATTCCCCCCCTTACGGGCGCTTCCGTTAAAAGCGACAACTTTCATGGCATCCTCCTTATGGTTTTCCAGCTCACGTTATATCGGTGGGTATTATGTGATTTTGGAGAGAATCTGTCATGATATTGTAATCGAGATTGGCAAGGACAGAAAGGGCTTAGAGAAAAAAACCGCCAGGCAAGAGCCCTGGCGGTTTTTTTATAGAAAAAAATTACTTCCAGCAATAGGATATTTCTGTTTCTGTCTGCCAACTCTCCCAGAGATACGCATCTTCCCGTTGTTGGGAAATTATCCGAAAAGCATGGCGCACTTGTTCTTCAAAGAAGCTGCAGTACGGGCTTGGCGCATTGATATCTCCGGATACCTTGTAAATCTCAGCCGGGCAGGGTGCTCCGCAGAAATGTCTGATGGCGCATCCTGCGCACGGGAGAATTTTTTCTACCTTCCTGTTTGTTACTTCCTGAAAGGGTTTGCTGGCAAGGATATCGGCAGGATCATCACGGAAGATATTGCCTCCAGAAAACTCGTTCATGCCGATAAATTCGCTGCATGGCACGACCTCGCCGTCTGCGGAAACGGCAAAAAAACAACGACCTCCTCCGCAAGGGGAGATGTCGCACATCAGCCTGCGGCCGGTCGGGCCAATGATCCCGGCCAGCACATTGGCGAAGTTGGCGATGACCAGCTTTCTGCCGGTTTGTTCAAAAAGCGCAAAAGACCGGTCTAACGCTTTAAAAAAAGCTTCGGCCAGAACATGGTTGTCCGGTTTCAGATCCATCCCGCCCTGGCGGGTGCAGCGCACCGGATTAAGCATGACCACCCGCACCCCAAGTTCGTGATAAAAATCTACCATTTCGGTCAAGGTATGCACGTTGGCTTGAGTTACGGTGGTTATGACATTCAGTGCCGGATAATCAACGAGCTTTTTGATCACCGAAACAACAGTGTCGTAATATCCGTTGCCCTGCCAGTTCTTTCTGGTGCGATTGGCGATCTCTGCGGTGGGTGCATCCAGGGACAGACCGATCCCCACCCGATGTTCCCTTAAAAAGCTGATTGCTGTATCGTCAAGCAGGGTGGCGTTGGTTTGGATGCCGAAATTAAAGTCGTCTTTAAAACGTGAAATCGCGGCAAATACCGACTCCCTGGCAACCATGGGTTCGCTGCCGTGAAAGATCAGCTGAGGTTTTACTCCCTCTGGTAAAATTTTCCGGAAATGTTGTAATAGTCGCTCAAGAGCGAGCATCAGTTTTTCTTCCCCCATGTCGATGCCGTTCTTGCGCATCTCCTCGGGGAGGTAGCAGTAGCTGCAATTCAGATTACATCGTTCAGTGGGGTTAACATAGGCTGCGGAGAGTTGTAAGCCCGTGCGCAGGTGATTAATTTCTGCCTGAAATTCTGGCGCGCGGGTCATGAAATCTTCGATCATGGAGCCACCCAGGGCTTGAGGCAGCTCATTACGATCAACTAGAGCCCAGTAAGCCGTATCCGCTTCGACAACTGCCACGTGATCAGGATCGCCGATTTCCAGCACAGAAAAATTTGGCCCGTGGCCAGTGTTGGCAAACTTGGCAGTCGTTGTTTGTTTTTGTGTCTGTGCCATCACTTGTTATTGCCCTCTTGGGTTGTTTCGGCGCTTGGGGTGAGTAGAATGTAATGAGATAGTCCGGTGCCCTGGCCGATCAGATTACAGCGCCGACGGTACGAAATGATCTGCTTCTGTGCTTTCATGATGTTCTCCTTTTATGTGTTGCTCTGTGTGTATAAAAAAACCCGGAGTAACCCCACAGGAGCCACTCCGGGTTCTGTTTCCATTAGAATACCCAGACGAACAGCAATACGTACATAAGAAACATTATCACCAGGTCTTCTGACTTTCGGATCGTTTGCTGGTTTGCGGTCTTCCCCCCAGAGGCTAAGCTCTGGGAGTGACTGGATAATTTCCTGTGCTAACCAGCATCCCCGATTACAGCGG
>DOZO01000072.1:33290-50581 GCA_003517965.1 Desulfobulbaceae bacterium
CACCGTGTTCCGGGATGATGCAATGTCCATTTTTTTACTTTTAAACCCTTTTTACCCGGCTTGTCAAGTGGGACTGTGCAGAATGACGAGTCATAAAATGTGAAGAGTGTGTCGTTATTTTCTTAACATCGGGGTAATTTATTTTTTAACAATTTCTTAAATCGGGACAAGATTGCAAGCGGCCCTTGACTGTAAACCTAAAGTTGGTTATTTTTCTATGTTCAAGCGAGAGTGGCGGAATTGGTAGACGCACTGGTCTTAGGAACCAGCGCCTTTGGTATGGGGGTTCGACTCCCCCCTCTCGCACCAGTAAAAAACAGCTCCTCGGCTCTCATGCCGGGGTACAGGAAGACATCTCATCTATTTTATGGCTGGGTTGTTGAAAATGTTTGAGACAAGGAAGGTGTTGCATGCAGATAAATATTGAAGATGTAAGTCCGCTTACCAGAAAAATGATTATAACTCTGCCGATAGCGCAGGTTGCCCAGGAGTTGGAGTCCGCTTACAGGAAATTGAACGCTGAGGTTTCTCTGAAAGGGTTTCGCAGGGGTAAGGTGCCTCGGCAGGTGCTGGAGAAAAATTATCGGCCAAAGGTTGAATATGAGGTGGCGGAAAAGTTGATTCAGGGCACCTATTTTGACGCTCTTGAGAAAAGTAAGATTGATGCGGTTGTACATCCCGATATCCGGACACAGAAATTTGTTGAGGATGGCACTTTTGTTTATACTGCGGAAGTGGATGTTCGGCCCCAGTTTGAACTGGTTGAATATAAGGGCCTTGAGATTGAACAGATCGCGCTTGAAGTGACTGACGAGGAAATTTCTCAAGAGCTTGAGGCATTGCGCAAGCAGATGGCTCCATTGCAAAGCGTTGAAGATCGCGCCATTGAGACAGGACATCTGGCCGTGGTTGATTTTCAGGGATACCACAATGGTAATCCTATTAAGCAGGTGGTTGGAGAAAATTATTCGATTGATGTGGGTTCCGGTCAGTATGGGAAAGAGTTTGAAGAAAAACTCCTTGGTTTAAAAAAAGGTGAGGAAGCTTCTCAGGAGACAGATTTTCCGGCAAATTTCGCCAATCCGATCCTGGCAGGCAAGAAGGTGGAGTTTAAAATCAATGTTAAGGATGTTAAGGAACGTTTGTTGCCTGTTCTTGGTGATGAATTTGCTAAGGAGGTTGGCGATTTTGCCGACCTTGAGGCGCTCAAGGCTCATATTCGCGAAAAAAAGTTACAGGCCAAGAAGGATGCTCAACGGGGAGATCTTACCGACAAGTTGATGAAGGTGCTGATCGAAACCCACGATTTTGAGATTCCACCGCGATTGGTGGCCTATGAAATAGAATCAATGACCAAAGAGTTGGAAGGTAACTTGGAACGGCAGGGGATGACCTTAGAGTCCGCCGGACTCAACAGGGATGCTCTGGTAGAACAGTATAAACCTGCAGCTCAGGCACGGGTCAAGGGAGATTTTCTTTTGAAGAAGGTTGCGGAAAAGGAAGGAGTCAAACTGGAAAATGAAGACATTGATAAAGGCTTTCAACGCATTTCTGAACAGTACAACATGCCGATCAGCGAAGTGAAAAAATACTTTTCCAGCCGGGATGATCTGCTACCCTTTATGGCGGAATTGCTGAACGAAAAAATCTTAAGTTTCCTGCTTGATGCGGCTATCATGAAAATTGTGCCGGCTTCTGCCCAGGGTATGAGTGATATCAACTAAAAGTACAATTTGTTCATTAACAGCCCCTAACTTATTTGAGGATTAATGTTTATGAATCTCGTCCCTATGGTTGTTGAACAGAGTCCCCGTGGTGAGCGGGCCTATGATATCTACTCCCGGTTGTTAAAAGAACGGATTATTTTTTTGGGTTCGGCCATAAATGACGATATAGCTAATATAGTCATTGCCCAGATTCTTTTTTTAGAAGCTGATGATCCAGACAAGGATATCACTTTTTATATCAACTCCCCCGGAGGGGTAGTAACGGCAGGTCTGGCCATTTATGATACAATGCACTATGTGAAGTGTGATATCGTCACCCTGTGTATGGGGCAGGCGGCTAGCATGGGTGCGGTGCTTCTTGCCGCCGGCACCGAGGGAAAACGTTATGCGCTGCCGAATTCCCGGATCATGTTGCACCAGCCCATGGGAGGTTTTCAGGGGCAGGCCAGCGATATTGATATTCACGCCAAAGAAATTTTGAGGATGCGCCAGGCCCTGAACTCCATTCTGGCGCATCATACCAAGCAAAAGCTCAAGAAGATTCAGCTTGACACAGATCGGGATTTTTTCATGGGAGCCGAGGAAGCCAAGGCCTATGGCATAATTGATAAGGTTCTGGTGCAGCGGACGAATCATGAGGAGGAGAATGGGCATGGCCAAAGATCATAAGGGTATAACTGAAGTTATCTGTTCTTTTTGCGGCAAAAGTCAGGATGAAGTCAGAAAGCTGATAGCTGGTCCGACGGTGTATATTTGCAACGAGTGCATTGAACTGTGCAATGAGATTGTCAGCGAGGATCGGCAGCAGGCGTTGGAATTGCCGCTTGAAGCTTCGAAGCTTAAGCCCCATGATATCAAGGCTCATCTTGATGAGTATGTGATCGGCCAAGAAAGGGCCAAGAAGGTGCTCGCGGTAGCGGTACATAACCATTACAAACGAATTGAGGCCCAGGAAAGCAGCGATGGCAGTGAGGTTGAATTGCAGAAAAGCAATATCCTGTTGGTTGGTCCTACCGGATGTGGAAAGACACTTTTGGCTCAGACCCTGGCGAAGATTCTTAATGTTCCCTTTGCCATGGCAGATGCCACAACTTTGACCGAGGCTGGTTATGTCGGGGAAGATGTGGAGAATATTCTGGTCAATCTGCTTCAGGCTGCGGATCATGATATTCAGCGGGCCAGTCGCGGGATTATTTATATTGATGAAATAGACAAGATCGCTCGCAAGTCCGATAGCGCTTCCATCACCCGCGATGTTTCCGGCGAAGGGGTGCAACAGGCTCTGCTGAAGATTATAGAAGGGACGTTGGCCAGCATTCCTCCCAAGGGTGGCCGCAAACATCCTCAGCAGGAATATATCAAGATTGATACCACCAATATCCTCTTTATATGTGGAGGGGCCTTTGTTGGGCTTGACGGCGTGATCAAGCAGCGGACCGGCACCAAGTCCATGGGTTTTGGTGCCAAGGTCGTTGGCAAGCCTAAGAAAGCAGTGGGAGATATTCTTGCTCAGGTTCAGGCTGAAGATTTGCTTCGGTTTGGACTGATTCCAGAATTGGTTGGGCGCTTGCCGGTGGTGGCGACCATGGAGGAGTTGGATGAGGAGGACATGATTCGCGTGCTACGTTTGCCGAAGAACGCATTGACCAAGCAGTATGAGCGTCTTTTTGCTTTTGACAATATCCGGCTGCGTTTTACCGAGGGCGCTCTCAAGGCTATCGCCCAGCAGGCGATTAAGAGGAAGTCAGGCGCTCGGGGTTTGAGAACGGTTATGGAGCAGGCAATGCTTGATATCATGTACGAATTGCCTTCCAAGGAAAATGTGCGGGAATGTGTGATCAGCGAGCAGGTGGTGCTGAATGGTGATTATCCAGTGATTTTGTACGATAACGATGTGGAAGCAAAGAAAAGTGCTTGAGCTACCGAATGGCCTTTTAAGCCCATCAAGGGTGTATTTAACATTGCGAGTGTATCATGATTGAGTCTGATTCCAAACCGCAAGTTGTTTATCCAATGATGCCCTTGCGGGATATCGTGATTTTCCCTTATATGGTTGCGCCTTTGGTGGTTGGCAGGGATAGGTCCATAAAAGCGCTTGAAGAGGCTATGGCTAAACGTTCTGAAATTTTTCTGGTTACCCAAAAAGATGCGACCGAGGATGATCCAACCGAGGAGAGCGTGCATGCGGTGGGAACCGTTGCCACGGTCATGCAACTGCTTCGCTTGCCGGATGGTACGATCAAGGCTTTGATTGAAGGTAAAAGACGCGGTAGAATCAAAAAGCACCTGTCTAATCCAGAGTATTTTGTGGTGCAGCTTGAAGATAAAGAAGCAGAAGATGAGGGTGGTCTTGAAGCAACCGCTTATGTGCGAGAAATCCAGACAATTTTAAAGGAATATGTCAAATATAACAAGAAGATGCCGGTCGAGGTTATTAAGTCTTTGGCTCGCATTGAGAGACCAGCAAAATTTGTGGATGTCCTGGCTGCGCACCTGCCCTTGAATGTTTACGAAAAACAAGGAATTCTGGAGAATTTTTCAGTTGTTGCCCGCTTAGAACAGGTTTTGTCCCTTATCCATAAGGAAATAGAGATCGCCGAGCTTGAGGAGGTTATCAGGGTTAGGGTGAAGAAAAAAATGGATAAGACCCAGAAGGATTATTTTCTGGCAGAGCAACTTCGTGCAATTCAGAAAGAAATGGGAAGTGCCTGTGACGTTTCTTCCGAGCTTGAAATGCTGGACAAGGCGATACAGGAAAAACAACTGCCTGAGGCAGCTCGGGCCAAGTTGGATCAGGAATTCAAGAAGTTGAAGATGATGCCAGCCATGTCGGCTGAGGCTACGGTGGTCCGGAATTATATTGACTGTATTCTCAGCCTGCCATGGGGAGAAAAAACGGAAGAGAAGATCGATATTCAGGAGGCAGAGGAAATTCTGGCGCAGGATCATCATGGTCTTTTGAAACCCAAAGAAAGGATTCTCGAATATCTTGCCGTGCAGGCCCAGGTTGAAAAAATAAAGGGGCCGATACTTTGCCTGGTCGGCCCGCCCGGAGTGGGGAAGACCTCGTTGTGCAAATCTCTGGCTCGGGCCATGGGGCGCAAGTTTGTCCGGCTCTCTCTTGGCGGGGTTCGTGATGAGGCAGAAATTCGCGGCCACCGGCGCACCTATATCGGGGCGTTGCCGGGTAAGATTATTCAATCCATGCAGAAAGCGAAAGTCATGAATCCGGTTATCTGCCTTGATGAGGTGGACAAGATGAGCATGGATTTCCGGGGAGATCCTTCTTCCGCTTTGTTGGAAGTGCTGGACCCGGAACAGAATGTTGCTTTCAACGATCATTATCTTGACTTGGATTATGATCTGTCCGGGGTTTTTTTTGTGACCACAGCCAACAATCTGCACGCAATTCCTGTCCCCCTTCAAGATCGGATGGAGGTGATCAAACTCAATGGATATACGGAAGAGGATAAGCTGAATATCGCTCAGGGTTTTCTGGTCCCGAAACAAATGGAGGCCAACGGGTTCGGGCGAGAGGATATTATCTTTAACGATTCTGCGATTTTGGAGATTGTCAGGAGATACACTCGGGAGGCTGGGGTGCGAAATCTTGAGCGCAGCATTGCCTCGGTTTGTCGCAAGGTAGCCCGGGATCGACAAAAGAAAAAGACGGATAAGCGCTATCGGTTGAACGATGTGGCCATTGCCAAATATCTGGGCGGAGCCAGGTACCGGTTCGGTCTGGCTGAGGAACGGGATAAGGTTGGTCTTACCACTGGTCTGGCCTGGACCGAGGTGGGAGGTGAGCTGCTGCAGATCGAAACGGCTCTGATGCCTGGTAAAGGGAAGTTAACTGTGACCGGCAAGCTTGGTGATGTTATGCAGGAATCAGCCCAGGCGGCTTTGAGTTATGTGCGGACCCGGGCTTTGCAACTTGGCCTGTTGCCTGATTTTTATCAGAAACTTGATATTCATATCCATGTGCCGGAAGGGGCCATTCCCAAGGATGGCCCGTCTGCCGGGATTACCATGGCGACCTCGATGGTTTCCGCCTTGCTCAAGCTTCCGGTCCGGAGGGATATCGCCATGACCGGCGAGATTACTCTCCGAGGCAGAATTTTGCCCATTGGCGGGCTTACCGAAAAACTCCTTGCCGCAAGGAGGGGGAATATAAAACATGTGCTGATTCCCAGGGAAAATGAAGTTGATCTTAACGAGATACCGGCAAAGATACTTAAAGGGCTCACAGTGGAACTGGTTGAGCATGTGGACGAAGTGTTGTCCAAGGCTTTGGTGCTTCAAGATGGAGAGGTTCTTTTCAAGGATATTCCTTTTGCTGACTTTGGTGTGGATGGAGTGTTGGCTCCGAGCAATGTAGCCCACTAACCAAGAGAGTATTTTTGTCTGAAGGTGGGAAGATGGTTGTTTCTCAACGGCCCCTAAGCTGTTATGCAAACAGGTGTAATCAGTCAGTGTTATGAGCGGCATAAGGGGCTGTAAGGAGATGTGCAACAATGTAATGGTTATTTCTTGACGGTTCCTAAGTTTTTTGCTTGACGGATTATGGCTGGCAAGAGTATATCTTGCCACACTTCATGTGGGGCGAATAGCTCAGCTGGGAGAGCATCGGCCTTACAAGCCGAGGGTCACAGGTTCGATCCCTGTTTCGCCCACCACAAGAGGAGTGGTAGTTCAGTTGGTTAGAATACCGGCCTGTCACGCCGGGGGTCGCGGGTTCGAGCCCCGTCCACTCCGCCATAAAAAAGATAAAGGGATTAGCCATTACAGCTAATCCCTTTTTTTTTGAGTTGTTGCTCCAGATTGCCGATTTCCTTTAGAGCAAATGCTTGACACCTCTTGCGTTTCTTGAGTAATCTTTATTTTTTGGGAGATGGGGCAAGCTGAGTAATCGCTGAAAGAATGGAGTTTTTTATCATGGTTTATTGCGAAACGTGCTGTTGCAAGAATACCTGTAAGCGAAGCTTATGATCCGTTATCTGGAAAAAATAGGCAGTAATACTATTTGGCTCCTTGAAGATTTGGGACGCATGGGTTCGTTTCTGGTTTTGGGGCTTGGTGGTGTTGTCAAAAGGCCCTTTCGCTTGTCCGCCATGATTCGTCAGGTTCGCCTGATAGGCGCCAATTCTTTTTGGGTTATTTTTTTTGTGGCAGGGTTCACCGGGATGGTTCTTGGGTTGCAGGGATATTATACCTTGCGTAAATTTGGTTCGGAAGGCGCCTTGGGGTCGGCGGTTTCCCTCTCTTTGTTGCGCGAGCTTGGCCCGGTATTGACTGCCTTGATGGTTACCGGACGTGCCGGGTCGGCCATGTGTGCCGAAATCGGGATCATGCGCAATACCGAGCAACTTGATGCTTTGGAGTGTATGGCCATCGACCCTTTTCGCTATCTCATAAGCCCAAAATTTCTTGCCACGCTCATCTCTGTTCCCATCCTGACTATCTTTTTTAATGTTGTTGGCATGTTCGGTGGGTATCTGGCAGGGTGCGGCTTGCTGGGGGTGAATCCCGGCGCATATTGGTCTGGTATGGAGCAGAGTGTTGTAAATCAGGATATAAACATGGGCATTATAAAATCTTTTGTTTTTGCCCTGCTGATTGTCTGGGTGTGTACGGGGAGGGGGTATTTTGTTCATGTTATCCGGGGAGCCGGTTTTGGTGCTGAAGGCGTGAGCAAGGTTACTACACAGGCTGTTGTTTTGTCTTCCGTCGCTATTCTTGTTTGGGATTACCTGATTACGGCGATATTGTTATGAGCCAAGCGGTAATCCGGTTTAAAGATGTAATTAAATCATTTGGCTCTCAGACCATTCTTGATCGAGTGAATCTGACGATCAATGCTGGCAAAACCACGGTTATCGCCGGGCCGAGTGGACAGGGAAAAAGTGTGACCATGAAGTTAATTCTGGGCCTCCTGCGCCCGGATTCTGGGCAGATTCTGGTTGGTGGGCAAGATATTTCCAAGATGCGTACCAAGACGCTCAATGAGATTCGGGCCAGATTCGGGGTGCTTTTTCAAGGGTCGGCTCTTCTTGATTCTTTGACTGTTTTTGCCAATGTAGCCTTGCCCCTTGAAGAACGGACCAGATTAAAGGAGAGGGAGATCAGGACGCAGGTGCTTGCCATTCTGGAACACCTCGGTCTCACTGGGCATGAAGATAAATACCCGGCTCAGTTGAGTGGCGGCATGCGAAAACGGGTGGGGCTTGCCAGAGCCTTGATGCTGCAGCCGGAAATAATGCTTTTTGATGAACCGACGACAGGTCTTGATCCTGAAAACTCCTTGGAAATTTATAAACTTTTTCTGGAGACTCAGAAAAAATTCGGCTATACGTCAATTATAGTCAGCCATGATATCCCTAAAATTTTTAATCTGGCGGATCAGGTAATTTGGGTCAATAAGGGTAAGTTCAACACTTTTGCCAGTCCTGATGATATTCAGCAGAGTGAACTCCCAGAGATTCAGGCTTTTGTGCAGTATACTATGGGGAAGATTTATTTGGGGTCTGTTAATGAATAAATTGTTTTTTTTAATTTGTTTGTTTACAGACCGTTATGCCGTTCATGTCAGTTATAAGTTGGGGTTACTTATGAACAACGGCTTAAGCAGGGAGATGGAATAAAGGTATGAAGAAAATAAGCTTTGATGCGATTGTTGGCCTCTTTGTTCTGACAGGGTTTCTGGCTTTTGTTTATATGTCCCTGCAATTGGGTGAGTTCTCAGTATTCTCTATGGAGAAAACATATGCTGTGCGGGCGAATTTTGGCAATGTTTCTGGCCTTAAGCGCGGAGCCCTTGTTGAAATGGCCGGGGTTAACGTGGGCAAGGTAAGCACTATCTCTTTGGCTGAAAATGATCAGGCCCAGGTGTGGCTGCAGATCAATAATGGGGTGAAAATTACTGATGATGCAATCGCCTCAATTAAAACTCAAGGGATTATCGGAGATAAATATATTAAAATTTCTCAGGGTGGTTCTGCAGATTTGCTCGTTGATGGTAGTTTTATGATGGAAACAGAATCCGCAGTTGATCTTGAAGAACTGGTCAGTAAATATATTTTTGGTAAGGTCTGATGTATAGAATATGTTTTTGTTGTTTGGCAATCTGGCTGGGATCAATAACCATGGCTTTGGGGCAAGAGATTACGCCTGAAGACACTTCTATTTTTGGAGAAGAAATGGACATGGCTCTGGTTTCTGATCCACTGGAACCAATCAACCGTATTTTCTTCAGTTTTAATGATAAATTTTATTTTTGGATGCTCAAGCCGGTATCTCAAGGATATGCCTATGTTGTTGCCGAAAATGTGCGCATATGTGTGCGGAGTTTTTTGAAGAATCTTTTTGCTCCAGTACGAATAGTCAACAATCTTCTGCAGGGAAAACTGGTGGACACCGGGGTTGAAACTGCCCGGTTTGTCATTAACTCAACTGTGGGTGTTATCGGTCTGGTAGATCCTGCCAAAAATGAGTTCGGTCTTTCTCCCAAAGAAGAAGATCTTGGGCAAACGCTGGGTGTTTATGGCTTTGGAGCAGGTATTTATATTTGTTGGCCTTTCTTAGGTCCATCTAATGTGCGTGATACCATAGGGATGATCGGGGATTCTTTCTTGAGTCCAGTGTCATATCTTGCCTGGTCTGACCCTGGTGCAGGGGTTGCGATAAAGGCTGGCAAGGAGGTTAACGATACCTCCCTTACGCTTGGAGATTATGAAGATTTCAAGGAGTCAGCTCTTGATCCCTATATATCCTTGCGTGATGCATATCGTCAGTATCGCCAAAAGAAAATTCTTGATGTTGCGGTGGGAAGCGACTCTCAATACAATTATTCTTTTAATATAGGTGAAAAACCATATGTCCAGGAGTTGTCTATGTCGGTTGATTCTGTTCTATTAACGGATGATTGTTTAGCTCAGACAGAGAACTTGGTTGATGATTCGCCGGTTATGGCTATGCGATAATAACGGAAACAAAAAAATATTGTCATAGGCTCGTTTGGTTCAGGGTTTGTTTAATTACCTTAATGCCGGGGGCATGCTTTGGGGAAAAATGAAAAACGATAACAGTTGGTATCTGAAATTTTTTACGTTCCTTATTCTGGCAATTGCTATTCCTGTAATGTTTCAGAACAGTTCCCATGCGACGGTAATTGATCCTGTTGTTTTTTTAAAGGATGCTGTTGATGAAATTATTTCTATTCTTCAGGATGAAAAACTCTCTGCCCAAAATCGCAGGGTGGAGAGAAAAAAACTTATGGTGGCTATTGTCGAAAAGAAATTCGATTTTCGAGAGATGTCCATGCGTGCTCTGGCCAAACACTGGCAGGAAAGGAATCCTGCAGAGCAAGACCGTTTTGTCTCGCTGTTTAAGACGTTACTGGAAAATACATATCTGGCAAAAATAGAAACGTACTCCGGGGAAAAAGTTACCTTTAAAAAGGCAGCTTTGCAGGGAAATAAGGCCATCGTGTACAGTGATCTGATCCGGAAGAATGTGCAAACTCCGGTTAATTATAAACTTAAGAATATTGATGATCGCTGGATGGTTTATGATGTGGAAGTTGAGGGGGTGAGCCTGGTAAATAATTATCGGACTCAGTTTGCCAGTATCCTGAGTAAAGAAAATTTTGCCGGGCTTATTGCCCGGCTTGAAGAGAAGGTCAGTAAGGGGGCTGTTGAATAAAAGCCAATGAATACTGAGGAAGGCATGATTCTGGGGAGATACAGCCCCGCAGAACTCAATGAGGTATTTTCTTTTTTATCCGTGGCAGAGATGGGAGAGCTGTTGGCCTATCTTGAGTTTAGGGAATGGCAGCCTGGGGAAGTTGTGATGCAAAGAGGAGATCCGGGAGCTTGGTTGGGATTTCTGGTCGAGGGGAAACTGTCCGTCAAGATGGAAGCGATATTCCCCGGGAAATTTATCCTGGTAGCTGTGCTTGAGCGGGGCAGTCTGGTGGGTGAGGTTGCCGCTGTTGAAGGGGGTGAGCGAAATGCCACTGTTATCGCCACAGCTAAGAGCCATCTCCTGATCCTCTCTAATGAAAATATGGAAGCGATGCTGAGGCAGGCGCCTGCTCTTGGGTTAAAACTTTTGCGCTGGATTATTCATGTGCTTGGTCATCGCCTGGGCAAGGCGAGTGATCGTCTGGCCCGGCTCTTGTAATTCCTCAGTTTTCTCTCTATGTTATTCACATGTTTTCTGGAGATCCTTGTTGAGATTGAGAGGTAATGGAAAAAGGTAAGGCGGTTAATTATCTTGACAACCAACCGTATTTCTTTATATTGATCTGTTCCATTTTTTGTATTGTAAAAAGGTGATCTGAGAAACCCGTTACAGGTGAAACGCTGTAACCGATATTTTCCATTTGGAGGAAAAGTAATGGCCTTACCGAAAAGAAGACATTCCCATCGTCGTACCAGAATCCGTCGTTCACATGATGCCTTAAGTGGCGTAACTGTTGCCACTTGTTCCGAGTGTGGCGAGCCGAAGCTTTCGCACCGCCTTTGTCCTGGTTGCGGGTCATATAAGGGCCGTACCGTTGTTAAGTTGACCGCAGAGTAATAGAGTTCGCCATGGCGTTGCATATTGCCTTGGATGCCATGGGTGGGGACCGAGGTCCGGAAGAGATGGTTTCCGGGGCACTTATGGCTGTGAGCGAATCTGATCTTGAAATCACTCTGATTGGTGATCAGGTTCGGCTCGAGGCTGTTCTGGCAACTCATGATACTCCTTCATCCCGGATTCATCTGGTGCATGCCTCACAGGTTGTTGGCATGGATGAATCCCCTTTTGACGCCATCCGCAGGAAAAAAGACTCCTCCATCATGAAGGCTTTCGCCCTCCACAAAGAGGGCAGGGTTGAAGCTGTTGTCAGTGCCGGTAATTCCGGGGCGACACTGGCCGCAGCCCTTAGGTTGCTTGGGCGTTTGGAGCATGTATCCCGACCGGGAATTGCGGGTATTTTCCCAACTTTGAAGGGCCCTGTGGTGATGATGGATGTGGGCGCAAATGTTGATTGTCGTGCCGAGCATCTGTTTCAATTCGGGATCATGGCCACTGCTTTTTCTCAAGTGCTCTTTGGTCTGGATCGACCCCGTGTTGGTCTGCTGAGTATTGGGGAAGAGGGAGGCAAGGGTAATCTTCTGGTAAAAAAATCTCACGAATTATTGCAACAGAGTTCCTTGAATTATATCGGAAATGTCGAAGGACGGGATACTTTCCAGGGGGATGTTGACGTTATGGTCTGTGATGGCTTTGTCGGCAATGTCTGTTTGAAACTCAGTGAGGGGTTAGCCGAGGCGGTTTTGGGCATGTTGGGCGAGGAGATCTCAAAGAGTTTTAAGGCAAAACTTGGCTATCTGCTTGCCAAGGATGCTTTTGTTTCTTTTAAAAAACGAGTTGATTATGCCGAGTATGGTGGTGCGCCCTTGCTCGGTATACGAGGAAACGTCATTATTTGTCATGGGCGTTCCAGTGCCGTAGCCATAAAAAATGCCATCCTGGTTGCCGCTGAAATGGCCCGCAACAAGGTCAACGAACGAATTCTCGAGCTTCTTTCTCTTGATCATCTTCTGTTGCAAGACGAAGCCTTGCCGTCGCTGGAAAACATTGCTGCCGGAGTAAGTTCATGAGTCGCGCGGTTATTATCGGCACTGGTTCCTGCCTGCCGGAAAGAGTATTGACCAACGCTGATCTTGCAAAGATGGTTGATACCTCCGATGAATGGATTACCACCAGGACAGGGATCAAGACCCGGCATATTGCCCAGGCGGGGGAGGAAACTTCCAAACTTGCCAGCGAGGCAGCCCGTCGCGCCTTGGATATGGCTGGAGTGACCCCGGCTGAGGTTGACATGATTGTCGTCGGGACGATATCCTGTGAAAAAGCCATGCCATCTTGCGCCTGTCTTGTACAGAAAGAGTTGGAGGCCAGCAACGCCTTTGCCTTTGACATTAACGCTGCTTGTTCCGGCTTTCTCTACGGCCTTGATCTGGCCGACAAATATATCCATAATAATCCAGATATGAAAATCCTGGTGATCGGTGCGGAGAATCTTTCTTCCCGGACCAACTGGCAGGATCGAAATACCTGTGTACTTTTCGGTGATGGGGCTGGAGCCTGTCTGGTAACTGGCAATGATCAGGGCCGGGGTATTTTGGCGAGTCAGCTTTATGCGGATGGCCGGTTGTGGGAATTGCTCCATATGGACAGCGCACCTAGTTTGAACCCTGACCTTCGCACCCAGGAAAGTGACGGCCCCTTTATCAAGATGGTGGGTAAAGATGTTTTTCGCTATGCGGTTCGGGCCATGGCGGATGCTATTACCACCGTTCTTAAAAAAGAAGGTCTTGTCATTGCTGACATATCCCTTATTGTGCCTCATCAGGCAAACATCCGCATCCTGAAAAACCTGGCGGATTACCTCAGTGTACCGCTTGAAAAAATCTATATTAATGTGCATAAATATGGTAATACATCGGCGGCTACCGTGCCGATTGCCATGGACGAGGCTAACCGGGAAGGTCGATTGCAGCAGGGGGATCTGCTACTCATCTGCACTTTTGGCGGTGGGTTTACTTGGGGTGCAGCCTTAATCAGATGGTAGGCATAGGGTGCGTCATGCCAATCAATATTTTCAAGTAATTGATGACAAGGGGGCAGAGTGGATTATTTCTTGAGCGAAGAGCAGCAGATGATTGTTGATGTTGCTCGGCAGATTACTGATGAAATGATTATTCCGCAAAGGGCGGAACTGGATGAAACCGAAGGCTATCCCCGTGATATTCTGACCGCTATTGCCAAAGCCGATCTGTACGGGCTTTATATACCTGAAGAATATGGGGGGTTGGGAGGTGGGTGTTTTGAGATTGTCCTGGCCCTTGAGCAGTTTGCCCGTGGTTGTACCGGGGTAGCCACTGCTTTTGCCGCCAGTGCCTTGGGCGCCTACCCGATTCTTATTTCTGGCAGTGAAGAGCTGAAACAGAAATATATGCCTGCTATCGCCAGTGGTGAGAAACTGGCGGCCTTTGCCCTGACCGAGGCTAATGCGGGGAGTGATGCCTCAGGCATCCAGACCACCGCTGTTCTCGATGGAGACGAGTGGGTCTTGAACGGCACCAAGCAGTGGATTACCAATGCCGGTGAGGCTCAGATATACACGGTTATTGCTATTACTGATAAAAGCAAAGGCCCTCGCGGCGCCACCATGTTTGTGGTCGAGGATAAAGACCCTGGTTTTTCTTACGGGGTCAAGGAAAAGAAGCTGGGTATCCGTTGTTCTTCCACCAGGGAGCTGATCTTCAAAGATTGCCGCATTCCCAAGGACCGGGTGATCGGCCGGATCGGCATGGGCTTTATTACGGTGATGAAGACTCTGGATCAGTCCCGTCCGGGCATTGCTATCCTTGGTGTTGGTTTGGGCCAGGGGGCCCTGGATGAGGCAGCGATCTATGCCAAGCAACGGGTCCAGTTTGGCAAACCCATTATCTCCTTTCAGGCGGTGCAGCATATTCTGGCTGATATGGCTATTCAGGTTGAGGCTGGTCGCGCTTTGGTATATTCGGCGGCCAAGCACATTGATGCCCATAAGAATGACATGTCCAAGGCCTCTTCCATGTGCAAGGTGTTTGCCACCGACATGGCGATGAAGGTCACCATTGATGCAGTGCAGGTTCTCGCCGGTTATGGGTATATGCGGGATTATCCGGTGGAGAAGATGATGCGTGACGCCAAGATCCTTCAGATATACGAGGGCACCAATCAGATCCAGCGTAATGTTATCGGCCAGGAACTCAACAAGGAGTACATGAGGGCCTAATGAAGATCATCGTTTGTGTAAAACAGGTTCCGGACGCTAAGGATGTCCGCCTGGATCCCAAGACCAACACCCTGTCCAGGGAAGGGGTCCAGGCTATTATGAATCCGTATGACCGGCATGCCCTTGAGGAGGCGGTTCGCCTGAAGGAACAGCATGGCGGCACGGTAACCGTGCTCAGCATGGGCCCTCCGCAAGCAGAGGCCATGTTGCGCGAGGCTGTGTCCTGCGGGGCTGACGAAGCGGTGCTCGTTTCGGATCGTGCTTTCGCCGGGGCAGACACTTGGGCGACCACTTATACCCTGGCCATGGCCATTAAAAAGATAGATGATTTTGATCTTATTCTCTGCGGCAAGCAGGCTATTGATGGAGATACTGCCCAAGTGGGCCCCGGCCTGGCAGAGCGTCTTGATATCCCTTTTGTTGCCTATGTGCGCAAAATCAATAATTGCATTGCGAATATCATGCAGGTCGAACGTCTGATGGATGACGGCTATGATTTGCTTGAAGTACCGTTGCCCGCTCTGTTTACTGTGGTTAAAGAAATTAATGAACCCAGAATTCCTTCCCTCAAAGGAAAAATGAGGGCGAAAAAGATAGATATTACCAAATTGACCGCAGTGGATATCGAGGCAGACCTGGAACAGCTCGGGCTCAAAGGTTCCACCACCCAGGTGGTCAAGGTGTTCTCTCCGGAGCTGAAAGGGGCGCGAGCCATACTTGCCGGCACAGCCGATGAGCAGGTCACTCAGTTGTATGATAAATTATTGCCTCTCCTGTAGACTTCAGACGAACGGAATTCGCTATGTTACAGATTGATGTAGAAACCTGTATTGGTTGTGGCCTTTGTGAAAGTACCTGCACCTTCGGGGCAATCAAGGTTGAGGGGGGGCTTGCCGTGGTCGGCGAGACCTGTACCTTGTGCGGCAGTTGCGTGGATGTCTGTGCGGTTGGTGCCCTTTCCATCGAGCGCGAGGAAAAGACAACCCAGGATAACTTGGCCGACTGGTCAGGCGTCTGGGTTTATGCGGAATGCCGCCATGGCCGACTCGCCCCGGTTGCCTTGGAACTGCTTGGAGCCGGGCGGAAGCTGGCTGAAAAAAGAGGGGTTCCCCTTTCCGCTGTTCTCCTTGGTTCAAAAATAGAGGGTATGGCCGAAGAACTCATCGCCTGTGGCGCGGATAAAGTATTTGTGGTCGATGATCCGGCCCTGGCTTCCTTTACTGATGATGCCTATGGCAACGCTTTAAGTACGCTGGCCAAAAAACATAAGCCCGAGATTATTCTTGCCGGTGCTACGGCTATCGGTAGATCTTTTATCCCTCGGGTTGCCACTACCCTGGCTACCGGTCTTACCGCTGATTGCACAGATCTGGCGATCCGCGAAGAAGACGGCGTACTTCTCCAGACCCGCCCGGCCTTTGGCGGCAACATCATGGCCACCATCATCTGCCCGCATACCCGCCCGCAGATCTCTACGGTGCGGCCGCTGGTGATGAAGCCCCTTGTGAGGAATACTGAGCGCAAAGGGGAAATCATTAAAGTGCAACTGGATCCTACCTTGCTTAAGCCCCGGGTGACGGTGCTTGACTCAGTGGTTGAAGATCTCGACCGGGTGAACCTCTCTGAGGCAGATATTGTCGTAGCCGGTGGTCGAGGTTTGGAAAACGAAAAGGGCTTTGCCATGATCCGCGAACTGGCCGATCTGCTGGGCGGGGCGGTGGCCGCTTCCAGGGCTGCCGTGGACAGCGGCTGGATCCCCTATCCTCATCAGGTTGGGCAGACCGGCAAAACCGTAGCCCCCAAAATCTATATCGCCTGCGGAATCTCCGGCGCGATTCAGCATCTGGTCGGGATGCAGTCTGCCGACACCATTATCGCCATCAATCGTGATGCCGATGCTCCGATTTTTGATGTTGCCACCTACGGTATTGTCGGTGATGTCTTCGAGATCGTGCCCAAGCTTATCGCTAAATTCAAAGAAAGGAAGAGCGCATGAGTCTGAGTGGGAAAATCGCCGTAGTTACCGGAGGCAGCAGAGGCATTGGTCGGGCTGTTTGTCAGCGCCTTGCGGCGCTGGGGGCTACGGTTATTGTTAATTTTGTGAGCAACCCTACCGCTGCGGAAGAAACGGTGCAGAGTATCCAGAGTGCGGGTGGCAAGGCCGAAGCAGCCCAGTTTAATGTTGCAGTAGCAGAGGAGATTGAAACGGCTTTCAAGCAGATTCTTGATGCGCATGGTCGGGTAGATATCCTGGTGAACAACGCCGGAATCACTCGTGACGGCCTGCTCATGAAGATGAAAGAAGAGCAGTGGGACGAGGTGCTTAATATCAACCTAAAAGGCGTGTTTCTCTGCACCAAGGCGGTGAGCCGGGTCATGATGAAACAGCGCTGGGGACGGATCATCAATATCACCTCTGTGGTAGGTTTTGCCGGAAACGCCGGGCAAGCCAATTACGCTGCCGCCAAGGCAGGGATTGTCGGTTTTACCAAATCCGTAGCCCGGGAGCTTGCCTCCCGCGGGATCACGGTGAATGGCGTGGCTCCAGGCTACATTGTCACCGATATGACCAGAGATCTTTCTGAAGAGGTCACCAATACGATCAAAAAAGAAATACCCATGGGGGTTTTGGGTGAGGCGGAAGACATTGCCGGGGCTGTCGCTTATCTGGCCTCTGACGAGGCGCGCTATGTGACCGGCCAGTTTATCCATGTCAATGGCGGCATGTT
>DOZO01000072.1:50702-68330 GCA_003517965.1 Desulfobulbaceae bacterium
ATGTAACAGAGGACAGGAATAGGGCCTATAAATCCTATAAATCATATAGGCCATATGGCCCTATCTTGAAATAATCAAAAGCAAGGAGAAAAAAATCATGTCTGTACAGGAAAAACTCATTGATATCATTGCCGAGCAGTTGAGTGTGGACAAAAATAAGGTTGTGCCGGGGGCCTCTTTTATTGATGATCTGGGTGCGGACTCTCTTGATCTGGTTGAGTTGATCATGGCCATGGAAGAGGCTTTCGATATTGAGATTGCCGATGACGTTGCGGAAAAGATCACCACCGTGCAGCATGCCATTGACCATGTTAATAAGGTTGCCGGTTGAGCCTGCTGTTTTCATTTGTCGGGTATTTTAAAGAAAATTGAAGGCTGATTCTGGCGGGATGATAACCTGTCAGGGTTGTTCTTTTTCTGCAAACAAATGATGAGGATCAGCGTGAGCAGACGAGTCGTGATCACAGGAGTTGGACTGGTTACTCCCCTGGGGACAGGCGTGGAGAAAACCTGGGGTGCGCTGTGCGCAGGCAAGAGTGGTATCGGCCCGATTACCCGGTTCGATGCCAGCGAGGTCGGGGTCAATATCGCGGCTGAGGTCAAAGACTTTCAGGTTGAAGATCATATTGACAAGAAAGTTGCCAAGCACCTCGAACTGTTTGTGCAGTATGCGGTAGCGGCAGCCGGGGAAGCCTTGCGCAATGCTGATTTGCAGATTACCGAGGAAAACGCCTCGCGGGTCGCCAGCATTATGGGTTGCGGGCTTGGCGGCTTGCCTACTATAGAAAAATATCATCAGGTGGTAATGGAAAAGGGAACAAGGCGTATCACGCCCTTTTTTATCCCTATGGTTATTCCCAATATGGGCGCCGGGCAGATTTCAATTATCTACGGTACCAAGGGGCCTAATCTGTCGCTCACCACAGCCTGCGCGGCGGGAACTCATGCGGTGGGCGAGGCCTTTCGCTCTATTGTTAATGATGAATGTGATGTGGCTATTACCGGCGGCAGCGAATCGGTGATCTGTCCTCTGGCGGTTGGCGGTTTTCATGCGATGAAGGCCCTGTCCACCCGCAACGATCAGCCGGAAAAAGCCTCCCGTCCCTTTGACCGGGACCGGGACGGTTTTATTATTTCCGAAGGGGCCGGAGTACTCATTCTCGAAGAGTTGGAGCATGCCCTGGCCCGTGGCGCTGAAATTTATGCCGAGGTTGTCGGGTACGGTTTGAGCAGTGATGGTTATCATATGGCCGCTCCTCCTGAAGATGGCAACGGTGCAAGTCGTTGCATGCAGATGGCCCTCAAAGATGCGGGCATGGGCCCGGAAGATGTTGACTACATCAACGCTCATGGCACTTCAACCCCGCTGAACGATGTGGTTGAAACCAGGGCTATTAAAACGGCTTTTGGCGACCAGGCATATAAGTTGGCCATTAGCTCTACAAAGTCTATGACCGGGCATATGTTGGGCGGGGCAGGGGGGATCGAGGCAGTCTTTACCGCGCTGGCCATCAAGCATCAGCTTGCTCCGCCGACCATGAATTTGGAAAACCCCGATCCTGAGTGCGATCTGGATTATGTCCCAAATAAGTCACGAAAAATGAAGATTCGGGCCGCCATGTCCAATTCCTTTGGCTTCGGTGGTACCAATGCGGTTTTGATCATGAAGCAGTACGAGGGTAAACCGTGAAGATCGCCCTTGGTTGTGATCATGGCGGCCTTAGCCTGAAGGCGGAGGTAGTTAAGCTTCTCCTGGAGCTGGGCCATGTGGTGGCTGACCAGGGTTGTCACTCTGATGAGTCTGTCGATTACCCGGATTTTGCCAGGGCCGTCTGCGCTCAGGTGCAAAACGGCAGCTGTGAACGTGGAATTCTGATCTGCGGCACCGGGGTTGGGATGTCCATGGCAGCAAACCGTTTCGAGGGAATTCGGGCGGGGTTGGGCAATGAATTGTTCACCGCACGAATGAGCCGGGAGCACAATGATGCCAACGTGCTTTGCCTTGGCGCCAGGGTTATCGGCCCCGGTCTGGCCGGGGAAATAGTTAGAAGTTGGGTCAGTACCGAATTTGCTGGGGGCAGACACCAGCGGCGGATTGACATGTTCTGAAAAGCTGGTCTGCCCTGTTGCGGCTCCCATGCACGGGTTTTATTGCGCGGCCGGAATTGCCTGTCCCTTTTCGGCCGTGCTTATTTTGTCTGATAAACCATTGTCCATGAAGCTGAGTTGAGCAGCTTGTCTGCTCAAACGAAATTTGATGAACTCGTAACAACCTGAAAAGTTCACAGGCCCACCACACGAAATTAAGCATTTACGCATTAATACCCGTTGTAATCGTGGCTTTTTACGATTTCAACAAACTTATACCCTTTGGGTGCAAATAACCAGATAAGGATACCGCAGTGTCGTACTTGAAAGAGAGTGATCCGGATGTATATAGTTCCATCCGTCATGAGTTGGCAAGGCAGCGCAATCAGCTCGAATTGATTGCCTCTGAGAACATTGTCAGCGAGGCGGTGCTTGAGGCCCAGGGCTCTATTTTTACCAATAAGTACGCCGAGGGCTATCCTGGCCGCCGCTACTATGGCGGCTGCGAGTATGCCGATCAGATTGAATCCCTGGCTATCGAGCGGGCTCTGAAGATTTTTGGTGCCGAATACGCTAATGTCCAGCCCCATTCCGGTAGCCAGGCTAACATGGCGGTCTATTTTTCCTCATTGCAGCCTGGAGATACGGTGTTGGGCATGGATCTGGCTCACGGCGGCCATCTTACCCATGGGTCAGCAGTAAATTTTTCTGGGCAGCTCTATAAATTTGTCTCTTATGGGGTTAACCGGGAAACTGAATGTATTGATATGGCCGAGGTGGAACGCATTGCCCTTGAGCATAAGCCGAAGATGATCGTAGCCGGGGCGAGTGCTTACCCCAGGATTATTGATTTTGCCGGCTTCCGTGCCATAGCTGACAAGATAGGTGCTCTGTTCATGGTGGACATGGCCCATATCGCCGGGCTGGTTGCTGCCGGGGTTCATCCCTCTCCGGTGCCTTATGCCGATTTTGTAACGACCACTACCCACAAGACCTTGCGGGGGCCGCGGGGTGGCTTGATCCTTGCCAAGGCCGAGTTCGGCAAGAAGCTGGACAGCAAGATCTTCCCTGGCATTCAGGGTGGACCGTTGGTGCATGTTATTGCGGCTAAGGCTGTGGCTTTTAAGGAGGCCATGGGGGAGAAATTCAAAAAGGATCAGGCTCAGGTGGTCAAAAATGCTCAGGCCTTGGGGGCAGGTTTGGTGCGCGACGGTTTCCGTCTTGTTTCCGGCGGCACGGACAATCACTTGCTTTTGGTTGATTTGAGCAACAAAGGAGCAACCGGTAAGGAATCTGAAGAGGCTCTGGAAGAGGCCGGTCTCACCGTCAACAAAAACGCCATTCCCTTTGATCAACAGAGCCGCTTTGTCACCAGTGGAGTGCGTATAGGTACGCCGGCTGTGACCACCCGCGGTCTCAAGGAGCCGGAAATGGTCAAGGTGGCTGCTTGGATCAATCGGGCCATCGAAAACCGGCAGAACAAGGAAGCTCTGAATGCCATCCGGCTTGAAGTTAAGGCGTTGTGTGATACTTTTCCCTTGTATCCTGACCTGCCGAAGAACGAAGAGTAACCGATCATGACAGACACTCGCCCATCCTGGGACGAATATTTTATGTCTATCACCGAGATGGTGGCCCAGCGTTCAACCTGTCTTCGTCGTAAGGTGGGCGCCATTCTGGTGCGAGACAAACGTATCATCGCCACGGGCTATAACGGAGCCCCGGCCAAGGTCAGCCATTGTCTTGATATCGGTTGTCTGCGGGAGCAGCAGGGTATCCCCTCCGGGGAGCGGCATGAACTGTGTCGCGGTCTGCACGCTGAGCAGAACTCCATTATCCAGGCGGCTCTGCACGGTTTTAGTGTCGAGGGTGCAACCCTGTATTGCACTAATATGCCTTGCGCCATCTGCAGCAAAATGCTGATCAATGCACGCATTGAAAAAATATATTATAAAGAGGGATATGCTGACAGTCTTTCTTCCTTGCTGTTAGCAGAAGCTCAAGTTCCCGTTGTTCAATTGGGGTAGCACTGCTACCCTCGGTGCAGACCTTGTTAAGGCGCAGTTATGAAATGTCCGTATTGCGGTCATCTGGAGAACAGGGTTGTTGACTCCCGTCTGAACAAAGATTTTACCATCACCCGTCGTCGCCGGATGTGCGATGCCTGTAGCCGCAGATTTACTACCTATGAGCGGCTTGAAATGACCATGCCCATGTTGATCAAGAAGGATGGGCGCCGCGAGGCCTGGGAGCGGCATAAGGTGGTGGAAGGTCTGCAAAAGGCCTGTGAAAAACGCCCGGTCAGCATGGAACAGATTGATGAATTTGTCGATACCCTGGAACGGGAGCTTCAGGATCTGGGTGAACGGGAGATTCCGGTGCGGCTTGTCGGGGAGCGGGTCATGGACGGCTTGCGCAAGCTCGACGGGGTGGCCTATGTCCGTTTCGCCTCCGTGTATCGGCAGTTTAAGGACTTAAGTGAGTTCATGGCCGAGTTGAAGGGTATGCTGGGCGGCCCGGAAGAAATACCGCAATGAAAGACGACCGCGCCTGGATGCAGCTGGCTATCAGGGAGGCGCGAAAAGGGTTTGGCCGTACTTCGCCAAATCCCTGTGTCGGGGCAGTGGTGGTTCAAGACAACAGTCTCATTGCCAAGGGTTATCATCACCAGGCCGGAACCCCTCATGCAGAGGTGCATGCTCTTCGGGCGGCAGGGGAAAAAGCCAGGGGCGCTACCCTTTATGTGACTCTGGAGCCTTGCAATCATACGGGCCGCACCCCTCCCTGCACTCAGGCCATTCTGGCCAGCGGCATCAGTCGGGTGGTGGTCGGGATGCTCGACCCCAACCCGCTTGTGGCGGGAGGGGGATGTAAGACCCTTGCCGCTCAAGGGCTTGAAGTTACGCAGGGTGTGCGGGTTGAGGAATGCCGGAGCCTGAACCGCCCCTTTATCAAGCAGGTCACCACCGGCCTGCCCTGGGTGATCATGAAGGCAGGGATGAGTCTGGATGGGCGATTGGCTTTCGCCTCAGGCCAGTGTGCTTGGATTACCAACGAACAATCCCGGCGCCAGGTGCATCGTCTGCGGGATCGGGTGGATGCCATCCTCATCGGCAGCGGTACCGCCCTTATTGATGATCCTGCCCTCACCACCAGATTGCCGGGCCGCCTGGGCAGGGATCCGTTGCGGGTTATTCTGGACACTGCCCTCAGATTGGCACCCACCGCTAAAATGTTACAGCAGGCTTCAAGTGCGGCAACCTGGATTTTTTGCGGGCCGGAAGCAGATGTCAAAAGAGCTGAGGCCTTGATGGAGGCAGGCGCAGTTATCAAGCAGGTCAGGCTTGATGATGCCGGGCAACTTGATCTTGAGGCGGTTATCTGCGAGCTTGGTCGGGCGCAGATCACCAGCGTTCTGGTCGAAGGGGGCAGCCGGGTGCATGGCGCTTTTTTGCGGGCCGGGCTGGTTGATGAAATTAATATCTTTGTCGCCCCGATTTTTATCGGCGCAGACGGGGTTCCTCTTCTGGACGACCTGGGTCTGCATAAGGTTGCGGACGCCCCTTATTTTACGACTACTCGGGTGCGGCGGTTTGGCAATGACGTGCTGATCGAAGGGCTGATAGAAAAACAGCTGATTGCTTGCAGCTGATAGCTGACTGCTTAGGAAATAATATGTTTACCGGGATTATACTGGGTAAAGGCAAAATACTGGAAAAAAGGCCGGTTGGCGGCGGGATGCTCTTTGCTGTGGCTACGGATTTTGATCTGCCCGAACCTGCGGAGGGCGAAAGCATTGCGGTTAACGGGGTTTGTCTGACCGCCAAAGAGATAGGCGGCAGGCGTTTTCTCGTCGATGTTTCCCCGGAAAGTCTGAAGCGCACCAACCTCGGGCAGCTGATGGTCGGGAGCTTGGTCAATCTGGAACGGGCCCTGCGCCTCACTGACCGGTTGGGCGGGCATATGGTCAGTGGGCATGTGGATGCCACCACTCCATTGCTTACCCGTCAGCCCGTGGGGGATTTTGTCCTGTTAAGTTTTCAGGTTCCCGCCGGTTTTGGTAAGTATATCATCGAAAAAGGCTCTATAGCCATTGACGGCATCAGTCTTACCGTTAATAGTATTGACGATAAAGCATTTTCCGTATCTATCATCCCTCATACCCTTGGCATCACGACCTTGGGTGCCCTGCGGCAGGGGAGTGTGGTAAATATTGAAGTGGATCTGATCGGTAAATATGTAGAAAAATTGCTCTCTGCCACTGCTGATGACGTGGGTGGGGCATCAAGGATTAATTCTGCTTTTCTGGCTGAGCACGGTTTTTTGCGCTAATAGTGCCCGGCCAGCAGATGACGAAGTTTTTGAGGGGAAGAACATGGCGGTAAGCTCCATTGAAGAGGTGATTGACGAGATCAGGGCCGGGAAGATGATCATCCTGGTAGATGATGAAGATCGTGAAAATGAAGGCGATCTTTATATGGCCGCAGAAAAGGTAACGCCTGAGGCGATCAATTTCATGGCCACCCATGGCCGGGGCCTCATCTGTTTGACCCTGACACCGGATCATCTGGAGCAACTGCAGATCCCCATGATGGTGCAGAACAACAAGTCTCCCTTTGAAACGGCCTTTACGGTCAGTATCGAGGCCAGTACCGGGGTCACCACCGGCATCTCCGCTGCGGATCGGGCCAGAACCATCCTGGTGGCAGCTGATCCCAAGGCCAAGCCCGGTGATATTGTCAGCCCCGGTCATATTTTTCCCCTGCGCGCCCGGCGCGGTGGGGTACTGGTTCGCACCGGGCAGACCGAAGGCTCGGTTGATCTCTCCCGCCTGGCAGGGTTGCATCCTTCTGGAGTGATCTGCGAGATCATGAAGGAAGACGGCACCATGGCCAGGATGCCCGATCTCAAGATATTTGCCAAGGAACATGGGCTCAAGATTGCCACCATCGCCGATCTGGTCGCCTATCGGACCAGGGAGGACAAGCTGGTCCATCGGGCCGCCGAGGCAAGGATCCCTACCCGTTACGGTGATTTCAGGGCTATTGTCTATACCAATGATGTGGATGATCTCGAACATGTCGCCTTAGTCAAGGGGGAAATCGACCCCACCAAAGAGATCATGGTTCGGGTACATTCCTCCTGTCTGACCGGAGATGTCTTCGGTTCCAAACGTTGCGATTGCGGGGGACAGTTACACAGCGCCATGCGTATGGTCGAGCATGAGGGCGTAGGCATTGTTCTTTATATGCAGCAGGAGGGACGGGGTATCGGCTTGATCAACAAAATCAAGGCCTATGCTCTCCAGGAAGGGGGGATGGATACGGTTGAGGCCAATGTGCATCTGGGTTTCAAGGCCGATTTGCGGGATTATGGAATCGGGGCTCAGATCCTCCGGGATCTTGGGGTGCGCAAGATGCGTTTGATCACCAACAATCCGAAGAAGATCGTTGGACTGGAAGGTTATGGGCTCAAGGTTACGGGCCGACAGGCTATTGAGATGGTGGCAGAGCCGGAAAATATCGACTATCTAAAGGCTAAGAAAGAGAAACTTGGCCATATGCTGGATTTGTCCATTGGCGGCAAGGAATCTAAGACAACCTGAGAGGAGAAACAATGCCGAAATTTTTTGAAGGAAAACTACAGGCTGAAGGTAAAAAATTCGGGATTGTTATTGCCCGGTTTAATTCGTTTATTGCCGAGCGTCTGCTGGAAGGTGCCCTGGATACTCTACTGCGCTCCGGGGTGCAGGATAGCGAGATTGAGGTGGCCAGGGTGCCTGGTGCTTTTGAAATTCCGTTGGTTGCCCAGAAGATGGTCAAGTCAGGCCGGTATGACGCGGTGATCTGTCTTGGCGCGGTGATCCGTGGTTCAACTCCCCATTTTGATTTCGTGGCCAATGAGGCGACCAAGGGGATTGCCCAGGCCAGCATGGAATCAGGGGTGCCCATCATCTTTGGCGTCCTGACCACCGACAGCATTGAACAGGCCATTGAACGGGCTGGTTCCAAGGCAGGGAACAAGGGCTCTGAGTGCGCGGCTACGGCCATTGAGATGGTCAACCTGCTGCCGCAGCTCGCCTGATTATTCATGGGCAATCGACGCAAGGCAAGGGAGCTTGCTTTAAACGCCCTGTTTCAGGGGGAGATGACCGCAACTCCCGCAGTGGAGAATTTCCCGTTACTCTGCGAAAATTTCGAGATCAATAAAAAAGCCATTCCCTATGGCCGGGAGTTGGTGTACGGCATTACTGACAAGTGGCAGGAGATTGATGCCAAGATCGCGGAAAGCGCAAAGAACTGGCGGGTCAGTCGTATGTCGGTGCTGGATCGTAACATCATCAGGTTGGCGGCTTATGAAATGATGTTCAAAGAGGATGTGCCGCCCAGGGTAGCCATTGACGAGGCCATCGAACTGGCCAAGCGATACTGTGGCGAGGATTCTCCGGCCTTTATCAACGGAATTCTTGACTCTATCCTGAAGAATATCAATAAGGGAAAGTAGTCTGCATTTAATAAAGGAACCGATCTGCGATTATAATGGCATCAGGTAACAATCGACAGAAAAAACCAACACTTGGGCGAGAGATACTTTTCGTTTTAGGGTTGTTTGTCGCTTTTTTCCTGCTTTTATGCCTGATCAGTTATACTGCGGCGGAATTGGCGGCCCCAGTAACCACCGTTAATTGGGGTGGGGAGGTGGGCCAGTTTGTCGCCAGCCTGCTCATGGGTTTTTTGGGGATCACCTCGTTCTGGTTGCCTGTCCTTCTGCTTTTTTTTGCTACCCGTCTTTTTTCCCCTGATTTCTCCTTGGAAACTCTGCCCCTGGTTTTTTTGGGTTGCACCGGGATTATCCTGGCCAGCGCGGGTCTCAGCGGTTTTACCTTTCTGGATTCCTTTTCTGTTTTTGGTCACACCTATCCGGTTGTCGGTTTTTTGGGGGCGATGTTGACTCAGTATGCCCAGCTGCATTTCGGCGGCCCCGGTTCATTCCTGTTGTTTCTCGTGGTGCTGGTTATTTCCTTGATGCTGATCAGCCGTTTTTCTCCATATTCGCTGGGGAAGAGGTTGCGCGATTTTTGGGTCAGTTGTCGGATGGCCAAAAAATCGCGCGAGGCCAACCGTGCCGTTGAGCAGGGTAAAAAAAAGGATGCAATTGCCCCACTTGTGGACGCGATCGGGGCAAACCCGGATCAAGATGAATCGCTCGTGCCCAAGGTGCATGCGCCGGTAAAGCGTGGAGTTGAGATTGGGACCGAGGATGAGTCCTTTCGTCTCCTGCCCGCAGCCAGCGGAAAATACCGGCTTCCCCCTTTGTCCTTGCTGGATAAGCCGGAAAACCAGGAGGTGGTCGTAGATCGTAAGTATTATTATGCGGTCAGCGCCGAACTGGAAGAGAAACTGGCTGATTTCGGAGTGGTGGGCAAGGTGGTTGGCATCTCCCCCGGACCAGTGATCACCACCTATGAATTTTCTCCCGCTCCAGGGGTCAAGATCAACAAGATCATCGCTTTAGCCGATGATCTTGCTCTGGGGCTCAAAACCGAGAGTGTCCGCATCGCTGGCTCTATTCCTGGCAAAGCTGCGCTGGGGATTGAGATCCCTAATCCGACTCGCAATATTGTCTATGTTCGCGATATCTTCGCCCATGAAAAATTTCAAAAAGCTGGATCCCGGCTTACCATTGGCCTGGGCATGGATGTGGTGGGCAATCCGGTTATCGCTGACCTGGCGCGGATGCCGCATCTGCTGATCGCCGGGGCAACCGGTTCGGGAAAAAGCGTGGCGGTCAATACCATCATCTGCTCGATCCTTTTCCGGGCTACGCCAGAGGAGGTACGTCTGCTGCTGGTGGATCCAAAGCGGATCGAACTTTCCTGCTACGAAGATATCCCCCATCTGCTGCATCCGGTGGTGGTGGATCCCAAGCTGGCGAGTCGGGCCTTGTTGTGGGCGGTGCGGGAGATGGAACGTCGTTACCAGCTGATGGAAGAGGCCAAGGTCAAGAGCCTGGCCAGCTACAATGCCGAGGCCGTGGACAAGCTGCCGCTGATCGTCATCATCATTGATGAGCTGGCCGACCTGATGATGGTCTCTTCCCGTGAGGTAGAGGATTCCGTGGCCAGGCTGGCCCAGATGGCGAGGGCCGCGGGAATGCATCTGATTCTTGCCACTCAGCGCCCCTCGGTAGATGTGCTTACCGGTCTGATCAAGGCCAATTTCCCCACCCGCATGTCGTTTAAGGTTTCCTCCAAGATTGATTCTCGCACCATTCTTGATGGGAGCGGGGCGGAACATCTGCTGGGCGCGGGCGACATGCTGTTTATGCCGCCTGGCTCCAGCAAGCTTCAGCGGATTCACGGCGCCTATATCTCGGAAAAGGAAACCGAACGGATTGTGGCTTTTCTCAAGAAGCAGGGTTCTGTATGTTATGATGATACAGTCTTGCAGCTTGATGAAGAATCAGAAGCGGAGGAGGGAAGTGAGGATGGGGAAACGGACGAAAAATATGACGAGGCTGTGGCCCTGGTCTGTGAATCGGGTCAGGCCTCCATCTCTATGGTGCAGCGGAGATTGCGGGTGGGATATAATCGGGCCGCTCGAATGATTGAACTTATGGAAAAGGAAGGGCTGGTCGGCCCGTCGGATGGTTCCAAGCCTCGGGAGGTTCTGGCCAGAAAGACATATTGAAAGAAATTGCTCAATTATTACCAAAAGTGTCTCCTTGATTTTTTTGTGAAAAGTTAATCTGGCCGGGGGAAACAGAATAATCCCTTATTTTATTGCAAGCGCTTTCACGTCACGAGTCATCTGGCATGCCTCAATTTGAAATTACGACATGGCTTCTTTGTTTGTTGCCTCGGCTTTGGCCCAGAGTGCGGCAATTTATCTCCGATCTGTTCGGTATTGATTCCGCCACTATTGCCGACGATCAGGAACGGGGCAAGGACATCCGCCTTGCCTGTTTCATAGGTCTGCCTGTCTCCACGTTTTTCGCCGTATTCAACCTCACAAGCGGCTTTACGACTTTGGGCCTCATCGAAGTAGTCGCGGTTTTCCTTTTCTTGTTGCCAGCGTATTTTCTCTCCCGTTCTTGTCGGTTGCTGCTGTTGGCGGAGAGTCTGGTCATGTTCTGTGTCACCCTGATCAATGTCGCCCTTTTTCATTATGGCGGTATTGATGGCACTGGCGTTTACTGGATATTCAGCCTGCCGTTTATCTCTTTTTTTGTTGCCGGTCAGCGTCGTGGTTGGTTCTGGTCTTTTTGTTTTTTTCTTTTGCTCTTGTTCGTTAATCCATCGGTGGAATTTACCCAAGGCCAGCTTGGGCAATGTTTATTTGGCGTGCTTTTCTATACCGTTATCGCCGCTTCTTTTAACCTGCTGCGTGTTCGCTTTGAGGCGAAGTTGCACAGACAGGTTGAGGAAAAAACGGCAGACGGAAAGGCCTATCTGGAAAGGCTCCAATTTCTTGCCAAGAATGACGAGTTGACTGGCCTGCCCAACCGGGAGGGCATCCTTGCTCTGTTGGACGACGAATTAGGCTTACGGCGGGGAGACTCAGGAACGCTGGTGGTGATTTATCTTAAGCTCGTTCGGATCGTTGAACTAATAAACATCGTCGGCACGGAACAGGGAGGAATACTTTTTGCGCAGATCGTAGCTAATCTGCAAGGCGCTGTTCACTGCCGTGGCAAGGTGGGACGGCTCGGACGCGATGAATTTATTTTCTTCTTTTGTTGCCCGGATCTCGATCTGGAGGATCCGGACTGGCTGACTTCGGTGCTCGGCGCTGGCTTTGAGTGCAAATTGGGAAACCAGACCGTTAATATCGAGTATGTCGCTGGTGTTTGTGTGCATGAAGATGAAACAAGCGCCGCAATTATCCTGCGCAAGGCTGAACAGGCCATGCTCGCTGCAAAGGCAGTCCAGCGTGATTTTTTTGTCTATAATGCGGACAACGACCAAAAATTTACCTACCATCATCTGCTTTTTGGCAAGTTGCGAAATGCAATTCAGCAGAATCATCTGGAGATGTATTATCAGCCGCAGGTCGATCTGCACACTGGTAGGCCGACAGGGGCCGAGGCCCTGGCTCGCTGGACTGATCCGGAAGAAGGGCCGATTCCGCCCATATACTTCATCCCGGTGGCGGAGCAGTCAGGCCTGATTTTTCCGTTCACTCGCTGGGCCATCGCCACCGCCATTGCTCAGTTAGCGAAATGGCGCAACGACGGTCTGGACCTTGGCGTAGCCATCAATCTCTCTGCCCGTAATCTGGCGGATACGAATCTGGTCGCTTATATTGAAGGCACTGCGGCGAATTTATGCGTCCCCTCGGAGAAGATTACTATAGAACTTACGGAGGGCGTTTTTCTCGATATCTCGCAGAAAGCCTCGGATGTCATCAGACAGTTGCATGATAAGGGATTCAAGATATCCATAGACGATTATGGCACAGGCTATTCTTCACTTTCTTACATCAAAGGCCTGCCGGTTAACGAGTTGAAGATTGATCAATGTTTCGTCAAGGATATCATGGAGTCGCGCAGTGATTCCTTGATCGTAAGCTCCACGATCGACATGGCGCTTAAGCTCGGTTTGGAGGTGGTCGCTGAAGGGGTTGAGGAAGCCCATATCGCTTCGCAGTTGCGGGCCTTTGGCTGCCTTGTCGGTCAGGGCCACTATTTCAGCAGGCCGATGTCAGCCGAGGTCTTCGGCCAGTGGGCGCAGGAAGCTTGCGCGGAAAAGGTTGAGTAATGAAGATCATTCATTTGAGTGATACCCATCTCGGTGCCAGTGTTCTGGATGAACGCTTTGAGAGGATTGTTGACGATCTCACCAGGCTGCGTCCCTTAAATCCAGACAATCACTTGATTATTCACACCGGAGATTTGATTCACCAAGCCACCAGGGAGAACCGAGCGGCAGCGAGACTTCGGCTGGATCGATTCCGGGCCTTTGGTTACCAGGTTCTTCTTTGTCCGGGCAACCACGATTACGGCGGCTCTTTATCCGTTAATCCGCAAGCCGCTTGTGATTTTCAGGAGACCTTCAGCGATTATATTTTCCCGGACAAGAAGGCGAGGAACTTTCCGTCTTTGTATCTGCGAGACGATTGCGCCTTTATCGGCCTAGATTCAAATGCCGCCGAACTGCGGGGTCTGGACAGGTTTTTTGCCGAAGGTCATCTCGGGAAAGCGCAGCTTGCCAAACTGAATATGCTTCTGGACAGCGAGCTGGTGCAGGGTAAAAAAATTGTTCTTTTTTTGCACCACCATCCATTTTTCTTTGGCTACAGCGTCAGTCCCGATCTGGGCGACGGGAAGGTTTTTGCTCACTTGTTTGCCCGGTTGACCAGGGCCTTCCGGCGGCTCAAGGATGCGTATTCGTTTTGTCGGATTGTCCGCGATCGGGCGCATGTCCTGCTGTTTGGGCACATGCACTATGGTCTTGATTGCTCCGGCGAATCCATAAAATATGGTATTCCGCTTGCCCTGGATGGCGGATCTACCACCTGTGCCGAATCGGGAGAGGACAGGATGCGTTACCGCATTATAGATTTGGAGAATATGACGCAGGAGATTCGCTTTTTGAAGTTGTAAATCATTTATAATGGAGGGTCGTATGCCTCGTCTTGCCTTGCTGTTGCACGCATTTCTATCTGGGGTACTCCGGCTGCCCTTTCTTTTTTACCGGCTCTGGTGCGCCATTGGCTTGTTGGTGCTGTTCCTTCTTATCTGTGGGTTTCTGGCTGGGCCGGTGTTGTTGGTAGAAAGGTTTGGCCTCTGGGTACTGCTGTTCTACGCCGTGCCGCTTTTCTGGGGACTGCAGGGCCGTCCGTCCCCTTTCGCTTCGTTTATGGCCTGGATCGGCACACTCAAGGTTTTTTTCCGTCCACTGTGCGTTATCGAAGATCCAGGGGCTTACAAAATTAAAGGCAAGGACAGTCGTGCCATACTTGCAGCGCTCCGCCCCGGCGATATTCTCCTTCGGGGCTACGACGGCTATGTGGATGGTTTTTTTATCCGTCGTCTCTCCGGCACAGGCGGCAAGGTTGGGACTTTCACCCATGCGGCTTTATATGTGGGCCTCCTGACGGAGGCGGAGAGAAAACTGGCGGCGACAGATTTGCGGATTCAGGATACGGTTGGCAACTGGGTTCAAGCGCCGGAGACCTTGAAAGAGATAGCGCGGCAAAATCTATTCGATACCGGCGAGCAGATGGTCATCCATTCCATGGGGCAAGGCATTCATGCCGAAGACATTCTTACTTTCTGCCGTTGCGATCAGTTGGCCATTCTGCGTCTGCCGGAGGTGATTCAGGCCGGCACCGTGGGTAGGGAATTTTTTACTCTTCAGGAAGGCACGGACGAATATGCTTTGCAACAGCGGTTGCTTGCAACGAAGGATGAAATTTCGCGGGAGGAAGTTGTGACCTCCGCCATTAAATCAGCGCTCAGCAAGATCGGCTCAGCCTATGATTTTGAGTGCGGCAGCATAGAAGACCATCGCTTTACCTGCTCTGAATTTGTCTACTACTGCTACCGGAGCATTCACCAATATATTGGTCTCCTGCCCCAGCAGCACTCGCTTTTCGGGGTATCCTGGCTCTTGCCCAGAGAGACCATTACCCCGGACGATTTATACGAGATCAGCGCAAGTTCGCAAACAGGAGAGTCTCCGGAGAACCGGCTGACTGTGGTGTGGAAAAATACCACATCTTGAAGGGGCACTGCTTACCAGCCCTTATTTCACCTCGATCTCTGCTGGGTCATTCCCCGTTAATTCTGCCATCTCCCCCGGCTCATTGCCAGCCTGCGGTGCGGCCTCCCTTTCTTTGGCCGGGAAAAGGGTTGGCTGCACATCCGGCTGTACGGCTAACTCCTTTTCGGCAGGCAGTTCGGCAATCCGCCGCACCGGTCGGTCGGAAACCCTTTTGCCAAGCGCGGCTGCCCCTTTGATCAGAACTTCGCTGAAGCTGCAATCCACGTAATTATGGCGGGCCCGCTTGGACGGGGCGAGATGGACCCGCAACCTGCCCCCGTCTCCGGTGCTGAGAAAAAGGATGGCGGAATTCTTGTGTTCCGGGAAGAGGCGGTATTCTTTTTCCAGGATGAATTTCGGGCTCTGGAACCGTTTGACATAGCAGAGATTCTGGCTGCCCTCGCGGTAGAGGATGTTAAACACCCGTTTTTCATCGACCTTGCTAAACCAGAGTACATCATGGCCGACAAAGAGTTTATCGGTCACGTTGATCACCTTGTACATGCCGTTCTGGTAAATGAGCTGCAGCTTGTCGTACTCGGAACAGGGAAAAGAATCTTCTGGCTTGGCCTTGACCTGATGGCCGACAAAGCCGGTTTCCCTGTCATAGCCCATGGTCAGGTTGGAGAGCGCCACCTTGCGCACCTCCACCTCGCCGAAGGTGGCGATCTCGGTGCGGCGCGGGTAGAGATGGCCGTAACGGTTCAGGAGATCGTCCAGATAATTGATGGTGTAAAGGACCATGTCTTTCAAATGGTTCTCCACCGCCTTGATGTTGTCCCGAACTTCCTTGATGTCCTTTTTCTTCTTGTCCAAGTCGTAGCGGGAGATGCGCTTGATCCGGATCTCCAGCAGCCGTTCGATGTCCTCGGTGGTCACTTCGCGGACCAGTTGGTCCCGGTAAGGCACAAGGGCCGCACCAATGGTCTCGACCACCGCCTTGTAGGTCTTGCACTCCTCGATCTCTTTGTAGAGCCGCTCTTCGATAAAGATCTGCTCCAGCAGGTGGGCGTGGAGCTTTTCCTTGAGCCGACCATGTTCGATGGTTAGTTCCTTCTTAAGGTCGAGGATCAGCTTCTCGGTATTCTGGCGCAGCACCTCGCTTACCGTGAGCACCGCCGGGTTGTTGTTTAAAATCACGGTCAAGTTCGGGCTGATCGGCATCTCGCAGTCGGTAAAGGCGTACAGGGCCTTGATGGTGTCTGCCGCGTAGATCCCGCGCACCAGCTTGATCTCGATCTCCACCTCTTCGGCGGTGTAGTCGTTGATGCTTAATATCTTGAGCTTGTTGCCCCGCGCCGCCTTTTCCACACTCTCGATCAGGGATTGAGTGGTGGTGCCGTAGGGAATATCCTTGATGGTGATGGTTTTTTCGTTTTTCTCCTCGATGCGAGCCCGACAGCGCAGGCGGCCATTGCCGTCTTCGTAACCGGCAACATCGATGGCCCCGCCTAGGAGAAAGTCGGGATAGAGGACAAAGGGCTCGCCTCGAAGGATATTCTTCTGCGCCTCCAATAGTTCGCAGAAATTATGCGGCATGATCTTGGTGGCCATGCCTACCGCGATCCCCTCAGCCCCCTGCATCAGCAGGAGGGGAATCTTGGCTGGCAGGGCAACGGGTTCGAGCATCCGGCCATCATAGGACTCGGTAAACTCGGTGAGATCCTTGTTGAACAGGGTTTCCCTGGCCAAGGGGGACAAGCGGCACTCGATGTACCGGGCCGCCGAGGCCTGATCGCCGGTGAAGATATTACCAAAATTGCCCTGCCGGTCGATGAGATAGCCCTTGTTGGCCAGATTGACCAGGGCGGAAAAGATCGAGGCGTCGCCGTGGGGGTGGAGCTTCATGCAATCCCCCACCACATTGGCCACCTTGTGGTAACGGCCGTCGTCCATGTTGAACAGGGTCTGGAGGATACGGCGCTGCACGGGTTTTAAGCCGTCGGCCACATCGGGTATAGCCCGCTCCCGGATGACGTAGGAGGTGTAGTCGAGAAAGTTGGTATCAAAGAGCTTGTGCAGCTCGCCGTAATGTGAGGTTTCCATGCTTACACCACCACCAGATGATCCATGATGTATTCCTTCCGCTCCGGGGTGTTCTTGCCCATGTAAAAGGAGAGCAGCCTGGGCACCTCGCTTAAGGTGTCGATGTTCACCTGCTGGAGGCGCATGTCCGGGCCGATGAACTGTTTGAACTCCTTGGGGGAGATTTCGCCCAATCCCTTAAAGCGGGTAATCTCCACCGCTTTTTTGCCCTTGCCGCCCAGCTTCTTTTCTGCTGCCTGCCGCTCCTTTTCCGAGTAACAGTAGATGGTTTCCTCCTTGGTGCGCACCCTGAAGATGGGGGTCTCCAGGATATAGACATGCCCCCGCTTGACCAGGGCCTCGAAGAACTGCAAAAAATAAGTGAGCAGCAGGTTTCTGATATGCAGCCCGTCCACATCGGCGTCGGTGGCCATGATCACCTTGTCGTAGCGCAGTGAATCCACCGAATCCTCGATATCGAGAGCCCGCATCATGTTGTACATCTCGTCATTTTTATACAACAGGGTCATGGGCTGGCCGTAGACGTTCATCGGTTTGCCCTTGAGGGAAAAAACCGCCTGGGTCATAGGGTCGCGGGAGCTGACAATGGAGCCGGAGGCGGACTGGCCCTCGGTGAGAAAGAGCATGTTCTGGCGATCCGGGCCGGAGGGCTTTTCCGCACTTGGGTGGTACTTGCAGTCCTTGAGCTGGGGGATCTTCAAGGCGACCTTCTTGGCCTTGGCCTTGGC
>DOZO01000025.1:0-194 GCA_003517965.1 Desulfobulbaceae bacterium
AGGGTTTCCGGGTAAATCAGCACGAACCACTCTACCCCCTCTTCCTGATAGATCGCTGGTTTCAGGATCTCATCGCGTTTGACGCTTGAAGGTGAGACCACTTCAAAAACCAGTTCCGGCGCGCGGCTGAGCCTTTCCCCCTCCGGCTGGTAGCAGATCACCGCGCAGTCCGGCCGCAGCACGGTGTTGGCGGT
>DOZO01000025.1:380-11816 GCA_003517965.1 Desulfobulbaceae bacterium
GCCTCGTCGAGTTGCCGGGCGATCCGCAGGCTGGCCCGCTGGTGGTCAAAGCCGGGTGAGGGGGGCATGGCATGGGGGATGCCCCGGATCAGCTCCCAGTCTCCTTCCCATTGCCGGTGGTCATTGATGGTGTATTGTTCAAGCGGCGCTGGATCAGCCATATTTTGTCCTCATTTGGGTCTTTTGTGAGCCAAGGGCACGGCATGCCGTGCTCCTACAGAATAGCGGGTAGGCCCGGCTGTTGTCAAGGAGGGGTTTTCAGCCCGTAGGTCGGGTAGAGCAAAGCGAAACCCGACACAGCCCGGTATTGTCTTCGGAACTTGCCGGAAAACGACGACGATTTCTCGATGTGTTGGCGGCAAATGTTGTCGGGTTTCGCTTTGCTCTACCCGACCTACTCCTCATTTGTTTGATTATTACCATAATGGCTTCACCAGAAAATATACCCCAAGCCCGGCGATCAGCAACCCGGCCCCTCTGCGGAACCAGAGACTCGCGCTGCCGAAGCTGGAACTGGCCAGCAGACGTCGCACCGTGGCGGTGGAGCTGCCGGCCACCGCAATGGGCAGACAATGCCCGGCGGCAAAAAGCAGGATCAACAACACCCCGGTAAATACCTGCCCCTGCACGGTGATGATCGCCAAGATGGGGGCAATGAAGCCAAAGGTGCAGGTGCCGGAAAGCACCCCGTAGGCCAGGCCCAGGACAAAGGCGCCCCAGGCCCCCTTCAGTTTGAAACGCCCCATGAGACCGCCGCCGGGCAGTGAGCATTTGGCCAGGCCCAGCATGTCAACGGCCACCCAGATGAGGATCAGGCCCACGGCCATGCTCCAGTAGGGCCCCACATCGCCGAGCATCCTGCCGAGTAGGGTGCAGATCACCCCCACCCCAACAATGGTCAGAAAAAGGCCAACACTGAACAGCAGCGCGTACTTAACCGCCTGCCGACCATGGACCAGTTGCTCTTGCCCACCCACATAAGCGACCACCAGAGGAATGGAAGCCAGGTGGCAGGGGCTGAGCAGAACGCTGATCATCCCCCAGATAAAACAGCCCAGGGCAGCCAGGGCGAGGCCCGCGCTCATCCATTCGTTGACCAGAATAAAAAGAGCATCCATTACTTGCCTTTCCCGGCGGCGGGCTGGACAACACCCATTTTGGCCAACTGGGCCACGATGGTCTTCTTGTCCATGAAGCCAAGGTGGCGAAACATTTCCGTGCCGTTTTGGTCGAAAAATATCTGGGTAGGGATCATGCTGATTTTAAATTTTTTGCCCTCCTCCGGATTCTGCCAGACATCGATAAAGATGATTGCCGCCTTGCCCCGGTACTCTGCCTCCAACTCGGTGAGGATGGGCGCCATCATCTTGCAGGGGATGCAGGAGGTGGCGCCCAGATCGATCATGGTCACCATATTGGGCACCGGTACGGGCGGGCCTGCAGCCAGGCCGGCAGAGGCGGGCAGGATTGCCAGGGCGACCAGCAGCAACGTGAAGCGGATAATTTTTTTCATGTGTTCTCCTTCAGCAACATGGATTGCCTTTGGCGGTGGGGGAACAGCAGGCGCCGGCTGGGTTGGCAAGCTCAAGGCTGACCGGTGGCTGATCGGGTATAGAGATAGAGGCCATCGCGAATTCGTGGTCGAGCATCTGTCCGGCCTCGTCGCGGAGATGGCGGGCAATATCCACCACCATCTCAATTTGCTCCGCGGATACTCCATAGCTCCGCAGCCGTTCAAGCTGGCAAAGGCCTTTTTTGGGATGATTGGCGGCGATGTTGGCGGCGAGCGAAACCATGGCCAGGGTAACACGATCCAAGGCACAATCGGACATGTTTCTTTCCTCTCTTATAGATGAGTGTTCAGCTACCAAGCCAGCTCAAGGCCTCGGCCCTGGACGGCACCTTGCCCACGCATTTCACCACCCCGTCGATCACTACCGCCGGGGTGGAGAAAACCCCGAATTTTGCGATCTGCTGAAAATCGCTGATTTTTTCGATGGAGGCTTCAATCCCGGCCTCTGCCAGCGCCGCCTTCATGATCTTTTCCGTTTCGCCGCATTTGGCGCAGCCAGGCCCCATCACTTTGATTTCCATGAAATTTTTTCCAGTTAGATAATGATATTAAAGAGATAGCCAACCAGCATAATGCCTACCCCGACCACGCCGATGAACACCGCAATGAGTCCCGGTTTGAGTACCTTGCGGAGAATCACCATCTCCGGTAAGGACATGGCGATGACGCTCATCATGAAGGCGAGTACCGTGCCCAGGGCCGCCCCTTTGCCGAGCAGGGCCTCGACCACCGGCACGATCCCGGCGGCATTGGCGTACATGGGAATGCCGATCAACACCGCTACCGGCACCGACCACCAGGCATCCTTGCCCATGATCGAGGCCATCATTCCTTCGGGAACATAGCCGTGGATGCCGGCCCCCACCGCGATTCCTAAAACTACAAAGATCCAGACCCGGTTCACGATCTCCCGCACCGCCGCGCGGCCTTGGGCAAAGCGTTCGGGCCAGGTCGGGTTTTCGTCCGGGATATCGGAGGCGTTGACGTGCATCTCTCGCACCCAGTCTTCAATATGGCGCTCCATGCGCAGGCGGCCGATAATGAATCCGGCGACAATGGCGATCAGCAGGCCGGTGCCGAGATAAAGCGCCGCCACCTTCCAGCCCAACAGCCCGTAAAGAAGCACCAGGGCGATTTCGTTGACCATGGGGGCGGAGATAAGAAAGGAGAAGGTCACGCCCAGAGGAACCCCCGCGGTGACAAAGCCGATGAACAGCGGCACAGCCGAGCAGGAGCAGAAAGGGGTGACGATACCCAACAGGGCGGCGAGCACGTTGCCGGTGGATTCGCGTTTGTCGGCAAGAATCTTTCGGGTGCGCTCCGGGGTAAAAAAAGAGCGCAGCACTCCGACCGCATAGATGATCAGAGTGAGGAGCATCAGCACCTTTGGGGTATCGTAGAGAAAAAAGAGTACCGCCTCGCCCAGACGGCTGCCCGGTTTCAGTTCCATTAGGGAAAAGGCAAGATATTCCGCCAGGCTGTGTAGTTGCCGGTACAGGGCGAACCAGAGGCCAAGCCCGACAAGACCGAGCAGGATGGTGCCTGCTCGGGCCGCACGCGAAGGAGCGGGCTGCGGGATGGTCTCACGGCTTACAGGAAACATGACAGACTCCGGTTGGGGTTTTCTTGACGAAGGGGAAATACTTTTTCTTGAACCAGAGAGATACGGTAACCAGGCCGATGAGCACTGGCACTTCGACCAGTGGCCCGATCACTGCGGCAAAGGCCACGCCGGAGTTGATCCCGAACACGGCGATGGCCACGGCAATGGCCAGCTCGAAATTGTTGGAGGCGGCGGTGAAGGAAAGGGTGGTGGCTTGTTCGTAGGTGGCCCCCACCTTGAGGGACATGAAAAAGGAGACCAGGAACATGACCAGAAAATAGATGGTGAGCGGGATGGCGATGCGGATCACGTCAAAGGGCAGATGCATGATGTATTCGCCCTTGAGGGAAAACATCACCAGAATAGTGAAAAGCAGGAAGACCAGGGTGAAGGGGCTGATTGTCGGGATCAGTTTTTCCTGGTACCATTTTTCGTCTTTGATTTTTACTCCGATAAAGCGGGTCAGTATTCCGGCGAGGAAGGGGATGCCGAGATAGATAAAGACCGACTTGGCGATTTTTGGCATGGAAATGGTCATCAGTTCTCCTTTAATACCCAGCCAGCCAGGCAGTACGGAGATGAAAAACCAGGCATAGACCGAGAAAAAGAGTACCTGAAAGATGGAGTTGAAGGCCACCAGACCGGCGCAGTATTCGGTATCACCATCGGCCAGATCGTTCCAGACAATGACCATGGCGATGCAGCGGGCCAGGCCGATGAGGATGAGTCCCACCATGTATTCGTGGTGGCCGGAGAGAAAGGTGATGGCCAGAAGAAACATGAGAACCGGGCCGATAATCCAGTTCTGCACCAGGGAAAGGGTCAGCACCTTGTAGTCGCGGAAAACCTCGTGCAGCTTTTCATAGCGTACCTTGGCGAGCGGCGGGTACATCATCAGAATCAGGCCGATGGCGATGGGCAGGTTGGTGGTGCCGACTTGCAGGGAGTTTTCGAATTCGGTGATTGACGGATAGAGCCAGCCGGTCATCACTCCGATGAACATGGCCAGGAAGATCCAGAGGGTCAGGTACTGGTCGAGAAAGCTTAATTTTTTTGTTGTGCTTGGCATGACGGTCCTTCAGAGTTTTAAAATTTTTTGGTGGTAGGTGTTATTTTTTGGGCGGGGCAGAAATGTTGAAAAAATCAGGGGCATTTCTCTTTAGTTTGTCTGAAATTTGTCAGGGCTGCTTGGTCCTGCCGGGTTTCCGGCAGCTCGGCCAGCCTTTGGTTGAGCAGTTCGACCATGTCCCTGGTCAGCGGGGTGTGCATCTCGGCCATCCGGTAATACATCCAGGCCCCCAGGCGTCGGCCTTCGACCCAGCCCGTGTTGCGCAGATAGGCAAGGTGCCGGGAGATTGTAGATTGGGGGAGCTGGAGCACGGCCATCAGGTCGCAGACGCAAATTTCTCCGCCTAAAAGCAGGGCCAGAATTCGCAGGCGTGGTTCTTCTGACAGGGCTTTGAAAAATTGGGTTGTTGTCTGCATATGACTCCTGGTAGCGTTAAAGCTGAAGATTTTCCAGGGGAAGCTTAATATCAATCTATCCGCATATACGGATAAGATCAAGATAATATTTGCAGCATATACTTTTTCTTTTTTTTCTCATATAATTTAGACTGTTTGGTAGAAACCAATACAGAGGTTGTGGACATGAGCATGCTTGCTTCTTTTCAGGAATTGCATCCGGTACTCCAGGCTTTGTTGGCCACTATTTTTACCTGGGGGGTGACCGCCGCGGGCGCGGCCCTGGTTTTTGTGAGCAGGACTGTAAATCGCAAGGTCATGGACTCCATGCTCGGTTTTGCCGCAGGGGTGATGATCGCCGCGAGTTTCTGGTCGCTGCTCGCCCCAGGTATCGCCATGGCTGGGCAGATGGGCATGATCCCTTGGCGCACCGCAGCGATGGGGTTTCTGGCCGGCGGGTTGTTCATGCGGCTTATTGATCGTTTTTTGCCTCATCTTCATCCTGGTCTTGATATCAGCAAAAGCGAGGGTGTTAAAACCTCCTGGCAGCGCAGTACCCTGCTGGTGTTGGCCATTACCCTGCATAATATTCCCGAGGGTCTGGCTGTAGGCGTAGCCTTTGGCGCGGTAGCAGCCGGTATCCCCTCGGCCACCCTGGGCGGTGCTATCGCCTTGGCCATCGGTATTGGCTTGCAGAATTTCCCTGAAGGCGCGGCGGTATCCATGCCCTTGCGCCGGGAAGGGATGAGTCGGGGAAAAAGCTTTCTGTTTGGCCAGGCTTCCGGCTTGGTGGAGCCGGTGGCCGGGGTGCTGGGGGCCGCTTTCGTCCTCAGCATGCAGGGTATTCTTCCGTATGCCCTCTGTTTTGCTGCCGGGGCCATGATCTTTGTGGTGGTGGAAGAGTTGATCCCGGAGTCGCAGCAGAATCCCAAGCATATTGATTTGGTCACCATCGCGACTCTGGTGGGTTTCGCGGTGATGATGGTGCTTGACGTGGCATTGAGCTGAGCGTTACAAAAAATGAAGGCAAAATTGAAATACCATGAATCGAACTGTCGCGCATAATACCCATTCTGTCTTTCACCATCTGACTCCGGATACGGTGCTCGGTCTGGTGGAAAAGGCCCTGGACATTCGCTGCACCAACCTTTGTCGGCCTCTGGCCAGTTATATCAACCGGGTCTACGAGCTGGAGGGTGAGGACGGCGAAGGACTGGTGGTCAAGTTCTACCGGCCTGGGCGCTGGACCAGAGCCGCGCTGGAAGATGAGCACGAATTTCTCCTTGAGCTTGCCAGCCGGGAGATTCCGGTCATCGCCCCTCTTGTCTTGCAGGGCAATGGCAGCTTAGGCGAGCATGAGGGGATGTATTTTACCGTGTTTCCCAAATGCGGGGGGCGCAGTTCGGATGAATTCAGCGAGGAGCAGTGGCTGGAGATCGGCCGTCTGCTCGGCCGCACCCATGCTGTGGGCGCGGGAAGGATTCCGGAGGGACGGATCACCATGACCCCGGATAAATCTACCCGGCAGCAGGCGGACTATCTCCTGGCCGGGAAAGTGCCTGTCGATCTTGCCCCGCAATTTGCCGAGTTGACCCAAACCCTGATCGCCGAAATCAGCCCGCTCTTTGCCAATACCGAGCTGATCCGCATCCACGGCGACTGCCATTTTTCGAACCTCATCTATCGGCCCGGCGAATCCTTCTATCTGATTGATTTTGACGATATGGCCCTTGGCCCGCCGGTGCAGGATTTCTGGATGCTGCTGCCTGGTTACCGGGAGGAGACCTTTGCCGAGATCGACCTATTTCTCGAAGGCTACGAGACCTTCCGGGATTTTGACCGGCGAAGCCTGCGGCTGATCGAGCCCCTCCGGGCCATGCGTTTTATCCACTATATGGCCTGGTGCGCCTATCAAGTGGCCGAAGAGGGCTTGAGTCGGGTGGCCCCGGATTTCGGCACCCGCGAGTACTGGCAAAGAGAGCTGTGCGATCTTGCCGAGCAGCTGGAGCGGATCAGAACTGCAATTGAGCCGCCGGGGAATTGGCTTTGAGGCGTGGTGGGTTTGCTGGGCGGATAGATATTTTCCGCGGCCCTAATAACAAAAAGTCAGTTTCCGGCAAAACGCCTGCGCACCTCGGCAATCCTGGTCAATGATTGCCGCACCCTTTCTGTAGAAAGAACTTCGTCTGCAGCTTTTTGCAACAGGGCATGGGCGGCGATGATTTTATGGTGTTCATGGCAGATCAGCAGCATATCCGCCCCAGCTTTAAAGGCGGCAAGGGCGGCATCTGCTACTGTCCCTTCATTTTCGATAGCCCCCATTTCAAGGTCGTCGGTGATTATCATGCCATTATAGCCAAGTTCATTTCGGAGCAATCCTTCCAGAATAAGAGGCGACAGGGTGGCGGGCTGGTCTGGATCAAGTTGGGGGTATACGGTGTGTGAGGTCATAATCCCCGCCACCCCTGCCCGAATCGCCGCGGCAAAAGGGAGCAGATCGCAGGCGCGTAAATCCGCAAGCGAGCGGTCTACCACGGGCAGCACCTTATGGGGATCCAGGGTTGCGGCGCCCAGACCGGGAAAATGTTTGGCACAGGCGGCCAAGCCGTTTTCTTGCATAAGCGTAATAATCAACGTGCCCAGACGAGCCACCTGCTCTGGTGCCCCGCCCAAGGAACGCCTTTCCATAAACAGCCCTTGCTCTGTCGGACTTACATCCAGCACCGGGGCCAGATTCATGTTGATCCCCACCGCCAGCAGCTCGCGCGCGCAGGTTCGGGCATAGTCGGTCAACAGCTCCTCGGCCTGATCGCTTTCCGCAAGCGCTCGTGTATCGGGAAATTCGCTGAAAAAAGGGGCCTTGAGTCTGGCAACGGTGCCGCCTTCCTGATCAATGGAGATCAGCGGCGCAGGCAGGCCGGCCGCGCGACAGGCAGAGACAAGCCCCAGGCACAGGCTGCGGATCTGGGCTGGATTTTCGGCATTTCTCTTGAAGAGGATGAAATTATTGATCCCGTATTCCTTAATGAGGTTTCGGGTGGAGTCATCCAGTTCAGTACCTGGCAGGCCGACCATGAACAGCCCGCCCAGTTCATTCTTCATGTTGTCCTCTCTTACTGATATTCTACCGGATCAATCCGTCCGGCCTCGGCAAAGCCCTTGAGTCGCAACAGGCAGCTGTCGCAAGAGCCGCAGGCCCGTCCCCCTTGATCCGGGTCATAACAGCTATGGGTCAGGCCGTAATCTACCCCAAGCTCAAACCCCTTTTCGATGATTTCTTTTTTGGTCAATTTAAGGAGCGGGGCATGGACTTGAAAATGGGTTTCCCCTTCCACCCCGGCTCTGGTGGCCAGATTGGCCACCTGCTCAAAGGCTTTCAGAAAGTCTGGGCGGCAGTCGGGATAGCCGCTGTAATCCATGACATTAACCCCGATAAAAACGTCGCCCGCGCCCAGCACCTCGGCCCAGGCCATGGCATAGGAGAGAAAGATGGTATTGCGCCCTGGTACATAGGTGATGGGAATGGAGGCGTTCATCTCCGTCTGGCTGCGATTTTTGGGTACGGCGGTATCTGTAGTCAAGGCTGAACCACCGATGGCATTAAGATCAAGGCGGAGGATGAGGTGTTGGGTGATCCCCCGGCGGGCGACATTGGCTTTTGCTCGCTCCAGCTCCACCTGCTGGCGCTGGCCGTAGGCAAAACTCATGCAGCAGCACTCATAGCCATCGGCCATAGCCATGGCCAGAACTGTGGCTGAATCAAGTCCGCCGCTCAAGAGCACTACGGCTTTTGGTTTTTCCTGCATTTATATCCTCCCTTGGCCGCAGCCTGCGTCACTTTCTGTTCGCACTCTCTTGCCAGAGCTGACCGGATCATCTTTTTTTCAGTCAATCTGCTTCTTGTGGAGTATAATCAGAAGCAGACAATCCCCACTATGTACTCTTTCAACCAGAAAATATCATAATGCCAGAAAATCGCATAAAAAAAAAGGCTGTTGCCCTTCGCTACGACACAACCCAGGATGTCGCGCCCAAAGTTATCGCCAAGGGGGCAGGAGAGATTGCTGCAAAAATCATCGCCCTGGCCAAAGAGTATGGTATTCCCATCCAGGAAGATGCAGATCTGGTTGAAATTCTGGCCAAACTGGACCTGAATGCGGACATCCCTCCGGACACCTACCTGGTGGTGGCTGAAATCCTTGCCTTTATCTACCGGGCTAACACCCGAATGGACACTACCTAAAAGACAGCCCGTTAGATCCAGATCATCACCGCTGGGAAAAATATACCGGCCACCTTGGGAAAGCGTCCATTTTTTTGACGCTCACCTTTCCGCTCCATCCACCCGCCACTTGCCACCTAACTCCCCGTCTTTATTGAATTGACCGCACCAGCACTACCCGTTTTTCAGCCACCGAGAGGGTTAGGCACGTCTTTTGCATGAATAAGGCGCAAACACACAGCGAGGTATGCCATGTTCATCCACAACAGGCTCGGATTACTGGAGGGCGTTGAAACTCTGCTTAACCATGAGCAACGACTAAACCAGGTGACCAACAATCTGGCGAATGTTGATACGCCTGGGTTCAAGAAGGAAACGGTCACCTTTGACGAGATGCTCTATCAGGCCACCAGTTCCCGGCAACGGGTCGGCAAGGCTCTGCGGATCAACACGGTTCATCAGCAGGGCGTTATGCAAAAAACTGACGCACCCCTTGATCTGGCCATTGCCGGGGATGGTTTTTTTCGGGTCGAGACTCCGGCAGGCATCCGCTATACCAGGGCAGGAAACTTTCAGCGCAACAATGAAGGGCTGTTGGTTACGGCTAATGGTTATCCGGTGCTTAGCGAGTCCGGGCCCATCACCCTCACCGGCAACAGATTCGACGTGGCCCGCGATGGCAGCATTTCTGTCGATGGTGCCCAGGCGGGTCGTTTGACCGTAGTCAAAGCTGATCCGCAGGCCCTGAAAAAGGAGGGAGAAAATCTTTTTCGTCTTGAAGACGGGGGGGTGGAAGAGACCTCGCCGAATTTTCAGCTAATGCAAGGACATCTGGAGAAATCAAATGTCAATACCGTCACAGAAATGACGGAGATGATAGATCTGTACCGTGCCTATGAAGGGCAGCAAAAAATAATCCGGGCCGTGGACGATCTGGACGATCTTGCCGTGCGCAGAGTCGGCAGCCTGGCAGGATAATTAAGTATCAAGGCGCAAGGCACGGCCTTTAACTTTTTACATTTCATCTTTAATCTTTCTAAAAAAGGGGACTAACATGATCCGCTCATTATTCTCGGGACGCACCGGCATGACAGGCCAGCAGTTGCAGCTGGACACCATCGCCAACAACCTGGCCAACGTCAATACCGCTGGCTTCAAAAAAAGCCGCACCCAATTCGAGGATCTCTATTACCAGGAAATCCGGGCCATGGGCACGCAAACCGCCGATGGCGGCAGGGTGCCGTCCGGCATTCAGGTCGGCCTGGGTGTTCGTCCCACCTCGGTGCAGAAGATCTTCACCCAGGGCAGCGTGGTCGAAACCGGCAATGATCTGGATTTGGCCATCGAAGGCGGCGGTTTTTTCAAGGTGGTTCGAGACGGGCTGGATTATTTTACCCGGGCCGGTGCCTTCAGCCTTGATGCCGACGGCAATATGGTTACCCAGAATGGTGATCGGCTGCAGCCTGAATTTACCGTACCCGCAGGGGCGGTGAAAATTGACGTCAACAGCAGTGGACTAATAACTGCCAAAGATGCCCAGCAACAAGTTCTCGCTACGGTTCAGCTCACCCTGACCAACTTTATCAATCCAGGTGGTCTGCGCAGTACCGGATCCAATCTTTTTCAGGAGACCACAGCCTCCGGCACCCCTATAGAGGCCAACCCCGGAAGCGAAGGCATGGGTACCATCCAGCAGCGTTTTTCGGAAGTTTCCAACGTGGATGTCACCGAGGAACTGGTTAATATGATCATTACCCAGCGGGCCTACGAGGTAAATTCCAAGTCCGTCACGACTGCGGACAAGCTGCTGGAAGTGGCAAATACCCTGGTTCGTTAAAAGGAACATAATGTCGTTTAGTCTGATGCGTCTGTGTATACCGGTCTTGTTGTTCTCTCTTGCCTGTCCCTTATCTGGACAAACGGCGGAGAGGATCTCGGCCCCGGAACTTGCTACTTTGGAGAATATCTTCAGCGAGGTTGTGCTTAAGAATTCCCCCTGGCCCAGAGAGGATCTTCAGATCGCCAATTTCAGCGTCCGTCCGCTGGCGATGGCCTTGCCGACTGGCGCTTTTGACTACCGGATCATCCAGAAGCCAAATGACTTTCGCCCCGGCAAAAAAAATGTCAACCTCGCTATCCTGCAAGAGGGCCAAGAGCACGGCCAAGTAAAGATGAGCGGCGATTTGCAGCTTTTCGGTCCAGTGGTTAGCACTACAAAACGGTTGAATCGCAACGAGATCATCAGTAACGCCGACCTCAGCGTGAAACGGCGCGACATCTCCATGCTTGATGCTGGTCTGGTCAAAGACCCGGAACAGGCAATCGGGAAAAAGCTCAAACTTTCCCTCCCGGCCGGAGCCGTTCTCTATACCAAGACCCTTGACGCGCCTCCCCTGGTAAACCGGGGCGAACGGGTAACCATCATGGCTAAATCACAGGCAATCCAGATCACCGCGCCAGGAGAGGCCAGAAATTCAGGGGCTAAAGGTGAAATAGTTCTGGTCAAGAACCTCAATAGCCGTCGCGAAATCCAGGCCCGGGTTCTGGATACTGGTCTTGTAGAAACCGAATTCT
>DOZO01000025.1:11981-32574 GCA_003517965.1 Desulfobulbaceae bacterium
GTTATTCTTCTGTTCGTTGCTCTTTCCGGCTGTGTCGGCGCAGGTGGCCAACAAGCCCAGCAATTGCCAGAGCGCTATACTCTGCCAGCCCCATCACGAACCGCGCAGGCCCCGCCGGAGGGAACAATTTACGCGGCCAACAACGGCCTTGACCTTTACGCGGACAGCCGGGCGAAAAAGATCGGTGATATCGTCCTGGTCCGCATCGTGGAAACTTCAAAGGCCAACAAAGAAGCCAATACCAAGACGGAACGCGAATCAACGGTTACCGGCGGCGTTTCCAGTCTGTTCGGTTTAGAGACCTGGCTGGCGGATAAAAACAGCCGCTTTTCTCCCTCGCTTACTGAACTTCAGGCCAAGCTGACCAACGATTTTGAGGGTAAGGGAAAAACCGACCGGAAAAGCAATGTGACTGCCACCATCTCTGCCAGGGTCATCGATCTGACCACCGACGGGAACCTGAATATCCGCGGCTATCAAGAGGTTAAGGTCAACAATGAAACCCAGCATATTATCCTTTCCGGCATTATCCGGCCACAGGATGTCTCCCATGACAACTCTGTCCTTTCGACCCATGTTGCCGATGCCAGGATAGAATACAGCGGCCAGGGGGTACTGGGCGACAAACAGCAGCCAGGATGGCTGGCCAGGGCTCTGGACAGCGTCTGGCCATTTTAAGCATGCCAATGCGCAGAGGTAGGCAAAATATTCCTTTATTGCCCGGAGCAAAGATATGAAAAGAAGAATATTCCCTTTGAAAATGGCTCATTACAATATGTGTCCGGACAGTGGCACACTGTTTGCATTACTTTCAGGATACAGGCTCTTGAAGACCAAAAAGGACGGCTCCATGCAGACAAAAACAATTGCTCATAAAAACGCAGACAAACAAAACATCCGTCGCGCCACCCTGCTCTTGGTCGGCGCTCTTCTGCTTGGGCTTCTCTTAAACACAGGGCTTGTTCATGCCGCCCGTTTAAAAGACCTGGCCTCGGTAAAAGGAGTGCGGAACAACCAGCTGGTGGGCTATGGCATTGTGGTCGGCTTAAATGGCACTGGCGACGGCAACAAGGCCGCCTTTACTGGTCAGGGGCTCAGCAACATGCTCAACAATCTCGGGGTCAAGGTTGATCCGGAAAGCACCAAGGTAAAAAATATTGCCTCCGTCATGGTAACCGCTACCCTGCCGCCTTTTTTCAAGGCTGGGCAAAGTATCGATGTGACCATTTCTTCGGTGGGTGATGCTACTTCCCTCTCGGGCGGCACTCTGCTGGCCACCCCGCTCAAAGGCCTGGATAATAATATCTATGCCATGGCCCAGGGCCCTATCAGTATCGGGGGCGGCTCGGATGGCAACGCCGCGGCCCAGAAAAAAAATCACTTGACCGTGGCCCGGATCACTAACGGTGCTTCGGTGGAGCGGGAGGTACCGGTAAACTTTGCCAACAAGGAGAGCATCACCATCAGTCTGGCCTCGCCGGATTTCACTACGATCTCCTTGATGAAAACTGCCATTGACACCTATCTGGGCGGGGCCTATGCCACCGCTCGAGACGCCGCCTCGGTGGAGGTTGCGGTGCCGGCAAAATACCGGGCGCAGGAAGTTGCCCTGCTGGCGGCTCTGGAAAATATCGAGATTAACCCTGAGCGTCGGGCAAAGGTAGTTTTGAATGAACGGACCGGCACGGTGGTTATGGGCGACAATGTCACCATCAACCAGTTTGCCCTGTCCCACGGGAGTCTGAGCCTGCAGGTTCAACCTCTGCTCCAGCCAGGTGCCCCGGCCAACGCTTTGGGTGACACCGCCAAGGTTGGCCAGAAAGTGGTGACTTTGCGCCCAGGGGTAACCCTGGGCGAGGTAGTCCGGGCTCTTAATTCAGTGGGGATCGCCCCCCGCGAACTGATCGCCATTTTTCAGGCCATCAAGGCTGCTGGCGCCCTGCAGGCGGAACTGGAAATTATTTAGGAGCCGTTACGAAATGACCATTGTTCTTTTAACTATTGCGCTACGGCTCCTTATGCCGATCACGATCTTAAATCGTTACACATTTTGAACAACGGCTTAGTAAGTTAGAAATTATTTTCTGGCAGGAAATAATTTCGTTAACGCACTTACCCCGTTTATCGGGATTAGGAAACACCATGAATATCATCAGCGAAGCAACAGCCGGACTCAAGGGAAACAGCAGTTCTGCCGATACGCTAAAGAAGGGAAAACTCCGCGAAGCCTGTGCCGGCTTTGAAGCCCTGATGCTCAAACAGATCCTGACCTCGGCCCGTCAGAGCATTCCCAAGAGCGGCCTGCTTGACGGCGGCTATGGAGAAGAAATGTTTCAATCCATCCACGATGACCAGTTGACTCAGAAGATGGCGCAAAGCAAAGGTCTCGGCTTTGGCGATATGCTTTATCGGCAACTGTCGCAGGCCCATGTCCCACCAGGCGCAACGAGTAAGGAGAAATAAGCCATGATGAGCACAGAAAATACAGACCAACGCTCCCTGCACGTCAAATTTTTTGAAACCCTGGAGCAGGAAGTCATTCTTTCCCAGGATATGCTCGCCATCTTGAACGAAGAGCAAAAAGCTTTGGTGAGCATGGATATGCAGGCGCTTCTCCGCTTGAGCGCCATAAAAGAAAACAGGCTGAGTCGCATCCAGTCCCTGGATGCGCTGCTCGCCAACCTGGCCAGAGAAATCAGCCCGGAAGCATCCGGCAACACGGCAAGACTTGCCGCCCTGATTCCTCTGCTCAACCAGGAAGACGGGAACAAGCTCGCCCAGTATCGTAAGAAGCTAACTAAACTGCGGGAAGATATCCTCAAACACAATCTGATCAATAAGCACTTTGCCGCAGATGTAAGAACATACCTTGACGACGCTATTTCTCTGATCAGCAATGGGATAGCGGAGCGCCCCATGTACGGCCACACCGGCCTCAGCCGGAAGCCCTCGTTGAACCAGCCCTCTTTTATCAGCAGGGAGGTTTAGCGCATGGCTGGCATCTCTCATGTATTAGGCATGGCCAAAGATGCCCTTCTCACCCACCAGCTTTCGATTCAGGTGGCATCGCACAATATCGCCAACGTTGATACCCCTGGCTACACCAGACAATCGCTACAACTGGAACCTCACAATGCGACTCCCATAAGTGCCGGTCTGCTGGGTGGCGGCGTCAAGGGCACAAGCATCATGAGAAATTACGACCAGTTCATGGTGCAACGGCTGGCCAGCCAGGAATCTAATCTGGGCAGTCTGGAAGCACAGCAGGAAGCCATGCGCCTGGTGGAAACCGTATTTAATGAAGCGCCAGGCCTGGCGATCAACGATCTGATGAACCAGTTCTGGAGCAGCTGGCAGGATCTGGCCGACAACCCGGAAATCTCTGCGACCAGACAGTCGGTTATTCAGTCTTCGCAGTTGATTATTGATCAACTGCACACCATGGGTACAGAATTGATTCAGACCCAATTTGATATCGGATTAAGTATGGATACCGCTATCGGAGACGTTAACTCTATTATCACCCAGATCGCTGATCTCAACGTGCAAATCGTTGGGGTGGAATCTCCGGTTAGTCAGGCTAATGATCTGCGCGACAAAAGAGATACCCTGGTACATAATCTTTCCAAGCTGCTGGACGTCTCTTTTTTCGAGGATAAAAACGGTTCTTACACCGTTCTCATGGCCGACGGTCATTCTCTGGTGGAAGGTAACCAAGCCGGCGAAGTGGACTGGGAAAATAACGAACTCATCTGGGTGAACATAGATAAGAGGGGCGGCGAGACACGGCTGCCTATTGGCGGAGGGTCTGATCTGGGTGGCAAGATCGGAGGCTGGCTGGAGGTTCGTGGTAATCTGGCTGAAGGCGACCCGGATAATTTTCTTGGCCGTCTGGATGCCTTTGCTAATTCCTTGATCCGTGAGATCAATCAGCAGCACTCCCAGGGAGTAGGGCTTACCTTGTTTGGCGACGCCCTTACCGGCGCGGAACAAGCAAAGGATGTCGCCCGCCTTACCACTACTGTGGATGCTATTACCGATACTACTACGATTCCAGCAGACAGCATTACCATTAACGGCCGAAAGATTGGGGAGATTCTTGGCGGCAACGATCAAAACGGCCTGGCCATGACCAAGACAGACAATGCCGTTAGCGCTATTAACGCGGCGGAGACCGGGATCGAAGCGCGATTGACCACGCTGGTGGCGGGAGGGGCGGTGGCGGCCCCCCCGGCAAATAATGGTGCAACTATCTCCCTTGATGTTAATGGGGTGGCGATCAACTACACCATTGATAACGATGGCGCAGGTCTCCCCGACGATAACATTCCAGCAACTTTTGCCAGCCATCTGGTAACCGCAATCAATTCGGCTATTACCATCCATAATGGCCTGGGCACAACGACAAACCCTGTAACCATCGTGGCGGAAGTCGGCACCGGTACCAACGGCGGTGTCCTCAACAGCATTATTTTCAAAAATATCAATGCAGGTGACGAATCAGATATCGTTGTCAGCGGCCTTGACTCCTCGGTACCCGGACTGGAAACTTCTATGGGACTTACCGCTGGCACCTACACCGCCGACAGCACCCATAACACCGGCGAGATCACCCTGTTTTCAACCAGTTCCTTTACCCTTAATGCCGGAATTAATGATTCCATCCTGGCTCAACTCGGTCTTACCGGAACCACAACACCAGCACTTTCTTCTTTTGACACCACACTTGGCGACGGCAACATTACCTTTGGTCCGGAAAACGACAACAGAGGCTCTTTGCTTACCGGCTACGAATATTTTGATCAACTTGACACCACTGGCAGTTTTGATATCTGGATTTATAACAACGATGGTTCCCTGGCCATGTCCCAGCCGGTGACAGTTTCTCTGGCCAGGGCCTACAGCCTGGATAACGTCAAGGAGATCATTAATACAACAATTGCCACAGCAACCAACGGCAGCACCTGGCTCACGGCCTCAACCTATGAAAATCGTCTGCGGGTAACCCCGGATGCCAATCACCAGTTCGCCTTTGCCAATGACACCTCCAATTTTCTCCAGGTTGCCGGGATCAACACCTTTTTCTCCGGCAACAGCGCGGCAACCATCAGCCTGAACAGCATGATTGCTGACGATCTTAATAATCTGGCTGCGGCCACCATTGGCCCGCAGGGGCAAGTATTTCGTGGAGACAACACCAATTCTCTCAAGATCACAGATACCCAGCACGATGAGAATATTACCTTCACTGATGGCAGCCAAAATACTCTGGATGGTTTTTACAATATTTTGATCGGCAAGGTTGCCAATACAACACGCACCATCAGCCACTCCTACGATTCCAGTGTGTTAGTCAATAAACAGTTTAGAGAAATGCGAGATTCGGTCTCCGGTGTATCTCTGGATGAAGAAATGGCGAACCTGATCAAATACCAACAGGCCTACACCGCCGCAGCCCGCCTAATCACTATGTCAGACGAGATGCTTGACACCCTGCTTAATGCGGTGTGATAGGAGAAACCATGCGAATCACCATGCAGTCCATCCATTACAATATCCTGACGAATCTAAATAAGATCACCACGGATATGAATCGGCTCAACAACCAGATTTCCTCGGGCAAACAGTTGGCCACCATCTCCGATGATCCGGTCAAATTGGTGAGCGCCCTTGGCTTGAGAAGCAACCTCACCCAGATCACTTCATACCAGGAAAATCTCAAGTTCGGCGACAAAACCATTACCGCCGCAGAAAACTCTCTCACCCAGATGAAGAATCTTGCCCTGCGGGCAAAGACCCTGGCCATTCAACAGGTAAATGCTACAGTTACCCCGGAAAATCGGGCCAGCGCCGCGGAAGAGGCGCGTCATCTCTGGGAGCAGTCAATTTTTTTGGGCAACAGCCAGGTAAACGGCAAATATGTGTTTGGCGGTTATAGGACTACTGGGTATACGGCAGCCGAACCGGCGCCTTTTGTCGCCGACAAGGTGGATGGCTACCGGATTAATGGCAACAGTATTGCGGTAACCAACCAGTTCTTGACCTCCACCGTGGACAATACCACCATCGCGGCAGGTGACCTTGCCATCAACGGAACAACAACAGGGGCAATCACGACAGGAGCCGCCACAAACGGCCTGTTCATGGAAAAGGCATTCAATGCAAAAACGGTTATTGAAGCAACAGATCCGGCCGTAATCGTTAATCTGACGACCCTGTATGGCGGAGTGGCTGTCGCGGCAGACACTCTCGATGGGTCGGTCACGGATTTCGACTTCGATCTAAACGGCGTCAATATTACCGTGACGATTCCCGATGGTACGGCCCAAGCCGGAGTGGCAACCCTCATCGCCACCGCCGTCAATGTGGTGAAAGACCTGACCGGCGTCGAAGCGGTTATCGGCGATGGCGCAACTAACGGCGGGGCACTGAACGCTATTGTTTTCGCTAACATGCAGAAAGGGGATGAATCCGCGATTACGGTTGTGATAAACGATCCTGGCTCGCCCGGTGATGCAGATCTCGGCTTCGCAAACTTCAGCGAAACAGCGGACATTGACAACAACACTGGCGAGATATCACTCTCCTCAGCCATGTCTTTCACCCTTACCAGTCCAAACGACCCAGACGACACCATCCTGACCAATCTTGGCTTGGACGGCGGCGCTAAAGGCTTTGCCGACGTAGCAGGGGACGGCACATTGCGCTACGGTTCTGCCCTGGCTGCCGGAGATCTTACCATCAACGGCACCGCCATTGCGGCTACGGCCAACGATGGCCTTTCCACTCTCTATGCCGATGCCTCAGCTGCAGCCAAGGCCAAGGCCATTAATGACCTGGCTGAGACCACCGGCGTTACCGCCGACATCACTCCAGTTTATCACACTGCTGGCGGCTCGGTCATCGCGGGCACCTTACGTTCGGGTGACCTGGTCATTAACGGAGAGGACATCTTTGACGGCACCCCGGTGGCAACCAATCCTAATCCCGCGACGGTCATTGCCCAGGATACGGACAACATTATCATCAATGCGATCAACGCCAAATCCGGCAGCACCGGCATTGTTGCCACCAGGGACAGCAACGGTATTATCACCCTGGCCGCCAAGGATGGGCGCAACCTGCATATTCAGACCTCGGCTAACGGGGAAAACATTACCCGCTTGAACAGCGCGGCAGCAGATACTCCGGCAAGCGCTGTTTATTTCGGTACGATTCAGCTGGCCTCGAATGATCAGTTTTTTGTGGAAACAACGCCAGTTGGCATCGCTCCCACCCTCTATGAACCGGGCTTAGAGGCTCTTGGTCTGAGTGGTGGCGCGGTATTTACCGGCGAAAGCAAGGATGTGGTAAATGATGGTCAACTCCAGGTAGTTACTATCCAGAAACAAGATGGCAATGTTCGCTATGCTGGTGATCAGGCTCATGATCTGGCAGTCAAGGTCGGCAAGGAAAGCACCCTGGAGGTTTCGAAAAACGGGAAAGCCGCTGTTTCTGACACCGGAATTTTTTCAACCCTCAAGCAGTTTGAAGATGCCTTGCTTGGCCAGAAATTCAGCACCGTAACCGGAGTTTATCAGGCCACAGACATCACCGCCACACTTGACAGTGGTAATACCGGTCTTGAACAGCAATTCAAGTCATTCGCCAACGGCGCTATTGCCATAACGGTGACTGATCATTCTTATTATCCGCCCAGAGATTTCACTATGGATGTCGGGGTGGATACCGCCGCAGACAGCCCATCCGCCATTGCCGCAAAGATAAACGGCATTCCGGGGATGATCGCGGCCTGGAACAGCGATGGTGCCCTGAAGCTGGAAACCAGCGATCCAGAACGGTATTCCTTTACTTACAATGACACCAGCGGCTTTCTCGACATGTCTGGTATCACCTATGATCAGATGCAGATTCAGACCATTGATAAGACCATTGCTGATTTAGATACGGTAATGGACAATCTGACTACTCAGATCTCCGATTTTGGCGCCAGGGCGAACCGGATCATTGTCCAGCAACAAATTTATTCAAAACTTGAATTGTCTACCAAGGAAAGTCTTTCAGAAAAAGAAGACACCGATATTGCCAAGGCCTTGATGGAATTTAAAGGCAAACAAACTGCTTATGAGGCGGCCTTGGCGGTTGCTGCCAAAACCATGCAGCTGAGTCTGGTAGACTTCCTCAGGTAAGACAGGCCTTGTTTTCTTGTTGCAAGACAAGGAAGATGCGTTCAGGGAAGAGCGTACTCTATCATGAAATCAAGCCAGGGAGGGCGAAAACAATGTTGATACTTGCCAGAAAACCAGGGGAGGCCATTGCTATCGGCGATGGCATTAAAATCAGGGTTCTTGAGATAAAAGGCGGCCAGGTAAAGATCGGAATCGAGGCCCCGGCCGAGGTTATGGTTCACCGGGAAGAAATATACCTCCGCATCGTGGAGGAAAATATCCGGGCGGCAGCAGAGGCCCCGGCGGATCTTTCTTCTCTTGTCTCTGTTTTTGGCGATGATAAGACACGCAACAAACCGCCACTGACAGGTGGCAGATAATTTTAAAGCTAACGCCAGATTCATAACAACTGTTGCTTTACTGCTCTTCAACCCCCCAAATGGAGGAAAGGATAATGCAAGCCATGGCTCAAACAACCTGTACCAAGAACAAGAAACAAGGAGAAATCACGATTCGCACCAGCCGTTTTGGCGAAATGTCAATCGACCCGGAGAAGATCATCACCATGACCTCTCCTTTTTTGGGGTTCTCCGGGTCAAAACGATTCGTTGTCAAGCCGCACGGGAAAAAATCGCCATTTTTCTGGCTTCAGTCCCTGGACGAACCTAAACTCGCTTTTGTGTGTATTCAGGCAGATATCCTGGTGCCGCAATATCAGCCGGAAATTTCTAACCTGATTCGGCTGGAACTGCAAGCCTCACCGCAACAAGCACTTGATATCCTGCTTGTTCTGACTATCCCCAAGGATAATATCGAAGGGATGACGGCTAACCTGATGGGGCCGGTGGCGATCAATCCCCAGAAACGTCTGGCCAAACAGGTATTACAGGATCCTGTGAGCTACGATGCCTGCTGGCCAGTTTTCACCCAAGACACTGCGGAATAACTGGGGAAAGCGGCAGATGAAAGGGAAACGTGCAAAAATGATAACCCCGGCGCAAGCCGGGGTTTATAGAGCGGGAAGAGAAAGCAGATGTGGTGCTACTGAGCAGTTACGCAGAAAGAACGGATGGACGCTATCAGGCCAAGGTTTCGGAGATGAGGCTCGTCATCATTTTATCGGCAAGCTTGGCAGGATCGATCTTGTATTCGCCACGGGCAATTTGTTCCTTAAGTGCCTTAACCTTGTCCGCACGCACTTCCGGGGTCTGGGCCAGAATATCTCTGACCTTTTGCACATCCAGAGATCCAGAGGAGAGCACCACCCGATCAGTTGGCATATCTACCTTGTCAGCCTTGGGCACAGTAGAGCTTTCCGCTTTCTTAACCTGGACCTTTTCTGTTTTGATCGTAGGAGAAATGCCTGTTAGTTCCATAGCCGGGTCCTTGCTTCCTTACAGGTTGTTTGCCGTTATATATAGAGGCCAAGGTTTTAAAAACAACCTTATTTAGCCACATATTTTTATACCTTTACAGTTATCATATCGGACTTTTGATTACAAACTTAAAATAAAAAAAACCTTCCGCAAAAGAAATAACCTAATTTTGCCTGCGTATCTTGCGCCACAGGATGCGAGACGTTATTGCCAAACCATCACCTGACTGGTAGTATCATGCCCCATGAACCAGCCAGAACCTGTTTACCTTATCGATGCCAGCGCTTATATCTATCGGGCCTATCACGCCATTGCCCCGCTTACCAACAGGAGCGGACTGCCCACCCATGCCGTTTATGGGTTCACCAACATCCTTCTCCGGGTTCTGCGAGAAAAAGCGCCGAAATTTATTGGTATTGCCTTTGATGTGCGCGGTTCGAACTTTCGCCATGAAATGTACCAGGCCTACAAGGCAAACCGCCCGTCCATGCCCGACGATCTTGCCTGCCAGATTCCCTACATCAAGGAGATTGTCGCCGCCCATAACTTCGCCTGTCTGGAGCGGCAGGGCTACGAGGCCGATGATCTGCTGGCCTCTGCGGCCAAAAAACTCGCCGCTCAGGGGCATCCGGTTATTCTGGTTTCCGGGGACAAAGACCTGCTGCAGCTGGTTTCCGCAAATATTACCGTCTGGGACCCTATGCGGGATGTGTTTATGGATCCAGCCGCGGTGCAAAAAAAATATAATATCTCTCCAGAACAGCTTCTCGATTTTTTCGCCCTGATGGGTGACAGCTCGGATAATGTGCCGGGGGTGGCGGGCATCGGCCCGAAAACCGCAGAGAAACTGATCAATGAATACGGTTCGTTGGAGAGTCTTTATCAGAAGATCGAGACGATCTCTCAGGCAAAGCTGAAGGAAAGGCTTCTGGCCAGTCGAGAAAATGCCTTTCTCTCCCGCCGGCTCATCGCCCTCAAGGATGATCTTGCCTCACCGGAGCTGCAAGCATACGCCATCCTCGCGCCTAACGAAGAACGGCTTCAGGAGTTATATGCCTTTCTCGATTTCAGTCGCCTGCTGAAGATCCCGACCTCGGCTGTTGTTGCTCTTGAAACCAAGGGGTTCCAGCTGATTACCACGGAGAGCCAGTTGCAAGAGGTCTGCCAGCAACTGGCCAAGGCCCCTTTTCTGGTGCTGGACACGGAAACTACCTCTCTTGACCCATTGCTGGCCGAATTGGTGGGTATCTCGCTTTGCGGCACCGCCGACGAAGCCTGGTATCTGCCCATTGGCCACCGGGACGCTGAGGGAAACCTCGTGCTCAACCAGTTGCCCCTTGCCATGGTTAAAAAAATCCTGACCCCGCTTTTTTCCGCCCATCATCTACCCAAGCTCTGCCATAACCTCAAATTCGATCTGGCTATCTTAAATAATCAGGGCCTTCATCTCTCAGGCCCCCTGTGGGATACCATGATCGCCTCGTATCTTCTTGATCCCTCTCGCCGTTCCCAGAAGCTTGATGACCTGTGCCTGGAGATGCTTGGCAAACGGTTGACCAGCTTCGGCGAGGTCACCGGTGGCGACAAGCGCCCGGACAGTTTTGCCTATGTTGCTCCGGAAGCAGCGAAGGATTATTCCTGCGAGGATGTCGCGGGAACTTGCCTGCTCTGGCAGCAGTTCCGGCCTCAACTTGAACAGCTCGGACTCTGGGAGCTTTTTGCAGACCTGGAGATGGAATTGGTCCCCATTCTGGCCCAGATGGAGCAGACCGGCATCACCGTGGATCAGGCCCAACTGCACCGTCTGTCTGTGGATTTCGGTCAGCAGTTGACCGAGCTGGAAAAGACCATCTATGTCCTGGCCGGGGAAGAGTTCAATATCAATTCCACCCGCCAGCTCGGCGAGATCCTCTTTGTCAAATTGGGCTTGCCCCAGGGTCGTAAAACCAAGACCGGTTATTCAACTGATGTAAAGGTTCTGGAAGGTCTGGCTCGGCAACACGATCTGCCCGCAACGATTATGGCCCATCGGAACTTAAGTAAACTTAAAAACACCTATGTGGACAGGTTACCGGAACTCATCCACCCCAGAACCGGGCGGGTTCATACCTCTTTCAATCAGACCGTTACCGCCACTGGTCGGCTGAGCAGCAGCAACCCCAATCTGCAGAATATCCCGATTCGTACCTCCGAGGGCCAGAAAATCCGGGCCGCTTTCGTTGCCGCGCCGGGGCAGTTTTTTTTGTCGGCGGATTATTCGCAGATCGACCTGCGGGTCATGGCCCATTATGCCCAGGATCCAGCTCTGCTTACTGCCTTCCGCGCTGGCCAGGACGTGCATAACCAGACGGCGGCCGAGATTTTTCAGATCAACCCGGCCTTTATCTCGCCGGAGATGCGGCGGGTGGCAAAGACCATCAACTTTGGCATTATTTACGGGATAAGCGCCTTTGGCCTGGCCACTCAGCTCAACTTGGGTCGCAAGGAGGCCGCCACCTTTATCGAACGTTATTTCGCCCATTATGCCGGGGTGAGGCGTTTTATGGACGAGATTGTCGCAAAGGCCAGACATGATGGTTTTGTCACCACCCTGCTCAATCGCCGCCGTCTGTTGCCCGATATTAACAGCGCCAACAAAGCCAGCCGTGAATTTGCCGAGCGCACCGCGATCAACACCCCTATCCAAGGCACGGCCGCCGACATCATCAAGCTGGCCACCATTGCCGCCACTCGTCGGCTCAGCGAGCAGGGTCTTGGCGCCAAGCTCTTGCTCCAGATCCATGACGAGCTGGTTTTTGAGGTGCCGGCTCAGGAAATTGAAGTAACCGGGGCCGTGGTCAAGGAAGCCATGGAAGGGGTCATGCGCCTTGACGTCCCTCTGGTGGTGAACACGGTGGTGGGGGAAAACCTGGCCAAGGTGTAAGTGGTTAATGCTTCTTTCATCCGGCTGCTTAAATTGGTGCTTAAATCGGTTGACGACCCTGCGAAAAAAAATTAGTAAGTTAGAAATTATTCCGTTTGTCGGGATTGGGATAATGCCCTGAATTTCTTACCAAGACAGTCTTTTCATTCTTACACAGGTGACATATGCTCAACCTTCTACGCAGCAAGGCCCAATCGACCTATATCCAAGGTACCATTCTCATTATTGTTCTGGTTTTTGTCTTTTGGGGGGTTGGTTCAAGTCAGAAAGGCGGCCCTGATGCTATTGCCACGGTTAATGATCAGAGTATTTCCGCGCGCCAATATCAGAAAAACTACACCCAGACCATCAACCGTTATCAGGAACAGTTCGGCGGCACTTTGCCCGCGGGGCTTCTTGAGGCCCTTAACCTGAAGCAGCAGGTGCTGGACCAGATGATTCAGGAGATGGTCATGCAGCAGAGCGCCAAGGAAGCAGGCTTGATTGTGAGCAGCGACGAAATCCGCAAGGTTATCCAGAATATGGAAGCCTTCCGGGCCGAAGGGATCTTCAAGCTCGACCGTTATAAAACATTGCTGGCCTCCTCAAGGATGAGTACGACTAATTTTGAAAACAGTGTGCGTTCTGATCTTCTCAACACCAAGATTATCGGTCATCTTTCCCGGTTTGCCAGGATATCCGACAGTGAGCTCAAAGACCGTTTTGCTTTTGACAACGATCAACTCAAGCTGGAATATGTTGCTTTTCATGTGGATGATTTTCGTAATTCAGGCCCGATTGCCGAGCAGGAGCTGGAGGCTTTTTTTGCCAGTCGCAAGCAAGCCTACCTGACCGAACCTCAGGTAAAGCTTCGATACATCACCTTTCTTAATAAACAGGTCGTAGAGAGCAGTCAGTTGAGCGATCAGGGCAAGGATCTTACTTTCCAGTTGGCAAATCAGGCATACGAAGGAATTATCCTGGCCGGCAGCCTGGATAAGTATGCGGCCAGCACCGCTACGCCAGTGCAGAAAACCGATTACTTTACCCAGAGTACGCCTCCCACGACTATGGCAGAACAACCCACGCTGCTAAAAACCATCTTCGCCCTGAAAAAGGGAGAGCTAAGCTCGCTGCTTGAGATCAAAGGCGGCTACGCTATTGTATATCTTGATGAGGTGAAAGAACCACAGGTTCCGCCGATGGCAGAGGTTCGCGCCAGGGTAGAAAAAGATTTCCTGGATGATCAGGCCAAAACCAGGGCCAGGAATGCCGCCGTGGCCCTGTTGACCCAAGCAAAAAAAGAAGCCTCTTTTATCGCTGCGGCAGAAAAGACAAAAAGCAAGGTTCTGGAGACCTCGTTTTTCACGAGAAGTCAGCAGGAGGCCAGTGGCTTGCCTGGCCCCGTTGCCGCGCAAGGCCTGAAGCTAAGCGCCGCCTCACCTTATGCCAAAGAGGTCGGTGAAAACGGCGGCACTTTCTACGTGCTTCATTTTAAGGAAAGCAAGCCGGCAAGCGAAGCAGCCTTTGCCGATCAGAAAGAAACGCTGCGAAAAATGCTGACCCAGGAAAAACAGAAGCAGGTTATGGGCGCCTGGCTCGCATATCTGCAAAGCAGGGCCAAGATTACTACCGACAAGAAATTTATGGAGTAGAAGGCAAAAAGCCCCTCTTATCCTCGCCAGCTTTTTTCTTCATGTTTCATTAGCCGGACAATGTTGTCCCAGTGTTTGACCCAGATCAGCACCCCGATTGCAAAAGCCAGCAAGGATTTGCTTGCCGAGCCGGTCAATAGCCAGACCAACCCGGGCATCATCAAAACCGCAGTTAGCGAGCCCAGCGAAACATAGCCCCAATTGTAAACCACTCCGCCAAAGATCAGCAGATCAATAACTGCGGCCAGCGGGGCAAGATAGAGAAAAATGCCCAGCGCCGTTGCCACGCCTTTGCCACCACGGAACTGCAGATACAACGGGTAGAGATGTCCCAGAAAAGCCGCGCCGCCGCAGAGGGCCATCCATAGTTCCCGCTGGCCGCCTTTCTCCAGTAGCCAACCCGCAACCAGCATCGGCAGAATGCCCTTGAGCGCATCGCAGATCAGAGTAAGTACCCCAAGCTTTTTCCCGACCAGCCGGGCAACATTGGTGGCCCCGATATTGCCGCTTCCTCCCGCACGCACGTCAACGCCCGCCACTTTCCCCAAAACCAGGCCAAATGGTATGGAACCGATCAGGTACGAGCCGATAATCAAGAGATATTCCATATAACTCCTTCCAGATTAGAAAAAGAAAAAAGCAAACAAGACAAAAAATATCTTTCTTCTTGATTTAAGTCAACGCCGAATGGGATAATTCTCCGTATAGTCTCCTTAACAAACGCACCAATACGGGTTACCTAAAACCTTCAACCCCACCACCAAGGAGAATTACCATGTTTTGCAATCAATGTGAACAAGCAGCCAAGGGAACCGGATGTACCACCATCGGAGTCTGTGGAAAAAATGAACCCCTGGCTGGTCTCGAAGACCTGTTGACCCATGCTGTTCAGGGCTTAAGTCTGGTAGCCACTGCTGGCCGCAAGGTCGGGGTTGTGGACAACGCCATTGACCGTTTCACCTGTGAGGCGATTTTTTCCTGCCTTACCAATGTAGATTTTGACCCAGGCCGCTTTGAGGTACTGATCCGCAAGACCGTAGAGTTGCGCGAGTCTTTGCAGAAAAAAGTCGTGGCTGCAGGTGGCAAGGTTGATTCCACTGCTCCGGCAGCCACCTTTGCCCCGGCCACCACTCTGGCTGGGCTGGAAGCACAAGGCGCAGCCCTGAACTTCATTAACACCCTCGACGCCAATCCTGATCTGCAATCCTTGAAACAGATCACCATGTACGGACTGCGCGGCCTTGCTGCCTATGCCGATCACGCTGCCATCCTCGGTCAGGAAGATGAGACGGTCTATGCCTACATCCATGAGGCAATGGGCGAGTTGACCCGCAAGGATCTGGGTCTTGACCAGTTGGTGGGCCTCGCCCTGAAATGTGGCGAGGTAAATCTCAAGGCCATGGAATTATTAGATGCTGGCAACACCGGCACCTATGGTCATCCGGTACCCACCCCGGTGCCGCTCGGGCATATCCCCGGCAAGTGTATTCTGGTCACCGGCCATGATCTCAAGGATCTGGCCATGCTCCTTGAGCAGACCAAGGACAAGGGGATCAACATCTACACCCATGGCGAGATGCTGCCTACCCATGGTTATCCAGAATTGAAAAAGTACAGCCATTTTTACGGCCACTTTGGCACAGCCTGGCAGAACCAGCAAAAGGAGATGCCCGAATTTCCAGGGGCCATCCTCTTTACCACCAACTGCATCCAGAAGCCGAAAGATTCCTACAAGGCCAACGTCTTCACCACCGGTCTGGTCGGCTGGCCCGATGTAGCGCATATTGGCGCGGATAAGGATTTCAGTCCAGTCATCGACCGGGCCCTGGCTCTGCCAGGATTCACCGATACCGTGGATAAGGACACGGTCTTGGTTGGTTTTGCCCGCAACACCGTGCTCGGGGTGGCCGATAAGGTCATCGCTGCGGTAAAGTCCAAGGCCATCCGCCACTTCTTTTTAGTGGGTGGCTGTGACGGGGCCAAGCCCGGACGCAACTACTATACCGAGCTCGTGGAGCAGATTCCGGCAGACTGCATGGTCCTGACCCTGGCCTGCGGCAAGTTTCGCTTCTTTGACAAGAAGTTGGGCGACATCGGCGGCATCCCCCGTCTGCTTGATGTGGGCCAGTGCAACGATGCCTACTCGGCCATCCAGATTGCCGTAGCCCTGGCCGGAGCCTTTGAGTGCGGGGTCAACGACCTGCCGCTCTCCATGGTGCTTTCCTGGTACGAGCAGAAAGCAGTGGTCATCCTTCTGACTCTGCTGAACCTGGGGATCAAGAATATCCGCCTTGGACCGACCCTGCCCGCCTTCATCACCCCCAACGTGCTGAATGTGCTGGTGGAAAACTTCGCCATCAAGCCGGTAACTACGCCCGCCGAGGATTTGAAGGCCATTCTCGGATAAGAAAAAAATGAATCTGGCGGCGGCCTCTCCCTCCGCCGCCAGATTCATCCCAGATAAGGAGATTGCCATGCAATGCCCAGGCCAGGACAGCCGCTACTGGGATGCCAATGCCGTATTCGAGGCTACCTGCCCGAAATGCGGCAGCAGCGTCGAGTTCTTTAAGGATGACTCCAGCCGCAAGTGCGGCAAGTGCGGCACCAAGATGCTCAATCCCCACAACGATTTTGGCTGTGCTTCTTACTGTCCTTATGCCGAGCAGTGTCTGGGCTCTCTGCCCCCGGAGCTGCTGGCCAAGAAACAGGAAGTGCTCAAGGAGCGGGTGGCGGTGGAGATGAAGCGTTACTTTGCTGACGATTTCCGTCGCATAGGCCATGCCAGCCGGGTGGCCCGCCATGCCAAAAATATCTCCACCCAGGAGGAGTGCAATCCTGCGGTGGTCGAGATCACCGCCTATCTTCACGACATTGGCATCAAGGAATCAGAGCGCAAGTACAACAGCTCGTCGGCCCAACATCAACATCTTGAGGGGCCGCCGGTGGCCAGGGATATCCTCATTGCTCTGGGCGCGCCGCAACTGCTTATTGACGAGGTTTGCGATATCATCGGCCATCATCACACCCCAAGGCCGGAGGAGACCATGAACTTCAAGGTGCTCTACGATGCTGACCTGATCACCAATCTGGAAGAAGAACAAAAGGATGCTCCATCCCCGCCAGGGCATCTGCAAAAGATCATTGACCGCTCTTTCCTTACCAGGGCGGGAGCTGCTTTAGCCGCCAAAGTGCTGCTCAATCAAGACATTACGGAGATCAAGCCATGAGAATCAAGCGAAAGATCATTGAGATAGACGAATCTTTGTGCAACGGCTGTGGCCAGTGCATTATTTCCTGCGCGGAAGGCGCCCTGCAGATCGTGGATGGCAAGGCAAAGATGCTGGCGGAAAAGTATTGTGACGGTTTGGGTGCCTGCCTGGGCGAATGCCCCACCGGCGCGCTGCGCATCATCGAACGGGTTGCCGACGACTTTGACGAAGAGGCGGTGGAAGAGCTGCTCAGCAAAAGAGCGGCGTCACAACCCCACCCGGCTCCGCCGATTGGCGGTTGCCCCTCGGCCAGATTGCAGACCTTTGCCCCGGCCAGCCCCTGCCAGTCGGCCAACGCTCCGGTTCAGCTCGGAGCCGCCACCGGCTCCGCTCTCAGCCACTGGCCGCTGCAAATCCGCCTGGTGCCGCCCACCGCCCCATTTCTCAAAGGCGCCGACCTTCTGATCGCGGCCGACTGCGTGCCGGTGGCCTATTCGGATTTTCACCGCAATCTGCTAAGCGGCAAGGTGGTAATGCTGGGCTGCCCAAAATTCGACGATGTGGAAGGCGCTATCCAGAAATTCACGGAAATCTTCGCCATCTCCGGGATTAAAAGCATCACCATGGCCATCATGGAAGTGCCCTGCTGTGGCAATATGCGCCATATCGTTTCCCAAGCCCTTGCCCGCTCAGGTAAGGCCATCCCAGCGCGAGAGGTGGTGATCTCCACCCGCGGGGAGCTTTTGCGTCAGGGAGCCTTGGCTCTATGAATTTCAAGAGTCATCAGTTACCAATTTTCTTCTTTTGTTTCCCGGCAAAAGAGGTTAAAGAGGATCTGTTTTGTGTAAATAAAATAGTGCCAACGGCATATATATTCAGGAGAAACCCATGCGGATCATGAAAACCATGGCTGGGCAAATGCGGCTGTTCACCATCACCTTGGCCCTCTGCGGCCTGCTGGCCGGCGCTGCCCAGGCTGCCAGCAAGATGCCGGCCTTTACTCTGCCTTCAGTAAAAGATGGCGCTATGGTCAAATCCAGCGCCTATAAGGGGCAGGCGATACTGATCAATTTCTTCGCCACCTGGTGTCCTCCCTGCCGCAAGGAAATACCGGATTTTATCAAGCTCCAAAAGGAATACGGGGTAAAAGGCTTCACCGTGATCGGTATCTCCACCGACCAGGAAGGCGCTTCCATAGTTGATAAATTTGCTCAGAAAATGGAGATCAACTATCCGGTTCTGTTGGGAGATTCGGCAATTATCCCTGCCTTTGGCGGTATCCTTGGCATTCCCACTTCGTTTCTGATCAACAAAGAGGGCAATGTGGTCAAGCGTTACGATGGCTATGTCAATCACCAGACCCTGGTTAATGATCTTAATGCTATCCTGAAATAAAAAACGGGCCAGTTTTTTTCCGGTTGACATCCTGAGTTCCTGTCGTATATATAAATGAATAGTAATTCATTATTGCAACATGGAGCAGACAGAGAAGGCTTTTAAAATATAACCAAGAGGAGAGACAAATGAGCAAAAAAATGATTTCCCTGGCAATGGCTTTGGCATTTGTAGCAAGCAGCGCCGTAGCTTCTTTCGCCGCTGACTGTGCAGGCACAGTTAAGGTGGTTGCAGGCACCGCCGTTACGGTAACCTGTGCGGATGGCACCGAGACCAAGGCTGAGGGTGCTGCCAAGGTTGGCGATAAGGTAATGGTAAAGGGCGGCAAGATCGAAGCTGCTAAAAAGAAAAAGGCTGTCGAGGGCTGCTAATTCCCCTTGCCAGACCTGAATCATGGTCAGCAAAAGCCCGGCCAATGGCCGGGCTTTTTTTTATGCAGACACATCTATCCTCTCACATAATAGAGTCGGATCATGAATATTTTTACCTCTGCCATCTTTGGCATCATTCAAGGCGCCACGGAATTTCTGCCCATCTCCAGCTCCGGTCATCTGGCTCTGGCCCATTATTTTTTTGGGGCCAACGAAGCCGGGCTGACCTTTGACGTGGCCCTGCATCTTGGCACTCTATTGGCCATCGTCATTTATTTTCGCGATGATTTCTGGCAGATGGGCAGGGCGGTGCTTGGCCTCTACCCAGAAAAGGATGAGGCAAGAAAACTGCGCAACATGGCTTGGTATATCTGCCTTGCTACCATCCCCGGCGTTATGGCCGGGCTGTTGCTGGGAGATATCGCGGAGAATAACTTTCGCCATCCAGGCATGGTGGCGGCAGTTCTGGCCGGAGTTGGATTGCTCCTACTGCTTGCGGATCAGGCAGGCAAGCGTGTCCGTGATTTTGGCACTATAACCCTGCTTGATGCCCTGCTCATTGGCCTTGCCCAGGCCTGCGCCATCGTCCCCGGGGTCTCACGCAGCGGCAGCACCATCACCTGCGGTCTGGCCCTTGGCCTTACCCGGCAGGCGGCGATTCGTTTCTCCTTTCTGCTTTCTGCCCCTATCATCTTCGGGGCCGGGGTTTACAAAATTCCGGAAATCCTCGCCCAGGGCTTGATGGGTGGGCAAAGCGTCCTGTTCGCCATTGGTTTTTTCGCCTCCGCGATCTCAGGCTATCTGTTCATTTCCTTTATCATGCGATACATCCGGGCCAGAAGCTTTGCCATTTTCGCCTACTACCGAGTCCTGGTAGCAGCCCTGGTCTTTATCGCCCTTTTCCTGCAACGATAGTTTGCTGATAAATACCAATGCGCTATCAGGATATTGATTGGAACAGAATGTGGCGGGAGTTCAGGGGGCACAAATCCTGGAAGAAAAAAAACCGCAGTGACTGGGACCGCCGGGCCGCTTCGTTTGCCGAGCGCAACCTCGACTCGCCCTTTGTCGCCCAAGTCATGGCTCATATTCAGACCGAGCCGAACTGGACTGTGCTTGATGTAGGCTGCGGCCCCGGCACTTTGGCCATCCCCTTGGCCAGTCAGGTTCGTCAGGTAACCGCGCTGGATTATTCCGTCGCCATGCTGCTTGAATTGGACAAACAGGCGCAGGCCACAGGACTGGACAATATCAAAACCATCCAGGCCTCCTGGGCCGATGATTGGCAGGCACTGGGCCTTGTCCGCCACGAGGTGGCTATCGCCTCCCGCTCCCTGTCGGTAGAGGATCTGCAAGGGGCTTTAAGCAGGCTGAACGCCTGGGCCAGCAAAGCCGTCTATGTAGTGGATCGGGTCGGAGCCGGGCCTTTTGATCCAGATCTTTTTACCGCTCTGGGCCGTAATTTCGAGCCCGGCCCGGATTATATCTTCACGGTCAACATCCTCTACACCCTCGGC
>DOZO01000048.1 GCA_003517965.1 Desulfobulbaceae bacterium
CCAATGACCCCACATTTTATTAGGTGCTGACCATGGCAGGAAATACCTTTGGCTCTGTTTTTCGCGTAACCACCTGGGGCGAATCCCATGGCCCCGCCGTGGGCGCCACTCTGGACGGCTGCCCTCCCGGTCTGCCACTCACCGCTTTGGATATCCAGACGGAACTGGATCGCAGGCGACCCGGTAGGGGGGGGCCTGCCTCCAGCCCAAGAAAAGAACCAGATGCGGTGGAGATCCTCTCCGGCATCTTTGAAGGAAAAACCACCGGCACCCCCATTGCCCTGGTCATCTTCAACAAGGATGCCATCAGCCAATCCTATGACAAGCTCAAGTATATCTTCCGGCCTGGGCATGGCGACATTACCTATCTGGCCAAATACGGCCTCCGCGATCACCGGGGTGGCGGCCGGGCCTCAGCCAGGGAAACCGTGGGCCGGGTGGCGGCCGGGGCCGTAGCCAAAAAACTCCTCGCTCTGCATGGGATCACGATCCTTGCTTACACCGTGGCCCTTGGCGAGATCACCACCCACAGGCGTCATCTGGCCGAAATCAATGATAACCCACTGTTCTGCCCGGATAATGAGGCCGCATCCCGGATGATCAGCCATATCGAGACGGTGCGCCAGGAGGGCGACACCCTGGGCGGCATTGTCGAGATTCTGGCCACCGGCTGCCCAGCAGGCCTGGGCGAACCAGTATTTGAAAAACTCGACGCAGCCTTGGCGGGAGCACTGATGTCCATCGGCGCCGTAAAGGGGGTGGAGATTGGCGCAGGCTTTGCCGCCGCCGCCATGCGTGGCTCAGCAAACAACGATGTCATTTTGCCCGACAGCTTTGCCACCAATAACGCAGGCGGGATATTGGCTGGAATCTCTAACGGCGACGCCATCGTGGCCAGGGTCGCGGTCAAACCCATCCCTTCCATCGGCAGGGAACAGCAGACCATCAACCTGGCCCACGAGCCAATCACGATAAGCATCGGCGGTCGACACGACATATCGGCCATTCCCAGGATCATTCCGGTTTGCGAGGCCATGGTGGCCCTTACCCTGGCCGATCATCTGCTCAGGCAAAAGGCCATCGCATGAAATCATCTTCTCCACGAAAAAAACCCATCCACAACGTCTGGATGCTGACCAGGGAATACGACGGCCTGGCTGGAGCGGGCGGGGTCAAGGATGTGGCCCGGCAACTGGCCGAAGCCCTGATGCGCTCGGGCCGCAAGGTCAGCGTAGTCCTGCCGCTCTACGGTTTCATGAACCCCGAACAACTGGGGTTTATCCCTCTGGACCTGGCCTTTGAAATCGATCTGGACTACGCCGAAGAATCTCGCCAGGAATATGTCAGGATCTTTGTCAAAAAGGAAAAAGCGGCGACCGGAAGAGGCGCGCTTGCCATCTATCTTATCGACGCCGCCCGGTATCTGGAAAAAAAGAGCGTTTACACCTATACCGCTGAAGACGAAGCCCTGAACCCTTTCCACCACCAGGGCTCCAGCCATTTTGACTATTTTGCCATGAATGTTCTGCTGCAAAAGGCGACCGCCGCCCTGATAATCCGGCTGGGGGAGCGCCCCGAGATCATCCACTGCCACGACGGCCATACCGCCATCCTGCCGGCCATGCTCCGCGAGAGCGAAGGCTTTCGCCATTATTTTGCCAAAACCGGCTGCGTGGTGACCATCCATAATGCCGGGATCGGCTACCATCAGGAGGTTGCCGATCTGCCTTTTGCCGAGGCAATCACCGGCCTGTCGGAGACACTGATCACCAACAACCTGCTGGACGAAAAATTCGACCCCTTGCTCGCCGCCTCCCCCTATGCGGCCATGAATACGGTGAGCGAAAACTATGCCCGGGAACTGCGGGAAACCGATGACGACCTGCTGACCGGCTGGCTCGGTCACCGGCTTCTGGCCCGGGGCGTGGTGCTCAAAGGGGTGACCAATGGCATCAACCCGGCAGATTTTGACCCCACCCAACCAAAGGCCCTTGGCCTGGCCGCCGCCTTCAACCCCGCCACCGGCGATCTGGCTGGCAAGGCAAAATGCCGCCAGAGCTTGATCAAAGATCTGGCCCAGCACAAACTTAAAACAGTCCGTCAGACAGGCACCCTGGAAAATCGACCTGGCAACCCGCTGTTTACCTTTGTCGGTCGCCTCTCCTCCCAAAAAGGGGTGGACAAACTGTTGGGAGCACTTGAAACCCTGCTGCCCTTAGACCAGAACTTCCAGGTGCTGATCCAGGGCTCTGGCAGTAAGGATATTGAGGCGGCTCTGGCCGCTCTGGCCGCAACACCGAAAAACCAGGGGCGCATCTGTCTGCTGCGGGGTTACGATCAGCAACTTGCCCGCCGAATCTTCGCGGCGGGGGATTTCTTTCTCATCCCCTCCCGCTATGAGCCTTGCGGCCTTACCGACTATATCGCCCAGCTTTTCGGCAACCTGCCCATCGTCCATCACATCGGCGGGCTGGTCAAGGTGCAGGACGGGGAAACCGGTTTTTCCTATCCGGAACACAAGTCCGCCGCCCTGATGGGTGCCATGCAGACAGCCCTGCAAACCTTTCGCTACAATCCCGAAAAAATTCAGGCCATGCAGCAGACAGCCATCAAGGTGATCCACGACTCATATACCTGGGATAAAGTACTGTCCCATTATTTATCGCTTTATAGCGAAGCTCTTTC
>DOZO01000032.1:0-2075 GCA_003517965.1 Desulfobulbaceae bacterium
CGCATCTGCTACCAGTTCCCTTTTAGATAGGGGTTGTGGCGGGCTTCCTCGCCCACGGTAGATCTGGCCCCGCCATAGCCATGCCCGGGCCAGACCACGGTCGCGGCAGGCAGGGTAAGGATCTTCTTGTTGATAGAAACAAGAAGCAGGTTGGTGTCGCCGCCAGGAAAATCAGTACGCCCCAAACCTTCGACAAACAGGGTGTCACCGGTAAAAAGATGGGGGGCGACATAGAGACAGATTCCCCCAGGGGTATGCCCAGGCGTATGAAGAACTGTCAAGGTTAGGTTGCCGATGACAATCTTCTCACCATCAATTAAGGTTCGGTTAACCGGCGGCGAGGGCGGCAGGCCGAGCATGGAAAAATAATCAATAATCTCAGGTCTGGCAAAAAACTCGGCATCCGCCGCGTGCATGAGGATGGGCGCGCCGGTAGCCTTCTGGATTACGGCATTGCCGCAGACATGATCCAGATGGCCATGGGTGCAGATAATCGCCTCGACGCTGAGCCCTTCTCCTCGGCAGAAGGAAAGAATCTTCTCCTCGCTGCCGCCGGGATCAATGATGCAGCACTTTTTGGTCTCCTCGCAGCCCACCACATAACAGCACACAGCCATGGAGCCCACGGTAATTTGTTTAACGATCATATCGGCACCGTTTTCAACAATCACAGGTGGTTGGGTTGCAAGGACCACTGCCACAGCCGCAACTCGATCCGGCCTTGGCCAAAGGCTTGACCATGGGGATAGCTCCAACATTAACGGGCAGCTCTTTTTCAACCCTGACCAGAAATTCCGCAAAAGCCTGGATGGCCGGACTTGTGCCCCCGGACGAAAGATAGGGTATGCCATCATCTCCCGCAATAACCACCCTGGGATCAACAGGAATACTGCCCAAAAAAGGCACGGAAAACTCATGCGCCAGTTGCTCACCGCCGCCAGTCTTGAAGATATCCACCGTCTTGTCGCAATGCGGACAGACAAAACCGCTCATGTTCTCTACGATCCCGATAATCTTCATAGAAACGTGCTTGCAGAAGTTCATGGACTTACGCACATCGGCCAGGGCTATATTCTGGGGGGTGGTCACCACCAGGGCTTTGGCGTCCTTGATGGTATGCGCCACGGTCATGGGCTCATCACCGGTACCGGGGGGAGCATCGATAATCAGATAATCGAGATCGCCCCAATTAACATCGGCGATAAACTGGCGGATTGCCTGATTCTTTAAAGGCCCGCGCCAGATGATCGGCTCATCCCGATTTTCCATCATACTCTCAAGCGAGATGACCTTGAGCTGGTCATTGTATTGCAGAGGTGGCATCTTGCCATCCTTGGTGCGAGCGCCGTCCATCCGGCCAGACAGACCAAGCATACGTACGACATCCGGGCCATGGAGATCAACGTCCATAAGACCGACCCTGTATCCCTTACCCGCCAGACCAAGGGCCAGATTTACCGCAATGGTACTTTTACCAACCCCGCCCTTGCCGCTCATCACCAAAATCTTGTTTTTGATCCGATCCAGAGAGGCAGCGATTGCCGTATTCTGTTGAGCTGCCGCAGCTTCGGCAGAGCCGCAACCACTTGCTTTCTTACTTCCACAGGTTCCACTGCTGCACTTAGACATGATACGCCTCCAGCCATAGACAAGAAAATAACTGACTCCAGGAAAACTTTATCTTGCACCCAGAGGGTATAAGTTTCGTATGAGCAGACAAGCTGCTCAACATAGCTTTGCACCCAGGGGGTATAAGTTTCGTTTGAGCAGGCAAGCTGCTCAACTCAGCTTTATAACGCATACTAATCTGTTTTGAAAGGCAAAAGCCTGTCTGATAATCATGAACGACACCCCCGCAAGATTTTTGCGCTTCCAACAAAATTTACGGCAGAAAATTTCAGACTGCAGTATAGAAACAGAGGATTATCAAGATAATTTTTTCTGGCTGGGCGAAAAGAAAGAGGTAATCGTTCACCAGAGGCACCCAAATTGCAAGTAAACCAGGGAATGTAAGCGTTCAGCAGTGCCGCAGATGCGCAAAAGAGGTCTGCGAAATGTGCTATTGCACATGAGCA
>DOZO01000032.1:2219-3064 GCA_003517965.1 Desulfobulbaceae bacterium
TGTCAATCATCGGCGGTAGCGCCAGATTATCATCGGCAGCAGTGCCGATAACGCAGATGTGGTGCTGCTGAACGCTTACAGGGAGTGTCATGGGAATATGTCGCATAGTGCTGGCGGATGATCATGCCCTGATCCGGCATGGAGTCAAAAAAATGATCGAAGAGAACCAGACCCTCAAGGTGGTTGGCGAAGCAGCCGACGGTTTGGAACTCATCGAGCTGCTTAAAACCACCCCGGCTGATCTGGTTATTCTTGATATCTCCATGCCGAACCTGCGCGGGATTGAGGCAATCCGGGAGGTGCGCAAGGTCTGCCCTCAGATCAAGGTGCTCATGCTCACAATGCACAAGGGCGACCAGTATCTCTGTTCCTCCATTGGCGCTGGGGCAGACGGCTATCTGCTCAAGGAAGATTCCGATACCGAACTGTTGCCAGCCATCGCCATGGTGCGACAGGGAGATTTTTATCTCTCACCCAATCTTTCCGATGAATTTCCGGAAGACGTCATCACCTCCTGCAAGCGCTGGCGCAAGGCTGCCGGAGACATTCTAACCCCTCGCGAAAAGCAGATCCTGCAACTGGTGGCCGAGGGGGTTGTCAACCGGGATATCGCAGACAAGCTCGACATCAGCAAGCGTACCGTTGAACATCATCGAGCAAATATGATGAAGAAGCTCAACATCAAACGCGTGGCCGACCTTATCAAGTATGCCATCGGCAAGGGACTTTCCGACACACCGTCTGAATGACGGATTATCACGTTTTTTTATTTGTTAAGAATCCATTATTATTAATCGTTCCAGTTGCTATATTTTAGTAAGCGTTCAGCGGTGCCGCAGATGCGC
>DOZO01000032.1:3221-14151 GCA_003517965.1 Desulfobulbaceae bacterium
TGGTGCTGCTGAACGCTTACTATTTTCCTGCATTCCAAAGGAGGCAAGATTATGCGTTTACCCGGCATAAGCAAAAAACATATCTTTTACGAGCTGCTTGAAAAGCAGGCGCAGTTCGCGGTAGATGCGGCCAAGGAATTTCACGCCCTGGTCAATGATTTTGCCAACCTTCCCCGTTATGCAACCAGAATCAAGGAGATAGAAAGCGAGGCCGATCACGTCACCCATGAGCTGGCCAACCGGATCGACGCCACCTTTGTCACCCCGTTAGACAAGGAAGACCTGCATGCCCTGTCCAGCGAACTGGATGATGTGACCGACTGCATAGAGGCCTGCACCGGCAGGATGGCACTCTACCAGCTTACTAAATCTCGCCCCGATCTGGGAGCGTTGGTTATGCTGCTGTTGCAGATCACCGAAGCCACGCGGGAGGCAATCAAGGCGTTGCGCACCAAGCCCAACCGGGATAATGTTCAGGATCTTTTCATCCACATCCACCAGATTGAAAACGAGCATGACGCGTTGTTCCGTAAAGCCCTTGCCGACCTACTCAACGCCCCGGACGCTGACCCAATCAAGGTGATCAAGTGGAAGGAAATCTACGACCGGATAGAGGCGGCGGTGGACAAATGCGAAGACGTTGCCCATATCATCGAAAGCGTGGTTGTGAAATATGCTTAGTCTGTCGCTGCTGCTGGTGCTGGTTGTGGTCTGCGCGCTGGCCTTCGATTACATCAATGGCTTTCATGATACGGCCAACGCCATCGCCACGGTGGTTTCAACCAGGGTACTCTCCCCGCGAAAAGCCATTATTATGGCGGCCTGTCTGAACTTCGTTGGCGCTCTCTTCTCTACCCAGGTAGCAATCACCGTCGCCAGCGGGTTACTTGATACGGCTCGTTTCCAGATTGCCGATCTTCATCAACCAGCAGAATTTACCGCCAGATTGCGGCAGCCCGCTGATCCGGTTTCCCAATATCTGGCCCAACAACTTTCCTCCGCAACCCAGGAGCTAATCAGGCCATATACCTTGGGCGACTCTCCTTCTCCAGAGTTGCAGGCCGCTGTGGTGGCTGACTTAAACCGCATCATCACCCAAACCGATCTTTACACAGCCGAACGATTCGCCGGAATCTCGCTCAAAGCAAAAACGGTGGCCAAGGCCAAGAACTCCAGCAAGCTGAAACCGGAAGAACTGGCCAACAGCAACCGTGCTCTGCTGGAACAAGCCTATCCCCAAGAGCTTGGCTCAAACCAGCATGCCTTCCAGTTGGTTATCCTGGCCGGCATCCTCGGGGCAATCGTCTGGAACCTGATCACCTGGAAATACGGCATCCCCAGCAGTTCTTCCCATGCCCTGATCGGCGGCTTGTGCGGCGCGGCCATCATCCACGGCGGGCTGCCTTCGGTGCTCTGGAACGGGATTGTCCACAAGGTGCTTATTCCCTTGGTTGGTTCTCCGGCCATGGGCTTTATCCTCGGGTTCCTGCTGATGGGCGGTATTTTTAAAACCCTTGCCCATGTGCATCCTGGTCGAGTGAGCGCCAGCTTTCGCAATCTACAGATTGTTTCCGCCGCAGCCATGGCCTTTACTCACGGCTTAAACGACGCCCAAAAAAGCATGGGCATCATCACCATGGCCTTAGTAAGCGCCCGGATGATTCCTGAACCAGTAGTTCCTCTGTGGGTAGTGTTATCCTGTGCCGCCGCCATGGCCCTGGGTACCTCCGTAGGTGGCTGGCGCATCATCAAAACCATGGGGCACAAGATAATCCGGCTGGAGCCGGTGCACGGTTTTGCCGCCGAAACCTCGTCTGCCATCGTCCTTTTTGTGACCAGCCACTTCGGTATGCCGGTAAGCACCACCCACGTCATCTCCGGCAGCATCTTCGGGGTAGGTTCCAGCAAGCGGCTGTCCGCCGTCCGTTGGGGCGTGGCCCAGAGCATGGTCATGGCCTGGGTCTTAACCCTTCCCGCCGCTGGTCTGGTTGCCGCACTTTCGTATGAGCTACTTATGCTTGTGGGGCTTGGCAAGTAGGGCGCGAACGTTTCTCGCTGCGGAGATGACCAGAAAAGCTGAATAACTTGTTAAAAAACATGCAACTAATTCGGTGTACAAAAAAACTTCAGAAAGAGATGGGCCTAAGCAAAGCCTCCCTTGCGGAATCAGAACCTGCTGTTGCTTGTCTGGGTTCGTGGCACGCAAATTTGCTTTTCATTGCCCGGCGCAAATGTGTTCTGTTTGTCAGGGTGGTATTCATAGCCCCGCTATACCCGGTATCATCAAAAAGCTGAACCATATGCCCATGGGGGCACTTAAGTATGCATATCCCATCGAGGCCTTGAAAGCCATTTGCGCAAACGTTGCCCCGCAATAACTCCAGTCGGTGGGTTACAACGGTCTGGCTTGTTGTCCTGTGTACCTCTGTGGTTCCCTCCGAAAAAAGGAAAAATGATAAATTTGATTGAGAATAACAAGTTATCTACGGCGCCTAATGAATTTAAAGCCGATATCCCCATTGCCCTGCAAGAAAATTTCGTCATTGGCGTTTATGCTTCGCTGGATAAAGCAATTGTCTGCGAGCTGGATCGGTTATGTCGCGAAGAGAGTATCGTGCCAAGTTGCAAATCCGGCTGTTGTCATTGTTGCCGATATCATATCCTTACCAGCATTGCCGAGGCCCAGACCTTGGCGCAATACATCCGGCGAGAATTTTCCGCAGAGCAGATAAACGATCTTCGCCTGCGCACGCAACAATGGCATGAATGGGATAATGCCAAACCGGGCAGACATCCATCCTCCAGCCTCGACGAACAGGCAGATCTTTCCAGCTACGACCATTCCTGCCCGCTTGATGTCAATGGCGTATGCAGTGTCTATCCCGTGAGACCCGTCGTATGCCGCACCCATTTTGTCTGCTCGTCTCCCCTGTCCTGTTGGACAGCAAACGATCCTGCATCTGCGGAAGACCCTCCGACCATGCTCAGATCCGTGGTGAGGGCAGCGCATCCGTTTCCCCAGGCCATAAAAGATCATATCGAAAACACAGGCCTGGATTTTTCCCGCTCCCTAATGCTTCTCCCGCAATGGCTGGCACTGGAAATGGGTTGGGATTTCACCATCTCGCAGTGATTGATTGCCGCCCTTACAAATTACTAAAAATAAAAGAAAACTTGATTTTGTTCCACCCCATGCTATTCTGAAATTATAATTTTGCTTATAATGCATTCTTAAGGGCTCCTTAAAGAGAGGGAAATGCCTGTGATTTTTTCACCCGCACTCATTGCCAGGCTTATTTCTCTGCTCAGCCTCTTCTGCCTGCTGTTATCCACCCCAATTCAGGCTGCCACCCAGCCACCCCTTGAGCTGTGGATTCATCCCTATCTGCCCGCGCCGGAACTGGTGCGGCGGTTTACCCCCTTGGCCCACTATCTGGAAACAAAGGGTGGGCGAAAAATAGAGATCCGAATTTCCACCACCTATAAAGAACACGAGAAACGACTGAGTGAAGACCGGGCCGACCTTGCCTTTGTCGGGCCATTTGGCTATGTTCAGGTGACCAAACGCCACGAGACGAAAAATATTCTCGCAATGATGGAGGGCAACGGCAAAACCGTGTTCCACGGAATAATCGCCGTACGGCAGGACGGACCGATCAAAACCCTCCAAGATCTTGTCGGCAAAAGCTTCGCCTTCGCCGACAACGAATCTACCATGGGAACCTTGGTGCCCCAAAACATGCTGCGGGAAGCTGGGGTAGAAATCGACCGGCTCAGCCGTTACAGTTTTCTTGCCTCCCACAACGATGTGGCCTTGGCGATATTGGGCGGCTTTTACGATGCTGGCGGCTTAAAGGAGGAAGTATTTCTCGAATACGCCCACCGAGGCTTAAGGGTTCTGGCCAAGAGCCCGCCCATCCCCGAACATCTCTTTCTGGCTGGCAAACATCTGCCAGTCCCGCTGGTAAAAGTCCTGCGCAAGGCCCTGATACAACTCAAAGATCCGGCCATCCTCACCCCAATCCAGAAAACCGCCACTGGCATGGCCCCAGCTACCGACCGGGATTATGACATAGTTCGTCGTCTCTGCCAGGTCACTGCCAATTCTGCTCCCCTACCCGGGAAATAGGCCATGCTACCTTCCTCCCGCAAATACTTGCGAACTCTTCTCGCCTTTATCCTGGTTCTGGCTCTGTTTTTGATCGGGCTGGACACTTTTTTCTTTTTGCGGGAGCAACGCAATTCTGCTCTGGAACAAGACGAAAAAACCAGGCACGAGCTGGAGCTGGTCGGCGCTTTTGTGATCGAACCCATGCTGAAGCAGGAGTTCAGCAAGGTGGAACAATTCCTCCTCCAATGGGGACGCAACAATCCAGAAGTGAAAGCCATCCATGCTTTCTTCCCTAAAGGGGAATCCCTGGCCGAATTCGAAAATTTCCTTCCTTCCAACGATCTTCTTATTGCCAGCACCCCGATCTATTTCGAAGGCCAGCATCTCCTTACCCTCGAAATCGTCAAAGATCGAAACATCTCCGAAGCGCCCCTCCAACGATTCAAACGAAACCTGATATTATTGTCTATCGCCCTCACCTCCTTTCTCGGCATAGTGCTATGGATTCTCCTCAGGTTCATGGCCATTCGTCCCTTAGAACAAGAAATCAACAGACGCCAAAAGGTGGAAGAAGAGCTGCAAAACTCCCACGACCTGCTGGAATCCAGGGTGCAAGAGCGTACCATGGAACTGACCGAGGCGGTCATTGATCTGCATCGGGAGATGGTGGAACGCCATCATGCCGAAGGCGAGCTTGCCGCTGAGAAAGAACGTTTACTGGTGACCATGCGCAGTATCGGCGACGGAGTAATCAGCACCGATATCAAGGGCCGGGTGGTCCTGCTCAACAAGGTGGCGGAACAACTAACCGGCTGGGAACACCACGAAGCGCTGGGTCGACCCTTGGATGAGATATTCCAGCTGCTGGACGGTGACACCCGTTGTCCACTGGAAACACCGGTTGCCAGGGTGTTGCGGACCAATCAGGTCTTCATGCTTCCAGCCAGAGCACTGCTTACTGACAGGAATGGGGTGGAACGGGAGATCGCCGACAGCGCCGCCCCCATCCACAACGAGCTTAGCGAACTGGTGGGTGCGGTTCTGGTTTTTCGCGATGAAACCGAAAAAAACCGGATGACCACAGACCTGCTCAAGGTAAAAAAGCTGGAGTCGGTGGGGGTGCTGGCCGGAGGGATAGCCCACGATTTCAATAATATCCTGACCGCCATTCTGGGCAATATCGACCTTGCCCTACGCCTGGCCCAAGGCGATGCAGACACCAGATCCCTGCTGGAATCCGCAAAAAAAGCCTCCCTCCGAGCCAAAACTCTTACCGACCAACTCCTGACCTTTGCCAAAGGGGGCGAACCGATCAAGCAACTGGCTGCCATAGACGAGGTAATCAGGGACTCCACCGAATTTGTCTTAAGGGGTAGCAATGTGCGCGGCGAATTTAACCTGCCCACTGATCTCTGGCCGATTCAGATGGATTCAGGGCAGATCAGTCAGGTAATCCAGAACATTATCCTCAATGCGGCACAGGCCATGCAAAACGGCGGAATAATAAACATTACCTGCTACAATCTCCCTCAAAAAAATAATACTGTGGAGTCGGAAGACTTTGTCAGCATTGCCATCCGTGACAGCGGGTCTGGCATTCCCGCTTCTCTGCTGGAATGTATCTTCGACCCCTACTTTACTACCAAGGAAAAAGGAAATGGGCTGGGACTCGCCATCACCCATTCCATCGTGATCAAACACGGTGGCCGGATCACGGTGGAATCAGAGGAGGGACTGGGCACCACCTTCACTATCTGGCTGCCTGCTTCACCCAAAGAGCAAATAACCGGTAAAGACATGGTCAAAATCAAGAAAACGGCAAGATCAAACAGAATTATGGTGATGGACGACGATAAGACAATCAGGGTACTCACTCAGAACATTCTCGAGTACCTTGGTTACACGGTAGTTCTGGCTACGGATGGCATAGAAGCTATTCGACTTTACCAGGAATACCTGGACGCCGGCACTCCCATCGACCTGACCATCATGGACCTTACCATTCCAGGCGGCATGGGCGGCCAGGAGGCAATCAAAGGGCTGCTCGCCTTAAATCCTCTGGCCAAAGTTATCGTGGCCAGCGGCTACAGCAACGACCCAGTGATGGCCAATTACCGGGATTACGGTTTTGTAGCCATGCTCAGCAAACCCTTTGCGGTTATGGAACTATCCTCTGAAATCAGTCGGATACTGGAAGGTTGAATTCTAACCTGTCTACCACCAAACCTTACTCCGAGTAGGGTTTTTTCTTACCCCGCCTGGGAATTCCCGCAGATGGTGGTCTGGGAGCAGTTGTTGGTCGAGTGGAAGTCGAGGTTGAAGGCGGCCTGGCCGAGGGATAAGGCTTGGCGGGCGTAGAGGGCCTGGAAACGGCTAAGGGCTTGTACGAGGTGGATGGCCTGAACGAATTCGGCCCTTTATTGCGTCCTGGATAAGCTGGTTTTGCCGGGCGACCTTTGGCGATATCGAGGGTCTTCACCTCAACATCACGGCCATTGATCTTGAGGCTATTGAACGCCGCAAGGACTTTTGGGGCAAACCGGCTGTCTGCTTCCAGCATGGCGGTATGATCCAGAATCTCTATGCGACCGACCTTGATGGAGGCTGAGCCACTGGCGTCATTGATCTGCCCGATGAGTCGCGCCGGAGAGAGTCCGTCTTTCTCGCCGATATTCAGATAAAACCTGCTGAAATTTACCCGCTCACGCTCATCCTGCCGGGGGAATCTGCTTTCTGGACGATCCTGTCTGGCAAATCTGCTATCCGGGCGATCCTGCCTGGAAAACCTGCTCTCCGAGCGCCGGTAATCATCGTCCTGACCTCTTCCTTTATCCGAGACATTGATATCCTGGGCATTCTGGTAATGGGCCAGGACACTGTCAAACTCCTGGGAAACAAAGCGCAGAATCAACTCGTCGCGGTCAAGATCGGCCAGAGCCTTGGTAATAGTTTCCATGAAAGGAGCCAGCCGACTTGTATTGACCTCGACATTTTTGATGGTCTCGATCTTATGAAGTAGCTGGATGGTGCAGACTTCATGACCGGACGGAATCCGGCCCAGTTCGAACTGCCTTTTCAGCTTGCTTTCGATCTCCTTGATACGGAACCGCTCGCGCATATGGATGATGGAGATGGAAATCCCTGTTTTGCCAGCCCGTCCGGTACGACCACTGCGGTGGGTATAGTTAGCGCTGTCATCGGGCAGGTTGTAGTTGATCACGTGGGTAAGGTCGGTGACGTCAAGGCCGCGCGCCGCCACATCGGTGGCCACCAGCAACTGCACCGATTTACCGCGAAAACGCTGCATCACATAATCGCGCTGGCTCTGGGAGAGTTCGCCATGGAGCGGGTCAGCATTATAGCCGTCCTTCCCGAGCCTGTCCGCAACCTCGTTCACCTCCTGGCGGGTACGACAGAAGATAATGGCATACATGTCCGGGTTGAGATCAACCAGTCTGCGCAGGGCCAGGTAGCGGTCCTTGGCGTGCACCATATAGTAGATGTGTCGGATATTTTCCGAACCGGCATTGCGGGTACCCACCGTGATCTCCAGTGGATTTTTCATGTATTTTTTGGAAATTGAGGCCACGCTTTGTGGCATGGTGGCGGAAAACAACAGGGTGTGTTTGTCATCTGGAGTTTGGGCAAGGATGGCGTTCAGCTCGTCCTGGAAGCCCATTTGCAGCATCTCATCGGCTTCGTCCAAAACCACCGAACTGATGGCAGAAAGATCAATCTCCTGACGGCGCATCAGATCATGCAACCGACCAGGGGTGGCGACAATAATCTGGACGCCCTGCCGCAGGGTACGGATCTGGTTGTCGATGCTGGCTCCGCCATAAACAGCGCAGACCCTGATAGCGGAAAGATTTTTGGCAAAGGCATTGAGGTCGCGAGCCACCTGCATGCAGAGTTCTCTGGTCGGGCAAAGTACCAGAGCCTGGGTCTTGCGGGTATCCGGTTTGCAGAGCTGTACCAGAGGGATGCCAAAGGCTGCGGTCTTGCCGGTGCCGGTCTGGGCCAGGCCGACAATATCCACCGGTTTTTCAAGAAGAATCGGAATGATCTGTTCCTGAACCGGGGTTGGCGCAGTAAAGCCAAGGGAGTCAAGAGCGGTAATGATATCGGGATGAATGCCAAGGTCAGAAAAGGTCGTCATTATGCAGTGTTCCTTAATAAATTATGGCCTTTACCATGATCAGCCAGGTAACGCAAGCGGTATGTTTTCACAGGCCTTAGTCCGTAAACCTTAAAGATCTCTGAAAAAACGCAATCTTAGCGCATTGGAAACCACAGAAACCGAACTCATAGCCATGGCCCCACCAGCAATCATGGGATTCAAGGTCGGCCCACCGAAGAGATACAGCCCCCCAGCCGCCACCGGAATGCCGATGATATTATAGATAAAAGCCCAAAAGAGATTCTGCCTGATATTGCGCATGGTAGCTCGGCTTAAGGAAAGCGCGGTGAGCAGACCAGGCAGTCCTTTCATCAAAACAATATCACCGGATTCAATGGCCACATCGATACCGGTGCCCATGGCAATGCCAACATCGGCCCTGGCCAAAGCTGGCGCGTCGTTGATGCCGTCACCCACCATGGCGACCCTGAACCCCTCTGCCTGCAAGGCCGCCACCCTTTCCAGCTTCTGCTCCGGCAGCACCTGGGCAAAAATCTCGCTGATTCCAGCCTGGGCGGCGATGGCTCTGGCGGTAATTTCATTATCGCCGGTGAGCATGAATACCTTGATCCCCATTTTTTTTAAGCCGAGAATGATCGCGGGCGCCTCGGCTTTAAGCCGGTCAGCAATGGCGAGCAGCGCAACCAGCCTGCCATCCACCGCGCAGTAAAGCGCGGTCTTGCCAACCTTGGCAAAGCCATGGGCTTTTTGCGCAACCACCTCAACCACTCCCGTAACCTCCTGCTCAACCATGAACTCCAAGTTACCAAGCAAAATATTCACACCCCGCACCAAAGCCCTGATCCCCTTACCGGGAACTGCCTCAAAATAATCAGGTTCGGCCAGAGCCAGCCCCTTTTCCCTGGCCGCGTTGACAATAGCCTCGGCCAGGGGATGTTCCGAACCGCTTTCGGCGCTGGCAACCAGCATAAGAATCTGATCGTCATCCATCTCAGGTGACAGCGGATACAGGTCGGTCAATTCCGGTCGGCCATAGGTCAGAGTTCCGGTCTTATCAAAAACAATGACGTCAATCTTCTGCGCCATCTCCAAGGCCTCACCGCTTTTCACCAGCGCCCCTAACTGGGCCCCGCGCCCGGTGCCGACCATAATTGAGGTCGGGGTGGCCAAGCCCATGGCACAAGGGCAGGCAATGACCAGCACAGCGATGAAGATCCGCAAGGCAAAGGGAAACTCTGCCTGACCGATGAAATACCAGGCCAAGCCGGCAAAAATCGCCAGGACAATAACGATAGGCACGAAATACAGGCTGATGCGATCCACCAGATTAGCAATAGGCGCCTTGGAGCCCTGGGCCTCACGCACCATGCTGATGATCCGGGCAAGCACCGTGTCCTGCCCCACCCTCTCAGCCCGTATCTGCAATAAGCCGTTCTTGTTCAGGGTAGCGCCTGCCACCGGATCGCCAACTTTTTTGGAAACCGGCAGGGATTCTCCGGTGAGCATGGACTCATCCACACTGGAACTCCCCTTAACCACCGAACCGTCCACCGGAATGCGCTCACCCGGCTTGACCAGCAGGATATCGCCCTTCTCAATCTCCACCACAGGAATTTTTGTCTGCATTTCATTAACGAGCAGAGTGGCCTCCTCTGGAGTCAGGGCCATGAGCTGACGGATAGCATCCGAGGTCCGCAATTTAGAGCTGGCCTCCAGATACTTGCCCAGAGAAACCAGAGCGATTAAAACCCCTGCCGATTCAAAATACAGGTCCATAACCCTGACCATAACCTCAATACCCAGGCCGATCTCAACCAGGCCCCAGATACTGTAAACAAAGGCGGCTCCGGTGCCGATGGCGATGAGCGAATCCATATTGGGCGCGCCGCGCCAGAGAGCCGGGAAACCGAGTTGATAAAAATTCCGCCCCGACCACATAATTGGCAAAACCAAAAGGAACTGGACAAAAGCAAAGGTAAACGGCGCCTGATGGGGGGCCATAAAAGTGGGCAACGACAAACCGACCATCTCGCCCATGGCAATAATCAGCAGCAAGGCAGCAAAGGTCAAGGCGGGATAAAGTCGTTTTGCCATGGCCTTAAGTCGAGCAATAGCCTCCTCCTGCTGACGCTCAAAATCAGAGCCACCAACCGATGCCGCCTGGGCCTTGAAACCAAGACGCTCAATGGTCTCCCGAATCTGCCGCGGGCTGACAACTGCCTGATCAAAGACAACCGCCGCCGACTCCGTGGCCAGATTCACCTGCATGCTCTGCACCCCGACCATATCCCCCACCACCTTTTCAATCCGGGCAGAACAGGAGGCGCAGGTCATACCGCTAATATTCAGCCGCTGCTTTACAATCGATGATGTCATAGATATCCCCTTGCTTGTTCTGCCTTCTCAAAGTATTTTGCAACTATTCAACAATACCCAATCCCAAGGAGTTTTCCCATGCCAACCATTAAAATCAAGGGTATGCGCTGCGGCCACTGTGCGACCTCGGTCACTTCGGCGCTCAACGCCATCGCTGGCATCAGCGAGGCGAAAATCGACCTCGAAAACAACGAGGCCACCTTCAACCAGAGCCAGGAGGTACCCATGGCCTCCATCAAACAAGCTATCACCGCCATCGGCTTCGAGGTGTTGGACTAAGCGTAAGCGTTCAGCAGCACCAC
>DOZO01000032.1:14288-30123 GCA_003517965.1 Desulfobulbaceae bacterium
CTGCAGCACTGCTGAACGCTTACGGTGAGTTTATCTTAAATTTTGGTACCCCTGGTGAACGATTACGACTAACCTACAACACCATAACCACCGCGGGATGCTCTTTAAAGGCAAGATACTGGGCCTCGCGATCTTCGGCGCTGAGCACCACAAGCTCCACGTCCAGACACAGGTACTTTCCGCCGCTGCTCGCATTGGCCAGGGATATCAGACATTCCCGCGCCTGAACAATCTCGACAATGGCCACTTGCAGATCCTCCTGCTTCCGGCCTATGATCTTATACACCCAGAGACAGGGGTACTCCAAATCAAGCTTTTGCTTGCAGCTATCCAACAACATGCCCATCCTCCAACCCATTTACTCAGGAATTTCCCATGCCCACAACAACTCTCTACGACCTCATCATCATCGGCGGTGGCCCGGGCGGCTATACCGCAGGCATCTATGCCCAACGAGCCGCCCTCAAAACAGTACTCCTCGAAAAAGGCATCCCCGGAGGCCAGCTGAACAACACCGATGAGGTGGAGAACTGGCCAGGCACCGAGAAAATCAGCGGCGCGGCACTGGCCCTGAAATTTTCCCAACATGCGGCCGCCTATGCCCTTGAAGTGCGGAATCATGAAGTTGTTGCCGTTGAACCTGGACTTACCCAGCACACCGTCATCTTGGATAACAGCAAGATACTTACCGCCCATGCGGTTATTCTTGCCACTGGCGGCAGCCCAAAAAAATTGGGTATCCCCGGAGAAGACCAATATTATGGCCGCGGAGTTTCCTACTGCGCCGTGTGCGATGGCTTCTTTTTCCGCGACAAAACCGTGGTAGTGGTGGGCGGCGGCGACAGTGCGCTGGAGGAATCTCTGTATCTGGCCAAGCTCGCCAGACAAGTATATATCGCCCATCGCCGGGATGCTTTTCGGGCGGGGATGATCTTGCAGAAAAGGGTGCGACAGGAAAAGCGGATCACCGTCCTATGGAACACGGTTCTATCAGAGATTCAGGCAGATACCCAAGGGGTAAACGGGGTGATTACCAAGAACACCCTGAATGGCACAACCAGCACCCTGGCCACTGATGGGGTCTTTGTTTTTATCGGTTTTGCACCGAACAATTCCTTAGTTCCGGCAAGCACCCGGATGAATGCCGACGGCTATGTGCTTGCTGATGACAAATGCGCCACCAACATCCCGGGCATCTTTGCCATTGGCGATCTCAAGGAAAAATACGCCAAGCAGATCATTACTGCCGCAGCGGATGGTTGCACCGCCGCCCTGGCCGCCGCCCATTATGTGGAAGAGAAAAAGACGAGTTTATGACAGTAGCAGACTGGGATCAGACAGAGGCAGGATGAAATAAAAATTATTCCCCTCTTCCGTGGCCTCGTAACCCGCCACTCCGCCATGAATCTCCACCACCTGCTTGATAAATGCCAGACCATGCCCTTTTCCGGGCCGCGACTTGCCCCGTTCCCCACGAACACCATCGACAAAAACGGTTTTCGCTTCAACCTCAGAAAGATGCTCCCCGGTGGTAAACACGTTGAACTTGACCGCTGCCTTGCCAGGGCCAAAATAATCAGCCAGCAGCTCGCGGCCATAAGTCATAGCTTTCCGGGGCTCCCCGTTCCGGTTCGTTATTTTACCGGTGTACTTAACGGCGTTGGAAAAAAGATTGGCATAGACTTGTGAAAGCAAGCCAACATCCACCCGCAAAAAGAGCTCCTCCTCCTGCATATCTTCAGGCTTTTCCACCACAATCCCCCGAGCTGCGAATCTGCTCAGGTAATGCTCAAGCTGTGGGGAGACAATCTCACGATCAATGGAGCATTTCCGGGGATGCAACACAAAACGGCCCTGGGCAAAATGATCCCGCCTGAGCAGGCTCTCAAGAAAAAGGCTATAATTGGCATGATGTTCCAACAACTCCCGATGGTTGCCAAGCAGGCTACGGTGCAGGGCACTCACCTTGCTAAGCACCAGATCACAGTTTACACTGGGCACTCCCTGGACTGTATTGCAGCCAAGAACCAACCTTTCCAGCCCGTCAACATCCTCGATGCTGGCCTTAAGCTGATTAAACAGATGTTTGAAATACATGTTAGGGGTGATGACATTGTGTTCAATATCCATCACCAGATTATTGATAAAGTGAAGGTGCCTGACATTTTCGTGCGCAATCAAGCGATTGTGCAGATTATAGCCGATGCGATTCGTATATTTACGCAGAAAAAACCGATCCGCCCGGGAAATTTTCTCCAGAGGATATACCTCAATAACCCCCATTACCTGCAGTTTTACCGGTTGCGTCTCCTCATCATGTCGATCAGAGGATGGCTTGCAATGAATCGGCACCAAGAGCGAGTGTTCACTTTCGTAACTTTTAAAGGCCAACCGGACATGATCCGGGGCAACAACCGGCGGCGTCAGAAGCCCCCTCCGGCTTTCGCAGACAAGAATCAGCTTTTCCTGCTCCTTGTCAAAAAAATAAAGTCGACTGTGCAAGCCAAGAAATTCTGAGAGCGCTACCACGCAGACCCGGTAAAAATCTTCATTGGAGTCAAACTCCTGAGCCAAATCAAAAAAAGCACGCAACAAGTCGTTTTGCGCGGGGCTAAGATCATAGCTCGCGTAACTTCGCTGCTTCTCCCTGATCCGCAGCCTGATCTGCTGCAAATCCACCCCTGAATTGGATTCCTGATCCATGATCTCCTTGTCAAGCGATCACAGGGCACCTCATCTTGCGGCGATCGGTCCAGCTCACGTACCAAATGTACGCATCGCCGTCCCGCTTGCCGCAACCTGCGGCACCCTGTGGCCGCTTTTAGCTGAGTTGAGCAGCTTGTCTGCTCAAAACGAAACTTATACCCGAAGGGTGATTCCGTGGTTATTTGACCTTTGTGGGGTTGCCCCGTGATCGGTTACCCTTTTCCGGCAACGGCTTAAGGGGCCGCTACAAATCAATGCTAACCAACAAGCAAAATTTCATCGGCCCCGTTTTTTTCAGCAAGGCGCACATGCACATGTTCATCGGCTTTAACCTGAATGTCCATGCCTACATAATCTGGCTGGATCGGCAACTCCCGCCCACCCCGGTCAACCAGAACAGCCAATTGGATGCACTGCGGCCTGCCGATATCCATCAAGGCATCCATGGCGGCCCTGATGGTACGGCCAGTGAAGATAACATCGTCCACCAAAACCACCACCATCTCCTCTATGGGAAAGGCAATGCTGGTTTTTTTAACCACCGGATTCTGACTGGCCAGACTCCAATCGTCCCGGTAGAGCGTGATGTCCAGGGTGCCAGTGGGCAGCACAATCTTCTCTCTGTCCTGAATAAGTTTCTGGATCCGGTCAGCCAGAAAAACTCCGCCTGTATGGATGCCGATTATGGCCAGATTGGCAACTCCGTGATTTTTTTCTACGATCTGCAAGGCAATCCGATGCAATGACCGATCTATATCCTCTGCCGTCATGAGCCGTTTTTCCATCTTTTTTCCTCCAGTAATTCATAGAGATTAGGAGCCGTGTAGAAATAACTTGTACTATTCTGCCTCAATTTTACGGCTCCTTATGCCGTATGGGCAAGACTCTATGTCCAACATTTTACCCAACGGCTTAAATCCAAAAAGAATCAATGCCCCGCGACACCACAAGGTTTATCGCCTCCGGGTATGCCTCACACTCTGCGGCAAAAACCCGGGCCGCGATATCCTCTGGCGTATCAGCATCGTCCAAGGCCACGCATTGCTGCACCACAATCGGCCCTTCATCATAAACCTCATTGGCAAAATGCACCGTACAACCGCTCACCTTGACTCCACGCGCCTTGACCGCCCGATGCACCCGCAGGCCATACATCCCCGCCCCACAAAAGGAAGGAATCAAAGAGGGATGGATATTGAGCACAGACCGCCGCAGATGGGCCGGAGGCTGATAGAGTTTCAGATACCCGGCCAGTAGCACCAGCTCAACCCCATACTCTTGCAGGATAGCGTTAATGGCAGCATTGTCCTTGGCATGAAAGGCCGGATACCCGTATTTTCTGGCCTTGCTCAGGCCAAGAGCCTCGGGCAGATTGGAGATCACCACCTCGATGCTCCCCTGCATGGCCCCAGCCGCAAGACGTTCATGAAAGTTGTCAAGAGTCCGGCCAGAGCCGGAGAGCAAAACCGCCATTTTCATTGCCACACCTACTTGAAATATTCGTTGGTTTCAACATCCACCGTGTTCAGCCAATTGACAATTGCGGTGTCGTAGGTGCTGGTCAGAGCAAAAACCTTTACCGCCAGACGAAAACGGGTCTTGAGCGTGGTATTGCCGGTAGCCTTGATCTCGGCCAGCACCTGCGGGTAGTCAGCCGGATCAACAATCACCGTGACATCCTGGAAATTCTTGGCGCTGGAGCGCAGCATGGTGGGGCCGCCGATGTCAATGTTTTCAATGGCCTCTCCCAGGGTACAGGCCGAATTGGCCACGGTTTTCTCAAAGGCGTAGAGATTGACCGCCACCAGATCGATGGCCTGCAGGCCATGCTCCTGCATCTGTTTTACATGGTCGGGATTGCTTTTCTGAGCCAGGATACCGCCATGCACCTTAGGATGCAAGGTCTTGACCCGGCCATCAAGCATCTCCGGAAAGCCGGTGAATTCGGAAACATCCTTGACCTTAATCCCGTTGTCCCGCAACTTTTGAGCCGTGCCGCCGGTAGAGAGGATCTCAATCCCCAATTGCTCAAGCTCCCTGGCAAACCCCTCGATCCCTGATTTATCTGTTAGACTGATCAAGGCCCTTTCTATCTTTTTCATGGTCTTCACTCCCGAGTTCTGAATATCATCTAAAAAAAACTGTACATCTCCCGTAATCATTGATTACCTATACTGTAACGTAAAGAGGCGCAGACGCAAAGTAAACAGATTAACCGACGTAAAAAAGTTCTAAGCCGTTGCAACAAAATAATATCGGCATCTGGCTAAACAAAACGGCATAAGGAGCCGTAAGGAAAATGTCAAGAAAGCATGTGTTATTTTGTAACGGCTCCTAATCCCCCAACGGAGGATTTTCATGGCTCGCCTGATCTGTTACTGTTTTGGCCACACCGAAGATGACCTGCGCCGGGATGTTCTGCAACATGGCCGGTCGCTGATCATGGAGCACATTGTTTCCGAGAAAAAAGATGGCCGGTGCCGATGCGCGGAGAAAAACCCCTCCGGCCGCTGATGCCTGGCCGAGGTCCGCCAGGTGGTGGACGCCGCACTGAAAAATATCACAACCAAGGAGAATCACTGATGTATTTCCCTGTTGCCGGTATCGAGGTCAACCCGCTGGTGCCACCGCTGGTTGCCTTTGCCATTTCGTTTTTCACCTCCATGGGCGGGGTGAGCGGGGCCTTTTTGCTGCTGCCCTTCCAAGTCAGTGTGCTCGGCTTTACCAGTCCGGCAGTCAGCTCGACCAACCAGTTATTCAATATCGTGGCCATTCCCAGTGGCGTATATCGCTATATCAAGGAAGGCCGGATGCTCTGGCCTCTGACCTGGGTGGTGATCATCGGCACTCTGCCCGGCGTGCTGGTCGGGGCCATCGTCCGGATCAAATACCTGCCCGACCCAAAAAACTTCAAGCTCTTTGCCGGGCTGGTCCTTCTCTATATGGGCGCAAGATTACTAAAAGACCTGACCTTCCCCAAAAAGGCGGGCACCCCCACGACCGAGGAGCGGTTTCACCAACGAGACAAAAAACAGGCTCAGGCAACCGGCAGCGAAGCCGTCTCTTGCGAGCGTTTGTCCTGCGTCACGGTCCGGCAATGGACCCCAACCCGAATCGTCTACGATTTTTACGGAGAAACCTTCACCGTCAATGCCGTGGGGCTCATGGTCTTGAGTCTCATCGTTGGCATGGTGGGCGGGGTGTATGGCATCGGCGGCGGGGCAATCATTGCCCCATTTCTGGTCAGTTTCTTTGGGATGCCAGTCTATGCCGTAGCCGGAGCGGCCCTGATGGGAACCTTTGTCACCTCGGTGGCCGGGGTGGTCTTTTACCAGATGCTTGCCCCCCATTACCCCGGCATGGTCATCTCTCCGGACTGGCTGCTGGGCTTTCTCTTCGGGATCGGGGGCTTTGCGGGCATGTACTGCGGGGCGCGGTTGCAAAAGTTCGTCCCAGCCAAATTTATCAAATGGATTCTGGTTGTCTGCCTGCTGTTCACCGCAGGCAAGTATATCTGGGTCTTCCTCTTTTAAAAGCCGCAGGGCAAAAGCTTAAACAGAGAGAAGCAACCGGTTCTCCCAGCCTGAACTCTCCGGCAAGACACCCGCAGGCCGCTCTTCCATTCCCTCAAGCAGACGGAGACTGGCGATCCCATGCCAGGAGGCGTCAAGAAAAGGGGCGGCCTTCGGACTCCGGGCAAAGCCGCCTCTGCCGGTCTGGCAGCTCACGACAAACGCCCTGGCGCTCTCCGGATCAATGGGGCTGGCACCCAAAAGGCTCAAAGCCGCAAGAGCGGCATGACAATTCTCGATAAACGAGGTTGTGCCCGGAAAAAAGCCAAAGCCGCCATCGCCATTCTGCGAGCGCTGGAGCCAGGCAACCAGTTCCCCGGCACCCTCGCCCGACTGGCCATCCATCGTTTTCACGAACAGATACCTCGCCACATCTTCCACCGCACAAGGAGCAGGTAGCACCAAAGACCGCCCGGAGCCAGGGAAATCGGGCTCCTCCCCAAGAACCTCCCCAGCTATTCGCCTCACATAATAAGTGGCGGCAAGGGAAGTGTCCCACGCCAAACGGGCAACGAGATGGACGCGCACCCGCTCCCCGTCCAAAGCCAGTCCGCAGATCCGGCAGGTAACCAGCAGGCGGAAGGTGGTCTCGATCCCCAGCCAGGACACGGCCAGCATCCGGGCGAGATATTCGGCCAGGGCAGGCTCTGCTTGCGGGGTGGGCATCTCTTCGCCCAAGACAAGGCGAAGAGCCACCGCCTGGAAAGTATCCTGAATGGTGGCGGGCAGCCGCGGCGTGGCGCCATAGCCGCCCGTGGCCTTGCGCCGTTTTTGCACGAATTCCATCAATAATGCATGATCAACCTGACGAGCCATTTCCTCCCTCCGTTCCGGCAGAACCTCTCCTTTACAGCATACCAATTTTTGACCGCAAAAGAGAGGGCATTTTCATCAATTGACAATACGGAAATCATAGTCTACGCTTACCATACATGACGGCGATGGAGTTCGCCTTTAAACGCCTTGCCCGCAAGGCTGATGACTCCTACTCTTGAACAAGGGTAGGAGTTTTTTTATTTTGCCACATTGAGGATGCCCCCATTGAAAAAAGAGAAAACCTATTTCGGCTTCACCAAGAACGTCTTCTTCACGGGTCTGGTCAGCTTCTTCATGGACGTCAGTTCCGAGATGATCTATCCGCTCGTCCCGCTCTTCCTGGCCAACGTGCTGGGAGTCAACAAGTCGATGATCGGCCTGATTGAGGGGCTTGCCGAATCAACGGCCAGCCTGCTCAAGGTCTTTTCCGGCTGGTTTTCCGACCGGATCGGGCAGCGCAAGAGCCTGATGCTTGTCGGCTATGCCATCTCCACCCTGAGTCGGCCAATCATGGCCACCGCCACCATCTGGCAACAGGTTTTGGGCTCTCGCTTCACCGACCGCCTGGGCAAGGGAATCCGCACCGCCCCCCGGGATGCGATCATTGCCGAATCCGTCCAGGAAAGCCACCTGGGCCGGGCCTTCAGCTTTCACCGGTCCATGGACACTATGGGCGCGGTGATCGGCCCAGCGATTACCATTTTTCTCCTTGGGATTTTCAGCAACGGCTACAGGTTAGTCTTCTGGCTCTCCATGGTACCAGGGGTAATTGCGGTCATCCTCATCATCCTCTTTATCCAGGAAAAGAAAAAGCAGCCGAACCCCCAAACGGAGCGCCCCAGGCTAAGCTTTAGACACTTTAACTGGAGGGTGAAGTGCTTTATCGTGATCGCGGCCCTGTTCGCCTTGGGCAATTCCAGCGATGCCTTCCTGATCCTGCGGGCGGAACAGATCGGCATCCCGACGGTGATGATCCCGGCAGTCTACCTGTTATTCAATCTCGTTTACTCCCTGTCCTCTATTCCGGCAGGGATGGCGGCGGATAAATTCGGCAAAAAGAGGCTTATTCTACTGGGATTCGTGCTCTTTGCCGGACTCTATTACGGCTTTGCGGTGGCCAAGAACGCTACGGCCATCTGGGTGCTGTTTGCTCTGTACGGGCTCTTCATGGGCTTGACTGAAGGGATTCAAAAGGCGTTTCTGGCCACCATTATTCCACCGGATTTTAAGGCCACCGCCTTTGGGGTCTACGCCGCCGCCGTTGGACTCGCCATGTTACCAGCCAGCCTCATAGCCGGCTGGCTCTGGGACCACGTCTCCCCTGCCGCCCCTTTCTATTTTGGTGCGGCAACAGCGGCCCTGTCTGCTCTCCTTTTCATGGCATTGATGATCTCAATCAGGCATTCGGAACAATTGACATTGCAAAAATCGTGAAAATAATGAAGAACTTCTCTGCATACCATGGCAATTTTTGACAAGGAGAATTCCGATGCAGGTGGTTTTACTCATTGCGGGCTTCGGGGCGCTTGGCTGCGTAACCCGCTACTACCTATCTGGTTGGGCCTATGATCTATTCGGGAGGAGCTTCCCCTACGGCACCTTAGCCGTCAACATCCTGGGGGCATTCATCATCGGCCTGATCATGGAATTCGGCATGCGGAGCACGTTGCTGCCGACCAACCTGCGCATCGGACTAACCATCGGTTTTCTCGGCGGGCTCACCACCTTTTCCACCTTCAGTTATGAGACGTTTAAGTTATTGGAAGACGGAGAGCTTTTTGTAGCCACCACTAACATTCTATCAAGCGTCATCGTCTGCCTTATCTTCACCTGGCTTGGCATCCATACGGCACGCTATCTCTAAAAGAGGGTAAACTCATGACAAGATTCAGCGGCGAAAAAGTATTGATGCGGATATTCCTCGGTGAGAGTGATAAGATTGGGCACCGGCCCTTCCACGAAGTGCTGGTGGAATTTTTCAAAAAGGAAGGGTTCGCCGGGGCCACAGTGCTAAGGGGGGTCGCTGGATTCGGGGCACACAGTGTCTTCCACACCGACAAACTCCTGCGCCTTTCTCACGATCTCCCCATTATTATAGAGGTCGTGGAGAGCCAGGAGAAAATAGACGCCGTAATGCCCCGCATCGACGAAATGATGACCGGCGGCATGATCACCCTGGAGAAGGCCACGGTGGTCCGCTACAGTCACAAATAAATAACCAACAGGGAGGTCGTTAATGCTCTATGCGGTGGAAGTGGAAAAAATGACCTGCGTGGCCAAAGGCGCGAATCACGGATCAGCGCCGATTCCGCAGGAGGGACGCTGGACACGGGCCAAAGAGATCAAGGATATCTCCGGACTGACCCATGGCGTGGGCTGGTGTGCTCCGCAGCAGGGCGCCTGCAAACTTACCCTCAACGTAAAAGATGGTCTTATCGAAGAAGCGCTGATTGAGACCATCGGCTGCTCGGGCATGACCCACTCCGCAGCCATGGCTGCAGAAATCCTGCCGGGCAAGACCATCTTGGAAGCGCTCAACACTGATCTGGTATGCGATGCCATCAATACCGCCATGCGTGAGCTTTTCTTGCAAATCGTCTATGGTCGGTCCCAAACCGCCTTTTCGGAGGGAGGGCTCCCCATCGGCGCCGGGCTGGAAGATCTGGGCAAGGGTATGCGCAGCCAGATTGGAACCATGTATGGCACTTTAGCCAAGGGGGTGCGCTATCTGGAAATGGCCGAAGGATACGTGACGCGCCTGGCCCTAGACGATAACGATGAGGTCATCGGCTACGAGTTTGTCCATCTGGGCAAGATGATGGAGATGATCCACAAGGGCATGGACGCCAACGAGGCGCTGGTCAAGGCAACAGCCAGCTATGGTCGTTTTGGCGAAGCCACTCGCACCATCAATCCACGTCACGAATAAGCGGGAGGACTCAAAACATGGCCCTGTTTGAAAGTTATGAACGAAGAATTGGAAAAATTACCCCCGTACTGGCCCAGTATGGCTTGGCCTCCATGGAAGAGGCCCGGACGCTGTGCGAAAAAAAAGGGGTTGATGTTTACGGCATCGTTAAGGGCATCCAGCCAATCTGTTTCGAAAACGCCTGCTGGGCGTATATTCTCGGCGCGGCAATCGCCCTGAAAAAAGGAGAAACCAAGGCGGTGGATATTGCCCGCACCCTGGGTGAGGGACTCCAGGCTTTTTGTATCCCCGGTTCCGTGGCGGAAGATCGCAAGGTAGGCCTTGGTCACGGCAATCTGGCCTCCATGCTGCTTTTGGAGGAGACGAAATGCTTCGCCTTCCTGGCGGGCCATGAGTCGTTCGCTGCCGCCGAAGGTGCCATTGGCCTTGCCCGCTCTGCCAACAAGGCGCGCACGGAACCGTTGCGCGTCATCCTGAATGGACTCGGCAAGGACGCGGCCCAGATCATCTCCCGCATCAATGGCTTCACTTACGTACAGACGCAATTCGACTATGGCGCAGGTACCTTGGCGATCGTGCGGGAAGTGGCTTACTCCAAAGGGGAAAAGGCCAAGGTTCGGTGTTTTGGCGCGGACGACGTTCGGGAAGGGGTGGCGATCAATCACCATGAAGGGGTGGATGTCTCCATCACTGGCAACTCCACCAATCCGACCCGTTTCCAACACCCGGTGGCCGGCACCTACAAGAAGGAGTGCCTGGAACGCGGCAAGAAATACTTCTCTGTAGCATCAGGGGGTGGCACTGGTCGTACCCTGCATCCAGACAACATGGGCTCTGGCCCCGCCTCTTACGGCATGACCGACACCATGGGGCGAATGCACTCCGACGCCCAGTTCGCCGGCTCATCCTCCGTGCCAGCCCATGTGGAAATGATGGGCTTTCTCGGCATGGGAAACAACCCCATGGTCGGGGCCTCCGTTGCGGTTGCGGTGGCTCTTGCAGAGGCCCTCAAGTAGATTTTTAAGCAGCAAGGAGAGCATTCGCTCATCGCGTCGTTACGATTGCTCCGGTGATTAACTATGAAAATCACCGGAGCAATATCTTTCCAAGATACCTCACTTCAAAGCAAAGCAATACTGACCAAGCCCGGCAAGCCTGCTCTTTTCTCCAGAACCGTGCTTACTCCTTCCACACCGCCAAAGCCTTTTGATACACCTCGGAGCGTGACAGATCCAGATCCCTGGCAATACTCGTCACCGCGTCTTTCAGGCTGACCCCGGACTGTTCCCGATACCAGCGCAACAGATCCTCAAGATTATCAGGCCGCTGCGGGGCAGAGGCGCGCAGTGCTTCGATGAGCACCACAAATTCCCCCTTGATGGCCTCCCGAGCCGTAAGCTCGGCCAGAAGTTGCCCCAAATCGCCGGAAATAATCTCCTCATGCATCTTGGTGAGTTCCCTGCCGATTACCACCCGCCGCTCCCCCAGTTCCGCCAGGCAATCGGCAAGACTGGCGGTGATTCTTCGAGGCGATTCATAAAACACCAGGAGATGAGCCTCATTTTTAAGGCCCCGCAATAACTTGCGCCGCTCCACCCCCCTGGCCGGAAGAAATCCCAAAAAAAGATGGGTCGGCTCGATCAGGCCAGCAACACTGAGGAGGGTAGCCAAGGCTGAGGCCCCAGGAACCGGCACCACCAAAATATCGTGCGCCTGAGCACTTTGCACCAGAATCCCGCCCGGATCAGAGATCCCCGGAGTGCCAGCGTCGGAGACCAGAGCCACCTGCTGGCCAGAAAGCAACCGGGCCACAATCTCCTGGGCGCGGCTCGCCTCTTTCTCCTTATAATAACTCATGAGCGGGGTGTGGATATCGAAATGGCTAAGAAGCTTTCTGGTATGCCGGGTATCCTCGGCGGCAATCAAGTCAACCTCCCGCAGGATGCGCAGAGCCCGCAGAGTTATATCCTCCAGATTGCCAATGGGGGTGGCCACCACAAACAAGGTGCCTGACTTGCCGTTGCCACCGCTCGAAGACGGGCCATTTTTTTCATTGATCTGTCTCAGCGCATGACCTCCGGGGGAACAAACAGGCTAAAGCTGGTGCAACCGGGGCTGCTCTCGCAGGAAATTATCCCGCCGCAGCGGGTAATGAGCTTTTTCGCCAGATACAGGCCAAGGCCGAAATGCCCCTCCCCTTCTTTGGTGGAATAAAACGGCTCATAAAGATACGCAATAGTCTCGCTCGAAAACCCTGGGCCATTGTCCTGCACCCGCACCCCGACACCATCACCTTCTCTGCTCGATTCGATCACGATCTCCGCTTCCTCCATCCCCCGCATGGCTTCCAGAGCATTACTCAGGAGGATGTGCATGATCTGGTGCAGCTCAAGTTGAAAATGGGTCAGGGCAGGCAAAGCCTCGGCAAGGGTCATAACCTTGCGCAACTTATGCTTAAAAGTAGAATCGGCAGCCATGAACTCCACCTCGGTCTCGATAACGGAATTGACCGTATAAGAAGAGCCGCCGGAAAGCTGCTGGAACCCTGGCAGAATAGTGGTCCGGTGCAAAATCTGCTGGCTCTGCCGCACCTTTTCCTGCATCTGAAAAAGAGCCTCCGCCCGTCGGGCAAGAAGATCGTGCAGGGTGTCCAGCTCCGCTGGCGATGAACCTGCCTGACGCATCTGCGCCAGCGCCGCCATCGCCTTGTCCTGCAGCATGGCCGAAAGATCAGTATTCAGGGAAAAAACCTGCATAACCCCAGCGAGATTATGAATAATCCCCCGGAACATCCGACCCACTGCGGCATCCTGACTCTGCGCCAGATAAGCCTCCTCCCATTTTTCAGCTTGCATTTCCCCTCCATGTGCAAGAATAGCGGCCCAAACCGGTTGGACTCCTGTACAGCTTACCCGGAATGGGGGTGAAAAATCCAGGCTATTCCGGCATAGCTTAAAAGGAAGAATATAGGTCAGACCCAACGTTGTCCAGTTAAGGGATTGCAAAGCTGGTTTTGCATGAGAAGGTTACGTCCGGAAAATCAAGATCAGAAAATACCAAAAAATATCGCAGATAGCCTGGTTTTTTCAATAGATCAGCGGATGAATGTCCGAAAGTCAAGCCTGCTCCCGGAACTCCTCCGCCAAGTCAGATTTTTCGATACCGGGTCATTCTCCCGCGGCCAGAGACTTCAACTCTCTTTTCTTCAATCATTTGACGAAGGTCTCTGCTCGCTGTCGCTGTCGATAACCCCTTACAGACCTCAAGGTAGCTTTTCCTGTCAAACCAGTCGTCCAGTTGCGAAAGGGCAAATTCCACTCGCATTCTATAGTCTGCGCTTTTAGTACCGGCCTGGGCGAGGATGCCGTTGAGGCTCTCAAGAATCCGGCTGAGGATGAATTCGATAAATACCGTCGACTTCCCCTGCAGATCCGCATCAGACAGCACCTGGTAATACTCGGCCTGATTCTGCTTAATCGCAACTTCGACCGGCAAATACTCGAATACAGGGTTTTCATCCATCAGAATCCTGGTCTGCCAGATTCTCCCCATGCGGCCGTTGCCGTCCTGAAACGGGTGAATAAACTCCATTTCGTAGTGGAACACACAACTCTTGATGATGCTTGGATCATCATTCAAACGAAGGTACGAGAACAGAGTACTCATCAGGCCTGGGACCATTGGGGCGTCAGGCGCAAGGTGTTTGACTTCGCCGTCCTTCATAATCCCGACAGCTTTCGATCTATAGGCGCCGGCTTCTTCGACAAGTCCCTGCAGAAGGATGCCATGGAGTCTCAGAAAATCCGTGCTTGATTCCGGATCAAGCTTTCCGAGTTCGTCGTATGCCAAAATTGCATTCTGAACTTCCAGAATATCATGTGCCGGGGCAATGACCCGCTTGTTGTCGAGAATTGCCGTTACTTGGTCGATCTCAAGAGTGTTCCCTTCTATTGCCAGGGAGGACTGAATTGTCTGAATGCGGTTTTCTCGACGCAGGCGGGCTTCCGGTCGAATGAGCATCAAACCCTTGCACTGGCCAAGTCGCTCATTGATCTTGCCATAGAGGTTCAGGATGGAACTCGTTATTTCGTACGGCGGCTTGTTCATTCTTCTATGATAGTATCATTTGATCGCATCATCAACCCCAAACAAGTCGAACGTAAACATTTACGGCTTGTCCGCATAATGTTTTGGCTGGAATTAAGTATGATGTCCGCGGAATTCAGGGCCGATGGATTAGCGGATGAATGATGTCGGAAACAACTTGCATGTGCGTACCAAAAATGATACACATCTAATATGAATCCAATCTTGGAAGTTTATTTTTTCAAATCAGAATCCGGTGCGGAACCGGTACGGGAGTGGCTTCGAGACTTGCCAGCCCTTGACCGCAAGATTGCCGGTGAGGATATCAAGACCATTCAATTTGGCTGGCCACTCGGCATGCCGCTTGTTGGACATCTGGATGGTGATATCTGGGAAATACGGATCAAACTTGACAGACGGATCGCCAGAATTCTGTTTGTCACCAAAAAGGGAACAATGGTTCTATTACATGGTTTCATCAAGAAAAACCAAAAGACCCCGAAGCCAGACCTTGACCTCGCAAAGGCCCGGCTCAAGCAGTTAAGGAGGAAAAAATGAGAAATAATCCCCACATCGGAAGCACTTTTGATGACTTTCTAACCGAAGAGGCCATACTGGAAGAGACCACAGCAGTGGCCATGAAACGAGTCATCGCGTGGCAGATCGAACAGGAAATGACAGCCCAGCATCTTACCAAAACCTCCCTGGCCAAGAAAATGCACACCAGCCGGGCAGCCCTCAACCGCCTTCTTGACGAAACGGACACCAGCTTGACGCTGACTACGCTGGCGAGCGCTGCTGCCGCACTTGGCAAGAAGTTTAGGGTTGAGATGGAGGCAACGTAGGATTTAATCAAATAGCTAAATGGATAAGGCCCATTTTAAGATTGCCAATCCCCCTCAAAACCGGGGCCAAAACCTACAATGAAATAGTTGTATATACTGTCCCCGGAATTCCCCCCGTCCCCATTTTGCGCCGCCGTCGATGGATTAGCAGATGAATGTCCGAAAGTCTGACCTGACCCCGGAGTGCCCCCTAGGCGCAAACGGACGCCGCCAATGAATTTGATGAAAGCCACCGCGTTTCCCGGCGTTCCGCTTGGTGCCCTGGTTATGCGATTGCACGATTAAGGTCAATTTCAAAACCTGCAGATTGAAGCTCTCGTGCCAATCGGATTTTCCAGCCTTCATTGCGATCCAATTGTTCGTAAACAAGACCTAGCACATCTGACGGCATCTCAATGTCGCCCTTAGTAAGTACAAAGGTTTTACTTCGACCCAAATGAGCAGCGAAATAGCCGAGTTCAAGAACGACATTCTGCCTTGGGCGATGTTTCTTTTCTTCCTCTTTTCCTACCGGATACCCAAAATCATCTGATGTCATAAGAACAACAGCAAATCCGGCTCGTGCCGCAAAATCTTCGAATTTTTCAATAACGGTCATTCCCTTGTTTATCTGTTCTTGAAGAATTACCGGCTCAACTCCAAGTTGTTCAAGAAATCGAGCAACCGCATGCTTCGCCCCTTCGTCGTGACCATGAACAAGAAAAACTGAGTTTGTCTTCGGAAGATCCGGACCGAGTTTGTTAGTTTCAAATTTTTTAGCACGGAAAATGCCTTCTGTGCCAATATCTGAAAGCCACCTTCCGGATAGCTGCCCTTCTGCATCAATTGAACAAAGGACTTGTACTTTGCCGAGATTAAACGGCTCCTCGCTGTTTCAAGTG
>DOZO01000031.1 GCA_003517965.1 Desulfobulbaceae bacterium
AAGCTCGGCTCCCCGCTCCACATTCCGCGGCGCCACGATCAGAAAGAGCGTCGGAAAGGAATGGGCAAGGGCCTGAAAGGCATTAAAAATAATCTCTTCCTCACCCCGGTGGGTGCTGCCCGCCACCCAAACCAGAGCCTGGGGCGGAATCTGCAAGATATCCAGATCATGTGACTTGTTGATGCAGCTTCCAGACAAAGCCGCGTCGTATTTCAGATTGCCCAGAACCGCGAGGCGCGTGGGATCAACCCCAAGCTGACGCAGACTGACAGCATCCTGCTCGGTCTGCATGGCAAGGGCTTGGAAGGAATTAAAAAGCGGCTGAAAGAACCAGCAAAACCTCCGGTATCTACCCAGCGAACTTTCTGAGACCCGCCCATTGACCAGCAGACAGGGAATATCCCGCCGATTAAGCTCCCGCAAAAAATTCAGCCAGAAATCGGTCTCCACCAGAACGAAAAGATCAGGCCTGGCCCAGGAAATCAGGCGCTTTACGCTCCAGCTCAGATCCAAGGGAAAGGAAATGAAATCATCAACCTGCTCTGCAAGAACGATACGGGAAAAAGACTCCCCCGCCCGGGTGGCTGAGGAAAAAAGGATAACTCCCTGGGGATAATTACGGCGCAGCTCCTGCACCAGATTACGGACGGAAGCCACCTCGCCCACGGACAAGGCATGCACCCAGATGCGGGGCCATCCCGAATAAACCCCGCAAGGCGATTCCCCAAGGACGCAGCCCAATCGTTTGCCGACTCGACTGCGGTACTTGGGCGTAAGTATAACTTTGACGAAAAGAAGCGGAGCGAATACAATCACCCCCACCGTCAAGATCAGATTATAAAAAAAAGCTGGCACCATATCCATTATGAACCTGATTTTATTCCATCCCCAGGAACTGAGCGATCGTCACCTCATCCTGACCGGACGCCGCGCCGAACACATCCGCAAGATTCTCCGCGGCACAATCGGTGACAACGTGCGGGTCGGCATGATCAACGGTCTGCTTGGCACCGGCTGTATCCAAGAGTTGAGCGGCGACAGCATTGTACTCCAGGTGCAACTCACCACCGCACCACCACCCTTCCCCCCCACCGACCTGATCCTGGCCGTCCCCCGGCCAATCATGCTGAAACGGGTGCTGGCTCAAGCTGCCTCCCTGGGAGTAAACCGGATCTTTTTAATTAACGCCAACCGGGTGGAAAAAAGTTTTTTCAGCTCCACCCTCATCCGGAACAATGCCTTTACGGAACCACTGCTCCTTGGGCTTGAACAGGCCATTGACACAAGGCTGCCGGAAATCTCCGTCCATCCCCGTTTCCGGCCATTTGTGGAAGACCTCCTGCCCGAACTGCTCGCCAATTGCCCGATCCGGCTTCTCGCCCATCCTGAGGGCGAGCAAACCATGGCCCAGGCGGCCGAAGGCATGTTGAGCCAACGGGCGATTCTGGCCATTGGCCCGGAAGGAGGCTGGGTTGATTTTGAAGTAGAACGTTTCAGGGAGCAAGGCTTTATACCCTTCAACCTCGGTCCCAGAATCCTCCGGGTCGATACTGCGGTTCCGGCGCTGATGGCCCAACTCAGCCTGCTGCGCCAATTCCCTTAAGGGAATGCCAGACCTTACCCCTCCTTGCCTACCCTATTCCTTCAGGACTCGCCCTTCCCCCTGTGCAACCAGGAAATTTTATCCCACAGGCCGCGAAGAATCTGCACCTCATGTTCGCTCAGACCTTGCCGGGCAAGCATCCGCCGAAAAGCCCGGAGCAGATGTTCTGGATTTTGGGGATTAAGGAAACCCACCTCAAAAAGCACCTGCCGCATCTGGGCAAACATAGCCTCCAGATTTTTCCCCAAGGCTGGACGCTTTCCCCGCATCTTATCATAAGCAGGGGCAGAAAACTTCAAGGAAGCCTCATACAGACAAACCGCCACAGCTTGAGCCAGATTCATGGAAGGCAGATCGGGATGAGTGGGGATGGTCACACAGTATTGACATAAATCCAGATCTTCGGTCTTAAGTCCCGTGTCCTCAGGGCCAAACACCATTGCCGCTTTAGCGGTTTTTGCCAGAGCGGCAATAGTGGTGGCCGCCTCTGCCGGATACAGCAACTCCTCCCGATATTTACCGAATCGACGAGTCGTGCCCAAGGACAGGTTTCTATCTGCCAGAGCAAGAGCCAGATTTTCATACACCTTGACCCGCTCAAGAAGGTCAATGGCGGATACTGCCATATTGCGGGCTTCAGCCCCAAGATGACTTGCCCGCGGCTGCACCAGACGTAGTTCGCCAAAGCCAAAATTTTTCATGACCCTGGCTACAGAACCTATATTACCTGCCCCCTTAGGCTCAACCAGGACGACGCAAAGATTATCACAGGACATAGACATATAAATGGGATATTCTCCAATGAATTATAATAACAGCAGATAGTTAATCTAAAACAAAAATCAATGAACACGCAGGTTATCAACCACTCCCTTAACCCCATCTACGGAACGAATCAGATTTAGAACATTCTTCTTCTGTTCCTGGCTTGCAACAGTGCCGGTAACGTAAGCGGAGCCTGAGTAAACATCCACGTCGATATTAAGCGCTTTGATACCTGGCTCCTCTATGAGCCTCGCTTTGATCTTCGCTCCGAGAACCTTATCATCAACCCCCTGACCTATGGTGCGTGAACCAACCTGGAGTTCATTTTTTACCCGCACAACCCCAGGCACAGATTTAGCCAGGATACCGGCCCTGTTCGCCTCCTGCTGCGAATCGACATAACCGGAAAGCACCACCACCCCCGCGACGGTATCAACATCAATATTACGAGCCTTGACGTTTTTATCGCCAATAAGCTCAGTCTTGACCTTGGCAGTGATCGCCACATCGTCAAATATTTTTCCGGCAGACCGCTCATCTGTACCCACTGCGTAACCGCCAGCCACTCCTCCTCCCACTACGGCGGCGGCACAACCCAAACTTGTCAGAATACAAATACCACAGAACAACCCGAACAAATAATTCAACATTTTCATTGAGCTACCTCGCGTTTTTCTTGTTTGCCTCCCTGATAAGCGTTCAGCAGTGCTGATGAGAACGCTTACCAGGATTATACCTAAAGACACCACCCATACTACATCTTTATTTCTCTGTCGTGCAACTATCCAGGTAGGCATACCAAAGGCTGAAAGTTTTTTTATACGTTATGCGTTTTTTATGTTGCCTAAAAATATAAAGCTATGTATTTTGTCATATCTAATAATAAACTTAACAAGAAGCATGTCTTAATGATATCCATCCAGCCGTCCTATTTTCCCCTGATTCGTCAGTCTCTCTCAAGGTTTCTGTCGACCACATACCCAGAAAATATATTCGTTAAACGTGAAACCTCCCCAACCGAACACATTGTCGATCTCATCTTTGGCGCACCCTTCTCCAATCCTGAAATCTTCCGCCAACCAGATCAAAATGACAAAAAATATATTGGTGATCTTGCAAGAGACACCGCTTTACGCGATGCCGCAACCACTTCTTCATTACGCCGCATCGTTAATTGAACAAAGGAGTTCTAATGAGTTTTGCAGAGTTTAAGTTTCACCCACATATAATGGCCGGCATAGAAGCCTGCGGTTATACTTCCCCAACCCCAATCCAGCTTGAGGCCATGCCTCCAATTCTCGCTGGTCGCGATATCCTTGGTCTCGCCCAAACAGGCACCGGCAAAACCGCAGCCTTTGTCCTTCCCCTCCTGCAACGCCTCCAGGCCGGTCCCCGTAAAAAAGTACGGGCACTTATCGTTGCTCCGACCAGAGAACTTGCTGAACAGATTCACGAGAATATCGGCACCATGGCCGGACACACCAGACTGCGCAGCGTTGTTGTTTATGGCGGAGTCGGCAAGCCTGGCCAAATCAAAAAAATCAGAGAAGGCGCGGAAATTATCGTTGCCTGCCCAGGACGTCTGCTCGATCACCTGAATGACAAAAACCTCAACCTCCGTGACGTTGAGGTTTTGATTCTTGATGAAGCCGACCATATGTTTGACAAAGGCTTCCTGCCCGACATCCGACGGATTATGAAATATCTGCCGAATCAGCGTCAGAACCTCGTTTTTTCTGCCACCATGCCTGCAGAAATCCGCCACCTGGCAGAAGAGATCCTGCATGATCCGGCTGTTGTCCAGATCAATCACACTCAGGCCGTAACGACTATCTCCCATGTGCTCTTCCAGGTCACCAAAGAAAACAAGACCGCCATGCTGAAAAGCATCATGAGCCAGGAAAACACAACCACCACACTGATCTTCACCAAAACAAAACACAAAGCAAAAAGCCTTGCCCTGCACCTGGAAAAATCCGGGCACAGCGCAACCTCCCTTCAGGGCAACCTGTCTCAGCAAAAACGCCAACAGGCCCTGGATGGCTTTAAAGATGGCACCTTCAAGGTTCTGGTCGCCACGGACATTGCCGCTCGGGGCATTGATGTCTCCGGAATTTCACATGTTATCAACTACGATGTTCCAGATACGGTCGAAGCATATACCCACCGGACTGGACGTACTGGTCGAGCCACCCGGACAGGTGAAGCCCTTACCCTGGCATCCCGTGAAGATGGCAATATGATCCAGTCAATAGAGCGCACCCTGGGCAAGCCAATGACTCGTAAAAATGTCACCGGCTTTGTCGCGGACACGCACGACCATGAAGAACCTCTCAAGACGCGCGGCGAAATGCCGACAAGAAAGAAATATGTCCCTGTTAAATCGGACAGAAACAAGCGCACCCGGGCTTCATCCTTTGATTTTGGCATCCCGGTTCCCGCTCAACGACAGTAAGCCGGTTTGGGCAACCAAACCATCAGTCGGGATATCAAAAGGTATTTCGGCTTTATAACAAAGTGGTTCCTACGTGGAACCGAGTTCAAAGGAGTAGTACGAGATGGCAGAAGGCACAGTTAAATGGTTTAATGATTCAAAGGGTTTTGGTTTTATTGAGCAGGATGGCGGCAAGGATGTATTCGTACATCATTCCGCAATTCAAGCTCAGGGCTTCAAGTCACTGCAGGAAGGAGCCCGAGTAACCTTCGACGTTGTCGATGGCCCCAAGGGACCGTCTGCAGCCAATGTCGTTCAACGCTAAGCCGTTGTAAAAAATAACCTGGATGTTCGCCGTCAATTAGCGATCATAATTGTACAGGTTATTTATTAACGGCTTCTAAAACCTGTTGAATGATATTTTAAAGCCCCGCTTCGGCGGGGCTTTTTTTTGCCCTAAGCCGTTGTAAAAAATGTTGGACGTTGCGTGTGGCTAAACGGCATAAGGAAGCCGTGCAATTAGCGACCCAAATAGCACAGGTTATTTCTTGACGGTTCCTGAAGAGTCCTTGCGGCCCATCCTGGAATCGTGGATAACGGCAAGCCGTTCAAGAACCTGATCCCTGGTATTCCTGGGCTGATTGAGCATAAGGACAAAACTGTCCAACCCTCGCTCTCCGGAAAAATAACCGGCGTAAGCGTATACCCCGGTCATGGTGCCGGATTTGCGCAAACAGTTATTTTCAAAGGGAAGCAATTCGGCATAAGGCTTGAACGCCTCCAGAACAGCAAGCATGGCCTTGGGAGTCAACCGATTTTGCCGGGAAAGCCCAGAACCTTCGCGAATAAGAATATCCTTTTCCAACAGTCCAAGCTCATTACGATAAAAGGCCGTCATGGCCCGGTGACCCTTGTCCCAGGTGGCGGGCCAGCCGTACTGTTTTGCGCCTGCCGCAAGAAAAAGCTGATTGGCGATAAAGTTGTTGGAGTACTTAAGCAACCCGGTCAGCACCTCAGGCAGCTTTTTGCCCGACATATGCTCATACATTGGTTTAAGCTCGGCTGGCACCGGGCCGGGCATGATCTCACCGCTCACCGTCACTCCCTGTTTCCTGAACATGCTGGCAAACAGTTCCCCGACATAACGCAGACCTTGATTTCCTGTAGCCGTCGCATTAATCCGGTGAGTGCCGGGCGTTAAACCCTGAGCCAATTCACGCATGAGCTGGATGGCTGGGGTCTGCTCCTCGGCGGAACGTACCCCACCGTCTGCGGCCTTGATTAGATTGATGGTGTTGAAGTTCACTGCCAGACAGCTGTTCTGGGCATCGTAGGGATTGAGGCTATTGCTGGCTCCATCGGTTCTATTTTCAAGCTGGCAGGCGCTGTCATCGACATAGATATTGCGGAGCGCAGAAAGACCGCGGCCACGAAGCGTTGCCACAATCTGGGCCACCTCTTCGGAAACCAGCAAGGGATCGGCCAGGCCCCGAATGTACAGATCTTGGTCGGCATTGAGATAAAACCGGGTGGTAAAACGATAATCCTTGCCCAGAATATGGATGGCGGCCAGGGCCGTGCCGATTTTCAGCACACTGGCCGGCATGAATTGGCTGTCCGCGTTATGTGCGTAAATGATAGCCCCGTTTCTGGTTACGAGGAGGCCGCCGTTTTCAACCAGATTTTCAAGAAGCTGGCTACCCCCTGCCCAGAGCGTACCAGGCAGGGTCAAACAGAACCCAAGGCCAAGGGAAAAACTGCGCCACACTTTTCTCTTTCTCCAGAGCAAGAAAGCGGCAGGTATCTTTTTTTGCGAATCCATCATTTTTCGTAAAAATCAAGGATGCTTTCCACCAGGGCCGGGATGGTATAGGTTTTTGGCTGCACGTCAATGGTCAGTCCTGCCTTTTGAGCAGTTTTGGCGGTGATCGGGCCAATGGTCGCCACCTTTACCCCGGCCAGCACCTCACGATCCGACCCCAACATATCGAGAAAGTTAGTCACCGTGGAGGAACTGGTGAAGGTGACCATGTCGATATTGCCTGCGGCCAGTTCCTTTCGCACCATCTCGTAATCCTTGGGTCGAACATTTTGATAAACCGGCACGATCTCCACCTCGGCCCCATTTTCCTCAAGGATCTCCGGCAAAATCTCCCTGGCCTTTTTGGCTCGGGGCAACAAAACCTTACAGCCCCGCACTCCCTGCGCCACCATGCTTGCCGCCAGCCCCTCGCCAGTGAATTCCTCAGGCACCAGATCGGCAACAAGCCCGTATTCCTTCAATACCTCGGCGGTGGAGGTGCCGACCACAGCGATTTTCGGCCCGGCCAAGGACCGGCAGTCCAGGCCCCGCTCAAAGAGCCGGGTGAAAAAGAAGCGGATGGCGTTGATGCTGGTAAACACCAGCCATTGATACTCGCCAAGCCTGTTCAATTCCACGTCCAGCGGCTCCCAACTGTCTGGTGGAGCAAGGGCGATGGTGGCCCCCTCCACGCAGTCCGCGCCCTGATCCTCCAGGAGGCGGACCAGCTCGCTGGCCTGTTCGCGGGTTCTGGTTACCAGAATGCGTTTACCAAACAACGGCCTTTTCTCAAACCAGTTAATGGTGTCCCGCAGCTTGACCACCTCGCCCACCACGATCAAGGCAGGCGGAGTAATCTTTTCCTTTTTGACCACCTCGGCGATGGTGGAAAGCGTCCCAACCACCGAGCGCTGGATTGGGGTGGAGGCCCAGCGCACCACAACCACCGGAGTTTCCGGATCTCGGCCATGCTTGATCAGATTCTCGGTGATAAAGGAGAGGTTCTTGATCCCCATGTAAAAAACCAGAGTGCCAATGCCGGTGGCAATCTTGTCCCAGGCGATATTGGAGGTTTCCTTGGCAGGGTCTTCATGACCGGTGATAAAAGCCACCGAGGCGGTGTATTCCCGGTGGGTGATGGGCACGCCCGCATAGGTGGCCGCAGCGGTGGCTGAGGTGACGCCCGGCACCACTTCAAAGGCGATGTTGTGCCGGGCCAGTTCCTCAAGTTCCTCCCCGCCCCGGCCAAAGATGAAGGGATCACCGCCTTTGAGCCGCACCACGATCTTGCCGGCGCAGGCATGATCGACCAGCATCTGGTTGATCTCTTCCTGGGTATGGGCGTGGCACTGACCGCCCTTTTTCCCGGCGTAGATCAGCTCGGCCTCCTTGGGCACAAACTTGAGCAGCTTGGGGGTGGCCAGGTAGTCGTAAACCAGAACCTCGGCTCTTTTGAGAAGCTCCAGCCCCTTCACCGTAATCAGGGTAGGATCGCCGGGGCCTGCGCCGATGAGATAAACCTTGCCTCTGGAACGTGCTACCTTTTTGTCGCTGTATGCTGTCATGATTATTCTCGATAAAAACAAAAAAACCGGCCAGGCCGGTTTGGTTTGGCGCCCGATAAAAGGGAGCTTCTTATTCCATGGTGTGACCGTAAACTTCGGAAAGAATCTCCCCGCCGCCCTCCGCCAGCAGCGCTTCCGCCAGCCGCACCCCCAACCCCTCGGGATCGCTGGTGTCCTCGCACAATTCCAGGCGCACTACCCGCTCCCCGGTTACGGAAGCGACCAGGCCGATCAGGTGCAGCATATCTTTGGCGACCAGCCGGGCAAATCCGGCGATGGGCACCTGGCAGCCGCCCTGCAGGCGGTGAAGAAAACCGCGTTCCGCCCTTACCGCCAGGGAGGTTTCCTGATCATCCAAAAAAAGCAGCCCGGCCAGCAATTCCGCATCGCTGGTCCGCAATTCGATACCCACCGCGCCCTGGGCCACGGCAGGAAGCATCTCTTCTTCGCTGAAAAAAGATTTGGCCCGGTCGCTGAGTTTCAGCCGGTTCAGACCGGCGGCGGCCAGGATAATCGCATCGTACTGGCCCTCGTCGAGTTTGCGCAGTCGGGTATCGAGATTGCCCCGCAGGTCTTCAATGACCAGATCGGGCCGGATATTGGCCAGCTGGGATTTACGCCGCAGGCTGCTGGTACCCACCCTGGCGCCCTGAGGAAGCTCGCGGCAGGTGGCGCAGGTGTTCGAGACAAAGGCGTCAAACGGATTTTCCCGTTTGGTGATAATACCGATGTGCAAACCCTCGGGCAGCTCGGCCGGCACATCCTTCATGCTGTGCACCGCGATGTCCACCTCATTGTTGAGCAGGGCCTCTTCGATCTCCTTGACGAACAGTCCCTTGCCGCCCACCTTGGCCAAGGGCACGTCGGTGATCTTGTCGCCCTTGGTGATGATCTTCACCAGCTCCACCGTGGTTTCCGGATAGCGGGCCTCGATCAAGCCTTTGATCCAATTGGATTGGGTAAGGGCCAGCAGGCTTGCCCTGGTGCCGATTCTGATTATTTTCTGCATTAAATATATCTCTGTTTAGTTGTTGAACAGCCCACAGCTGCTACCTTAATAACAGGCACTGTGACTTCCGCTCCATTCTATTTTACGGCTACTCGATAGACATAATCAGATGCTTGCCCATGGCAGCAGCGGCCTGTTCGATCTGCGCTATCTGCGAGGAATGGCCAAGGTCAAGTAGCCGGTCAATCTGAGGTAGGTGCCAACCAAGACGGCGGGCAAGATCGGTCTTTCTGACACTATTATCACGCATGGATTGATAGATGCCGAGCTTGGCACATTCAATTGGCCCAGGGCTGACAGTACGCCTTCCTTTCGCCGGGCTGGGGCGTGGCAGTTCCTGTTTTTCATCAACATACATGGCCAACGCGGTTTCCAGGGCGTCGCAGGCACGGAGCAAGGCTTCGTCCTCATCGTCGCCAAAGGTAATAGCCTCCGGCACGTCCGGGAAAATTGCGCGCACGGTCTTGTTGTCGTCCTTGATCAGTTCAACAGGATAGGCGAAATGCATGTTGCTCTCCTCTCATTTTAGCCCGAGTTGCTTCTTGATTGATTCAACCAGAGGCTGACTCAATTCGCGCTTGCCGTGCATCGGCAACACCGACCGTTTGCCATCCAGAAACACCTTGAGGTGCCCACCCTTTCCTGGCTTGAATGTGGCACCTTGTTTTTCGAGCCAGCGTTTAAACTCGTTGCTATTCATGACCAGACCATAACACTTCTGTTTTGTTTTGGAAATAAAAAACAACATTGATGTTCCTGTTTTCTCCTTCCCCCCCCACTTACGCATAAAGCTGAGTTGAGCTGCTTGTCTGCTCAAATGAAACTTATGCCCTTTGGGTGTAAAAATATATTCTATCTCAGAAAGCAGGGTGGGGGCTAAAAGCGGGATCAGCAGTTCATAGTGGCCGATGCTATTTTTGGCCCTATATTCTCTCCCCGTGCCAGATTGATGCGCGCTGTTGTAATAGCTCCTACGCGCTCCATAGGCTTTTATCTGTTCTCTTATTGAATAAGGTATTCCAATAATTCAAAATGATTATTTCTTCTTGCGTAGCTCACAACTTTTTTTATACTTGGCGCATACCAGAAGACATCAGAGCTGGAAGCTTTCCCGCTTTCGGAGTATCGTTGGCATTCGATTTTAAATGCCTCAAAAGTGCCGGCAGTAACTGTAATTTTCTCGTATGCGGTCACCGAATATTTTGCCACCATTTTCTCAGACATTTTCCTTGCGTTAGCGCCGAGTCTTGTCAGATTTTCTTCGTAGGGCTGCTCCCATTGTTTTCCGATCTCAAGGGGGAAATTAAGGACAGGCCCGAATGGCGCTAGTTTAAG
>DOZO01000046.1:0-2466 GCA_003517965.1 Desulfobulbaceae bacterium
TAGCGCCCGATAATCGTCGGCAGCAGTGCCGACAAAGCAGATGTGGTGCTGCTGAACGTTTACCCTCAGTACATCTCGTATTTGGCCAATACCCCGTCCAACCCGCCATTACTGAGCGGCTTCTTCCAGGCTGGCTTGAGGCCGATTTTTTTCACCAATTCCCGGTCACCGAAATAGAGATAGGCCGTGGAGCCGGTGCATTTATGCTTGAGAAAACTGCCCAGCTCGCCCACCAGGGCGGCGGCCTCCTCCTTAGCTCCCAGCCGGACCCCATACGGCGGGTTGGCGACAATAACCGCATTGCTGATCGGCTCCAGATCCTGAAAACGGCTGGCGTACACCTCCACCTCTTTGCCGTAGGGCAGCTGACCAAGATTGATCCGCGCCGCCTTTACTGCCGGTTTTGCGGCGTCGCTGCCCGTGATCAGCCCCTCGGGCAGGGCGCGAATCTGCGCATCCGCCTCGGCCTTCACCTGTTGCCAGACCTCCGGGGCAAAATCGGGAAAGTACATAAAGCCAAAATTCTCCCACAGATATGCGGCGGGAATCCGGCAATACCGCATCAGGGCCTCACAGAGCAAGGTGCCCGAGCCGCACATCAGGTCGATCAGGGTGCGCTCACCGTCCCACTCGGTCAGATCGATGATCGCCGCGGCCAGGGATTCCTGGATGGGCGCTTCCACCGATTCCTGCCGGTAGCCCCGCCGGTGCAGGGAGGCACCCGAGGCATCGAGACTGATCACCGCCGTGTTTTTATGGATATGAAGATTGAAAACCAGATCGGGGTTGCGTTTGTCCACGTTGGGGCGGGAGCCGAATTTTTCCTGAAACTGATCGACAATGGCGTCTTTAAGACAGAGCGCTGCGTATTGGGAATGGGTGATCAGGCTGTCGCTCACCGTGGCATTAATGACAAAGGTTTGCTCCAGGCCGAAGATCTCAAACCAGGGAATAGTCAGCGCGGTCTTGTAAAGATACTTGGTGCTGTGGCAGTCGAAATGCAGGAGCGGGGCCAGCACCCTGGTGCAGAGCCGGGTCTGGTAGACGATCCGGTACAGGGCTTCAGGCGTAGCGTTGAAGTAAACGCCCCGATACACCGGGTTGATCTGGGTCGCCCCCAGATTGGCAAGCTCACGCTCGGCAAGAGGCTCGACATTCTCCGCCACCTGGGCGAAGTAGCTGCTGTTATTCTGATAAATAAACGACAAGAGAGGGCTCCTTTTCTTTTCTTGCAATGCATTGAAGGACAGGGTAATTTTTGCGGCCAACACAGGGAAGTTTAGCCCAAAACAGGAGAAAATGCCATGAACTTCGACTCATTTGAGCAGGCCTTGAATGTCTGCATGACCGCCGCCCCCGGCAGCGACGAACAGGAGGCTGCCCTGATTTACTGCCTGGATAATGCCCCGCCTGAGCTTAAAGACAAGATTACCGAGGCTCTGGCGAATTTCCACAAGGGCCAGGGAGGTGGCTGCGGTTGCGGCTGCGCTCACGGGCACGGCCACGACTGAACAGCGGCGTCAGAGTAGAAGCTTATGGTTTCTTTTGAAAAAGTGGCAGGAACTCCCCGTAGCCTTCCTTTTCCAGATCGGCCAGAGGAATAAAACGCAGGGCCGCCGAATTAAGGCAGTAACGCAGGCCGGTGGACGGTGGGCCATCGTTGAAGACATGGCCCAGATGGGAGTTACCTTCCCGGCTGCGCACCTCGACCCGTCGGCTGAAGAGCTTGCGGTCTTCCCGCTCGACGATATTCTCCGGCTTAAGCGGCTTGCTGAAGCTCGGCCAGCCGGTGCCTGAGTCATATTTGTCCAGTGAGGAAAACAAGGGCTCGCCGGAAACGATATCCACATAGAGGCCGGGCCGTTTGTTGTCCCAGAACTGGTTGTTGAATGCCGGTTCGGTGCCCTCTTCCTGGGTGACCTTGTACTGTAGCGGGGTGAGCCGCTTGCGCAATTCCGTCTCGCTCAATTTTTCGCCCATTCGCTTTTCTTTCCCCCAGACCTTTGCCAAAAAATGATCCCGACCGGAACCGTTACGGTAGAAGCGGTAACGGATAGGGTTTTTCTTGTAATAGTCCTGGTGGTAATCTTCCGCCGGGTAAAAGATCGGGGCCAGAAGAATCGGGGTTATGAGAGGCTTGGCAAAAACCTTGCGGGCGGCCAGCTCGTTTTTGGATTTTTCGGCCAGTTGCCTCTGCTCCTCGTCCAGATAAAAAATCCCCGAGGTGTAAGCGTGGCCCCGATCGACAAACTGACCACCGCTGTCGGTGGGATCAATCTGTCGCCAGAAAACATCCAGCAATTTTGTATAGCTGACTTTTGTTGGGGTATAGACGATCTCAATCGCTTCAATATGCCCGTCAGCTCCGTAATTCTCATAGGTGGGATTCTTCGTCTTCCCGCCGAGATAGCCGGAGGTAACGGAAAATACCCCGTCCAGCTGCTCGAAGGGCTTTTCCATGCACCA
>DOZO01000046.1:2712-5769 GCA_003517965.1 Desulfobulbaceae bacterium
CCACCTCTTTGCTTATTTTTTTCATTTTACCAAAAATAAGCACGCACCGGAAAAAAACGATCAGAAAAAAATCGGATGTACTCCATCCTCGGTCAGGAAGCCATCCAGCTCCTCCTGGTCGTAAAAGGCTCGTTCAAAAAAAAGCCCCTGGCTTGGCGCAGTGTATTTCTTAAGGACCACCGGCACCTCCAGAAAATGGCGGACCTCAGCCACGGTTAGCTGCCCCTTGCCAACCTCGGCCAGCACCCCGACAATCCGGCGTACCATCTTCCAGAGAAAATGCGAGCCCACAATGCGAACCAGGATAAGATCCCCGGTTTCCGCGACTTGGGCCTTGTTGATCATAACCAGCGGGGATTTCTTCTTGATCGCCTGCCGGTCGGTGAATGAGGTGAAGTCGTGCATCCCCACCAGGGTGGCCGCCGCCTCCTGCATAAATCCGGCGTGCAGCGGCTCCGGGATCTGCCAGACATAGTCCCGACCGAGAGCGGACTTGCGCTTGGCGATTTGATAGAGGTAGCTGCGGCCGATGCAGTTATGCCGGGCATGAAACCGCGCCCCGGCCCGTTTGCACTCGACAATGGCGATATCCTTGGGCAAAAGTTCGTTCAACCGCGCTACGATCTCCTTGGGGCTGTGTTCGGTATGCGCCTCCAGATGGGCGGCAAAGCGCAGCCCATGCACCCCGGTATCGGTGCGACCGCTGCCCTGAACATCCACCTCGCCTTCGAAAAGCTCGGCTGCCGCCTTGAGCAGGCTGCCCTGAATGCTTCTGGCGTCATCCTGCTTCTGCCAGCCGCTGTAACGGCCGCCGTCGAACTCCAGGGCCAGCTTGAATCGTTTGGGGTGTTCATTCATGGTGTTGGTTCCTTAATAAATCAGAGGCTAAGCATTCACAAACGGCCTGGATGAGCCGCAGGTTGATAAAGGTACTTCTGAAACCCTGCAAACACAAAGCCAATCTCTTCCGGCTTGCCCAGGTCGGCCATGGCATCAGCAAGAGAATCGTGATACCTTAGTTTCAGCAGGGGCGTCAATTTGGCCTGATCAAGTTCTTCCACGCCGATCATCTCGTAGTGAGAGAGGACAAATCCAAGGAACACCTGGAGCTTGGGGTTGAAATGCTGGGTGATGATTACTCTGGCCTTGGCCGCTCGTTCCTCTCTGGTTAGGGGTGGCAAGGCATAGGCGACATAGGCGAGCACGTCGAACAGATCACTTTTCTCGGCGTCGATGATCTTCTGCATCTCGGCAAGATGGTCTTTGCCGAAGCCTTTTTCGGCGAGTCCTTCCAGTAGCTTTCTGCGGGTATCAGGACGACTCCAGATGGCGCGCAGTTCTTCTTCGTTTTTGAAAAGTTCGGGCAGCTTGCCAAATAATGCTTCCATGAACTGCTGCGCCGACATGGGTGTTCCGTCGGGATGCCAGAAACTCGTGGCGACCATGTGGCGAATAGTGCGCTCCTTACCGTCGGCGAGTTTCACCTTTGTGGTTTTCTTGCAGACACAGGGAAGTTGGCCGCATTTATCGCAGGGTGGCGGAGGTTCTTTAAGGCAGAGACATGGGGCCAGACGACAGACCGGGCAAGGTCGCGGCGCTGGCTTGACACACAGACAAGGATGCCAGCCGCATTTTTCACAGGCATCCGGCTCAATCGGTTCGCCGTCCCACTCCGAATCGCTGAAATGATGATGCGCTTTGACGAAATCGTAGATGGTGAAGTAGTCCTTGCCGTCATAAAGCCGGGTGCCCCGTCCGATGATCTGCTTGAACTCGATCATTGAATTAATCGGGCGCATCAGGACGATATTGCGGATGTTCCTGGCGTCCACGCCGGTGGAGAGTTTTTGTGAGGTCGTCAGAATGGTGGGGATGGTCTTTTCGTTGTCCTGAAAGTCCCGCAGGTGTTGTTCGCCGAGCTTACCGTCGTTGGCCGTCACCCGTTGGCAGTAGTTCGGGTCGGTGCTGTCCTTCAGCTGGTTGATCAGGTCGCGCACCGCCAGGGCATGGGCCTGATTCGCACAAAAGACCAGGCTCTTCTGCCGCTGGTCGATTAGCGTCATAAAAATTTCGACCCGTTTCTTCTCCCGCTCCTTGATCTCGATGATTTTGTTGAAGTCGGGTTCTTCGTACAGTCTACCCGCCTCGATCTCCCCCTCGACAACCTGGTCGTCGGACGTATAAATATATTCGTCCAGGGTAGTTGAAATCTGCTTCACTCTGAATGGGGTGAGGTAGCCGTCATTGATCCCATCCTTTAACGAGTAGCTATAAACCGGCTCGCCGAAATAGGCGTAGGTGTCTGCGTTGTCAGCCCGCTTAGGGGTGGCGGTCAGACCGAGCTGCACCGCAGGAGCGAAATAATCCATGATGCTGCGCCAGTTGCTCTCGTCGTTCGCGCCGCCTCGGTGGCATTCGTCGATAATAATGAAGTCGAAGAAATCCGGTGGATACTCGCCAAAATAGGGACTGGGTTCTCCATCCTTGGGCGGCCCACTCATGAAGGTCTGGAAGATGGTGAAGAAGATGCTGCCGTTTTTTGGCACCTTGCCCTTCTTCTTGATCTCATCAGGTTCAATCCGGACCAGGGCGTCTTCGGGAAAGGCGGAAAAGGCGTTGTATGCCTGGTCAGCCAGAATGTTGCGGTCTGCCAGGAAGAGAATGCGGGGGCGGCGGGTTGGTTCGCCTTCCTTCTGCCAGTCGGTCAGGTTCCAGCGGCTATGAAACAGCTTCCAGGCAATCTGAAAGGCGATGAAAGTTTTGCCGGTGCCGGTGGCCAGGGTCAGCAGGATGCGCTGCCGGTTGGCGGCGATGGCCGCCAGCACCTGTTCGATGGCAAGGTCTTGATAGTAGCGGCCCTGGAAGTAACCGCCCCGATCCTCGAAGGGTACGGCGGCAAAGCGGTCACGCCAGGCGTTACTCTCGGCAAAGACCAAATGCCAAAGTTCTTCCGGGCTGGGGTAGCTGGCTATCTCGGATTCTTTCCTATAATTCCCATTAATCCCATAGCTCCCAGCAATCCCATGGGAGTTATAGGCTCCTCGCTGTTTCAAGTGG
>DOZO01000011.1:0-9888 GCA_003517965.1 Desulfobulbaceae bacterium
TACCTTTGTAAACGTTCAGCAGCACCACATCTGCTTTGTCATCGGCCTGCTCATGTGCAGTAGCACACTTCGCAGGCCTCTTTCGCGCATCTGCGGCACTGCTGAATGCTTACACGGAGTTTATATTAAATTTTGGTAGCCCTGGTGAACGATTATCTATCTTTTTAGCCATTGTATTTTTTTCAAGAACATATCAACCCTTAAGTGTTTTTAAAAATCATGAGAGAGATTGACAGCAACGAAATTCGTAAGGCTGTTTGTAATCTGGCTATTGCCGCAGCCCATGATCTTGAACCGGATATTCTTGAGGCTCTGCTCGCTGCGCGAGACCGGGAAACAGGGGTGATGGCCAGAAATATTCTGGATCTTCTGCTTACCAATGCCGATATCGCCAGTCGAGAACGGATTCCTGTATGCCAGGATACCGGCACTGGTATTATTTTTATCGAACTTGGTCAGGAGATCCACCTAAAGGGTGATTTGAACGAGGCCTTACAGGAGGGAGTACGGCTTGGCTATGAAGAAGGCTATCTGCGCAAATCGGTCTGTGATCCGTTGACCCGGGAAAATACCGGGACCAACACCCCGGCTGTGGTGCATCTGGAGATGGTCCCGGGTGACCGACTTGCCATCCGCTTTTTGCCCAAAGGCTGCGGTAGTGAAAATATGAGCAGTTTAGTCATGCTGCCTCCGGCTGCCGGAACGGAAGGGGTGGTGAGTCATGTGATCGAGAGGGTGTTGGCAGCAGGTTCAAATCCCTGTCCGCCGATAATTGTCGGGGTTGGCCTTGGTGGTTCTTTTGAAAAGGCGGCCCTGCTGGCCAAAAAAGCTCTGCTGCGACCGGTTGGCCAGATAAATCCCAGGCAGGATGTGGCGGCGCTTGAAGAGAGGATTTTGCGGGAGATCAATGTTCATGGCCAGGGGGTGCACGGTTTTGGCGGGATCACCACGGCCTTAGCCGTGCATGTGGAAATATTTCCTTGTCATATCGCCAGCCTGCCGGTGGCAATCAATATCCAGTGTCATGCCCATCGGCACAAGGAAATTGTCTTGTAGCCGGAACTGTCCAGCAGCACCATATCTGCGTTGTCATCGGCCTGCTCATGTGCAATAGCACACGTCGCACGCCTCTTCCTATTATTTGCGGCATTGCTGGATAGTTCCGTTTTGTGAACTCAGTTCCTGCACGGTTTGGAGCTGGATAGTTCTTATAGCAATTAAATGCTGAAGCCTGAGGACTGGAATAATTATGTCGCTACTATGCAGTGAACCTGCTTTTTTGGCCAACCTGCCCGAGGTGCGGCTGCCTTTCACCTCGGAGGCTCTGGCCTCTCTCAAGGCTGGCGAACTGGTAAGCCTGAGCGGCACGCTTTACACCGGGCGGGATCAGACGCATCGTCGACTTTGCGCCCTGTTGGATGAGGGAAAGGAACTGCCTGTAGATATTGCGGGGCAATTTCTTTATTATGTAGGTCCGAGTCCGGCTCGTCCTGGTCGGGTAATTGGTGCGGCAGGTCCCACCACCAGCTATCGCATGGACACCTACACCCCGCGTCTGCTTGCCTTGGGGCTTGCGGCGACCATGGGTAAAGGCCCTCGCTCTGCCGAGGTACGCCAGGCAATGCTGGCTCATGGTGCGGTTTATCTCGCTACTATTGGTGGAGCTGGTGCGTTCTTGTCTAAATGTATCAAGAAATCAGAACTGGTTGCTTTTGCCGATGCCGGGCCGGAGGCTCTTTTCCGGTTTGAGGTGGAGAACTTTCCTGCCGTGGTGATCAACGACCTGGCTGGCCATGATTATTATGCGCTGGTCGCTCAGCTTACGTAACTGATCACAGGATAAGTTGACCAAGTTCAGCGCTGCCCCCCAACTGTAAGTGATTACAGGGTGTGGCAGATGCGCGACAGAGGCCTGAGAGCTATAACATATGGTATGTAAACAGGCCGATAACAAAGCAGATGTCGTGCCCTGTGATCGCTTACCTGCTTACTTCTTGCCAAAAACGTTCAGACCCTTGAGCAATGTGAGTGCGGTGTTTAATTGCTGATCCTTGCTTAAATCTTCGACCTGCGGTTTTTCTTTTGTCGCCGGGGCCTTTTCCTTGATTTTTTCTTTTTCCTCAACCTTTGGCTTGTCGTCTATTGGGGGCACTGCTTCATTTAAGCCATTGCCTATGTGATGCTGAAGATCCTGTTCCCGCAGGTATTTTGGTTTTTTGCTCTGATCATCCCCTTTATTGTCATTTTCTACGGCCAAGGAAGTTGGAGAGGGGACAACGACATCAGGGGTAATGCCCGTTGCCTGAATCGAACGGCCACTTGGGGTGTAGTATCTGGCGGTGGTCAATCTGAGTCCCGCCCCGTTGTCCATGGGAATTACGGTTTGTACCGAGCCTTTGCCAAAGGTCTGGGCGCCGATAATCACTGCTTTCTTGTGATCCTGTAGAGCACCAGCGACGATTTCCGAGGCGCTGGCGCTACCTTCGTTTACCAGTACAACCAAGGGGAATTTGTATTTGCCGCCACTGCTGTGGGCGTAGAAGACGGAATTCTGTCCTTTGATTCGACCCCGGGTAGAAACAAGCACTCCTTCGTCAATGAAGATATCCGAAATCTTTATGGCCTGATCGAGAAGTCCACCAGGATTATTGCGCAGGTCTAAGATAAGACCTTTTATCTTGCCTTGCTTTTCAAGGTCGGCAAGCGCTTTTTTGAAATCAGGCGTGGTTTGTGCCTGGAAATTGATGATGCGGAGGTAAGGATATCCCGGTTCCAGTAGTTTTGATTTGACACTGTGGATTGGGATAATATCACGGATCAGGGTGATCTCTTTGGTATCGGACCAGCCCTTGCGGTGGATGGTGATGGTTACTTCAGAGCCTTTCGGCCCCCGCAACCGTTTTACCGCATCCATAAGGCTCATATCCTGGGTCGGATCCTTGCCGATCTTGACAATTTTATCTCCTGCCTTGAGGCCTTTGATAAAAGCGGGTGTTCCTTCTATTGGGGAAACAACCGTGAGGATGTTGTCCTTCATGGTTATTTCGATGCCAATCCCGCCAAAACTCCCCTTGGTTTCTACCTGCAATTCCTTGTAATCATCAGGCTTCATATAAGAAGAGTGAGGATCAAGGGTGTTCAGCATGCCCTTTATCGCTCCTTCAATGGCTTTTTTGCTGTCCACTTCCTCGACATAATTTTCTTGCACCAGATTAAGCACATTGGCAAAGGCTTCCAGACTTTCGTAGGTGTCCTGGGTGGTCGCAGTGACGGTTGAGTAATTCCAAGCCAGCAAAGAACCGGTGGCAACCGAGATAGATACGACAATAATTTTTATAATCGATCGTTTTGTTGAACTTTTCATGACTGGGTCCTTAACCGAAAAAATGCCAAAATGGAATTGTTTATTATTTGTGTTGGAGGATAATTAATTATATTTTAGCATGTTTCCTGCTTGGGAACAATAACTTATCCGTGTTGTTCAGGGGGAGATCAAACTTTTCGGAGTTGTATCACCGGACTCTCCAGTAAAGGTGGTTGGGTTTTCATGCATTGACAATTTTGTTGACCCTATAACGAAAAAAAACAGGGAAAGTCATTTGACTTTCCCTGTTTTTTCTTTCCGTGCTTCGGGACTGCGCCCGTTTCCTTATCTTGTTATAGTTAGAGGTTAAACAGCAGATCGCTGTAGGTCGGTACCGGCCAAAGATCATCTGGCAGGATGGCCTCAAGGGCGTCGATCTCGCTACGCAGGGCGATCATGGCAGGGAAAACCTTGTCGCGATAAGCTGCGCCCTGTTTGTCAACCGCATTGATGGCCTGGGCCTTTTTGGTTTCCGCCTCCAATTTGGCTACCCGCTTGCCTGCTGACTCAAGATGTTTGCCTACCTCTTCCAAAAGTCCTTTTTGCACGGAGCCGTATTTTCCAGCGGCTGCCGCAGAAGCGCCAAGTTCGCCGACAAAACGGATGGCGGCGGGGATGAACTGGCGCCTGGTCATCTGGATAGAGGTCAGGGACTCGATGTTGATGTTTTTGGCATACTGTTCCACATAGATGTCGTAGCGGGAATGCAACTCATCCTTGGAAAGCACGTTGTACTTGCCGAAGAGTTTGATCGCCTTGGGAGTGACAAAGGCTTTTAGCGCATCCACGGTGTTGCGGACGTTGGGCAGGCCGCGCTTTTCGGCCTCATCAGCCCATTCGGCGGAGTAGTTGTTGCCGTTGAAGACGATCCGTCCATGCTTGGTCATGACTTCCTTGAGGATGGCGATGATCTCTTTGTTTACGTCCTTGGCCTTTTCCAGGCGGGCGGCGATTTCTTCCAGAGCCTCGGCGGCAATGGTGTTTAAAGCCACGTTGGGGCCGGAGATGGACTGGGAGGAACCGACCATGCGGAATTCGAACTTGTTGCCGGTGAAGGCAAAGGGCGAGGTCCGGTTGCGATCGGTGTTGTCCTTGGGCAGTTCGGGCAGAGAATCAACCCCGATCTTCAGAGTCTGGCAGCCGTCCTTCTTGCAGATCTTCTCGCCCTTGGCCAGTTTTTCCAGCACGTCGGAAAGCTCCTGGCCCAGGAAGATGGAGATAATCGCCGGTGGGGCCTCGTTGGCGCCCAGGCGATGATCGTTGCCGGAGCTGCCGCAGGTGGCGCGCATGATATCGGCATGGGTGTCAACCGCTTTGATCAGAGCGGAGAGGAAGACCAGGAACACGGCGTTATCCTCGGGGGTTTGGCCCGGATCCAAGAGGTTGATGCCATCATCGGTGGAGAGTGACCAGTTGTTGTGCTTGCCGGAGCCGTTTATTCCGGCGTAGGGCTTTTCGTGCAGCAGGCATACCATGCTGTGGCGCAAGGCAACTTTCTGCATGGTTTCCATGACCAGCTGATTGTGGTCGGTAGCCATGTTGGTGGTGGTGAAAACCGGGGCCATTTCAAACTGGGCAGGGGCCACCTCGTTGTGCTTGGTCTTGGAAGAGATGCCCATCTTCCACAGTTCAATGTCCAGATCCTTCATGTAGGCGGAAACTCGGTCCTTGATCGCCCCGAAGTACTGGTCTTCCAGTTCCTGGCCTTTGGGGGCCGGGGCACCGAACAGGCTGCGACCGCAGGTCATCAGGTCGAGACGTTGCAGGTAGTACTCTTTTTCCACCAGGAAGTATTCCTGCTCCGCGCCCACTGTAGAGACCACAGTGTTGGAGGTGGTATTGCCCATGGCCTTGAGCACCCGCAGGGCCTGTTTGGAAACGACGTTCATCGAGCGGAGCAGGGGGGTTTTCTTGTCCAGAGCCTCGCCCTTGTAGGAGCAGAAGGCGGTGGGGATACAGAGAGTCACATCGCCTGATTCATCTTCTTTGAGAAAGGCGGGGGAAGTGCAGTCCCAAGCGGTGTAGCCTCGAGCTTCGAAGGTAACGCGCAGGCCGCCACTGGGAAAGGAAGAGGCATCTGGTTCGCCCTGGATCAGCTGCTTGCCGGAGAACTCCATGATCACTCCGCCATCATCGGTGGGGGAGATGAAGGAGTCGTGCTTTTCGGCGGTGGCGCCGGTAAGGGGCTGGAACCAGTGAGTGTAATGGCTGGCTCCCTTTTCGATGGCCCAGTCCTTCATGGCGTTAGCCACAACTGAAGCTACGTCCGGTGGCAGGGAGGAACCGGAATTGATAGTTTTCTGTAGAGCTTTATAGGTCTCCTTGGGAAGCCTCTCTTTCATGGTTTTATTGTTGAACACGTTGCTGCCGAAAAGCTCAGGTACGGTCATCGTGTTCTGGTCGTAGTCATTGCCACAACCGCAGGTGCAATTGTCACTCATTGTGTGTCTCCTTTTTTTGATGTTGATGAAGGGGTAAGGTCGAAAACCTCCCACGCCTGTATTGGAGGAGTGGACATTAGTTAAAAGCCAGCCGCTGACGGTTGGCACTGTTCTTGTTATTATTTTGTTGAAATCACCAAAAGCCGTGTGTTAGTCGTCGGCCGAGATGCCGACAGCACAACGGGTATTAGTTGGTCACTCTTTGATTCTGGAGTCCCGCTTACCTGTGTCACGATCCTGTTAACTTTTTTTTGCAAGGGCATCAATTTTCTGCGACATGCAGAAGTGCCTGTGAGATTTCTTGCTGAAAAAAAGGATCGTTGATCTTGGTTGCAAAACCGTCAATGGTATAGAAGACATATACTGCTTGATCGCTATCCGAAGAGATTTTCGCCTGGTGGATATTGATTTCAAAATCGGCCAGGGTTCGGGTGATTTCGTAGAGCAGTCCTGGTCGGTCATTGGCGAAAATCTCGATGATCGTATACTGTTTTGAAGCTGAATTGTCTATAGCAACCCGTGGGGCAGTCTGCATGTTTTTTTGGTTGGGGCCACGGAAAGCGGTGCGGAATTTGTCGACCAGACGGTGACTGAGGCCGAGTCTATTTTTTAAGGCAAGATTTAAGTCATTGTCAAGCGCCTGCCAGTCTTGCGTTGCATAAGTCTGTTCCGCCGCAGGCTGAACATTAAGAACATCCACTACCGTTCCGTCTTCCCAGGTGAAGATTTGGGCGCTCGCCACATTAAGGCCATGCAAGGCCAGAGTTCCACAGATTTTGGCCAACAGACCGGTGCTGTCTTGAGCAATTACCAGGATAGACCAAAACAGGCCGTGCTCAGTAGATTCGGTCAGGGCATGTTTAGCATTTTTTAGCTCTGTGCGCAGTTTGAGGTGATGGGCAACCTCTTCAGGGGAAAAGCTCAACATGTATTCTTCCGGCAGTATTTCATAATCGCTTATGGCCATTTTCCCCATTAAGTTGCGCACCTGCTCAAGCATCCACTCTGCTCCCTGGCTTTTGTTGGGAAGAATAGTATCTTCTCGTTCAAGCAGGTGGGAGATTTTGAGGGATATTTCCAGCAGAAGAGCATCTTTCCATGCGGTCCAGGCTGTGGGGCCGGTGGCCTTGGCATCGGCGATGGAGAGTAGATAGAGCATGGTCAGGCGGTCAGGGGTCTGGATTTGCTTGGCACATTGTCGGAGAAATTCGTCATCCTCAAGGTCGCGGCGCAAGGCGGTCACGGTGAGGAAGAGGTGTTTCTCGACGAGAAAACTTAAGCAGGCTGTCTCAGCCTCGGTCAGGCCCAGGCGTTTGCCTATCCCGGCGGCAAGTTTGCTACCCAGTTGTGAATGATCTTCGTGATGGCCCTTGCCAATGTCGTGCAGGAGCGCGGCCAGGGCAAGAACATGGGGAGATTCGACGCCCACAAAAGGGGCCTGGGTCTGGCTAAAAGAAAGCTTTCTTAATTCGGCCACTGTTTGCAGGAGATGTCGGTCAACCGTGAAAACATGGTAAACATCGTGCTGGGCTAAAGCTCGAATCTGCTCAAATTCGGGGAGGTATGCAGTGAGCAACCCTGTGTCCAGCATGACTGAAAGGACAGCCAATACGTCTTTCGCGTTTTCAAGCACATCGAAAAAGGCCTTGGCCATGCGTTTTGAGTGGCGGAGTCTGTCGTCCACCAGATGCAGATTGGTGGTGACGATTTTTTTGCTGCGATGATGAATATCAAGGCCAGTTTTCCCGGCATGGGAAAAGAGGCGCATCAGCAGATAGGGTCGTTTCTCGATAAGAGCCTGGTCGGTAAGATGTAGGCGATCTTGACGCACCGTGATTCCTGGTTCGATCGCTTGTTCAATCGGATTGGCTCGCGGTGCGCCCAGGGTTTCATCGACATGTTCAAAAAACAGGTCGGTAATGTTGGCGATGGTTTGCAGATGTCGATATAGATCCTGCATGAAGCGTTCAACTCCAAGAGCGCCAGGAGTGTCATAATATTTGAAGGCCTTGGCCATCTCTTCCTGATGTTCGAAGAACAGCTGGTCGTTCTTTCGACCGCTGAGATAGTGCAACCGGTTGCGGGTCTTGATCAGTGAGTCACTGGCCAGGACAAAGGCCTCTCTTTCCTGAGGAGAGATCAGGCCTGCTTCTTCGATGTCGCGCAGATCATGGAGACCGAAGAGTGCATGACTCACCCAAGTCATAGCCTGGATATCGCGAAAGCCACCACGGCTTTCTTTGATGTGCGGTTCCAGTTGGTAGCTGTGTCTGCCATAACGTTGATGGCGTTCGTTTCGGTGCTGCATCATATTTTGCAAGAATTCTTGTCGGTGCCCTGCTATTAAATCCTCATGGAAGGTCTGCTGCAGGGAGGTGAAAAGTGTCTCCGAGCCTGCCAGATGGCGTGCGTCCAGTAATGCTACCTGAAAAAAAAAGTCCTGTCTGGCATCATCCAGGCAGGCGTTGAGTGTTCTCACCCCGTGCCCAACCTCAAGACCTGCATCCCAAAGGGGATAAAACAGAGCTTGGGTCACCGCCTCGAGGCGATTTTCCGCCTCGGGCGTGTGAAGTAGCAGGAGGTCTATGTCCGAATAGGGGAACAGCTCTTTCCGGCCATAGCCGCCAAGGGCGACAAGACTTATGCCCTCTTTTGCAGCCGGGCAGTTGACGAAGCAGGAAACAAGATAATCGTCGATGAGCTGCGAGTGTCTGTGGATGAGGTCTTTACCGCTCAGGCCCTGACGCCAGAGATACTCAAGAGCGTCCCGTTTTGCTCGCAGCTCAACATCTATCACTTTTAAATGGCCTCTTTTCCGGTTTCTCCCGTGCGCACACGGACAACCTCTTCCACTGGCAGGACAAAGATCTTGCCGTCGCCGATCTTGCCGGTGTTGGCAGTTTCTCGAATCTTGGTGACCACGGCCTCTACCATGGCAGCTTCGACAATAATCTCAATTTTTACCTTGGGGATAAAATCGACGATGTATTCAGCGCCGCGGTAAATTTCCTTATGACCTTTTTGGCGTCCGTACCCCTTGACTTCGGAGATGGTCATACCCTTGATTCCCATGTCGTTTAAAGCGTCTTTGACTTCGTCGAGTTTGAACGGTTTGATGATTGCCTCGATCTTTTTCATTTAATTCTCCTTTTTCATTAACAGATCCTAAAGTGAGTAGCCGATTTCGCTGTGCTGGGTCAAATCCAGACCCTGAACTTCTTCCTCTTCGCTGACCCGAAGACCGATTACCAGATCAACAACCTTGAGGATGATGAATGTTACCACAACTGAGTAGGCAATGGTAGTAAAGGCATCGAGGGCCTGAATTCCCAGGAGCTGTGGATTGCCGAAAAAAAGACCGTTTTTGCCTGCGGTGTTAACGGCGGTGGTGGCGAAGAGGCCAGTTGCCAGAGCGCCCCAAAGGCCTCCCACGCCATGAACCCCGACCACGTCAAGGGCATCGTCGTAGCCGAGGCGGCTTTTAGCGAGAATCGCAAAATAACAAAGTGAACCAGCTACCAGTCCAATGATTACAGCCGAGATCGGGCCGACAAAACCTGCCCCTGGGGTAATGGCAACCAGGCCGGCGATGGCCCCGGAGGCGGCTCCCAGGGTGGTGGGTTTGCCCTGCACCAGCCATTCTGCGATCAGCCAGGAAAGCAGGGCGGCACCGGTGGCGACCTGGGTGGTAAAAAAGGCATTGACTGCGACGCCGTTTGCCGACAGGGCACTGCCAGCATTAAAGCCAAACCAGCCAAACCAGAGAATGCCTGCGCCAAGCAAAGTCATTCCCAGGTTGTGAGGATGAAAAGACTCTTTGCCCCAACCCCTGCGTTTGCCGAACATCAAAGCGGCGACCAGGGCTGCCGCGCCAGAGTTGATATGGATGACGGTGCCGCCTGCGAAATCAAGGCCTCCGTGCCCGCTGATCCAGCCCCCTCCCCAGACCCAGTGACAAACGGGCAGATAGACCAGGGTACTCCAGAGAACAGTGAACAGGAGAAAAGCGGGAAACTTGACCCGTTCGGCAAAGGTGCCGGTGATCAGCGCCGGGGTAATGACGGCGAACATCAACTGGAAGGC
>DOZO01000011.1:10035-15021 GCA_003517965.1 Desulfobulbaceae bacterium
GCCCAGTCAAGATTGCCGATCAGTCCGCCCACGTCAGGGCCAAAAGCCAGGGAATAGCCGTAAATCACCCAGATAATCGAAACAACGCCAAGGCAGACAAAACTTTGCAAAATCGTGCTGAGAACATTTTTTGAGCGAACCATGCCGCCATAAAATAGCGCAAGTCCTGGGGTCATCAGCATTACCAGGGCGGTGGCAATCAGCATAAATGCGGTATCACCTGTATCCATAATCATATCCTCTCTTGGTGTTCATTCGTTGGAGTTCTTAAATATGTGTCAGTTTTGGTAGCTATGCATGCTGATATAAGATAAAGCAAATGTCGTGCCAGTAAATTAGTTTTTGTTTAACACCTTGAAATTGTGTTGATATTTTATTTTTGTCATGCGCTTCTCAAGAGAGTAGATAACAAAAAAGTGTAGGTTTTTAAAATTATCTACAAATTTGTTATTTAATTGTAATTACGACAGGATGGCTCAGGAAAGCTGGTACTTATGAAAGATGATTGACTCGATGGGTGCCTCTGGCCATTGTTTCAGGAGCCAGGCGCGTAGTTCTTTGTGCATGTCGCCACGAGCCGTAGAAAACCTGCGTAACTCTTCAAGGGATTTATTCTGGAAGAATTGATAGATGATGTCGCGGACAAAAACTTTTTTTTCGGCAGGAGGTAACTCCTGCTCGTCCAGGGAGACAACCAGGGTGATATCCACGATAATAAAGGTTAAGGGCTGATCACTATTTGGGTTGGTGATTGGGATCATAAAAGCAGGGAAGGCCCATTTTTTTCTGACTTTACTCATGTGTTCCTGGCTGGCTTTGTTTGCAGAGTCGGTTATGATATTTGATTGTTGTGCCGGGATGACTGTTTTCGGCAAGATAGCAGGGGGGCTGGATGTGCCAAGCAAGACAAATAAGATGCCAAGAAGAAGAAAAGGACAAGCATACAGGGGAATGCGAATAAAAATGGGAAGAGATTGGAGACGGGCGAACTGTGTTTGTGCGACTATCTTGGCGGAAAGAAAAAAAACGTTGAGCGTATCGATGCTGAAAAGAGGTTTATTCGGTTGGTCTTTGGCGACAACACCCAGATCCGATATGCCGGAAAGATTTTTTTCCAAGGATGAGTTGAGCCCTTGGGTAGCAACTTCGGCATTAACTGGCGGTTCATTTTCATCGAGGAAGAAAGCGGTATCTTTCTCGTCGGAGAAAAACGAATCATCCTCTGCCTGGAAGGCAGACTCCCAATCTTCTCCCCAGTTTGTTTCTTCGTGGGCAGCAGATTCCGTAGTTTTTGGCTGGTCAACAGGTTGGGGGTTGTCGTCAGCCATATCTTAAATATATTAGAATATTTTGTTGAGTTTTTCGGACAGGGTTTCGGCTGTAAATGGCTTCACGATGTATTGGCTGACCTTGGCTTTGACTGCCAGAATAATATTGTCCTGCTGTGCTTCCGCGGTCACCATGATGAACGGTGTATTGGTCATGCTTGCATCAGCTCGGACTGCTTTCAGTAAGTCAAGGCCGGTCATCTTGGGCATGTTCCAATCGGAAATGACAAGGCCAATCTTTTCTGATTTCAGGACGACCAGGGCGGTGGAGCCGTCGTCCGCTTCAATGATGTTTTTAAAGCCAAGCTGGGTGAGGATATTTTTGATTATGCGCCGCATGGTGGCAAAATCGTCAACCACAAGAATTTTCATATTAAGATCAGCAGCCATATTTCCTCCCCGACATCTTTGCAATCTGGATAGCGTGGGTACGAGTTAGTAATATATTTAATAAGGGTAATTTTTTTATTGTAACTGTAAGAATCTGTTTTGGAAATAAAAAAATCATGTGCCAGGTAAGGATCAGCTCGCCAGGTTTTTTTTTAATTTGGTGCGGAGTCGGAGCATGGCCTTGCTGTGCATTTGGGAAATGCGCGACTCTGTGTAGCCCAGCACTTCGCCGATTTCCTTCATCGTCAACTCTTCCTGATAATAGAGAGAGACGGTCATTTTTTCCTTCTCCGGCAGATCAGCAATTGCGTTGGCTATGAGTTCCTTGATTTGAGCCAGGTTAAGGGCGGTGAAGGGGTCACGGTCATCCATGGCAAAGGTCTCGGCCAGGGTGGGATTGTTAGCCTCTGTGTCTTTTTGCCTGAGGAACTCAATATCCATAAAGGTAACAGATTTGGTTTCATCGAGCAGCTTGTAAAAATCATCAAGAACCAAGCCCATGTTTTTAGCTACTTCCTCATCAGTGGCTGGTCTACCCATCTGTTTTTCGATATCAGCATAGGCTCTTTCCAGATCGGTAGTTTTTCGTCGAATAGAACGAGGAACCCAGTCCAGGGCTCGAAGTTCGTCCAGCATTGCCCCTTTGATCCTGAATTCGGCATAGGTTTTGAACTGGACATTTTTGGATAGGTCAAATTTGTTGATGGCGTCAATAAGTCCGATGATCCCACAACTGATGAGATCATCGAGTGATACCTGCGCTGGGAGACGCGACGCCAGGCGTGCCGCAATATACTTGATCAGTGGGGTATAGGTTAGAATAAGCTCGTTGCGTTTTTCGGCGTTGAGCGGTTCTGCCTGGCTGAAGAAGGTATTTGTATAGTCTTTGAATTTGGGTGACGGTTGTTTGTTCATAGGTAATTATTAGTATCGATAGTAGGCCCGTAAGAGTGAAGGTGCAATATGGGGAAATATGTTACAGATCAACGAGTCCCTGCCAGAAAAATTTAATGTTTCCATCAGCTTTCATTTCTGGATCTTCCTGGAAAATATTTTCGGCAAGTTTGTTGAACATTTTGCTGGACTGGGCATCCGGGAAGATGTCTGAAACCAGCCGTTGTTCACGAACCGCAGAGGGTAGTTTGCTATCATAAGGAATATAACCTAAATAATCCAAAGAAAGCGAGTCAAGAAAACGGTCGGCCACAATACTCAACTTCCTGAAAACGGCTATGGCTTCTTTTTCAGAACGGGCAAGATTGACGAGGATGCGGAACTTTTTTACGTCATGCCTGCTGGAAAGGACCTTGATTAGTGCGTAGGCATCGGTCAGGGAGGTCGGTTCCGGAGTCAGGATAACGATGCGTTCCCGTGCCGCCAGATTGAAGTAGATAACATTATTGTTAATGCCCGCAGCCGTATCGATCAGCATTATATCGATCTTTTGAGCCAGGGCGGACATCTCGGCAAGGAAATACAGGCGTTGCTGTTCCGTAAGGTCGGCCAGTTCCATGATGCCGGAGCTGGCAGGTAGAATGAGCAAGCCCTCAGGTCCTTGAACCAGAACCTCCTGAAGCGTTTTTTCGCCCATAAAAACGTGGTGAAGATTATAATGTGGAGTCAGGCCAAGCAGAATATCGACGTTGGCCAGATTAAGGTCCGCATCAAGGATCAACACTTTTTTGCCGGCCTTGGCCAAGGCATAGCCAAGGTTGGTGACGATATTTGTTTTGCCAACTCCGCCCTTGCCGCTGGTCACACAAATAACCCTGGGCTGGAGCTCTGTGCTGGCGCGGGATGCTGCCATTTTTGTTTGTTTGTTTTGTGAGTGGGTCATGATCCGTTCCAGTGTTTCTGCCTGATTCATGTGCGATCTCCGGGTTTGCTCATTGGATCCACCTGCCTTGAGATTCGGTGGCAAGCTCACCGGCCGCCGCCTGCCATCCCCGTCCGAACAAGGTCTGCAGAAACTCCCTGGAGGCAAGAAGAAAATCCTCTGGAACCCTCTGCCCTGTACACAGGCAGGAAATGGGCAATGTCGTTCCGGCCAGCAGTTGGCACAGGGTGGCGTAGGCCCTGGTTTCATCCAGCTTGGAAAGGATCAAACCCTTGATCTGCAGAGGCTCATAGATGGCAAGAATCTGTTGCAGATCTTCTTTTTTGCAGGTGGCGCTGAGTACGAGATATGGCTCTATCCCGTTTTCTCGAGAAAACCATTCGCCAAGCTCCTTGATATGATTTGAATCATATGGGCTTTTGCCCGCAGTGTCTATGATGATTAGTTCCTTATCCTGGTGGCGAAGCAGAGCCATCTGCAAATCTTTTTTACGCAGGGCGATGTCACAGGGCAGGCGCATGATCTTGGCATAGGTTCGCAATTGGTCTGTGGCCCCGATTCGGTAACAGTCCATGGAGAGGAGCGCAACTTTTCGCCCTTCATGGATGCTATACCAAGCGGCGATTTTAGCAGCAGTTGTTGTTTTGCCCACTCCGGTGGGGCCGATCAGGGCGACTACGGTGGGCGCCTTGTTGATGCCAATGGTGAGAGGAGTGATTTGTAACTTGGCTATGATTTTGTCCCGCCACTGGGCAACCTGTTGCGGATCGGGTCGGGTGCCTTTTCCTGTTGTCGTCCCATCTGTATTCTGCCCAGAGTCGGCGCGGTTTTCAAGCGCTTCTGGGGCGCAGTATTGACGTTTTAAAAAATTGGCAAAGCGCAGTCGAAGGTCATTGGTTTCAAAATGAATTTTTGCGGCTTTGCTTGTCTTTTCTGCTGTTTGGGTGCGGCCGGCAAGTTCGGCAGAAAGTTTGCCCTTAAAATCTGGCGGTGGCTTAACCGACGCAGATATTGTTTTGGCAGGGGCTTGACGTATGGACTGATACCCGTAGCCAACAGTCTTTGGCTGGCGCTCTTCGGTGCCTGGTGATTCCGGAGATGGCAGGATAATATCCGGATCATATTCCATGGCGGCTACAATCTCAATTCTTGCCTTGCTTCCGGTTGCTCCGTTTTTTCCTGGAAGGTTACGGGTCGAAAGAATAACAGCATCCTCCCCAAGTTCTTCCTTGACCATGGCCATAGCGCTGTAAGTATCAGAGGCCTCAAAACGTTTGATGCGCATCTCTGCTCCTCGCTTCTATTTCTGTAATTACTCAGATAGTTATATTTAATGCTTAATACTGGCTATTAATTTTTTGTAAGCGTTCAGCAGCATCACATCTGCTTTATCGGCACTGCTGCCGATGATTATCGGGCGCTACCGCCGAT
>DOZO01000011.1:15196-28195 GCA_003517965.1 Desulfobulbaceae bacterium
GTTTATCTTAAATTTTGGTGTCCCTGCTGAACGATTACAATTTTTTGGTGCTCGACAAAAAAACTCCAAAAAGGAGGGGACGAAACGATGTTTCGCAAGACTATCATAATGTTGGGCAACATCACAGAAATTAATGTCATTGTCATTAATATGCACTTAATTCATGGCGATGCATTTGTTGATCATCCCTTTTCTATCATGTGCCGTGCCATCACAAAAGGCCGATCTCTGTGAGCATGGCCCTGGCTGAAGCAAACAGGCCATCTTTGCCCGATTCGCTTCTGGCCTCGACATAAAACCGGACCTTCGGCTCGGTGCCGGAAGGCCGGATCATTAGCCAGCTGTTGTCTTCCAAGATCATTTTTCTGCCGTCAATGGTGATAACTTTGGCAATTTTTTTTGGTTGCCCGGCAATATCGAGCACAGTTCCGACTGCATATTTTTCAAGTTTGGCAAGGGTGTCCAGTAGCGCCTTGCCTTGTTGTCTTACCTCAACCCCGCCTTTTGCTGGGTAGTAATGGCCGTATTGTGTCTGAATTTCGGAGAGATAGTCGCCAAGGTTATTTTTCATGGTGAGCATCATGTCTAAAGCGAGAAGCAGACCGATATAGGCATCTTTTTCCGGGGTGTGTCCGATAACGGAAATTCCGTCTGATTCCTCGAAATAGACCAGGGCCTTGCCGATTACCGGTTTGAATTCCTTGAATCCAACTCTTGGCTCAAATATTTCCTCATGCAATCCCTTGGCGATAGCATTGGCAAAATTGCTGGTCGCCACAGTTTTGGCAACCAGACCATGCTTGCCTTTTTTTTCATGCAGATAATGGAAGGCCATGGCCCCGAAAAGGTTCATGTCAATCTCAATTGCGCCATCGCTGAATCGGATGCGGTCGGCGTCAGGGTCGATGATTACCCCGAGTTTAAGTGGCTCAGGCCGCTGTTTGAGGATGGTGATAACCTGTTGCATGTTACGGGAGGATGGTTCCGGTGCAACCCCGCCGAAGGTGGGGTCTGCCTGATCCCTTAAAAAAACAAGTTTATCTGAGGACTGGTTGCCAAAAAAATGGCGCATGTGTACCCGACTGGCACCATGGACACAATCAACAACAACCACACAGTCAGGGGCGGCATGAAAGGCTGCTATTATCCTGAGGTAATCCAGACCGTGCTTGGCAGTGCCTCTGGCGACCAGTTCTTTCCAGCAGGCAAGCGCGTCGCATGTTTTTACCAGGGTTGTGTTTGGGGCCAGGGTTGGGATTTCTCCGTTGATGATGAGTTGCCGGGCATTGTCCGTAATGCGACTGGTAATTTCTGAAGCGGCCGGACCGGCATCGGCGGCATTGAATTTAAAACCGGCATATTCTAAAGGATTATGGCTGGGGGTAAGATTTATCGAAAAAGCTGCTTTTAAAATGAGAACTGCAGCAGAGAGGGTGCCGGTTGTCGCTTCATGGGCATAGTGAACGGTGATGCCATTGCTGGTTAATACTTCAATAACCCGTTCCGCCAGAAGACTGCCGCCGAACCTGTTGTCAAAGCCGACCACAGCGCCGCGCCTCTGTGCTTCGCTGAAACTGCGCACACCCAAGGCTGAGGCCAAAGAGTTATTCCGGTCAAGGTTTCGATACATGGCAACGATGGCTTGGGTAACTTGCCCGACTGATTGCAGAGAGAAATCCTTACCGATGATCCCCCTCCAGCCGGAGGTGCCGAAGGATACCTGCTTGATCGGTGGATTGAGATTGGTGCGTATTTCTTCCTCAACCAGGGAGTATATCCTGGTAATGGCTGCGCATGTTTGTTGGAAGTCAGGGGAGTCTGGAGGAGTGCTGTTTTTTAAGCCTACCAGTTTTTTGATAAGGCCAAAGTAATCGCTGGCTGCATGGTTGTTTGGTGACAGGTACTCACGGACAAGGAGGTCGATGTTTTGATTGATCATGGAGTGACCTTTGCTTACACAAAAAGTGGTGGGGGAAACAAAACAATATATGAGTAGACGTGTAAAAATATACTATTTTCATGCATACTGAGCAACTGGTCAATTTCTTGCCTCATGTTCAGGTTTCGATTGACCCCTAAGCCAAGATTCGCTATACATTACTGAGGTGAAGATTGTGGTAAACTTATTGTATTTTTTAAAGCTGAGTTGAGTAGCTTGCCTGCTCAAACGAAACTTATACCCTCTGGGTGCAACAACGACCTAGTATGTTTCAAGTACTGAACTTTTCAAGTAAATAATTAAGGAGCACGACACAATGGGTAAACATGACGAGGCTTTCATTCTCTGGTTTGATGATATCGGTATCGAGGATGTGCCGTTGGTTGGCGGCAAGAACGCATCTTTGGGTGAAATGCATCAGAAGCTTACCTCCAAGGGCGTTGATGTGCCGAACGGTTTTTCTATTACCGCATATGCCTATCAGCATCTGCTGAAAACCGCCGGTATTGCCCAAGCCATTGAAGATGCCCTGGCCGATCTTGACACCCATGATCTGCGCAATCTGCAGGCCCGCGGCGAGAAAGCGCGTAAAATTATCCGTACTGCCGAGTTTCCCGATGATTTGCGCAAGGCTATTCTTGAATCATATCAGAAAATGGAAGAAATGTATGGTCCCAGTGTTGATGTGGCCGTGCGTTCTTCCGCCACAGCCGAGGATTTGCCGGATGCTTCCTTTGCCGGCCAGCAGGAAACCTACCTGAATATCCGTGGTCCGGAGCAGCTGATTGACGCCTGCCGCCGCTGTTTTGCCAGCCTTTTCACCGATCGGGCCATTTCTTACCGACACGACAAGGGCTTTGGTCAGTTTGACGTCTATCTTTCCATCGTGGTACAGAAAATGGCGCGCAGTGATTCCGCCTCTTCCGGGGTTATGTTTTCCATTGATACGGAAAGTGGTTTCGAAGATGCGGTTTTTATCACCGGCGCCTGGGGTCTGGGAGAAACCGTGGTTCAAGGTGCGGTCAATCCTGATGAATTCTACGTTTTCAAGCCGACTCTTAAAGAGGGCAAGCGTCCCATCGTTGGCAAGACCATCGGCAGCAAAGAAATCAAGATGATCTACGACAACGATCCCAATACCAAAGAGCCGGTAAAGACGATTAACACCACGCCAGAAGAGCGCGGCATGTATGTGATCAATGACGATGAAATTCTCCAGTTGGCAAAATGGGCGTGTATTATCGAAGATCATTACGGTAAGGGCATGGATATTGAATGGGCCAAGGATGGCGATGGCGTTAACGTCGGCACCGGCAAACTCTTTATCGTGCAGGCCCGTCCCGAAACCGTGCACTCCCAGAGCAATAAGGGTTGCATCGAAACCTATAAGCTTCAGGAGAAGGGCAAGGTTCTGGTTGAAGGTTTGGCGGTCGGCACCAAGATCGGTCAGGGCGAGGCTAACGTCATTGCCGCCGTGGTCGATATTCACAGCTTTAAGAAGGGCCAGGTGCTGGTCACCGACATGACCGATCCCGACTGGGAGCCGATCATGAAGATTGCTTCGGCCATCGTCACCAACCGAGGCGGGCGGACCTGCCATGCCGCCATTATCTCCCGGGAGTTGGGAATTCCTTGCGTCATCGGTACCGGTGACGGTTCCAAGAAGATCACCAATGGCCAGGAGATCACCGTTTCCTCGGCAGAGGGCGAGAAAGGCCTTGTTTATGAGGGATTGTTGAAATTTGAAATCGATCGGCTCGATCTCGCTAACCTGCCCCAGACTAAAACCAAAATCATGATGAACCTGGCTATTCCGGAGAAGGCTTTTACCGAATGCCAGATCCCCAACGACGGCGTTGGCCTGGCCCGAGAAGAATTCGTTATCAACTCCCATATCGGTATTCATCCCTTGGCCCTCTTCAACTACGATGAGTTGAAGAGTTCTTCGGATCCGGAAAAACAGGCAGTGGTCAGGGCGATCGATAAGAAGACCACCGCTTATGCGGATAAGAAACAGTTCTTCATCGACAAGGTTGCTGAAGGCGTGGGCCGCATTGCGGCAGGTTTTTATCCCAAGGACGTCATCGTCCGCCTTTCCGACTTCAAGTCCAACGAATATGCCAACCTGACCGGCGGTACTTTTTATGAGCCGCACGAGGAAAATCCCATGATCGGCTGGCGTGGGGCGTCCCGATATTATGATCCCAAGTACCGGCCGGCCTTCGAGCTGGAGTGCAAGGGGTTGCTCAAGGCCCGTAACGACATGGGCCTCACCAACATCAAACTGATGGTGCCGTTTTGCCGGACCCCTGCCGAGGGCAGGAAGGTCATTCAGGTCATGAAGGAGTGCGGCCTGGTTCAGGGTGAAAATAATCTGGAAGTATACGTGATGTGTGAGATCCCATCGAACGTTATCCTGGCCGATGCCTTTGCTGACATTTTTGATGGCTTCTCTATCGGGTCCAATGATCTGACGCAGCTCACCTACGGCCTTGATCGCGATTCTGGTCTGCTCTCCGGTGTTGCTGACGAGCGGGATGATGCGGTCAAGGAGATGATCAAAATGGTCATTACCACCGCCAAACGGCGGGGGAAGAAAATCGGCATCTGTGGCCAGGGGCCCTCGGATTTCCCCGAGTTCGCCACCTTCCTGGTAGAGTGTGGGATCGACTCAATGAGCCTTATCCCGGATACAGCGGTCAAGACTCGGCTGGCTATTGCCAAGAAGGAACAGGAAATGGGCATTAAACCCTGAATTTCCTATAAGTTAGAATCATAAAAAAAGGCCCCGCAATAAAGCGGGGCCTTTTTTTATGTGTTGCTGTAACTGCCTGTGTGGTGGGGGCAACTTGCCATTATTAGATCAAAAGTCGTTACAACGAAGCATTGGCTGTTAGCATTGGCATGAAGTGGTGTATATACTGCTCGGGAAACGGTAAGGTTCATAAACCAAGCAACGGACACAGTTCCATCGGGGCAGAAAGTAAGGCTTGGGCGCCATTTTCTTTCAGTTCCTCTGCGGTGCGAAAACCCCAAAGCGCCCCAACGGCAAACATTCTGGCAGACCGAGCTGTTTGCATGTCAGTGTTGGTGTCGCCCAGATAGAGAAAATCTTCCGGTTCAAGATGAAGCATCCTGGCGATGCGCAATGCTCCGGCAGGGTCTGGTTTTCTGGCGATTGTTTCTCGGGCGCCGGCAACTACAGCAAAATTCCAGTCAGGTAGAAGTGTTTTGACGACCATCTGAGTTAAGGTGTCGGGTTTGTTCGAGAGAATCACCATCGGTATCTGCCGGATTGCAAGCGTATCAAGCAACTCGGCAATGCCGGGATAGGGCCTTGTCGTGTCAGCCCAGTGCGAGGCATATTCCTGTCGCATTTTTTGCGCACAGTCCTTGATCAGGTCCGGTTGCTGAGTCTCGGTTGGCAGAGCGCGTTGAACCAGCTTGGTAATTCCGTCTCCGACGAAATAGCGGTAGGCCTGTATTGGATGGGCAGGAAAGCCCTGTCCGGTCAGGACACGATTCATCGAATTCGCCAGATCGACAAGGCTGTCAACGAGGGTGCCGTCTAAATCGAACAGCACACATTTGTAGTGAGTCATGGCAGCAACGATGATGTTTTAATTTAAGAGCCGTTCACAAAAAACCTGTACATTTCCGATCATTTCGTCACGGCTCTTGATGCCGTTCGCGATATCCAAAGGTAGAAATTATTTTTGCACGCTGGCGTATGCGACGGAATCGACCTTGGACTAAGGCAGTAGATTCAGAATTCGACGACCAACCCCGAGCCTTGCCCGGAGCAGCGAAGGTTTGGCGGGCTTGACCAGATAGTCGTCGGCCCCGCCTTCTAAGGCAAGGACTTGTTCCTCAATGGAACTGCGGGCACTGAAGATGATCGTGTACACATATGGCCCGTCTTTGCGCATTCGGATACGTTGGCAGACCTGTATGCCGCTGAGTCCAGGGATGTTCCAATCCAGAATGGCCATGGTTATGGTGGAGTCAGCTTCCAGGGTGTTCCAGGCCATGTCGCCATTCTCCACCTCGACTGGTTCGTAGCCCCATTTAACCAAAAAATTATTTAAGCCCTTGCGCACCACAGGGTTATCCTCGGCGACCAGTATTTTATGTGGTCTTGAAGCTTTGGGTGTTTCTTGGTTTTTTTGTGGTTCCAATTCTTTTTCCGACATGTCGGGTGCTCAATTGTTGAAAAGTGAAGGTTCTTTTACGACAATCAATCTTTGATGAATTGTTACATGAAAGCAGGTTGTGGAGCAAGATAAAACCGAGGTAAGGTCATTTTTCTTACAATTAGCGAGTGATATTCGCAGGTTACATTTTCAGATGAGGATCGGCATGATAGTCTTTAATCGGGATGTCTTTCCCCTTGACTCTCTACTCTAATCGCACTATTCTTTGCGCGTTTTAGTTGTAATAAGGTGTGAAGTATTTTGCATGCAACGCGAGCATATTTTTTCTGGTTCCAGAAAGGTTATTGTGCTGGAATCATAACAGGATGTTTCTAATTCAATATTTTTTAAGGAGGATCACCATGTCTGTTTGTGTTGTTGGCCATTCAAATCCCGATACCGATTCAGTTGCCGCCGCCATTGCTTATGCCCATTACTTGACGGCAACCGGCACGTCCGCTGTTGCCTGCATGCAGATTGAGGCAGCTAAGCTGAACCCTGAGAGCGTTACGGTTCTCAAAAACTTCGGCCTTGCCGCGCCTCAGACCATGATGGACGCTGCGGGCAAGAAGGTTGCTCTGGTTGATTTCAGCGATATCGGTCAGGCTCCGGCAAATATCAAGGACGCTGAGGTTGTCGCCATTGTCGATCATCACAAGATCGGTGATATCACCACCAACAATCCGATTGTTTTCAATGCTCAACCTGTTGGTTGCACCTGCACCGTGTTGTACGAGATGTTCAAGAATAACAATGTTGCCTTGCCTAAGGATATCGCCGGGGTCATGCTCTCTGCTATCTTGAGCGACACGGTAAATTTCAAGTCCCCTACCTGTACCGCTCCGGACAAGGTTGCGGTTGCCGCCCTGAAAGAGATTGCCGGGGTTGCCGATACCGATGCACTTTTTATGGAGATGTTGAAAGCCAAATCTTCCATTGACGGTATTCCGATGAAGGATCTCGTTTTCCGTGATTACAAAGATTTTGACATGAACGGCAAGAAGGTCGGCATCGGCCAGCTCGAACTTGCTACTCTTGATCAGGTAGCAGCTATTCGTGCCGATTTGTACAAGGCGCTTGAGGATCTTAAACAAGATGGCCGTCATTCCGTACTGTTTATGCTCACAGACGTTGTGAAAGAGGGCACTGATCTGCTGGTTGTTTCTGATGAGCCTGCGGTTATTGAGCAGGCTTTCGGCGGTAAGATTGCAGGGAACTCAATGTGGATAGATGGCATGATGAGCCGTAAGAAACAGACTGTTCCACCTTTGCAGAAGGCTTTCGGCTGCTAAGACCCAGCTGATGTGGTAGTTGGATGAAACCTCCCGGACGGGATTTTCGTTCGGGAGGTTTTTTTATTGTAAGTTAGTGGACGGATTGGTTACTCCCGCCTTTTTTTCTGGGGTACCCTTTTGGCTGTTTTTGCCCTGGAGATTGATTTTTTTGGGGCGATAGTGGCCTTGACCTCTTTGGTTGTCTCTTCCCACGGTTTGCGGCCAACCAGGTTCAGCAATCTTTTGTCCAGTCTGACAAGATGATGCATGCCCCTCAATCTTGTCGGTTCGGTTTCCCCATTGATGTTGATGATGATCAGGCGGTTAACTCCGAGTCCGTACTGATTGTTAAGATCGATTACCCCCCCAATCACCACCAGTCTGCCGCTTTCTATTCTTGGCGCGTACCGTTTCAGGGCCGTGGCTACTTGAAAATCAACATTCTTTTCCACCAGCCTCGGCTCTGCCTCAGCCCCGTTTTCTACCTGTTCCCCAAGAGCGAAACGCAAACCGTCCAGGTCACGCCGCAGGTCCGGTTCAAGATGATTATAACCTTTTGCGAAAAGCCGAAGGCTGTCGCTGTTGGTATTGCCGGTTATAAATAGAACAGGGGCGAAAAGTTCGTTAACCCCGTAATCAATAGCTCCGGCGGAAAGCGCGAGTTGATTGCCTGGATTTCGAACTGTATATATAGTGTCAACCGGATCAGGATAGAACAAGGTTGCCTGTACTCGGGCATCGCAATCTGCCAGCCAGATCATATGCGGGGTGCTGGGAGTTCGTAATGGCTCGTTTGCAGGTCTTTTGGTCACAACCTGATCATTGTGCCGAGCGATCTTCTCTGCCACGGCATAAGGGGGCATCCCAGTCCTGAGCTTCTTGATCGGCCGCATATCAGCGTTGCAGAGCGCAGGAAGAAAAGAGATAAATACGGCGAGGGATAGAGCTATTCCGAGATGCATGGGTATTGCTCCTGACGGGCAAGATATTTAAGAACAAAGATTATATACATTATCGGTGAATCTGTGGATGTCTAAAATTTTTTCATTCAGGGTATTGTATCTCTGCTGGCATACGTGAGGATGGCGCATTATCAATGCGCAAAAACAAATAATTATATAACAACATGGGATGTCGTGTAATTTTTTTGGGTAATTGATAATTCCTGTCTGTTGTCTTGACAATGAAAAAGAGCATACTTATTGTTGGACACGAACTTGAGATTACCTTGAAAAATCAAGTTATTGCAATAAGATACAGTTTTGATTAGCGCACTTCAAGGGTTTTTTTGCGCATAAAAGGAGATACTGGTGGCGGAACAGGGAAAGAAATACGGTGAAGTTTATGAACAAGACAGTCTGGAGAAAGACCAGGATGAGGTGGAAGAGGTCTCTACGCAACTGGCAAAAGCTCTGGAAAGAAATCGGGAATTAGAGGACAAGCTGCTACGCATGGCGGCGGAACAGGATAATTTCAAGAAAAGAATGCAACGGGAGAGGGAGACTGCGCTCAAGTATGCGGAAGAAACTATTCTGCGCGAGATTCTTCCTTCTCTTGATAACCTTGAACGTGCCGTTGATCAGTGCAAGTGTTTGCCTGATGCAGTGGCTCTCTTGAACGGGGTGGAAATGACCTGCAAGGGGTTGCTGAATACTCTGGAAAGATTTGGGGTGAAACCTCTGGCTGGTGAAGGAGATTTTGATCCGAATTTTCATGAAGCTGTGGCCACGGAAGCCAGTGCGGATGTGCCAGAAAATCAGATTCTGCAGGAATATCAGAAAGGATATATGTTTAAGGACAGACTTATCCGGGCGGCTAAGGTTGTCGTTTCAAAGGGTAATGTTGAAGAATAAAAAGGATGGTTCATCCCGTTAGATAAGGAGAAAATGAGATGGGAAAAATTATTGGTATTGATTTAGGAACAACAAATTCATGTGTCGCGGTGATGGAAGGCGGAGAGCCTAAGGTTATCGCTAATGTTGAAGGTAACAGAACAACGCCTTCGGTGGTGGCTTTTTCCAGCAGCGGCGAGCGACTGGTGGGCCAGGTTGCCAAACGGCAGGCGGTTACCAATCCGACCCGTACTCTGCATGCGATCAAGCGGCTTATCGGGCGCAAGTTCACCGATGCGGAAGTTAAAAAGAGTATCGAGATCAGTCCTTTCAAGATCGTTAACGGCAAGGAAGGCGACGCAGCGGTTGAGGTTGACAGCAAGGTTATGACCCCGGCGGAGATCTCTGCCATGGTGCTCATCAAGATGAAGCAGACTGCCGAGGAATACCTGGGCGAGGAAGTTACTGAGGCGGTAATCACCGTGCCTGCTTATTTTAACGATTCCCAGCGTCAGGCTACCAAGGATGCGGGCCGGATTGCCGGTCTCAATGTGCAGAGGATTATTAACGAGCCTACTGCCGCTGCCCTGGCCTATGGTCTGGATAAAAAAGGTGAGGAAAAGATTGCCGTTTTCGACCTGGGCGGCGGTACTTTCGATGTTTCGGTGCTGGAGATCGGTGACGGAGTTTTCGAGGTGAAATCCACCAACGGTGACACCTTTCTTGGCGGTGAAGATTTCGACATGCGCATTGTCAACTGGATTGCCGATGAATTCAAGCGGGATCAGGGCATTGATCTGCGCTCCGACAAGATGGCTTTGCAGCGTCTGCGGGAGGAGGCGGAAAAGGCGAAGATGGAGCTTTCCACTACCATGGAAACCGAGATCAACTTGCCCTTTATCACCGCGGATGCCTCTGGTCCAAAACATCTGCAGATGAAGCTCTCCCGCGCCAAACTTGAAGGTCTGGTGGATGATCTGATTGAACGCACGGTCAGGCCTTGTCAGATTGCCCTTAAGGATGCAGGAATCAGCGCGGCGGACATCGATGAAGTGATCCTGGTGGGCGGTATGACCAGGATGCCCAAGGTTCAGGAAAAGGTTAAGGAAATTTTCGGCAAGGAGCCCCACAAGGGCGTCAATCCCGATGAGGTTGTGGCCATCGGCGCCGCAGTTCAGGGCGGGGTGCTCAAGGGTGATGTTAAGGATGTGCTGCTTCTTGATGTTACTCCATTGTCTCTGGGGATCGAGACCCTGGGTGGGGTGATGACCAAGCTGATTGAGAAAAACACCACCATCCCGACCAAGAAGAGCCAGGTGTTTTCCACTGCGGCGGACAGCCAGCCAGCGGTTTCCATCCATGTGCTCCAGGGTGAACGTGAGATGGCGACAAATAACAAGACTATTGGCCGTTTTGAGTTGACTGATCTTCCCCCGGCACCGCGCGGGGTGCCACAGATTGAGGTCACCTTTGATCTTGACGCCAACGGAATTCTGCATGTTTCCGCCAAGGATATGGGTACCGGCAAAGAGCAATCCATCCGGATCACCGCCTCAAGTGGCCTTTCCGAGGATGAGATCAAGCGGATGCAGAAGGATGCCGAAGCCCATGCCGACGAGGATCGCAAACGTAAGGAACTGGTTGAAACCAAAAATCAGGCAGATTCCATGATTTACGCCACGGAAAAGACGATGAAGGATCTGGGCGACAAGGTTGACAGCGAGACCAAGAACAAGGTGCAGGTTGAGATCGACAGCCTCAAGAAGCTCATGGAGTCCGAGGATGTGGAGGCGCTAAAGAAGGGACTTGAATCCCTGACCCAGGCTTCTCACAAACTGGCTGAGATGATGTATGCCCAAGCGACCAAGGACAAGGCGGGAGAAGGAGCCGATGGCGCAGGGCAGACCAGTGGGGCAAAGAAGGATGACGATGTGGTGGACGCTGATTTTGAAGAAGTAAAGTAAGCGTTTCCGCAGTCGTGAGAATTATTAAGCCAAGGGGGAGGCAGGTTGCCTCTCCCTTGGCTTTTTTATGTAATCTGCATAGAACCATACATCATGGGCTACCGCAACCGAGGCGGGCAAGAGCCTCTGGGAAAATAAACTTGTCGTCGTGGTCAGTGGTGTGACAGCGCAGGCAGGTGTCCTTGGTCGGCTGGAGTGGTCTTGCGCTCTGTGGTTTGGCGGCATGCTGGCTGGCCGGGCCATGACAGTTCTCACAGCCAACTTGACGAAGATCCTTATGCAGGCTGAGCGCTATTTCTCCTGCCTGGTTCAAAACGCCTGTTACATGACAGGGGAGACATTTGGTGTTGAACTGTTGCCCTTTGCGCTCCAGGGTGTCGTAAGCTGAGGCATGTCTGGTGTTGAGCCAATTCTTGAATTGCGGCGCGTGACAGTTCTGGCAGGAGGTACTTCCGGCATAATTCTCTGGAAAAGCCATCTGGCCTTGTTTGGTGTAAGCCATAGCCCTGGCTTTGGCCGCGAGCTTACCGAGTCTGTTTACCTCACTGGTGGTTGCTTCGACAATGGTGCGCACAGCCGGGTTGTCAGGAAGTTCTTTGCGCATGGCCTCAAAGCGATTGCTAAAAGAGGAGGCCTGGTGCTGATTGATATTTCGGGTGTTTCGGGCTACTGTGAGACGGGAGGTTTCCTGCTCCAGTTTTTTAAATTGGGCGAGCAGGGCCTCATATCCTGCAAGCATATCTGGTTGATCCTTTAAAACAAGTTTTGGCTCCCCATTTTTGCGGTAGCGGCCTATCTGCCATGCAAGGCGGTCCATCTCATTTTTTCTCTCCAGCAGTAGTTTCTCTGCGCCAGAATCTCCCCACCTTTTTGTCTGAGCGTTCCAATGTGCCTCCAGAATGCCGACGGATTTCCCTTGCTGTTCAACCTGGGTGATCAGGGTGTTGTTTATCCGTTCCGGACCCAGATTGCCGGAAGTGTTCCCGCTTTGCAGGATGAGATGAATCTCCGGATGCTTCTCGGCGATTTTTTTGTTCTCTGACGCTGGCAGGCTGGAAAGGAGAATTAACATATCCGCTCGCCCCTTCAGCCGGGTGATTTCCTTAGGGAGGACATTTGTCCAGGGAAGAATAACGGCGTTATCCTTTTCGCTTAGCAGGGTATTGTCGCCCTGGTCATTGGTAAGACCGATGACGGCAATATTCATTCCGGCCATGTTGAGCAGGGTGTGTGGCTTGAAATATAGTTTGCCTTGGGTGCGGCTGACAAGGTTGGCACTCAGCCAGGGAAAATCAGATTTTTGCTGGATGCTGAGAAGATAGGCCAGGCCCGCGGCAAGATCCTGCCGGGCAACACCAACTGCGGCAAAAGACATCAGATTGTATGCTGCGATAATGCCTTGCGCTGTGGCGGTGAGCTGAGGGACTTGTTCCGGCGGTATTTTTTTATCCTTGAAAAGCAGGGCTCCGCTATCTAAGGAGAGTACACCGTTTTTTTTCTCCCGCAACTCAACTAACTGCTGTGCTTTTTTGGGCAGACCGCCCAATTGGGTACTTTTTCAGCCGCAGGGTTCGGTTTCACCCCGGACATCATTGGTGAAAAATATTGTTATGTCGTGCAGGTCGGTGGGCGTATTGGTCGCTCCCGCTTTTTTTTCTGCGGCTCCGGCGAAAATCGACAGAGCAAACAAGATCAAAAGACTGGAGAATAATAAAAAGGATTTCTTCATGGATTTGGTTTGCCTCTATGTTCGCGGTTACTTTTTTCGATCTCGTGTAAGCGTTCAGCAGCACCACA
>DOZO01000011.1:28345-33009 GCA_003517965.1 Desulfobulbaceae bacterium
GCACTGCTGAACGCTTACATTTCTGGGTTTATCGTAAATTTTGGTGCCTTTTGTGAACGATTACGATCTCGTAGTAGTTGTCGCCATTTGCCCAGCCGGTCTCGAATTATTGCCTCATAGCCCCGGTTGGTGGGTTGATAATAAATTTTCCCCTCAAGCTCGGTTGGCAAATGATGTTGATCCACCAAGGCATTTGGATCATCGTGGGCATATTGATAGCCTTGACCATAGCCAAGATCCTTCATCAGCGAGGTCGGGGCGTTGCGGAGATGGAGTGGTACCGGCAGGCTGCCTGTGCGTCTGATGTCCTGCATCACCGTATTGTAAGCGGTATAGACGGCATTGCTCTTGGGAGCGGTGGCAAGATAGATGACGGCCTGGGCTAAGGCAAGGTCTCCCTCTGGACTGCCCAAGGTTTGATAAGAGCTCCTGGCATTAATGGTAAGCGTTAGGGCCTGCGGGTCTGCATTGCCGATGTCTTCCGAGGCAAAACGGATCAGGCGGCGGATCAGGTATAGTGGTTCCTCCCCGGCGGCGAGCATCCGGCACAACCAGTACAAGGCCCCGTCCGGATCGCTGTCCCGCAGGCTTTTGTGCAGGGCCGAGATTAGATTGTAATGCTCTTCGCCGTCTGCATCATAACGCAGGCTTTTGCGCTGGATAGCTTCTTCGACTGTGGCAAGGGTAATCTGCCGCTTGCCAGTATCATCAGGCGTGGCAAGATTAGCGGCGATTTCCAGACTGTTCAGCAGGCTGCGGGCATCGCCGTCTGCAATTCTGGCCAGGTAGGTGGCTGCTTCAGGGGCAAGGGCAATTTGCCAGGAGCCCAGCCCTTGCTCATTGTCGGTAATGGCTCGCTGCATAATGGTCAGCAGCTCATCGGGGCTCAAGGGATTAAGGACTAAAACCCTGCATCGGGAGAGAAGTGGGGCGATAACATGGAATGAAGGATTCTCGGTGGTTGCGCCGATAAGTGTCAACAAACCGCTTTCCACGTGGGGGAGAAAGGCGTCCTGCTGGCTTTTGTTGAAGCGATGAATTTCGTCCACGAAAACAATGGTGGCGGTGCTGCGCTCTTCCTTGGCCGCCTGGGCCTGGGTCACTATTTCCCGAATTTCCTTAACCCCGGATAGCACTGCGGAAAAGAAGGAAAAATCAGCGCCGGTTGTTTGGGCCAAGATTCGGGCCAGGGTTGTTTTGCCGGTGCCAGGCGGACCCCAGAGCAGCAGAGAGGGCAGGTATCTCTGGTGGATTAGCCGCTTAAGCAGTTTGTCCTCGCCCAACAGCTGCTTCTGGCCAACAAAATCATCTATTGTTTGCGGACGCAGGCGTTCAGCCAGGGGAGCGGTGTGTTGGGCGGCAGGTTGTTTGGCCATGACTCTTTATCTATCTGTCGGACGTTATGGATGTATTGATTCCAGATAACAGTATGCCAGTAATTTAACGGAATGTCATCAGTTGAGCTGATTAGGAGTCGTTACGAAATCCTCTCTGGCTACTCGACCATTTCGTTTATGGCTCTTTATGCCGTTGAGCTCATCCAGATGACGACCATATTTCGTTACAACGGCTTAGTGCCAATCTTCCGCAATAAGCCCGTCATCCCCGAATGTCTTTATCGAAGCTAATCTCGGTTGTTTGGTTTGCAAGAGGCTCATGCTTATCGATAATTTCGCATGGCACCCTGTATTTCTTCGCCCACCTTATTTCGCAGCCACTCGGGTTCCAACACCTCAACCTGCGCCCCATGTTTCAGGATCTCCATCATGATTTCCGCTTCATGAGAGACCGGGATAGTGCGGACTAAAAAGCCATTATCATCAATATATTCTTTCTGTCCCTCATGCCACACCTCTTCTTTTACCCAACGGGCACGTTCCGGCGTAAATCGCAAGCTAACCTCGAACAGTTCCCTGTTCTGATAAATCCCGAAAGAATTCTGAAGGAGAGGTTGCCATTCCTCCTTGGCCTGGATAGCAAAAGCTGTTTCCTCAATCTGGCAGTTCGTCATCCGGCCCAGTAAAAAATCCCTCCAGTCGTTACGCAGCTGGCAAAAGGCGATCAAGTGCCAGTTCCCCATGTAGTTGACCATGTGGTGGGGTTCAACGGTGCGTTTGCTGTTGCTGCTGGCGGAAGGGGCTTGATAGCAAAAGGTAAGAAGATTGCCTTGCAGCAGGGCGGAGGTTGTCGTCTGGAAAATTTCCGCATCGGTGGGGTTGATTGTTCTCCAGCGGAAGGAAAAAGCATCTTCCGGATGGGCTCGCCCAGGAAGATTGGCGGCAAGGAGTGAACCAAGCTTTTGGGAGACATGCTCCAGTTCGTCGCTTAAGGAACCGGCGGAGGCATCCGAGATCAGCTTACGGGAGATGAGCAGAGCGATAAGCTCTTTTTCGGAGATCCGGGTTACCGGCAATTGAAAGTCAGAATCGGAATAAAAATAGCCCTTCCCGCAATAATCGTATTCGAGGGGAGCCTGCAGGCGGTCGCGGAAATACTCAATACTGCGCTGAGCAGTTTTGCCGCTTACCTCAAATTGTTCTGCCAGTTGCGCCGCGTTTGGAAATCGCTGCCTTCTCACCTCATGATCAAACCAGATAAAGCGTTCCAGAAAAAGCTGATCCCCCATGGATTACCCCTCCTGTATTTTTTTCTTACACCCGGAAGGTATAAGTTTCGTTTGAGCAGGCAAGTTGCTCAACTCAGCTTTTAAAAAAAACACTATGACGCTGGATGGGGGAGTGTAGCTGGTATGGTGGGCTTAACACAACCAAAAAAAAGGAGCGTCATGGGAAAATTATCCAGCTGCAACGATAAGTTCATGCCGACTTTAATTAATCACGCCAGTGCAAGAATGGGAAGTCGGAGCATAAGCTACGAGGATGTGGCAGTCGTGATGAGTTATGGCAGGGCAAAATTTGACTTAGAGGGCCAAAAAATGAACAAATATTTTATTATGATGGTACTGTTGACCATCGTTACATGGACTACGGCTCATGCCGAGACCAAAGTTAACTGCTATAAAAAGCTCACCGGCGAAGTGGTATGCAAAGAGAGTGGCGGCGGCGAGTGGAAAGGGTACAAGAAATTGACCGGAGAAACGATGTTCAAGGGGCCTCGGGGGGAGACGATAACTTTGGAACCAGGGGCGGAGCCGGAGCAGTTGGACGTTTATGTGAAATAAGGTGGGGGAAACTCCTGGGTTAGAGTGGCGGATATTCGCCCATAGAATAGAGAAATGAGGATCACGCTGGTAAACGTGGTCTGAACCAGATTATCGCTCACCCGCCTCTTGTCAATATTCTATAAATGATATATTATGAAACCGTGGCAAGTTAAGCTGACCCAAAAGGCCCGGAAACAAAAAGAGCGGCTTCCAAAAACGATTCAGGAGCAGCTGCTTTTTTTGATTCGCGAGATTGAAAAGCAAGGTCCGATGCGCGGCAATTGGCCGAATTACAGCAAGCTGAAGCCTGGGCACACCATTGCCACTTGAAGAAAGGCAAGCCCACCTATGTGGCCGTGTGGGCGGAGCGTGATCGAGAAATCAGACTCATCGAGGTAACATATGTTGGAACCCACGAAAAAGCGCCCTACTGACACTGTGGAACTTTGTTTCCGTGGTCCGGCAGCCCGGCAGGATGAGGCAGCCAGACTTCTGAAAAATTTGGGCTTTGAAACAGCAAACGATTCCATTCCTTGGCGTGAGGCCTTTTCAGAGTACACGGAAGAAGAATTTCCCGCGGTCTGCCTGCGTGCGGCACGACGGCGGGAAGGGCTGACCCAAAAGGAACTGGCCGACCTTGCCGAAGTTCCGCAGGCTCATATCTCCCTGATGGAGCGTGGCAAGATGGCTATTGGCGTAACCAGGGCCAAGCGGTTGGGCAAGGCGTTGAACACCGAGTACAAGATGTTTCTATAGCGGCATCACCAAGCCAAGCTCGAAATGCCACCGGAATTTCTGTGGATGTGCTATGCCTTGCCAGGTAGTGTTGTGAATTTTTCCGGAACTTGACGTCCGGGAGCAGCAACAGAAAGGGCGTGGGGAGTTATGAAGGTGTGGCGGGAGTTACATGCCAGCACCGGTTATGATTATTTCTTGCAAGACATGGCTGCCTGAACTACAAAACCAGTGTCAGTTGATGGGCAAAAGTCGAAAGGAATTTTCCTTCCCTTGATGTCCCTGCTCTTGATCGTACGGGTGCAGATCATGGTGGCAGAAAAAGTTGATTTTCCAGACCTGGCCCCGCTTCTGATTATGGAATATGAAACAATCCAATCGGGGGACAATAGGGGACAGACCAGAATGGCAATAGTTTAAGCGATTCCAGCATGATATCGGCTCCGATGCGGAATCTCTTTCATTTCATGTCTCGGCGAGGTCATCAACTGGTAATTTTTGGGTCGTCGCTTAAGGCATCGAGGTTCACTTCGCCCAGGGCGTTGCCTGATCGGGGTATTGGTCATCGCGTCATATAAATCACTGATCAACCTGTACCGCTCTGCCCTGCTGATCTTCGTCTGATTTAAATGTGGTTCCCAACTACGAAGAGCCTGCACACTGCCCTTGAAGCTAACGACTCGAACCTCCATATTAGCTTCTTCTGCCGCCTCGCACATCAATTGCCGGACACAGTTGTAGGTGATGAAGTACATCAAGATTTCCT
>DOZO01000011.1:33077-36361 GCA_003517965.1 Desulfobulbaceae bacterium
GATGAAGTACATCAAGATTTCCTTGCGGATCATCTCTGGCGTTCGGCAGCGCAGAATATCCAGGCCCATAGTCGTCTTGATGTCGCGAAAAAACAGCTCAACATCCCACCGTTTGAAGTAAAGCTCGGCAAGTTCTGAGGCAGGATATTGCTTGGCATCAAGCAAGGTAGTGACGAGGTAAAACTCCTGTGTTCTGAACCCGAGATGTTTTACCGTGACTTTGATTTGTCTTAAGACAAGCTCCTCTGGAAGCTCTTCACATGCGTCTTTCGAATACGAGAGAATCTTGTTATAGGCTGGGCGTTTCCACGTTATCAATAGGTCATCAGGCCCAAGTTTTTTCAGACTGCCGCCGGAGCTGACCGGTGTTCTCCTGGCAAGGGTGACAACGCTGTCAACGCCTTGTTTTTTCAAGTTCGCTATGTCGAAATAACTGCAAAACCCTTTGTCTCCGAGAAAGATGTCTCCCAGCTTAAATATCTTCCACTGTTTGCGGAACAGCGGAAGTTCGTTATTCTTTTTATTACCGATGGCGTAACTAAGCAACGCCCCGCTTTCCAAGGAAAAACAGGCGCAGACACGTGCCGTCGGAAATCCGCATCCCGACTTTTGAGAAGACGACTGTGGCCAAACCTCCTGATTCTTCGGCGTATCAGGCATGCTGACTCCCGTCCCGTCGACAACAATGACCCGCCGGTTGTTCAGCAAGCCGACCTCCGGTATTCTGTCAAGACGAACAGCTGTATGCGCAAAAATTTCCGAGAGCATTCGTTCATCCAACTTCTTACGGGCCGTGCAATAAGAAGCGGTCGAGGACGAAGGAACATTGACTCCCTTGATGGAGGCATATGACTGAAGCTTGCGGATTACTTCCTTGCAGCCCCCGTCCGCATCCAGCACCTGACTGAAGAAGGCCCAGAAGGTATTTGCTTTTGAGAAAATCCTCCGACGACTCATGGCCCCGTCCGGTTCCGGATTGAGAAGCGTGCGGGGGATAAAATTTTCAAAAATCTCGCCGATCTGCTTGAACGATTTTTGCTTCAGCAGAGCTATTTCCCCAGCAAGTTTCTGCTGGGCCGAGCGGTATTTTCGACGCATGGGACGGAGATGAAATCCTGGCAACATTGGCATTGCATTTCGTATATTTCGCATTGGCAAATATACCAATTTTAGCCAATATTTTCAGGTGCTTTTTTATGCAAAAAGAGCTTAAACTAGTGCCATTCGGGATAGACCACGTTTATCCGTGATCCTGGTTTCTCTCTTCTATGTGCGAATGTCCGAAAGTCTGACCTGACCCCGGAGTTTCTTGACCCCGGAGTTTCTCTATGCCGGAGCGCACCATGAAACCCGTTCCGGCTTCCTTGCCCGTGCGACCATGGGCACCATGCACGTTGAGGAATAGCGGAGTCCTTTATCCGGCGAGGAGGTAGCCATGCGCCAATTTGACAAAATGTATAATTAGTTTATATTCTGACATATACAGCACAGCAGCGAGTGACAAAAGAAGGCGTTCAGGTAGCTTGGATATGTGCCCTAAGAATAATCCGGAAACGGCAATGGAGGGTAAAGATGACAGACAGACGATACAAATTTTCGTGGGATCTTTTGGGAGATATTGCGCTCGGCCGTCCCAATCTTGGAGCAAGCACAAGCCTTGAAGTGTATCGTCTTATGCAGTTTACCTTCCGGGATGTAATGGAGCAACACCTGGGAACGGAGAAAACAAACCAGATTTTTTATGAAGCAGGCAAACTGGCAGGCACCGAATTATACAAAAAAGCCTTTTCAGCCATTAAAGACTTCCACGAGTTTATAAAAAGCCTTCAGAAGACATTCCGGGATATGGGAATCGGGATAGTGCGCGTTGAGGAAGCAGACCTTGAAAAAGGGTCTTTCGTTTTGACTGTTTCTGAAGACCTTGACTGTTCAGGCCTGCCCGAGCTTGGCTATGAAATATGCACCTATGATGAGGGCTTTATTGCCGGGCTTCTTGAAAGTTTTACCGGCAACCCCTTCGAGGTAAAAGAAATCGACTGCTGGTGCACAGGCGACAGAACCTGCCGGTTTACGGCTGAAGCAATTAAATAGCTGCAAAAAAGAACCCTGCCTCCCGCCCCAGGAAAACGCATGTCTCTTGCGGAAGAATTTGCCATAGTTGATGAACTTTCTAAATTAGTCTTGGACATGCTGATGCTCAGCAAGCCTCCTGATGTCCCTGAGCGCTTCGCCTCCATTGACTCCCTGCAAACTCTTCATGCGAACCTTCTTTCGCTAAGAGATTTTCTCTCCGCAGCCGCCAATGGGGACTTATCACCGAATATCAATTTCAAGGGATATATCGGCGGCACTCTCAAGATGCTGCAGGCTAACCTAAGGCACATGACTTGGCAGACAAAAATGGTCGCCGCAGGAGATTTCACCCAACGAATTGAATTCATGGGAGATTTTGCCAATTCATTCAATGCGATGGTAATCCAGCTTGACTTAACTTTAAAAGAAGTAATGAGGAAAGATGCCGAGCTAAAAAAAACCAACACGGAACTGCTCAGGGAAATAACCATACGCAGACAGGCGGAGGCAGCCCTGCTGGAAAGCGAAGAAGCGTTTAAAACTATGGCGATAACTGATTCGCTCACCGGCTTGTATAACAGGAGGCATTTCAATCATCGGGCAGAAACCGAGATCAGCAGGGCACTTCGGCACAAACGGCCCTTATCGGTTATAATGCTTGACATAGACTTTTTCAAACGCGTCAATGACACCTACGGACATCATAGTGGGGATCTGGTTCTCCAGATGGTCGCAAATATCTTAAAGGAGTCTTTAAGATCATCCGACATCCCCGCCAGATACGGGGGGGAAGAATTTATCATCTTACTTCCCGATGCCACTGCGGTAAACGCCGCCACTATCGCCGAGACCCTGAGAAAGAGAATCGAAACCGCAACCGTAAAGGGAGAAAAATGCACGATAAAAATAACATCCAGCTTTGGGGTCAATGACCATCTTGCAAAAGCCAGTTCAAAATCAACCGAAAAAATCCTCTCGGAATTTATCGATAAAGCTGACCAGGCACTGTATTTAGCAAAAAAATCCGGCAGAAATAAAGTGACTGTTTACAATAACACCAAAGGGGACGGGGGTAGTTTATTAGTTTAATTCACTAGTGTCCCAACGTTTAACTGAATAATAACAGCTGGTTACAGTTTTTGTCGACCTTAGTTGTGTATTCTTCTTTTGTAAGTACTTGTAATAACAGCATTCTCTCAAAAATGGTCACG
>DOZO01000017.1:0-5747 GCA_003517965.1 Desulfobulbaceae bacterium
ACCATCAGGCGAGAATGCGCATTCATGCCCGGCTTGATCGGGTGGCCTTGGGTAACTTTGGTGATGCGGAACCCATCGGGGAAGGGCTTTCCGAATTGCGCATCCACCACGGACCTGGGTATCGGCTGTACTGCATGCAACGTGGCATGCGGGTGGTGGTGATGCTGTGCGGCGGAGACAAAAGTTCACAGGCCCGCGATATCGAACAGGCGAAGCGCATCGCACAAGAGTGGAGGGATTAGACCATGGCTGAAAAATTTACCCGGTACGACACTGCGGAATACCTGAAAACCGATGCGGACATGGCCGCCTATCTTGATGCCTGTCTCCAGGAAGCGGGAGACGATCCGACCTTCATCGCCCACGCCCTGGGAGTGATTGCCCGCGCCCGTGGCATGACCCAACTGGCGCGGGACACGGGCCTGGCGCGGGAAAACCTGTACAAGGCACTTTCCGCCGACGGCAATCCGGAATTCGGCACAATCCTGAAGGTGGTCAAGGCCCTGGGCCTGAAGCTGCACGCCGGGATAGCCTGAAATGAGACCTTACCCGATAAAGGAACCAATCCACCCATGACCACACCGACCAAACCCGATATGCTGTCCGAGGCCCAGCGCGCGCTGGAACAACGGGCGCAAACCTATCGGGAGAAAGCGCTCAAGATGTATCCCTGGATTTGCGGCAGGTGTGGGCGCGAATTCGGCGGCAAGAAGTTGCGCGATCTTACGGTTCATCATAAGGATCACAACCACGACCACAATCCGCCTGACGGCAGCAACTGGGAGCTGTTGTGTATCTACTGCCATGACAATGAACATGACCGAGATAGTGTTGCCGATGCCTATGGGGCGCTGAAACCGCAGGGAAAACAGGAAACTATTGCCACCTCAAATCCCTTTGCCGCGCTCGGGGCCATGCTGAAGGATAATAAATGACGAACAACGATGTGTTACGCGGGGTGCGCTATGCCCTGGCTCTCTCCACTGCCACCCTGGCTGAGATATTCAGCTTATCCGGGCAGACGGTTGCCCAGGACAAGATTATCAGTCTCCTGAAAAAAGACGAGGAAGAAGGCTTTATTGCCTGTACTGATGCGCTTATGGAGGATTTTTTGAGTGGCCTCATTATCTACAAACGAGGCAGACAGGAAGGCAAACCAGAGCGACCCGCACAATCGGTCGAGCCACTCACCAATAACACTATCCTGAAAAAACTCCGCATCGCCATGATACTCCAGGAAGGCGACATGCTCGCCATTTTACAGCAGGCTGGCAATCCGGTCTCGAAATCAGAGCTGTCCGCCTTGTTCCGCAAGGCCGGGCATAAGAACTACAAGGAATGCGGCGACCAGTTCCTCCGCAATTTTCTCAAAGGGTTGGCGCTTCGTTATCGAGATACTGGACCCAGGCCTTCGCCGGGGTGATGGCGCTTGCTATGCCGATTAGCTCTGCAAACGACTCTTAACCATCAGCCAGCAATAAGCCCGTATTGCCGCCGTCAGCACCGACCCCCTTGTGGATCAGCAACTGTTTACCCTCCTGCTGCCCGGCCTGATAGGTACCGGCATGAACCCGAGGTCCGCTGTGCTGCACGGTGCGGAGACGAGGATAGCGCGTCCGGTAGTAGCGAATCAGCCCAGGATCGGAGGCGCAGATCAGACTGGAGGCCATATTGTCACCAGTAGTGGTGCGCATGGCCTCCCGATCCTGAAGACTAAGCTTTTCCCGAAAACCGTTCAGCACCCCAAGCCAATAGGAATTCTTCTCTCTGCCCGCCGCCCGCGTTTTTTTCCGATATTCCTGCCAGAGATAATCCAGCCGCCTGATGAGAAAATGATAAACATGCCCGGCCACGGCCAGGTTTTCCTTGGCCCCGGTCAGCTCGATCACCCGCAGGGTTTCGCCGCTTTGCGCCTCAAACTGCCGAGAGATGACCACGTTAACGTAAAAGAAATCCTTGAGGATCGCGGCAATGACTCGCTGGTGCGCGGCAATCCGCCTGCTGCCTGGGTTGATGATCAGGTAATCATAATCGGTAGCGGAATGCCGGTGGAGCCGTTCGAGGTTGTATCTACGCAGAATGGCGTTGGCCTTCTGCATGGCCAGGGCGGCCTCATGCTCGTTGGCGCTCTGGGCCAGGGCAAAAAGCTTTTCCACCCTGGCCAGTATGCCCCCGGATCTCTGGCCCTCCCCGGTAAGCAGGCGCGGAATTGTCCCTTGAGCGGAGCGAAATTCGGGATGCACCCCCAGTCGGTCACAGGCCTCCTGAAAGGCCGGGCCATGCGGCAGTTCATCCCCCCGAGCCATAACCTGCTGGACGTACTGATGGCTCATCTCGTGCTTTAATACCTCCAGTACCACATCCCAGGCATGATCCCGGATCAGCCAGGAGGCCAGGCTGAGGGTGTCCTGCCCCAACGACCAAGTCCCGGCCCGGCTCTGTCCCTCGCGGATCTCAAAGAGCGGCAGCCTGAGGCGTACCCGGTACAACCAGCATAGATGCCGGTATTCCTGGGCCAGTTGTCTGCGCCAGGCCTCCATGAGTCGACTCTCTTTATCGCTCACTGCCAATCCCCTTATCTTCAGCCCTTGTACCCTGCATCCACCGGCAGATCAGCCTGCCGGGCCGAGGCCACCGCCAGTTCATCGCAACGCTCATTAAATGGATTACCATTGTGGCCCTTGACCCAGTTGAAGGTGATCTCCAGTCCCTCAATCAAATCAAGCAACTGGCGCCAGAGATCGGGATTTACCGCAGGCTGTCTGTCCGCCTTGACCCAGCCCCTTTTCCGCCAGCCCTTGGCCCAGCCCTTGCTGATTCCATTAACCACATAGCTGGAATCGGAATAGAGGGCCACTGGCCGATCCCGATGCTCCAGCTCGCGCAGAGCCACGATACAGCCCATCAACTCCATCCGGTTGTTGGTGGTCAGGCAAAAGCCGCCGCACAGCTCCTTGCGCTGGCCATTGTAGACCTGGACAATGCCGTAGCCGCCCGGCCCCGGATTATAGCGGGCTCCGCCATCGGTGTAGATGCAGACCACGCCCTCCGTGGGAGAGGTGTCCGCGTCTGGAGCAGACCCGGATTTAACCGTACTTTTGCCACTGCCCGGCCCACCCTGGCCCGAAGAGGGATTCTTCAGCCAGGCCTCAGCCTCAACCCTTGTGGCAAAGCCCTTGAATCTGGCGCCCTGAAAGCCGATGACCTGAGCCTGGGCCTTGGGCCAATTATCGTAGATGCCAGGCACCCGCCCGGCCAGGATCGCGTAAAATTTCTTTGCTGCCATGTCTGGATAGTCCTTGTTTGAGTTCTTGCCGCATTCTCTAATTTCAACTATGTTGCCGGAGCAAGAATATACCATCGCCGCCAAGCCGCAAATGACGATGATCAAATCACCCCCGCATCAACTGGTAAAAAAATGAAACTATTTGTCACGCCCCAGGGCGACCGCTGGCTTTGCTCCGAATGCGAAAAAGAACTCGCCGATACCATCAGCGAACAGGGCTGGCGGGTGGCCTTTACCAAAATCGACCCCATGCTACGCTGTGCCGAATGCAAGCAGGGCGACATAGAAATTCTTGATTGATTGTAACTGTCCAGCAGCACCATATCTGCGTTGTCATCGGCCTGCTCGTGTGCAATAGCACACTTCGCAGACCTCTTTCTATCATCTGCGGCACTGCTGAACAGTTACATTGTTTGGTTTTTGTCCAATTCCGGCATCAAGCTGAGCAGCTACGATTAATTGATTCAATCATTGAAAAAATTTAAAAAAATATACCTCGAAATCACCAACCGCTGCAATCTTTCTTGTAGTTTCTGTCAGCAAAGCGGACGGGCTAAAAGCTTTATGCGCCCGGAGGATTTCCGCGCCATCCTTGGTAAGATCAAAGGGCATACCGACCATCTTGCCTTGCATGTGCTGGGAGAGCCCCTGTTGCATCCGGAGCTTGCCGAACTCCTCACCCTCTGCCAAGAGTACGACCTCAAGAGCAACCTGACCACCAACGGCACCCTGCTACCCCAACGTCAGAAACTTTTGCTGGCCAGCCCGGCCCTGCGCCAGGTCAACATCTCCCTGCACAGCTTCAGCGACCAGCAAGACAATCCGGCCCTTGCCGGCTACCTGGACGGGATTTTTGCCTTTATCCGGCAGGCCGTTGCCACCGAGCTGCTGATCAGTCTGCGTCTCTGGAATCTACCGAGCACAGACACCAAAGCCCCCGGCCCCAACATGGCCATCCTGAGAGCACTCGCGGAATTTTTCGCCCTGCCCGAACCGCTTGTCACCAGACTTACCCCAGGCCACGGCCTCACCCTGGCCCCCAAGGTTTTCCTAAGCCAGAACGCCCGTTTCACCTGGCCGCATGCCCCGGCCCCAGACCTGGGCGACACGGGCATCTGCCGGGGGCTGCGGGATCATGTCGCTATCCTGGTTGACGGCACGGTAGTGCCCTGTTGCCTTGATGCCGAAGCGGATATCCCCTTGGGCAATATCTACAGCCAATCCCTTACCGAGATCTGCACCAGTCTCCGCGCCACCGCCATCCGCACAGGCTTTTCCCAACGGCGGCTCAGCGAACCCCTCTGCCGCCGCTGCACCTTTCGGCAAGCATTCTAAGCCTTGCCTGCCAGCTGCCCGCAAGCCGCGGAGATATCCGCGCCCCGGCTCTGCCGGATAAAGGTGTTAAAGCCCGCCTCGCGCAGCACCTTTTGAAAAGCCAGAGTCTGCGCCTCGTCCGGGCAGGCGTACTCAGTATCGCCGGAGGCGTTATAGGGCAGCAGGTTGATTCGGCTGGGGATGCCTTGCAATTTTTCCGCCAGCAGCCGTGCGTTTGCCAACGAATCGTTGATCCCCTTGAGCATGATGTACTCGAAAAGAATCACCTTCTTTTTCCCCAGTGGATACCTGCGGCAGGCGGCAAGCAGCGATTCCAGACCATAAGTTCTATTCACCGGCATCAGGCGGCTGCGAACCGCGTCATCAGCGGCATGCAGGGAAACGGCCAGATTGACCCGAATATCCCGACCCAGATCATCCATGCGCGGCACGAGGCCACAGGTGGAAACAGTGATTCGTCGTTCGGAAAAACCGAGGCCATGCTCATCCATGAGGATAACCAGCGCGGCAAGAAGGTTGTCGTAATTGGCCAGGGGCTCACCCATCCCCATGAAGACCAGATTGTTAAGTAGCTCGCGCGGCGTAGCTCGCTTGATGCCGGAGGCAAGCATGTGATTCATCACCGCCAGCACCTGACCCACAATCTCGGCAGGCCGCAGATTGCGAACCAGGCCCTGCGCCCCGGTAAGGCAGAAGCCACAGCCCATGGCGCAACCCGCCTGAGAGGAGATACATACGGTATGGCGACCGTCTTCGGGAATGAGCACGCTTTCGATCATCGCGCCATCCGCGAGCCGAAAGGCGAATTTTTCGGTACCATCCGTTGATTTTTCCACCGTGGCAGAGACAAGGTTACTAATAGTGGCATGGCTGGCAAGCAGGGCCACCACTTCCCGGCTGACCCCAAGCTGGGAAAAATCGAAAACGCCTGGCTGACACAACCGGGCAAAAATCTGCCTGGCCCGCTTGGCAGGCAACCCCAGGGATATTACATAGTCGCTCATCTGATTTTGGGTAAGATCGCGCAGCTCGGTTTGCCCGCGCCTTGGCGACTGTTGTTGTGGGTAGATAATCATGCACCTTTTGTACCATATTTCGTAATTGTTCACCAGGGGCACCAAAATTT
>DOZO01000017.1:5921-37022 GCA_003517965.1 Desulfobulbaceae bacterium
TTGCACATAAGCAGGCCGATGACTGTCAATCATCGGCAGCAGTGCCGATAAAGCAGATGTGGTGCTGCTGAACGCTTACCATATTCCCCCCTGTTTCAAAGGATAGCAGAAGACAAATCAGGCAAAAAAAACTTGACGCGACCAGACAAATAAATAAAATATACATTTAACTTATTATCCAGGGGAAGCAATCCGTGAGAAAACAACGCAGCGATGGCCAGGAAACCCGCCAAAACCTGCTGGTGGCCGCAGGCAAGATTTTTGCCAACAAAGGCTTTCGGGAGGCCACCATCGCCGAAATATGCCAGCAGGCCGGAGCCAACACCGCCGCAATCAGTTACCATTTCGGCAGCAAGGAAGCTCTGTATGTGGAGAGCTGGCGTTATGCCTTCACCCAGTCATTAAGTCTCTACCCACCGGATGGCGGCATTTCGGCTCAGGCTCCGGTGGCAGAACGACTGCGCGGACGAATTCTCTCGATCATGCGGCGGATCGTCGACCCGCAAAGCCATGATTTTGATATCTTCCACAAGGAGCTGGCAAGCCCAACCGGCCTTCTAACCAAGGCCATACAGGAATCAGCAGAACCGATCTTTAAGGGTCTTACCTTACTGGTCGGTGAATTACTGGACAAAGATTATCAGGAGTACGAGGTGCGACTCTGCGCCATGAGCATCCGGGCCCAGTGTTTTGGGCCCCTGCTCCATGCTCGCCGTCGCAAAACTGCGCAAGGTATTCCCATTACCGACCTTGAGCCTCTACTCGAAGATGTGGAACAACTGGCGGATCATGTCACCCGTTTCAGCCTTGCCGGTATTCGCGCCTTGCGCGATCGGCAGACGCAACAACTAAAAAACGGTAACTGATCACAGGGTAAGCCCCAGCAGGGAGTGCAACACAAAAACAAGCGGTCTCAGGGTGCCGTAGATGCGCGAAAGAGGCCTGTCCGCTATACATACGGTATGCGGGCAGGCCGATGACAAAGCAGATGCGGTGCCCTGTGATCGCTTACAAAAAACGAGGTCGTCCCATGAAATATCCCGGCAAAAAAACTCGCATCGCCATCATTGCCGTGCTTGTTTTTGGCAGTCTGGCGGCTTGGCAATTTTCTCGTCGCCAGAGCAAAGAAACCGAATATCGGACTGCCGAACTCACCCGGGGCGGGCTGCTGGTTTCCATCAACGCCACCGGCACCGTGGAACCAGAAGAGGTCATTGACGTCGGTGCCCAAGTGGCCGGCCGGATCATCTCCTTCGGCAAGGACGCCAAGGGAAAAACCGTGGATTACGGCTCGCCGGTCGAGGCCGGCACGATTTTGGCCCGGATCGACGACTCGCTTTATGCCGCAGAGGTGGCCCAGACCGAGGCCCAGCTTATGGCCAACCGAGCTAGCCTGCAAAAGGCCCGGGCCGATCTGGGCAAGGCCGAGCTGGACTGGCAGCGGGCCCAGAAACTTGGCTCATCCGAAGCCCTGGCCCAATCGAGCTACGATGCCTACCATTCGGCCTATCTAAGCACCGCCGCCCAGGTGGCGGTCAGCGAAGCGGCGATTCGCCAGGCCGAGGCCGCCCTGGCCAGAGCCCGGCGCAATCTGGGCTATTGCACCATCACCTCGCCGGTCAAAGGTATTATCATCGATCGCCGGGTCAACACCGGCCAGACCGTGGTGGCCAGCCTCAATGCGCCGAGCCTCTTTCTCCTGGCCAAAGACCTGACCCGCATCCAGGTCTGGGTGGCGGTGAACGAGGCGGATATCGGCAGAATCAAGCCAGGGATGCCGGTGAGTTTCACGGTGGACGCTTTTCCCGGCGAGAACTTCAAGGGCGAGGTAAAAAAGATCCGGCTCAACGCGGCGATGAACCAGAACGTGGTGACCTATACGGTGGAAATAGCCACCAATAACGCGGATGGCCGCCTTCTGCCCTATCTCACCGCTAATGTCATCTTTGAGCTCCAGCAACTCGACAATGTGCTTCAGGCGCCCAACGCAGCCCTGCGCTGGAGCCCACCCGCCCCTGAAGGGGAAAAGAAAAACGGCGCTAAAAAAGAGGCTGGCAAACGCAAGAAAGAGCAAGTTGGTGAAAACGGCAAAAAAACCGGAACTCTCTGGGTGCTGGCTGAGAACAAAAAACCGCGAAAAATCGAAGTTGCCATAGGAGCCACTGACGGAGTCAACACCGTAGTCGAAGGCCCTGAGCTTAAGGAAGGCTTGACGTTAATTACCGGCATTCGTCAGCCGGAGAAGAAAAAGGACGAGGGCGCCAACCCCTTCACCCCCAAGATCAGCGGCGGCGCCAAAAGCAGCAACGGCAAGAAGTAAGCGTTCGCCAGAAGCACCCGAATTTCAGGTGATCCCGGAATGTAAGCGTTCAGCAGTGCCGCAGATGCGCGAAAGAGGCCTGCGAAGTGTGCTATTCTATTGCACATGAGCAGGCCGATGACAAAGCAGATGTGGTGCTGCTGAACGCTTACGGCAAGAAAGATGAGGCAAACAGATAGGCCAGCCATGGAACTAATCAATCTGCGTCAGATTACCAAGACCTACCAGATGGGCGACATCGCGGTGCCGGTGCTGAAAGGCATTTCTCTAACCATCCAACAGGGGGAACTGGTGGCGCTTACCGGTTCGTCCGGCTCAGGCAAATCCACCCTGATGAACATTCTCGGCTGCCTGGATCACCCGACTGCCGGTGAATACTGGCTGGAGGGCCAGGAAATCTCGGGGATTTCCGCCGATGAACGGGCATTGCTGCGCAACCGCAAGCTGGGCTTTGTTTTCCAGAGCTTCAACCTGTTGGCCAGAACCAGCGCCATCGAAAACGTGGCCATGCCCCTGGCCTACAACGCCGAAAACTTAAGTGAACGGGAAACTCGAAGCCGGGCGGCGGAAATGCTCGCCAGGGTCGGTCTGGCCGACCGGCTGGATCATCATCCATCCCAGCTCTCCGGGGGTCAGCAGCAGCGGGTGGCCATCGCCCGAGCCCTGATCAACCGACCCCCGGTACTCTTTGCCGACGAGCCTACCGGCAACCTGGACTCCCGGACCAGCGAAGAGGTGCTTCAGATGTTCGAGCGGCTCAACAGCGAGGATGGCATCACCATCATCATGGTAACCCACGATCCCAAGGTGGCTGGACATGCCGGCCGGAAGATCAGCCTCGCCGACGGCCTGATCCAGGGCGAGGCCGCAGCTTCCGGCTCCGACCGCCAGGGTGACGCGCCATGATGATCTACGCCACCGCCCGCACCGCCTTCAAGGCCCTGCGCCGTAATCCCATGCGTGCCATGCTCACCACTCTGGGCATCGTCATCGGGGTGGGTGCGGTCATCGCTATGATGGAAATCGGGGCCGGTTCCTCGTCGGCCCTAAAAAAAACCATCGCCAGCATGGGGGCTAATGTTCTGATCATCAGGCCCGGCACCGCTTCCAGCGGCGGGGTTTCTTTCGGTGCGGGCAGCACCACCACCCTGACCCCGGCGGACAGCCAGGCCATCCTGCGAGAATGCCCGGCGATCAACAACGCTGTACCCATGGTCCGGGCCAGGGCCCAGGTGGTTTACGGCAATCGCAACTGGGTGCCCAACGCCATTTACGGCGCCACCCCGGCCTATCTTGAGGTGCAGGACTGGACCATTCTTGCCGAAGGCGAACCCTTCGGTGATCGGGATGTCCTGAACGGCAACCGGGTCTGCCTGCTCGGGCAAACCATTGTCCGGGAGCTGTTTGAGGGCCTCTCGCCGGTGGGCAGGGAAATCCGGATCAAAAATATTTCCTTCAAGGTCGTCGGGGTGCTCAGTCAAAAGGGCGCCAACATGATGGGCTTTGATCAGGATGATGTAATCCTTGCTCCCTGGACCACCATTAAATACCGGGTCAGCGGCACCACGCTCGCCACCGCCAACCAGAGCAGCGACACCGCCGGCAGCAGCGCGGTGAACACCTTGAGTAACATTTACCCAGCAAGCCAGCTAAGCCTCTACCCGGAACGCTCCGCCGTCCAGCAAGCCGATAACCCCATGCCGGTGCGCTTCGCCAATATCGACCAGATCATGGCTGCGGCCATCAGCTCTGAAGAAATCCCCGTAGCCATCGCCCAGATCAGCGGGGTGCTGCGGGAACGCCACCGCATTCGCACCGGGGAATCGGATGATTTCAACATCCGCAACATGTCCGAGTTGACCAAAACCTTATCCACCACCACCGCCCTGATGACCAACCTGCTGCTGGCCGTGGCCATGATCTCTCTGCTGGTAGGTGGAGTGGGGATCATGAACATCATGCTTGTTTCGGTTACCGAACGCACTCGGGAGATCGGCCTGCGCATGGCGGTTGGCGCCCGGGGCCGCGACATTCTCCGTCAGTTTCTCGTGGAGGCGGTGGTTCTGTGCCTTACCGGCGGGGCCATGGGCATCGTTCTCGGCCATGGAGGCTCCCTGCTGGTGCGCGCCCTGCTCGACTGGCCGGTGGAAACCTCGCCCGCGGCCATTGCCACGGCCGTGCTGGTTTCAGCCGGAGTGGGGATTATTTTCGGATTTTACCCGGCCTGGAAGGCCTCGCGGCTTGACCCCATCGAGGCCCTGCGCTATGAGTAATGTAGGGGCACGGCATGCCTGCCCCAACCGAATAAAAATAACCTGGCCAATCTCCCGGCCCATCTTTTTAAGGAGTAGCCCCATGATCTACAAACCATACCGAGCCAGCCTGACCCTCTGCCTCTTCCTTCCTCTTCTGACCAGCTGCATGATGGTAGGGCCTGATTTCCAGCGCCCTGAGACCAAGGTTTCTTCTCAGTGGTTGGAATCGGCCTCAACCACACCTGCGACACCCGCGGCGGTTCAGAACCTGGCGCAATGGTGGACAGCTTTCAACGATCCCCAGCTTACCTCCCTGGTGACCCGGGCCATGCAGGCCAATCTGGACCTGCGTCTGGCTGAAAGCCGTATCCTTCAGGCCCGGGCCGCTCTCGGTATCGCGGGAGCAGATCTTGGCCCGAACGTAGATACCGCCGCCTCTGTTAGCCGCAGCCGGAATCCGGCATCTTCGAGCCGGAGCGAGGCGACGACGGGAAATCTTTATCAGGTGGGCTTCGATGCCGGCTGGGAGATTGATCTTTTTGGCGGTTTGCGGCGCGGGGTCGAGGCGGCAGACGCAGATCTTGAAGCGGCAATAGAAAGCCGACGCGATCTGCTGGTAAGCTTAAGCGCCGAGGTTGCCAACAACTATCTGAATCTGCGTTCCTTTCAACAACGGCTCGCTATTGCCCGCCAAAACCTCAAGGCTCAGGAACATACGACCAAACTGACCCGTCAGCGTTTTAGCGTCGGTTTTGCCAGCAGGCTCGATGTGGTGCGGGCGGAGGCGCTTGCCGCCACCACGGTCGGACAGATCCCGCTGTTTGAGGCACAGATTCGGCAAACAATCTACAGCCTCAGTCTGTTGCTGGGCGGCGAGCCCTCCACCCTCCTGACAGAACTGACTCCTGACGCAGCCCTGCCCGCCGCTTTGGCGACGGTACCTCTGGGCCTACCTTCGGATCTTCTGCTGCGCAGACCTGACATCCGTAAGGCAGAAGCGAAGATCCATGCCGCTACCGCCCGGATCGGGGTGGCCAAGGCCGATCTTTTCCCAAAATTTACCATCTCAGGGGCCCTCGGTCTGCAGAACAGTACCCTCTCTTCTACCCTCAACCGAGCCAGCACCGCCTGGTCTATTGGCCCGGCCTTGAACTGGCCGCTCTTTGACTTGGGCCGTACCCGCGCCAACCTCGAACTGAAAAAAGCCGTTCAGGAAGAAGAACTTCTGACCTATCAACAGACGGTGCTCACCGCCCTGCGGGAGGTGGAAAACGCCCTGATCGCCTCAACCAAGGAGGAAGAACATCGCCAGGCTATAGCTCAGGCGGTGGCAGCCAACCGCAGCGCAGTGACTATGGCCACAGCCCTCTATACCGCTGGACAAAATGATTTTTTTGCTGTGCTGGATGCCCAGCGTTCCCTCTATGCCGCCGAAGATACCCTGGCCCAGAGCAACCGCACCGTCTCCACCAATCTGGTCGCCCTGTTCAAGGCCTTGGGTGGCGGCTGGCAAACGGAAAAATAGCAGGCAACGATGCGAGGCAATAAAAAAACTCAGCAGATCATCGCATACCAATCCAGATTGGCGAAACAAATAGTCCAATTTGTTTGCACACGTTCCCTGAATATCGATTTACTTTTCTTTTAAACCTCCATATTCTGTCAGACAATATCGCAGCAGATAAAAACGATTATTAAAAATCAGCCGTTATAAAATCGGGGAGAGTTCCCTTGCAAACAGATATAGATCTTTCCAAGCAAATAAAAGAGGTATTGAATAGAAATAATATTCAAATTGGCTCCATGAAGTTTGTTGATTCCGATACTAAGGAGAATTTATTTGCGCAGCGCACCAAGGCAATAGTGCTGATTAACAACAAGGTGTTTGAGCGTAAAATCAATCCCCTGGTGGATGACCGGACTCTCGACATATTCGACACCCAACTGAATCGCTATCTCAAAAAAGGACAACCAGTCCTGGTTGTCCTGCCGACCGACGGCAAAAAACGCTATGTCCTCCAGACTAAAATCGTCAACATCTTTATTGACCGCTTTCAACTCGTTGTCCTTGACCCAAGAGATGCAAAGCGTTTTTCTTTTTCTTCTCCGCTGGGGGTAAAAATCAGGGCCGTCTGTGAGGCGACCGCAATCCGGATTCAGACCGGCGAAATCAGGCTCAGCCGACACATCGATGAGTCCTTGCTGGAGGTCCCTGCCAGCGTGAACATGCAAAGCGCGTCGCCTCACCAGGATCCACTTTTTTCGATCATGGATATCCTGCTTAATGATGAAGGGAGCGATCAAGTCGACGATTTTGCCAAATTAGAAAGCCAACACCCGATTGATGGCAACCTCATTGATATATCCTGCGGCGGCATGTGCGTATCATATCAACATAGTGCTGGCACAAGATTTTTTGTTAATCAGATGCTGGCCACAGAATGTTCCTTCGCTAATGGTTCGAAGTCCCCTCCAGAAAATGAGCAGATCAATCTTTTCATTCTTGCTATCGTTAGGAGCATGAAAAGTAACCAGGACTCCAAGCAGTTGAATCTGCAATTTCTTGCCGCCCTGCCTAAGACAATACAAAGCTATTGGCAATCAGCAAGCTAACTCACATTTATTTTCAGATAGATCTCAGGATCGTTGGCCGCATGTATAGATTTATTCTTCTTTTGGTAATCATATGGCCACTTAATGTCTGGGCTGGTTTTGCCGAAGGGATTGCCGCCTATGAGCGCGGCTATGGCAAAACCGCACGTGCAGAGTTGCTGCCTTTAGCTCAACGGGGTGAAGCGGACGCCCAATATTATCTGGGACGGCTTTATTATTACGACGTCAAAGGTGTACGCAAAGATTACCGGATGTCGGCCAAATGGTTCCACCGTGCCGCCAGGCAAGGCCACGCTGCCGCCCAATACAAATTAGGCGGCATGTATTTCAGCGGGCGCGGGGTGAATCCAGATGACCGGAAGGCCAGCAAATGGTGGCGACTGGCTGGCGCACAAGGACACGCTGAAGCACGGAACAATCTGGGCGCTATGTTTGCCAATGGCCGCGGCGTACCGCAGAGTCTAATCATCGCCTACGCATTGCAAACCATGGCGCATGCCAACGGCAATGAACTGGCGGCAGAAAATATGCGCACCAAGGAAATCCTGATGTCTGTCGCGGAGATAGACACTGCCAAGAGGCTGGCCCATGAAATGAGTCAGCCGGGAATGTTTTCAGCCGCACTGGATAATTATATCCACACCTTGAACCCATGACGATATTACAGAAAAAAAATTGACATCCACCAACAATTACCTATAGAGTTATTCAGGAACTAAGGTGTATATCTTGAGTGATTGAACCACTTGCAGGTACGGGAGGTATCTCGACGTGACATCTATAATTAAGCATAGATTGACTAATACGACTATTGCCGTCACGCTTTTTGCGTTGCTGTTTACCTCTAATGTTCATGCTGACAATGATGGTTTTTTTACAGACGGCGTGACCTCTGACAAGGAAAGGGCCGAAGCGGCGAGGGACACAGAGAAAAAAGCCACCAAAGCCAGAGTGAGTGCTGGGCCAAAAACCCCTGCGGTCAAGACAATTACAACTTTTACTCAAGCTTTGCGTTGCATGGATGAATTGTTTCTCGCCAATGGTAAACAGGGCATCGTCATCACCTCAGCGGGCATTCCTGATGCGACAGGCAAGGCAAGGGCAGGGGATAAAGAGATGATGATCTCGGCAATCTCCAAGATGTCGATCAAAAGCAACGCCTTTCAGTTTATCGATTTAACCGCAGGTCAGGGTGGAGAGGGCGATCTGGCCATGTTGTTTCAAATGAAAGGGGGCGGGGCCACTAAAATCCCGGATTATTATGTCCGTGGCGCAGTTACCCAGATGGATGACAATACGGTGAGAGAGAGTAAAGGAGCAGGAATTGCTTTTTCATTTCTCGACCTGGGTTTCTCCAAAGATCAGTCGTTTGATCTTATCAGCATGGACATGAGCATTGGCGATGCCGCAACTAGACAGATTCTTCCAGAAACTACCACCTCGAATACCATGGTCATCACCAAGGGAGGACGATCAGGGGAGGCGGGAGGGAAGATTGCTAAAATGGGAATAAGCTTTAATAAAGACCTCAGCCGATCAGAGGGGGTGGGCGCAACCTACCGCACCCTTATAGAACTTGGCCTGATTGAAGCACTGGGTAAATTTACTCGGGTACCTTACTGGAAATGCCTCGATATCGATTCAACAAATCCTGACTTAATGGATCAGGTACGGGAATGGTATGATGTTGCCCCAGACAAGGAACGTATTTTGTTTATCCAGCGAAAATTGGCTGGTATGGGACGCTACAAGGGGCCATTGGATGGCGCCATAAATGATGGGTTAAAAACCGCCATTTCTGAATATCAGGCCTACGCCGGATTGATTGCAGATGGCAGGATCAATTTTGATCTTTATTTCAGCCTCAAAGATGATATGCAAAATCAGCTGGCTGCGTTGCCGGTTACCCAGGCAGTTAAAGCGCCCGTAAGCCCTGCTCCTATTGCGCCGCAGACTTCATCATACGTACCCATCTCGACAGCACCCTTTCGCGTCAATCTGACAAGCGACCGTGGAGGTAACCCTACCTACAGGATAGGAGAATCCCTCAACATGAAACTATCTCTTACTGCGCCTGGCCAGGTATTTTGTTATTATGAAGATATAACTAAAAATACCGCTCGTATTTTTCCGAACCAGTTTTATGGGAATTCCATGCTTAATGGGAATACACAAATACCATTACCGACTGGCGGTTTCAAAATCAAGTTTGATCGACCGGGCAGGGAGAGGGTGATGTGTATTGCTTCTGATCGCGAACTCGTTATCCCCCAGATGCTGATAGGCAGCAGGGATTTAGCTCCTTTGGCAATACGTCCACTGGAAAATATCCTCGACCAGTTTAAAAAAATTAACCCCACAATTACAGCAAGTACTGTCGAAATTACGGTTCAATAGGGCAATCGCGGCGCTGTCTCAGGATAACGAACCAAGTTTTTGGATGATGTGATGATATGCTGCTCATAAAAAAAGAAACGTTTGTCGCCGTCTTGATATTGTGCGCCGGAAATGCTTTCGCGGCGGAGGAAGTTCTCTGGCCTGAAGAACTCCGGCTGGCAGGCGAAATTATTATCTCCCCAAAACAAAGCGGCACAACAAGCAAGTCCGGTTCCGGGGCATCCGACAACAGAGACAAAGCGCGTAGTTATCAACAAGGAACCTCCCAAACTCCGTCTATTATCCTAATTCCGGAAGATGAGGAATTGGGCCTTTTTCTAAGAGAAGGAGGCACGCCGCAGGATAATCGCAGCAAAGCCAGAGAATATCTGCGCGACCCAGAAACAGGAAGGCCGACGACCATCATGATCATCCCTGATCAGAAAATCGACGGTAAAGACACCAACCAGAATAGTTTGGACAGAAATCGGAGCAAGGCCCGCAGATATTCAGATGGTGACACCGCTGGAGCTGAAGGGATGGGGAAAAATACAGGCAAGGCCGCAGACTATTTAAGAGACCGCGCCAGCGTTGGTGTTGTCGGGCCAGATGGAGTCCTTGTTGTTGTCTGTACAGGTGCTGATAACGCAGCAGGGTACATTGGTGACCCTCTGACGTCTGGGAGTGTATTTACCCTCATGATTAACGGAAAAGCGGTAAAAGCCCGGTGCAAATAAAAATGAAAATCTTCTGGATTACCACCTGTACGATCTTTTTATTTGCCGGGACGGCTGGCTCCCAGGTCTCTGTTGATGTGTCCGATTACGGGGTGCATATCCAACAGGGTGGAAATGTCAAGGTTCAGACCAAAGCGAACAACTCAGGCGGCATCATCGGCTCTGATGTACAGATAGAGGGGGTAGCCATAATCAATGGAGATGTGTTCATTGATGGCGAAAAAATTCCAAAAGGAAAAAAGATCTATACCTCAAAAAAAACCAAAAAGACTTATCTGCTCCAATGGGGTGAAAACGGTAACATCAGTGTTTCGGAAAAATAAGATGAACTGGACAAGTGTTGGCACTCTGACCATTATAAGCTGATATTGGAGACGACAATGACATCTTCGCCAACAAGATTTGCGCTAAAATCCAAAAAATCCTGGTTGTTTGCCGCACTACTGATTTTTCTTTTTCCATGTCTTGGGTGGGGGATTGAAACTTATTCTGGAGACTATAAAACTATTCTTAATTCCCAGACCGATACTCTGACTATATGGAATTATGCTGATAATCTCCAAATATACGTATTGGATTTCCCCAATCTCACTATGCAGGGTCGTACCTTTAACCGGGTTACGCAGTTTACTGAACAAGCTCAAAATGGTGAATCCTACCCGAAAGTTCTTAATAACGATGAATTTATCAGATACATGGATGCCAGACGGAGAACTCAGGCAAATTTTGCTTTTGGCCATGATGTACTGGTAAGCGAGATGGTGCAATTTTATAATATAGTTGATCGTGATAAAATTGACCTTTTTCCTGAAGAACTGGAATTACGTGATTTCCTGGTAGACCGCAGGTTCATTAAGGTTTGGCGAGGATTCTACCAGGCACTTCAGCCGGATGTGGTGATTTTATCCATTCCTCAGATACAGGCAAAAAAAGATAACGAACCACAGGTTTCCGAGTTGGCTCGTCAGGCTATCTTTGCCCATGAAATTTCCCATGGCGAATACTACACCAACAGCCATTATGCCAATTACTGCCGAATGTTCTGGCAGCAAACCCTCACTGATGCGCAGCGCGAAATTTTTCTCAATTTCTTTAAAAGATATAACTACGCAGTAAATATTCCGGAATTGATAGTGAATGAAATGCAAGCATATCTAATGTTCACTCCTGATCCGCTTTCTTTTAGTGCCAAGAAACTCGGGGTCAAGGATGAAGAACTGGAGTCTTTGCGTGAGGCTTTCCGAAAAGGCAAGCCGCCGACAAAACTCCCTCTACGCTAAGCCCCTAAATAGGAGGAACAACAGAGATGTCAACCAGATATGCTTTGCCTCTTTGTTTTTTGCTGGTTTGCTTTGCAATAAACGATGCCGGAGCACAAGTCAGTCAACGAACCCGTATTCAAGGCAACACGGATATAAATGTTTCGACCAATAACACAACGGCGATCGCCACAGGGGAGAATAATGTCGCCAAAAACCGGATCGGGGTAGTGCAAGGCGACAGAAAAGGAGACCTCAAGGTGAATGTGAAAGCCGCTAATGTTACAACCGTCGTCAGTGGTCGCAACAAGAAGGGATGTGCCAATATTGGCTCGGTGGTCAGCGAGGAATGCAAATAAAAGGTAACTATTCAGCAGCACCACATCTGCGTTGTCATCGGCCTGCTCATGTGCAATAGCACACTTCGCAGGCCTCTTCCTCGCATCTGCGGCACTGCTGAATAGTTACCTATCGTGGTTTTTATCCAATTCCGGCATTAAGCTGGATAATTACATAAAGGTTTTTTTAACATAAAGCTACTGGAGGTGGGCAATTATGCAGACACAAAGATTTATTTTCTTGGGCGGCCTTTTTTTGCTATTATTTATGGCAAGCCCGGTTTTTGCTGTGCAGGGGCTTGACGCTCACGGGCAAAGCAAGATCAATAAAGCTATGGCGCAAAAATGGTCTCAATCAGATTCGGCAAAGGGCGGGTATAATGTCCAGCAGGATAAAACCATTGTCAATATCGGCAATAAAAAATCCGGCGGTTGTAATCTGAATGTCGGAAGCGTTCAACCTGGACAAAAAGCCCCTAAAGAAATCGTAGTTACCACCAAAGAAGTCATCAACGTTTGCAAGTGAGGCACGCATGAGTAATCGATCTGTTTATTTTTTTTCTACATTAATTGGCAGCAGTTTTATCAGCATTTTTATGCTTGCCTCGTTTTCGTTTGCAGGGGCAGATGATAATGCCAAACTGAAGGCACTTGAAAATGCCGTGACCTCGCCTGCCGCAAGCGGCATGGTCAAGAAGCCTCGTACTAGGGCCATAGTCTTTGATAATGAGCCGCAGACTGGGGGGGGCGTAGCAACGCCAGCCACTGAGCCAACTCAGGAGCCCGGCAAGCAGGCAACAGCTCCCGAGATGAATTGCAATGCCCTGCCAACAGATGTGGCAACCACCGCCGTTGATTTTGCAATCCAGTTCAAGGTTGCCAGTGCGGTTATTGCGCCGGCTTCCGAGCCAATTTTGGGACAAATCGCGAAAATTCTTGCCTTGGCTCCTAATAAATGTATTTTGGTGGAAGGTCATACGGATACAACCGGCAATGCGGACAAAAACCTAAAGCTGTCGCGTGACCGGGCAGACTCGGTGGTTCAGTTCATGGTGGAAAAAACCGGGATGGGACGTAATCGTTTTGTCCCCGTTGGCAAAGGCTCTTCCGATCTGCTGAAAAATGTTTCACCAACCGATCCGGCACATCGGCGGGTTGTTTTTAAGATTGTTGGTTAAAAAAACATGTTGTGCGTAGTAAACTTACCGCAGTAAAATAAAATCAACCAAAAGGAGAGTATAACATGCGTATCGTAACATTTGCAGTTGCTGTTGCCATGATCGCCACCCCTGTATTTGCCCAGCAGGCCCAACGTTCCAGCAATCCTCAAGGCGTCCAGATTCAGGGCAACACCGATATCAAGGCGGACCAGAAGAACGTTACCGCTGTGTCTGTTGGTGAGGGCAACACCGCCAAGAACACCGCTGGCGCAATCAAGGGCGGCACCCAGATTCAGGGCAACACCAAAATCAAGGCAAGTCAAAAGAATGCTACCGCTGTAGCAGTTGGAAAAAACAACACGGCTGGCAACGAAGCTGGCCAGATCGGCGGAAAGTAAAATAAAATTTAGACCACACTTGCTACCCGGCTCCAATTTCGGGACTGGGTGGGGATAAACAACCCACTAAATAGGAGATTTACTATGCGTAAGCAAATCGTATGTGCTGCCTTGATTACCTTGTTTGCTGCTGGCACCGCTTTCGGTCAGGCATCTCAGGCTGGTCGTACCGGTTCTATGGGTTCCTCAAGTTCACAGGGCGTTCAGATTCAGGGCAACACCGACATCAAGGCTGATCAGAAGAATGTTACCGCGGTAGCAGTTGGCGAAGGCAATACCGCCAAGAATACCGCTGGCGCAATCAAGGGTGGCACCCAGATTCAGGGTAACACCAAAATCAAGGCAAGCCAAAAGAATGCTACTGCTGTAGCAGTTGGCAAGGGCAATACTGCTGCAAATGAAGCGGGTGTTATCGGTGGAAAGTAAGTAATTTGTTTTAAAAAGTTCCGGCCCTTGTTACCTTAACAAGGGCCGGGGCTTTTTTGTTTTGGGCGAGGAATCAGCTCGTGACTGACAGAATAGCCTTGCAGATAATCTTGTGGTTAACCCTTGCATTATTACTGATTGCCTTACCCGTGTATGCGGAAAAACCTTGTCTGCCCGTTAGTTTTCTTCCCCAATCCAATGAAGTCTTTTGCCTGGAAGTGGCAGATACCTACGCCAGCCGTGAAACAGGCCTGAAAAATCGTCTTAGTCTGCCAAAAAGTGGCGGGATGATTTTTGTTTTCCCAGAAAATGCCCCGCGTGTTTTCTGGATGAAAAACACCATGATGGAGCTGGATTTTTTGTTTCTTGACGATGATGGCATTGTGCAAAATCTTGTTACTCATGTACAACCAGGCGCCATCAAAATTTATGGCTCTGCCCGATATGTTATTGAGTTGCCTGGCGGAGTTGGCGAAGCCCTTGGGCTTTGGCCTGGGGACAAAATCATGCTTGCCAAGGAAAGTTTGCAATCGTCCCCTTGAAACAGACAGAGTAAAGGCTTTCAGAGCAAGATGAGAAACATAACACCGTTTGTCGCCTTGCCCTGCAAGCCTTCAAGATTTGAACAAAGGTTTACTCTCTTGTTGCTTGTACGTGAGTTAACTATGTATCAGTTTGTACATAAAACATATATTACAAATGCGACTTGATAAGGTTGTATGTTTGCAAAAATACAGGGAGGAGTGCGGCTATGAGATCAATGCACAGGTTTATTATATTAGGTTCGAGCTTTTTGCTGGCTACCGGAGCAACAAATGCCAGTGCGTCTGATTGTGCTTCTGTACTGAGTTCATATAACTATTATACAAGTTCTGATTGTACTTCTTATTCAAGTGATCCTTCTTGTAGTGATAGTGCTGGACAACTCGTTGCAAATCATCCTGAATGCTTCGGGGGGAGTTCAACTACCTCCCAGACCCAGATAAGTGCTACCTCGGTACAGCATTCCGCGGCGATCTCGAACGCCATTGCCGCCCGTACCCTTGGTGCTTCTCCCATGGGTCCGCAAACCGCTGGAGCTGAGGTAAAAAGCATGGCCGCCGGCGGAAAAAATGCAGCCTTTAATGTCTGGGCCAGCGGCACTATTAACAGTACCGAACAGAACTATACAAGTTCAACTAATGCAATTGTTAAAAACGATTCAGATATCCGAACAAAGGTTTTAGGTGGAGACTATGCCATCTCACCCACCATGGCCCTTGGCCTTTCCCTGGCATTTGACAGCGGTGATGGAGGTTCGGTAGCAAACCCCTTTACCAGTAAGGGGTATATTATCGCTCCTTATTTTGGCCTGCAGATTCTTAATGATCTGGCTGCAGATGTCAGCTTCGGTATCGGCCGCGGGGAAATGGACATGACAGGCAACCTCAGCACTGACTCCGACCGGTTTTTTGCCGCAACTAATCTTTCTTACAGCAAATGGTATGACAATGCCCAGCTTACTGGCAAGCTTGGTTATCTTCACGCCGAAGAAAAATATGAGAACACGAAGAATAATGGCGTGGAACAGGCGAGAACCGACGCCACTAACAAAATGGAACAACTGCGCGCGGGCGTACAGGCTGGATACTGGCTGAACGGTTTTATGCCCTACCTGGGACTGACCTATGTCAATGATACACGTCGTTCTACAACTCAGATTGGCGCCACCGAAGATCCGATTGGCAGGGATGCTTTGCAATGGACAGCAGGAATAAATTTCATCTCCATTGCCAACAGTTTGACTGCTGGTCTCGCTTATTCTCAGGAACAGGGACGAACCAATCAGGATAACGATGTTATTATGGCGAATATCAACTATCGTTTCTAATCTGGAGAAAGCCATTGGTGTGATTACAAACAAAAAAGCTGCGCTTGTAAGTGTGGCTTTTTTGTTTGTAATCTGTGGCTGCGCATTTAACGACTCTTTCGGCGGCTCGCGAAAAAACGCGGTCAATTGGGCCTCTGACCGTGGGTTTACCGAAAGATCATTAACCGCTGGGCCGTTTCAGCTCCTGGCGCTAACCCGCCGACGTGGTGAAAACACTGAAACTCTGACTGTCTATATCGAAGGCGATGGTGCGCCTTGGATAACACCATGGCATCCCCCTCGCGATCCTACACCGCGCAAGCCAATCGCTCTGGCCCTTGCTGCGGCTGATACTGCCGAGACTGTGATCTATCTTGGCAGACCATGTCAATATCAGCAGGCTGACAAATTGGCTGACTGTGCCCCTATTTGGTGGATTGAACAACGCTTTGCGCTTGAGGTGCTGATGGCCTATGACGAGGTGCTTACCCAGCTAAAATCGGCCTTCGGCGCACAGCGTCTCCGCTTGGTTGGTTACTCAGGCGGAGGGGTGATCGCCGCCCTCCTGGCCGTACGACGAACAGATGTCGCGAGTCTTGTCACTGTGGCCGCGCCTCTGTCCTTAAACAAATGGGTAGCCTGGCACGACCTGACGCCGTTTGCCGAATCCACCACCGATCCTGTTGCAGAAAAGGGCCGTTTCCCCCCCGGTGTTCATTGGGCAGGAGAGAAGGATAGTATTGTACCACCAGCCATTGTCGAATATTTTGTCAAAGTAAAGGCAGGACAGACGCTGTTTACTTTGCCAGGTTATGATCATGAGTGCTGTTGGGCGCAGGAATGGCCAAGCCTGCTTACCAAGGAGAACGCAAAATGACATCAACAAGACCCCTCATTGTTGTTCTGTTAACTTTATTGTCAACTCCTGCCATAGCGCAGATGCCGATGCGACCTCCCCCTTTTGCCGGCGGCGTACCGGGCCTGGCCCAGATGCAATCCATCATTCTCCAGCGCCATCAGGCGCGTACCCTGCTTTACCGTGAAGCGATTGAAGAACTCAAAAAAAATCCGGCGGCGGCTGATGTCAAAGAATGTCCTGCTGGTGAACCAGTAGCCGACGAGGTTTGTATTCGCACCCAGAAAAAAGTGGCGTCACCCCCTCAAGCACAAGAAACCCACCCGGCACAACTAATAATCACTGCAAAATCTGAACCGGAAAAAAAGACAGCAAGCTCCCACGAAGAAGTCAAGATGCCTTCTACCGTTAACCTGCCGTCAGTAGCAGCAAAAATCTCCCAGCCGCCCCCCGTGCTGTCGCGTAAGGTTGCCGTGCTGTTTGGCAACAACGCTTACCCCAAGCCGATCCCTGCCTTAGAAACTCCTATTGCCGACGTACAGGCGATAGGGCGTGTTCTTCAGGAACGTTTCGGCTATGAAGTGCGGGTGGTGAAAGATGCCAAAAAGGCTGATATGGTTGGCGAGCTGAATAAAATCGCCGCAGAAATATCCCCTGATGACAGTGTTCTGGTGTTTTATGCCGGACACGGCTATTTAATGGATGACACCAAGATGGGGTACTGGATACCAGTGGATGGCTCGACAAAAAGTCCGGCAAACTGGATTTCCAACACAGACATTTCTAAATTTTTAAAAAATATTCTGGCAAAACAACTGATTATGATTTCGGACAGCTGTTTTTCCGGCTCCCTTACCAGAGAAGAAAAGATGTCGACCTCTGCAGGCAAGGTTGATCGCAACAAAATTATGGATAAACGGTCTGTACTCGCCATGTCCTCTGGCGGCGAAGAGCCGGTATCAGACGAGGGAAAGGAAGGCCATTCCATCTTCGCCTGGAGTTTGATTAATGTGATCAAGGCGAGCGTGGCTTCAACCCCCGGAGTGCAAATATTTCAGGTGGTCAAGGGAAACGTGGTAAAAGATTATCCCCAAGAGCCTCAATATGGTGCGGTGTTGTCCGCTGGCCACATGGAGGGAGGTGAATACCTGTTTGAAACTTCTGCAACCCGATAAGTAGTGGGGTACAATTGTAGGGAGAATCTTATGTCTATTATCTGCAAAGGACTGATAGCCTTTTTACTGCTGTTTCCCTCTGCCACCTGGGCGGCGGAATCAGCCTTGATAACAGCCGTGAAGGGTGCGGTTTGGGTGGAAGACGCCAAACATGAACATATCGCTCTGCGGACCTTCATCAAGCTGCATGAGGGCGATAATCTGCAACTTGGAGAAAACGCGAGCCTGCAGCTAATCTATTTCAAAAGTGCTAATCAGGAGACTTGGCTGGGCCCAGGAAACATTGTAATCGGCGAAGACAAAAGCAAGGCGATAACGACGCAACTGCAGCCACAGATAAAGCACTTATCCACTCAATTTACTACCCAACTTGCCAAGACCCCGACCACAGACAGCCGAGGCAAAATAGCGGTTGTCCGCACCCGGGCCTTTGGTCCGTCAGCAAATATTGAGCAGGTGAAGCGCACCTATATAGATATGTGCGCCAAAAGCGAAGCAAATGATCGCAACCCAGAACTATATTTGTTGTCGGCCTATTTTGAGATTAAGGAATACGAACTGGTGCGCGAAACATTAACTCAACTTGAGGCCCGTTACCCTGATTATCCGGAAGTCAAGCTTCTGAAATCCCTCTACGCCAAGGCGATCAACAACGCCAAAATGGCGGCCAAGCAATAAGCTTTGCCTGTTTACATAACGGCCATGTTTTTAAAATCAAAAACCCACTTGCTGCTATTTTTAGCTTTTCTCGCTCTGGGATCAGCCATACAGTTTTCTCACGCTCTTGACTGGGTTGACCGAAAAATACTTGACCAGCAATTCTCCCTGCTTCGCAAATACCGACCACAACCACTCAATAATGACGTCGTAATAGTTGGTATTGACGAAAAAACGTTTGCGACCTTTAAAGAACCATTTGCCCTGTGGCACCCGTATCTTGGCAAATTCCTGCGCGCGATGGCTTTGGCCAGACCCTCTGCCTTAGGACTGGACATTGTCTTACCCAAGCATTCCTACCATTTTCTGCTTCCTCAGTATGACCAATCCCTTCTGTTGGGTCTGATAGCTATAAAACCGGTGGCCCCGGTTTTTCTGGCCCAGAATATGGATCCTGATGGGAAGTTCAACCAGATATTTGCTCCCTATATCTCGATTGTCGGAAAAAACAGCCTTGCCTCGGTGATGGTGTGCCTCGACGATGATGGCACCGCCCGCAGTCTTGATCCTTATTCATGTCCACAACTTGCCCAAGTCCCAACCATGTCCGGTAAAATGGCGCACCAGATTGGCGTGCAGCGCGAGAATACTGGTTTGATTGATTTTTCGGTGGGGGCATCATTTGATTATGTCCCTTTTGGTGAGGTGCTGGACTGGTTTGATCAGCACAACGAACAGCAGCTTGCCACTCTTTTCCGTGATAAACTGGTACTGCTGGGGGTTATTCTGCCCTACGAGGATCGTTTGACTATGCCGGTCGCTCTTTTACGAGATGCGCCAACAGCTCGTGCAGTTCCTGGTGTGCTGCTCCATGCCCAAGCGCTGCGTTCCCTGATGGCGAAAGGTATGATCCACCCTGCTCCGCAATACTATCTTTTTTTTCTGGTAGGCGGCGCCGCCCTGTTCTGGTTTGGCGGCAATGGTTTTAAAAAAGGCTCGGCATTCGCCATTTTTCCATTGGTCATGCTGGGTGTTTCTTTTTGGTTACTCAGCAAAAGTTTGTACTTTCCGGTTTCCAGCATTATTGGCAGCGGCGCACTTGCTTTCGCCAGTCGGCTCAGCCTGGACACTATTTTACAGATCAGGGAAAAACGTTTCATCCGGGATGCTTTTTCCAGCTATGTTAGTCCGCATATCCTCAAGGAAATCGTTGCGGGACGTTTATCCCAAAATCTTGGCGGCACACGCCGCAAAGTCTGCGTGCTGTTTTCCGATATCCGCAATTTTACCACCCGCAGTGAAGGTCTGGCCCCGGAAAAACTTATTGGGTTGCTCAATGAATACTTTTCTGAAATGACTCAGGCGATCCACAATCACGAAGGGACAGTGGATAAATTTATCGGGGATGGAATGATGGCTTTTTTCGGTGCCCCAAATGATCTTGATTGTCCGGAAATAAATGCAATTAAGGCCGCGCAGGAGATGCTTGCCCGCCTTAACATAGTAAATGACAGCCTGCAATCACGTGGGATAGAACCTATTGCCATAGGCATCGGCTTACATGCCGGTGAAGTGGTAATCGGTCATGTAGGCTCAGCCACCCGCCACGAGTATACCGCCATCGGAGATGTCGTCAATACCGCGTCTCGACTCGAAGGCCTGACAAAAGAATTAAAATACCCCATCATCTGTTCCGCTCAGGTTGCAAAAGTGGTAGGATATACGTATAAGTTGACAGACCTTGGAAATCACGCAGTAAAAGGACATTCCGCAGTTCATGTATATGGCGGTAATCCAGGTGCATAACTATCCGGCTTGGACCCGAAAATCAAGATCATTCTCGAGTTGTAGCTGCAAAGCGATACGATTGGACAGTTTCCCGTCGCAAACATAAAGGAGGCTTGTAATGTTTAAAAAAAATCTTGTGAAATCTCCGCTTGTTACCAGAAAAGGTTTTTTAGTTTTATTGCTGTTTCTGGCCTTTGCACCAGGCATCGCCATGGCAGCCGAACCGGTCGCAATGGTTACCGATGTAAAAGGAGCTGTTAGATTAAAACTCAATCAACAGACTAAACCGCTTGCTGTGCTAACCTATCTTGCGCCAGACGCTGAAATCGAGCTGGATAAGGGTGCGCATGTCGTGATGACCTATTTTTCCCAGGCGACTGAATACACCTTCAAAGGCCCCGCAAGGATCGCTATCCAGGTAGACAGTGCCAAGGCGATTACCGGAACGGGCGAACTGCGGAAGCTGGATAATGAGAAAAGCGCCACGGTAAAGAAATTTATCCAAACCGCAAGGGTAACCCAAGCAACCATGGCCATGCGCAGCCTGCCTACCATTAAACCAAACCTGCAATCACCACTGAACAGCAAGATCAGTAGCTCTAATCCGACCTTCAGATGGAAAGCCATTGAAGACACGGCCAAATACCAGCTGATCCTGACGGATAATCTCGGCGCAGTGGTTTATGATACCTCAGTTGAAACGAACAGTTGGCAAATCCCAGGGGCCAGCACTCTTAAGCGTGGCATCCCTTATGCGTGGAAAGTGACCGCTATGATGAAATCTGGCGAAAATTACTCGTCAAATCAAAGCAATTTTACCATAGCGCACGAAGATGAGATCAAAAATATCGAAGCCAGACGTCCTGCGGCGGATGCCTCTTTTTCAGACAGGGTCGTATATGCGGTGTATCTTGAAACCGAGGGCTTTTATGAAGCAGCTCTGGGGCGATGGCAAGAGCTTAGCAAAGAACGGCCCGATGACGCCAACCTTCGAAAACGCGGGAAACAGTAAACACCATTCAGCAAGAATGTCGTTCCATTACCTTTTGCAAAGAGAGTCGGGCCAGGAGTGAATTAGCTATGTTGTATCAGGAATTCTCGGAGGCAGAAAATTCTTGAGCTGATTTGTCCATCGTCCGACTGTTGGCAACATAAGATGGCGTGACATAGCGGCCATGTTTGTTTAATTCGGAGCGGAAATCAGCGAAAGAGAAGGTTTACTTTTCCTCGCCCTGTTTTTGTATTTCGATTTTCTTCTTAAGCAAGTCATGGTCGCGGCGCAGGGCTTCATAGGTTTCCATGGCCTGATTTTCCACCTCGCCCTGATTGTTCTTGTTCTGTTCCACTCGTTCCTTGATTTTTTCGGCTTTTATTATCAGATCCTTGGTCCCGAAGATGGAAGAGGCAAGATATTTGCAGGAAAATTTCATCAGGGCGATGTCGTCGGTTTTTATTTTCGCCAGGGTCTCCTCGTCAACTTCATAGGTGGCCAGGAAAGAGCTGTTGAAAACAAAATCCCTGAATTTGTCAAGATCGGTGCTGGCCAGGAAAAACATCTTCTGGGCTGGTTCACTCAAGGTTGCTTGCAAGCCGAAGGATTTGCGTCGCATGACGATTTCCATCCATTCTCGGTTCATTTCATCTGACTCGTCAATTCCCTGATCCGCTCGCCACTCGCGGATAGTCTGCTTGTTGTCCTCTTCGTGCCCTTTGCAGTATGGTTCTTTGACGAGGAAATAAAATTCCTCCGCCGCAGTTCCTTCATTTCCCGCCGCATGGAAATAAGACATCCCCACCGGATAATAACGGCAGGTTGTTGGCCGATAAGGATAGATGGTGCAGCCTTTTTCCGTGACAAAAGGGCAGCGGCCATTTTCGTCGAGATGAATTTTAACTCCGGGAAGATCTGTCTTTTCAAGATAGACCGGGGTGGTGAAACGAAGGAGAAATTCTTCGGCGGACAGGTTTAGCGGCCGTCTGATGCGCAGGATATCATAAGGGGTCAGAATAATATTAATATTGCCGCAGCAGTTGGTAAAACAGGCAACTCCTGGGTGGCAACGGAATTTCAGGGTGCTGTCAGCCGTGAGTTTGGCGGGCATGATATTGCTTGGATTGTTGTCTGGAGCAAACAAGGATTTGTTAAAGGAATTGGATTGTGGTGTTTGTTCTGACTTGCTCATAATAGAGACCTTCAATAAATGTGTTATTGGGGCAGAAGAAGTGACCGCATTGTTACGGACAGAATCCTAAAAGGCATGACTTGTGGTTTTAAGGAGAGGAAATCTCTCCTCTTATTTATGCTATTTTAACCAGTTGTCTCGACAATTTGTGATGCGGTAAAGGGCGATTTTGGCCACACAGTAACCACGAGAGTGCTTGGTGTCAAATTCATTTCTGCAGAGAAAAGCTGAGAGTCGGTAAGCAAGAGGGGAATGGGGGATAAAGAGGCTGGGATCCAGGCCTGCGGGAGAAGATATACTAAGTTTTTTTCTTGACTTTTATCAGGTGAGAAATTATACACACCAAGTGTTATTGTAAATGAGCGGGTCTTCAGTTTTGTGTAAAGAGAAGAAAAAATACGTGTAATTGACCGCTTGGATGTGTGGCGGGAGAATAAATAGGTTGTCTTTGATAAGGTTAACGCGAATTTCGCAAGATCGGAGTTCGGAAAATTCAATCCAAGTGAGGAGGTTAGTGAATGCCAAGTTACGTAGATCCTTCTAAATGTGACGGCTGCAAGGGTGGTGACAAAACCGCCTGCATGTACATCTGCCCCAATGACCTGATGGTCTTGAACAAGGAGGAGATGAAGGCTTACAATCAGGAGCCTGATGCATGTTGGGAATGTTATTCTTGCGTCAAAATCTGTCCGCAGGGCGCTATTGCCGTTCGTGGCTACAATGACTTTGTCCCCATGGGCGGTCAGGTGCATCCGATGCGGAGTTCCGATTCCATCATGTGGACCGTTAAATTCCGGAACGGCAACATGAAGCGTTTCAAATTCCCCATCCGTACCACGGCTGAGGGTGCTGCCAATGCGTATCCCGCACTGAAATGCACAAACCTGGACGATGAGTTGCTCTCCACCGAGAAGCAGCTGCCTTCACCGACCATGGTTGCCAAGTAAGTTTTTTTTGGATAATTAAATTAACTGATTTCAATACAATTGCTTAAGGAGATTTACTATGGCGTTACCTAATAAGCCGCTGGGTGAGTTACCCGCCGTTGCCAATCCTGAGGTTGTCGAGCACGATGTTGACGTTTTGATCATCGGTGGTGGTATGGCCGCATGCGGCACCGCTTTCGAGATCAAGAAATGGGCTCCTGCCGACTTGAAGATCAAGCTGGTGGATAAGGCATCCATGGAGCGTTCAGGCGCTGTTGCCCAAGGTCTTTCCGCTATCAACACCTACATTGGCGACAACAAGATCGAAAACTACGTGAAAATGGTTCGTAACGATCTGATGGGCGTTGTCCGTGAAGACCTGATCTACGATCTGGGCCGTCACGTTGATGATTCCGTACATCTTTTTGAAGAGTGGGGCCTGCCGATCTGGAAGCTGGACGCTGAAGGCAATAACCTCGATGGCGCTCAGTCTGCTCCATCTCTGCCTGCCGGCGGCAAGCCGGTTCGTACCGGCAAATGGCAGATCATGATCAACGGTGAGTCCTACAAGTGTATTGTGGCCGAGCCTGCCAAGACCGCACTCGGTGATGAGAATATCATGGAGCGTGTGTTTATTGTTAAGTTGATCCTTGACAAAAACAAGGCCAACCAGATCGCTGGCGCTGTTGGTTTCAGCACCCGTGAGAACAAGGTGCATGTTTTCCGTTGCAAGACCGCTCTGTGTGCATGTGGCGGTGCAGTAAACATCTTCCGTCCTCGGTCCACCGGTGAGGGTAAGGGCCGCGCCTGGTACCCCGTATGGAATGCTGGTTCCACCTACACCATGTGTGCGCAGGTTGGCGCCACCCTGACTATGATGGAAAACCGCTTCACGCCTGCTCGTTTCAAAGATGGTTACGGACCGGTTGGCGCCTGGTTCCTCCTCTTCAAGGCCAAGGTACAGAATGGCCTGGGCGAATTCTATGCCAACAGCGATGCAGTGAAAGGCGAGCTTGAGAAGTTCATGCCCTACGGCGCTTCTCCGGTAACCCCGACCTGTCTGCGTAACCACTTGATGCTCAATGAGTTGAAGGCTGGCCGCGGCCCGATCTATATGGCTACCGACGTTGCCCTGAACGCTTTCCTGGATGCAAAGAAGGCTGCGGGCATGGATGAGAAGGGTGTGAAAAAATACTGGAAGCATCTTGAGAGCGAGGCATGGGAAGATTTCCTTGATATGTCCGTTGGTCAGGCTGGCCTGTGGGCGGGTGCGAACATCGAGCCGGAGAAGATTGGTTCCGAGATTATGCCGACCGAACCATACATGTTGGGTTCTCACTCAGGTTGCTGTGGAATCTGGACCTCTGGTCCGGACGAGGCTTGGGTTCCTACTGTTGATGGGCCTCGCAGCCATCAGTACAAGTGGGGCTACAACCGGATGACTACCGTTGATGGTCTGTTCACTGCTGGTGACGGTGTGGGCGCTTCCGGGCACAAGTTTTCTTCTGGTTCTCATGCCGAGGGTCGTATCGTTGCCAAGCAGATGGTTAAGTTCTGCCGTGACAATGCTTCCTTTAAGCCTGAGCTGCCGAAGTCCGCTCAGGAATATGCTGACGAAGTGTATGCCCCGGTTAGACGTTATCTTGAGTTTGCTGGCGCTTCAACTGCTTCTGATGTAAACCCCAACTACTGCAAGCCTGCTGGTATCATGATGCGTTTGATGAAGGCAACGGACGAGTACGGCGGCGGTGTTGCCACCTATTATATGACCTCTGGCAAACTTCTGAACATCTGTCTGGATCTCCTCAAGATGTTGCGTGAAGATGCTGAGTTGATGGCTGCCGGTGACCTGCATGAGTTGATGCGCGCCTGGGAAAACTATCATCGTATCTGGTGTGTAGAGACCCATATCCGTCACATCGAGTTCCGGAAAGAGAGCCGCTACCCAGGCTTCTACTACCGGTCAGACTACCCGACCGTTGACGATGCCAACTGGAAGGCCTTTGTTAATTCAACCTTCGATCCTGCAACGCAGGAATGGAAGTGTGAAAAGGTTGCATGTATCAATATTATTGAGACAGAGCCTTGGGTCTAAGTTTCACCAGGTAACTGGTATAATGTGAAGGTAATAAGAAATCTCCAGGCATCCTAAAGGTGCCTGGAGATTTTTCTATGAGTTGGTATAGTTTTTTTGGTTGAGGTGGCCAGGTTGGAATTAGATAATACTGGCAGTTTGAGTCAAGAAAACTCGTTTTTTTACCGAAAAAAACTATTTTACTAAAATGGAGGAAGGCATGACAGACGAACGCAGCGCAGGTGCTGTACTTGTCGTTGGCGGTGGCATCAGCGGGCTTACGGTCGCTTTGGAAGCTGCTGAAGTCGGCAACGATGTTTTTCTGGTTGAGAAAAATTCGTATTTGGGTGGTCGGGTTGCGCAGTTGAATCAATACTTCCCGAAGCTTTGTCCGCCAAGTTGCGGGTTGGAAATCAATTTCCAGCGGATTAAAGCCAATCGCCGGGTTCGGGTATACACCATGACTGAGGTCAAGAGTGTTGCTGGCGGGCCTGGCAAGTATCAGGTTACCCTGGAGAGTAAGCCCCGCTTCATTAATAATAACTGTACCGCTTGCGGTGCTTGCGCCGATGCCTGTCCGGATGAGCGGGACAATGAGTTTAATTTTGGCATGAATAAGAGCAAGGCGGTGTATAAGCCCCACGACATGGCTTTCCCCATGAAGTATGTGCTTGATAAGAACGCCTGTAGCGCGGCCGGATTGCAGGCGATCAAGGATGCCTGCAAATATGACGCGGTTGATCTGGAGATGGCCGGCAAGGAATTCACCGTCGAGGTGAGCGCCATTGTCTGGGCAACGGGTTGGAATCCCTACGATCCTACCAAGATGACCAACCTCAAATATGATTTCAGCAACGCGATCATCACCAACATGATGATGGAGCGCCTGGCTGCGCCCAATGGCCCTACCGGCGGGAAAATTCTCCGCCCCGGTGACAACAAGGAGCCGGCAAGTTTTGCCTTTGTCCAGTGCGCCGGTTCCCGCGATGAAAATCATCTGGAGTACTGTTCCTATATATGCTGCATGGCTTCCATGAAGCATATTAACTACATCCGTGAGCAGTATCCCACCGCCAAGATCACTGTTTTCTACATTGATCTTCGGACCCCTGGCAAGTATGAGAAGTTCCGTGAGAAGTTGATGGCTGATGCGAATATCACCTGGGTGAAGGGCAAGGTTGCAGATATTGTTGCTGAAGCTGATGGCTCGGTGACCTTGATTGCTGAAAATGCTGTGACCGGTGCTAAGATCAAGGAGACGGTTGACCTGGCCATCCTGGCTACGGGGATGGAGCCTGCGGCCAAGGCTCAGGCCGCGGCGCTTGGACTTTCCGTTGACAGCAATGGATTTATTCTGGCCGATGCGAATGGCGGGATGGTTTCCGCCGGTTGCGCTAAAAAAGCAGCCGACGTCGTAACCTGTGCCCAGAGTGCAACGGCAGCAGCCATGAAAGCTATTCAAGCGTCCAGGAGGTAGGGTTAATGGAAAAAAAATACGGTGCATACATCTGCACAGGTTGTGGTATAGGCGATATCCTCGATATTGCGGCGCTGACCGGCGCTGCAAAAGAGAACGGCATGCAGGCCAAGATCCATGAGGCGTTCTGCAGTGCGGCTGGACGAGAGTTGATGCAAAATGACATCACCAATGACGGGGTGAATACCCTGGTTGTCTGTGCTTGTTCACCCAGGGTTATGAAAGATGAGTTTAATTTCGGGGACGATAAATATGTCACCCGCGCCAATCTGCGTGAAGGTGTTGCCTGGTGCGCTGAGGAAGTTAGTGCCTCTCGCAACGCTGAGGCGGTGAAGGAATTCGCCACGGAAAAGGGCCAGGACTATGTACGTATGGCCTGTGTCCAGGCGAAAAAAGGTGATTTGCCAGATCCTTACCAGCTTGAGACCATTAACAAAAAGATTCTGGTCATGGGGGGTGGTATCGCCGGTATGACTGCGGCTATGGAAGCTGCCAAGGCTGGGTATGCGGTGACTATCATTGAAGCCCAAGATAAATTGGGCGGCAAGGCCCTTGGCTGGCGGAAGCAGTTCCCTACCGCCGCTCCCTGGGCCAATCTGGAAGAACCCACGGTGCAGGCTATGGTCGCGGCTGTCCAGGCCGAGGCCGGGATTACCATTCAGACTTCTACGGAAGTTGCCCGTATTGCCGGGGCCCCTGGTGCTTACAAGGTAACCCTTAAGGCAGCGGGCAGTAAAAGTGAGTGGGATGCGCCGAAGAAGGTCGGGGTTGATGAACAGGATAAAATCTCCAAAGGGGAGATGGAAGATCCGAATGCGGGCCTCCAGCCCTATATGGCCGCCGATACTGCCGCCGAAGACTTTGGCGCGGTTGTTTTGGCCACAGGGTGGAATCCAGCGGATGTTTCCGAATATACCCATCTGGGTTATGGCAAACTGAAAGGCGTGGTTACTAACGCTGAGTTTGAAAAACTGGCCAAGACCGGCAAGGTTCCGGCCAATGTCGCCTTTGTTCAGAGTCCAGGTGGCGCTGAGCATGATCAGGATTTTCCGTATTGTAACTCGGTGACCAGCATGGTTGCCCTGAAGCAGGCCCGTTATGTTCGTGAGGATAATGCCGCAGGTAAGGCCTATGTTTTGTATCAGCACATGCGGACCCCCGGTAACATGGAGATGTTCTACAAAAGTGCCCAGAATGACGACGGCATCTTTATGACCAAGGCCACAGTGACCCTGGTCGAAGAAGCCGGAAACGGTCTGGCTGTTCATTTGAAGGACACCCTGCTCAACGAGGATGTCACTCTGAATGTGGATATGGTGGTTTTGGCCGCAGGTATGGTGCCGACCACCTCGGACAAGCCGACCATCAATCTCGCCTATCGCCAGGGCCCGGCTTTTCTTGATCTGGAGTTATTTGACGGATACGCTGATTCACACTTCATCTGTTTTCCGTATGAGACCCGGCGAACCGGTGTTTATGCCTGTGGCGGCGTGCGCAAGGCCATGAACATGGAAGAAACTGTTGATGATGCGGGCGGCGCAGCCCTCAAGGCGATTCAGTCCATCGAATCTGCGGATCGTGGCGTGTCAGTACATCCTCGTTCCGGTGACGGCACTTATCCGGAATTCTTCTTCCAGCGTTGCACCCAGTGTAAGCGTTGTACTGAAGAATGCCCGTTTGGCGCGCTTGATGATGATGAAAAGGGAACACCCAAGCCAAACCCAACTCGGTGCCGCCGTTGCGGGACCTGTATGGGAGCCTGCCCTGAGCGGATCATCGGCTTCAAGAACTACAACATTGACCAAGTCGGGTCTATGGTCAAGAGCATTGAGGTGCCTGATGATGATGAGGACAAGTTGCGCATCATCGTTTTTGCCTGTGAAAATGATGCCTATCCGGCTCTGGATATGGCGGCGATGCGTAAGCTTCCGCAGAATGCCCTTATCCGGGTGATCTCTGTCCGTTGTCTGGGCTCGGTGAACATGGCCTGGATCAAGGATGCGCTTGCCGCTGGAATGGACGGCGCACTTCTCCTTGGGTGCAAGTTCGGGGATGACTACCAGTGCCATTTTGTCAAAGGCAGTGAGTTGGCGGATAAACGGATGATCAATATCGGGGAAACATTAGGTAGTCTCGGTCTTGAGCCGGAACGTTGCGGAGTGCGTCAGATTGCTATTAACGAGTATAATAAGGTTGATGAAATCATTAACGAATTTGTTGAAGCGATTATTGAACTTGGGCCTAACCCCTTCAAGGGTTTTTAACTGAGCAGATGCGGGCAATATCATACAGCTGGCCTTTGTGCCAGCTGTATGATTGATGTTTTTTGGGTTAGGTGTGCGCCTTGGCGCATGAATCGTGGGTCAGTGTGAACTGATCTTTTGCGGGCGAATTACTGGAGGCGTGCCATGGCTGAAGGAATGAGGGTTGAACCAGATTTAGAATTTATTAAGTATTTGAAGAATGCCGGTGGTGACACCTTGAAGAAGTGCTATCAATGTGGCACTTGTTCTGTTGTTTGTCCACTGTCCGGCGATAATAAACCATTTCCCAGAAAGGAAATGATCTGGGCGCAATGGGGATTGAAGGACAGACTGGTTGCCGATCCTGATATTATGCTTTGCCATCAGTGTGGCGATTGTACCGCCTATTGTCCGCGTGGAGCCAAGCCTGGGGATGTTCTTGGGGCAATTCGGGCCTATGCGTACACTCATTATGGATTTCCTTCCGGTCTTGCCAAATTGGTTAGCCAGGGCAAAAATCTACCGCTGCTGATAGCAATCCCGGCATTGCTGATTATGATGGTTTGGTGGTTGTCTGGAGGCATGTTTTTGCCTGCGGCGGATGCTATTGATTTTGGCATGTTTTTTGATTCACGCAAGGATCATCCGACCATCATTAGCGGCTTGACCCTGAATGTTCTGCTCATCGACGCTATTTTTGTTCCAGTTCTTGGGTTTGCAATTTTTGCCGCCTGCAAGGGTGTATCGAATATGTGGAATGATATGGCCGAAAAGCTTGACGTGAAGTCGGCATTCCGCCCGACGGTAATAAATTTTGTCACCGGGTTTCTGGTGCCATCGGTCACGGAAATTCTTACCCATAAGCGTTTTAACGAGTGTGGCGCAAATCTGAACAGGGTAAAAGGTCATCTGCCCCTGTTGTTATCCTTTATCGGCCTGTTCATTGTTACGACCTATGGGATGATCCGCAAGGATATTGTTGGTATGTTTGTTGAAGGGCTGCATGGGCCAATTCCTCTCTCTGATCCCTTTAAGTTGTTGGCCAATATCAGTGCCATTGCCTTGATTGTCGGAGTGGGAATTCTTTGGCTGAATCGTGCGCGCATGGAAGAAGATAACAAGACTATCCCGACGTTTTATGATTGGTTTTTGATTGTTGAAATCATGACTGTTGGTATAACCGGCCTTGCTGCGGAATTGACCAGATTGGCAGGGGTCCCCATGCTGGCATACCTTTTTTATTATCTGCACCTGGTGTCAGTGTTGATGCTGTTCATATACATGCCATATTCGAAATTTGCCCATATGGTATACCGAACGTTTGCTATGGCTTTTGAGAAATATCGTGAGAGCGTGTTTGCCAAAAAGATAGAAGGGTAAGCATCCTGTATTTTTTCAATCAGGCACTCTGCTTTGTGGGGGAGTGCCTGATTGTGTTTTGCCTCTGTTAAGCGGTTACATTTTGGAAGTTGAACCACGTTTTTCAGTTCTTGATGAGCAATTACAACGATTGCAATGTCTGCGCCGGTCAAAAAATTAGTTGATATTTCGGAATGAAGCGATTAGTATTGCCCGTCTTATCAAGCTGGCGTAGCTCAATTGGTAGAGCAGCTGATTTGTAATCAGCAGGTTGCGGGTTCGAGTCCCATCGCCAGCTCCACCGAGGAGAAGCTGGCGATGGCTTGATATATGGACTTAATGAGGCTATTAAGATGGCCTTGTAGTTTTCGTGGAGGGGTTCCCGAGTGGCTAAAGGGAACAGACTGTAAATCTGTCGGCTATGCCTTCGGAGGTTCGAATCCTCCCCCCTCCACCATTGGAATCATGGTGGGAACACGGCAAAAGTAAGCCGTAATATGCCTGCTTGTTTAGCTGATTTGTGATACGTGAACGCGGGGATAGCTCAATTGGTAGAGCATCAGCCTTCCAAGCTGAGGGTTGCGGGTTCGAGGCCCGTTTCCCGCTCCAGTGATAAAGCTGAGTTGAGCAGC
>DOZO01000017.1:37155-37578 GCA_003517965.1 Desulfobulbaceae bacterium
ACTTATACCCTCTGGGTGCAAAACATAAATACCCGTAATCCGCTTACTGGATAGAGCCGTGAGCGGCGATTTATTTGTATCGTCTCATATACCTGGCTCAGCGATAGGGGTTAGCAAGCTGGCTTCTGTTCTTGTTTGACTGTTTGGTTGCCCACGTAGCTCAGTAGGTAGAGCACTTCCTTGGTAAGGAAGAGGTCAACGGTTCGAATCCGTTCGTGGGCTCCATTTGTTTGGTAAGCCGTGGTAATAAAAAAATTTGCTGTTCGTATGGTAATAACGGCATAGGATGTCGTAATTGGACAGGATGATAAACATCTTTGTTCTGGCACATTTCCCCATTCAAACATTATTTGGTTGAGAAGTTAAGCGCAATTGTTGAGAAATCCGGGCTGAGGAGGAAAAGACATGGCAAAAGAGAAATTT
>DOZO01000049.1:0-1469 GCA_003517965.1 Desulfobulbaceae bacterium
GGACAGCACAATGATCGTCTCTAATTCTACCTCTCTATTGTGGGGCTTAACCCCAGCATCTCCTTCCATACCCCTCCCCTAAAACAGTGTGTAAATAAACGGCGCTACGGCCGAACCGCTTGAAAAGACGATCAGCACCCCCAGAAACAACATGACAATTATCATCGGCAAAAGCCAAAACTTTTTCCTCTCCTGCAAAAAACCCCATAAATCTTTTAGAAGATCAAACATGACTACCTCCAGAGATATATTATTTATCCAACATTGACCCCGTGCATCATTTCCTCAAAACCCCTATGCCATTATAACTTCCAAGTAACTGCACCACAGGGAGTTCCCTGTCGGGGAGTGTTGTCACGGGTTTGGCTGCGTCATCCCGTCCATGGACGGGCGGGACAGCAGCCACCTCGGAGGCGGACAGGATGTCCGCCGAGAATGAGCGACAACACTCTCCGGCAGGGAACGGCTACTTGTCGATAATGTGCCGCAGACGGGGTAAGGCGCTAAAAACCAGAGCGCCGATTCTCTTCCTGCTTTACATCCATGGCCAAGCCGGTAATGCTGGTGGTGGCTTCACCACGGGCGGATTTGAGCATATCCAGCCCACGGTTGACCACGGTTTTCCTGGTACAATAGCTGACCGCGGTTTCCTCGGTAATCAGACCACCCTCATACAGTTCGAGGATATGCTGGTCAAAGGTCTGCCAGCCAAGGGCTCTCGCGTCGGCAATTACGTCATAGAAAGTCTTGTCTTCCGTTTCCCCATTCATGATCAACTCACGCAAACGCAGGCTCATGCCCATGATCTCGAAGGCCGCTACCCTGCCTCCGCCAACCTTGGGTAAAAGACGCTGACAAACGATCCAGCGAATGGTGTCTACCAGCCGGTTCCGCACCTGAGCCTGCTCCTCTTGCTCAAACATCCCCAGGATCCGGTTAATGGTCTGACCCGCATCCACGGTATGCAGGGTGGAGAGCACCAAATGCCCGGTTTCCGCGGCAGACAACCCGATCTCCAGAGTCTCCCGATCGCGCATCTCGCCCACCAGGATAACCTTGGGGGCCTGTCGCAGGGCGGCCCGCAGGCCAGAGGCAAAGGAATCAAAATCATTGCCCAGTTCCCTTTGGTTGAAGGTTGCCTGCTTGTGCGGATGGACATATTCAATGGGATCTTCCAGGGTGACAATATGCACCGGTTTCTCGTCGTTGATCTTGTCCAGCAGCGCGGCCAGGCTGGTGGATTTACCAGAACCGGTTGAACCGGTGACCAGAATGATGCCGTTACGCTCCCCAGCCATGTTATAAAAAAGACTGGGCAGGCTCAACTGGCTGATGGTCGGTATCTTCATCTCCAGCTTGCGCAACACGGTAGAGAGATTGGTTTTCTGAGAAAAAATATTTACCCGGAATCTGGCCTTTTGCCCCAACCAGTAAGAAAGATCGCAGGAGCCGTGTTTGACCAGATCATC
>DOZO01000049.1:1620-19027 GCA_003517965.1 Desulfobulbaceae bacterium
CGGCGGCTCCACCAACACCGGCGACAACTGCCCGGAGGTCTCCACCTGCAGGGGCTTGCCCACCGTGATATTAAGATCAGAAACATTGCCATAGGTCTCCAACATGCTGGTGATCCAGTAATCTATTTCCGTTTGTTTCATGGGTGTGTCCTTGCCAACATGTCTTGTTATCTGCCTGCTATGCTGAAATGATTATATAAGAACGGACCGGATTCAAACAACTATTTCTTTTTTATCAAAAAATACAGCTCTCCAGGATGTTTCATATTGCCAGCCGCCACCTCGGCATAGCGGCCAGCCCCCCAAAACAGATCAAGTCGCCCGGCCCCAGTGATGGCGGAACCGCAATCCTGATTCACCACGAAACGATTCAAGGGCTCCCAGGCGATAATCTCTCCATCCTCATTGACTATTGGTTTACGAGAGGTCAAAAAAGCCAGGCTTGTAGGCGGAAAGCAGTCCTGGTCAAGGGCCACCGACCGGCCAGGGGTAAGAGGCTCGCTTAAGCAACCCAGAGGCCCAACAGCGGCAGCATCCCCCCAGCGGAAAAAAATATAGGAATCGTTATGGTGCAGGATAGCCTCCTGTTCCTCGGGATGTTCCTTAAGATAACGAACGATCCTGGGCATGGTCGCCTCTTCCAGAGGTATAACGCCTTGTTCCACTAACAGTTTTCCGATACTGCGGTATTGATGCCCGTTTTTTGCGGCGAACTGCACCCGCCGCAGAGTGCCGTCTGCAAGCTCTATCTGGCCTGAGCCTTGAATGTGCAGAATGAAGGCCTCCACCGGATCAGCAAGAAAGGCCAGTTCCTGACCGGCCAGCAACTGGCCTTTTTCGATTTCAGCCCTAGTAGGATAGGGAACAAGGTTGCCGTTCTTCAGCCGGCCTGTTTTTTTCTCCCAACCTTGTCCACCAGAGATGGAAATCAGATCCGCAGGCTTTTGATATAGGGGATAGCGATAGATGGCGGTTCTGGTCAGGCTGGCCTTGAAAAGAGGTTCAAAATAGCCGGTAACAAAAATCCTGGCATCATCGGCTTTGCCTCTTGCCTGGCACAGATTAAACTGCTCTGCAACGATCTCCCCCAGAACCTTGGCTGAAGGAGTTTCCTCAATTATCCGCTGGAAGGTGAGCAGTGATTCAATGAGCCAGCTGACGGTATACTCTTCCCCGCAGAGGACAAAGGTCTTTTCCCCAGGAAGCTTCCTGAGATAATGCACACTTTGTTCGATGGCCGGAGCAAGAGATGCATAGGCCAGATCATCCAGGAGCAATGGCAAATCCACCACTAAAGGCACGGTGGCATTCGAGCCGCATTGGGCCGCCACGAACTGAGGCAAGACTAAGAGCAGGCCGCAGCCCAGGATAATCAGGCCAAAAAAAAATCGCCTTGTTTTGGTGAAGATCCGCATCCGTTCCAAGCCTCCTCATTATTGCTGAACTCGTTACACCATAGCAGAAAATATTCGGCAATGCACCTCTGAAGCATGTTTTTCCCAACCTTGCATCAACCAGACCAACCTGTACTTTTACAGGTTGAGAGCTACGTTCAGGAAGTGATAAATAAATATGGCAATTGTCGCAGACACTCGTTATATACTCTATTCTTTAGGTATATACCCCTATGCATATGATCAAGCTAAATAGTTGTAACTACTCAGCTTGATGCCGTAATTGAACAAAAGTCACGAAATGTAACTGCTTAGCAGTGCCGTAGATGCGCGAAAGAGGCCTGAGAAGTGTGCTGTTCGCACATGAGCAGGCCGATGACAAAGCAGATGCGGTGCTACTGAGCAGTTACGAATAGTTAGCAAAAAATCGGAGGTAGAATAATGCGCGAAGATGAAAAAATTGAAAGTCTGATGCAGGAAAAACGCCTTTTTGCTCCACCGGCCGCAGGCCAGGCGCAGGCCCATGTAAAGAGCATGGCCGATTACGAAGCCCTGTACCAGCGCTCCATGGAGGATCCAGAAGGATTCTGGGCCGATCGCGCCAAGGAGCTGATCACCTGGGAGAAACCGTGGACCAAGGTGCTTGAGGCAGACATGCACACGCCAGAGGTCAAATGGTTCCAGGGCGGCAGACTTAATGTTTCCTATAACTGCCTTGATCGCCACCTGGAAAACGGCCGCCGCAACAAGGCCGCAATCATCTTTCAGGGCGAACCCGAGGGCGATGTCCGGGTTTACACCTACCAGATGCTGCACACCGAGGTCTGCCGGTTTGCCAACGTGCTCAAGAAAATGGGGATAACAAAAGGCGATCGGGTCGCCGTGTACCTGCCCATGATTCCCGAGCTTGCCATCACCCTCCTGGCCTGCACCCGGATCGGCGCCATCCACAGTGTGGTTTTTGCCGGTTTCTCCGCCCAAAGCCTCAAGAGCCGGATCCAGGACTGCGAAGCCAAGATACTGGTCACTGCCGACGCCGTTTTGCGGGCCGGCAAAACCATCCCTTTGAAACCCGCGGTTGACGATGCTCTGAAGGACTGTGAGAGCGTCAAGCAATGCATCCTGGTTAAACGGGCCGGCAACGAGGTTACCATGCGCGAGGGTCGTGACCTCTGGTGGCACACGGAAATGGCCGCCGAGGACATCAGCGGCCAATGCGCCCCGGAAAGCATGGAAGCGGAGGACAACCTGTTCATCCTCTACACCTCAGGTTCCACCGGCAAGCCCAAGGGCGTAGTCCATACAACCGGCGGCTATCTGACCTATGTGGCGCATACCACCCAGTGGGTCTTCGATCTGAACGACAACGATGTACATTGGTGTACCGCCGATATCGGCTGGGTTACCGGCCACAGCTATATTCTCTACGGACCCTTGGCCCTGGGCGCCACTACTCTAATGTTTGAAGGGGTGCCTTCCTGGCCTGCCCCTGATCGTTTCTGGCATATCTGCGAGAAGTTCAGAGTCAATATCTTCTATACCGCACCCACCGTTATCCGTTCTCTGATGCGGGAAGGCGACAAATGGACCAGAAAACATGATCTCTCTTCCCTGCGGGTCCTTGGTTCGGTGGGTGAACCCATCAATCCGGAAGCCTGGATGTGGTACCACGAGCATATCGGCAAGAGCAAACTCCCCATTGTTGATACCTGGTGGCAGACCGAAACCGGCGGGATCATGATCTCCGCTCTCCCCTTCGCCACTCCGCTCAAACCCGGATCGGCCACCCGGCCCCTGCCCGGCATCGACGCGGCCATCCTGCGCGAAGACGGCAGCGAAGCAGCCCCCAACGAGGGCGGACATCTGGTGATCCGCAAGCCGTGGCCTGGTATGCTCCGTGGCGTGTACCGCGATCCAGGCCGCTACAAAAAAACCTATTTCACCCGCTACGAAGGCATCTACGATCCGGAAGACGGCGCAAGAAAAGATGAGGACGGCTATTTCTGGGTTATGGGACGGCTGGATGACGTTATCAATGTTTCCGGCCACCGCCTTGGCACTGCCGAAATCGAATCCGCACTGGTGGCACACCCGTTAGTGGCTGAGGCCGGAGTGGTTGGCGCGCCCCACGAAATCAAGGGCCAGACCATCTATGCCTATGTTTCCCTAAAAACCGGGGTTGAACCCAGCAACGAGCTGCGCATTGAGCTTCGCACCCAAGTTCGCAAGGAGATCGGGCCCATCGCTATCCCGGAGTTTATCCAGTTTGCCGAGGGACTACCCAAAACAAGAAGCGGCAAGATCATGCGCCGAATCCTGCGCAAGATCTCGGCCGGCGAGACCGAGGCCCATGATTTCGGCGACATCTCAACCCTGGCCGATCCTTCCGTAGTTGCCGCCTTGGTTGTCGGTAGCAAGGAATTTATCAAGTAGGGCAAATTGTTCCGGCTAACCCCATACGGGGTAGCCGGAACACTCGCCACTCAGCACTCTTTTTATCCCCTTTGCATCCTCTTTTTTTTCAGGTATTTTGACAAGGTATCCTTCCGTCTCTCCTGAAAACCTCTCACACAAAGGGCAAAAACATGGAATCCATCGAACTGTTGATCTCCACCCTCTCCGGCTGGATCTGGGGGCCACCCATGCTGACCTTGCTGGTAGGCACCGGCCTGTACCTGACCGTAATTCTGCGCGGCATGCAGTTTCGCGCTCTACCACACGCCCTGCGCCTGATCTGGCACAAGGAGCATGCCAGCGACGGAGACATCAGCCACTTTGCCGCTTTGATGACCGCGCTTGCGGCCACGGTGGGAATCGGCAACATTGTCGGGGTTGCGACCGCCATCAGCCTTGGCGGCCCAGGGGCGGTGTTCTGGATGTGGATGACGGGGCTGGTTGGCATGGCCACCAAATACGCGGAAGCTGTGCTGGCGGTGAAATACCGGGAAAAAGGCGAACACGGCATGCGTGGCGGCCCAATGTACTATCTGGCCAAGGGTGCGGAGTTGCCCAAACTGGCCTGGCTCTTCGCCCTGTTCACTGCTTTAGCCACCTTTGGCATCGGCAATATGACCCAGGCCAATGCGGTAGCCACCATCTTTCAATCTACCTTCAACATCGAACCCTGGCTTACCGGCACAGTGCTGATGCTGCTCACCGGCCTGGTGATCCTGGGAGGCATCAAGTCCATTGGCCGCTTCACCTCCCTGCTGGTGCCGTTCATGATCGTCGGTTATACCGGCGCTGCGCTTGTGGTGCTGGCGCTCAACGCCAGCGAAATCCCCCATGCTCTCGGACTGATTTTCTACCACGCCTTCAATCCAGCCGCTGCCAGCGGCGGTTTTGCCGGCTCAATGGTGGCCGCCTCCATGCGCTACGGCATTGCCCGCGGCGTCTTTTCCAATGAGTCTGGCCTGGGCTCAGCTCCCATCGCCGCCGCCGCCGCCCGAACCCACGACCCGGTCAAACAGGCGCTGGTAAGCATGACCCAGACCTTTATTGACACCCTGGTAGTCTGCACCATGACCGCCATGGTAATCCTCACCAGCCAGTCATGGCTGCAAGGAGTCGCACCGGGGCAGATGACCAGCGTCAGTTTCGGCGAAACTTTGGGTCAGACCGGGGTGATTATTGTCGCCGTGGCTACGGCGCTTTTCGCTTACTCCACCCTGATCGGCTGGAATTACTATGGAGAAAAAGCCATCGAATACCTGGCCGGTCGGCGCGCTATTGCCCCTTATCGGGTGGTTTTTGTCGCAGTGGTTATTATTGGAGCGATGATGAAACTGGAATTTGTCTGGAACTTCTCTGATCTGATGAACGGGATGATGGCCATTCCCAACATTGTCGGCCTGCTACTGCTGGCTCAGGTAGTCAAGGCGGAAACCGAACGGTATTTTCAACAACGGTAATTCCATTTCTAAATCTTAAATCATGGGGCACGGCATGCCGTGCCCCTACTCCCTTAATTTTTCTGCCAGTTCGGCAATGACCATAGCGTAGCGGTTTGAATTGTTCCATTTGGTCACGGCTTGAAAATTCGGGTAGCCGGCCACATAGCGCAGACCGCCGTCCCTAAGCTCAAGACCGACAATGGTTAACTCCCGGTTTTCAGGCGAAGGCGGCAGGGCAAGACCCTGAATCTTTTTCACCTCCGCCCTGGGAACGAAACCCTTGCGTCCTTGGGCATAGGCTTTTTCCAACTTGTCTCCCTTCAGTTTCTTCCCCAGTTCCTGGTAAATCGGGGACTTAAAGGTCCAGCCAAATCTGTGCAGATAGTTGGCAATGCTTGCCAGAATATCGGGCACCGATTCCCAGACATCGCGCCTACCATCCCCGTCAAAATCCACAGCATAGAGGCGAAAACTTGAAGGGATGAACTGAGTTTGGCCAAAGGCCCCGCCATAGGAACCGGTGATCGCCAGCGGATCGACCCCGTTTTCCCGACAAAGCAGAAGGTATTCGATCAACTGTTCCCGATAGAACTTGCTGCGGCGGGGATAGGCATCGAACATGGTGTTGAGGGTCTGAAACATGCTGAAGGCCCCTTTATGGGCGCCAAATTTGCTTTCGACCCCCCAAATGGCTACAACAATCTCTCTCTCTACCCCCAGCTCTTTTTCAATCCGATCCAACACCTCACGATGTTCGCCAAGCAGCCTCCTTCCCTGTTCGATCATCTGCGGGGTAATAAAACGCGGTGAATACTCAAAATAAGGCTTGGCCTCCCACTGGGTATCCATTAGTTCAAGCACTCGCTTCCTGATACTGACCCCGGCAAAGAGCCGATCAAGCTCTTCCTGGGCAAAACCGTGCTTACCGCTAAGTTCCTGGAAAATCTCTTGATAACGGAGGCTGGCCAGATCAATGGATTGACCATCCTCAACCAGGTCGGCGGCTCGAGGCTGCGGTTCCCTTTCGTCGGCTGATGAAAGACAGGGAGAAATGATCCAGGATAACAGGAAAAACAGGCTGACCACGCCTATATAGAGCAGGGAACGCCTCATGGGGAAAACACCTCGTTAAATTTCTGACAAAAATCTTCAATCTGCCCGGCAGGCAAGGCATTGATCCCGGCCGCCGCAGCTCTGCCTCCACCCGTAGCAAAAGCACAGCATAGACTGTCGGCCCCTTGACGCCGAACAAGAGGCGCACGCACACTTACCATGAAACTGCCATCGTCATTATCCACTAACAGGGCATGGGCGGCATCCGGCCTTTCTCTGGCCTTCTCATTGCTGAACACCCCGGCTATCCGGTTGGCCCACTTTTCGGCAGGAAAGGCGAAAACCCGGCCATGGGCTGTTTCGCGCAGGGCCGTAATCATCCTGGCCCGCCGTAGATCATCGGCAAACCCCTGGCGCAACAGGGCAAGAAATTCGGCTTCCTCACAAAAAACCAAAGGGTCGGCATATGGTTTCACCGCCTCATAGAGCATCTGGGGAGGTATATGCAGATCCGCTATCTGTCGGCCATAGCTGTTGTAGTTCATCAACTCGCCCAATTCCTGCAGGCGCTCCACCTGGGCCTCGGTCAGCTGCAGAGTAGCCGCGGCCTTGCGGGCTGAGGCATGTAGATTGTCACCAAAGGCAGCAGCCACGGCCCAAGCCCGAAAACGCCCGCTCAGCAGGACATCAACCATAAGGGCGGTACAGATCTCGGGGCTGGGATCAAGATGGGCAACCAAATTAGGACTGGGCGGCAGATCACCGGCGTAATGATGATCCACGTAGAAAACCCGGCAATACTCAAGCAATTGCAACAAGGCCGTCCTGTTGCTATCTAAGGAGATATCCAGCACGGTTAGTTCGGCCCCTCGCACCTGGGCTACCTGATCAAGAAGCCGAATATCCCGTTTAACTCCGGTAACCAGGGTCGCCTGCCGAGACTCTGCCAAACGAAGCTGGTGCAGGGAGCAAATGCCATCGGCATCGCCGTTGAAGATATCATAATACAGAGACATGAGTTCAGCGCTCGAGTTGGGATCAATCAGAGGTTTCGCCCGAAACGCAATGCCCGACCCACACCATCCAGGGAAAAGATGATCATCACCCTCTGGTCATCGGCAGTTTTGCTGGTTTCCAGGTCCATCATCCAGCAAGCAGGCTGATAGCTCAGACGAACCCGAGATTCCACCGTGTGATTTTCGGAAAATGACTTGACCAGATAAGCGTTGGCAATGAGGGTTTCGCTCAGGCGCATTCCCAGCGAACCGATTAGATCATGAGTCGACTCGCCAAGATCAGTATAAAAATAGGGGGCAACCATGCCGCTGTCCTTCAGATATCGATAATCAAGGCCAAGCGAATGCCCACCGGTAAAACTGTAATTATTAAGCAATGCATATCTGCTCACCCCTTTCCCATACATGCTCACGTTGGCCTGATAACCGAGAACCCAGTTTGCCAGCGGAGACACGGCCGTCTCAAATCTTAGATCGGACCAGTCATACCTCTTCTCAGTGGCCCCAAGCCCTAAGGATACAGGATTGTCTTCCCGCAGATCATAGGTCTGCATGATCTTGAACAGGCCAAGATTACGATCCCAGAAACCACCTTTATTATTGACACCGCCGATGGTGAAATAATTATTCAGCTGCCAGGTCAGCCAGTTTTTGCTTTCCAGACGGTCCACGCTGTCAAAATATCCCAAGGTATCACCAATATCTGGCAACTCCTGGGTTCTGGTCAGATATTCATAGATAAGATTTGGCCGCACCAGATGCTCAAACCAATCAGCATTGCCAAGATTAAACTCACGCAGAAAGGTGGTGGCCATATTGCCGGCAAAATCGTAAGCTTGTCTATCCTGAAAACTGTCTTTATCCCAGGAGGAATTGCCATAGGATTGCAGCTGGTAGGCAGTTTCTCTTACCCCGCCGCTAACCTTACCCTCAAGCCATCCACCTCGGGGCAGAAAGGTGATCAACTTGGGGTGCAGATCCAGACGCTGGGTGCCGACTCCCTCTGTCCGCCAATAATTTACATACTCAGTCTCCCAGGCCGCACTTATCCTTGTCCCGCTGACAGGGACGCGTCCGGTGAAATCAAACCTGGGCAGCGCCTGCAGGGAACTGGTTGTCTGAGCCTGAAAGACAGGGGTTCCATTAACCAGTTTGAGGTCATGAGCGGTATTCTGTCTGGTCCGCAATTCGGCGCTGGCCACCATATTAGGCCAGGATTTGATCAACTGCAGGGAAGATTCCCGTTCAAAAATGGTTTCCTCTCTAAGATCACGACCAAATTCATCAAGAAACAGGCGATTGCTCGCCATAAAACCAAAATAGCCGTCCCGGAATTCCTGCAGATAATCTTGATCGGAAACAATATCGAGATCAAGCCTGCCGAGAAGATGGTCGCCAAAATCATGGTTGGCCTTGCCACGAAGCCAGTAACGATTTTTCTCGCTCCGAATAAGTCCATCATTCTTATATTCCTTGGTGAGATCTGCGCCATCGCGAAGGTCATCATGCAGATAACCGAGCATGAAGGTACCACGGGACTCCGGCCCTTTCACATACCGGAACTCTCCGCCATACTGGATGCCCCTCTTAGATAGATAACCGGGATAAAGAGTAGCATCCGTACTGGGTGAAATGTTGAGGAACACAGGCACCATGAGACCGAATCCACTCCGGCTGGAGTTTGACCATTCCGGAAAGAGCACGCCGGTTTCCCGTTTGGTTTTGGCAGGAAAGGTGAGATATGGGGTATAGGCCAGGGGTGCATCCTTTACATGAAAAACGGCATTAGTCATATGAGCCATGCCATCCAGCGTGAGGTTGGTCGTAGTGCTGGTAAACGACCAGGGCGGGTTTGCACCCTCCTCTGGCTTACAGGCGGTAACCCAACCCTTTTTCAGGGTGTAACTGAACTCCCCCGTTTTTATCACCTCTTTGCCGGTGACAAACATATGAGTTTCGGGCAGGAAGATGGTAGAATCAGTAAAGGTGCCTGTTTCGCCTTCAAGATCCATATCCGCGCTATTAGCGGTGATCTCGTCTGCGCCAGAAAGAATATAAACATTGCCCCGGGCCTTAACTGTGCCTCGTTCCTTATCATAACGAGCCCAGTCTGCCCTGACAAACATCCTGTCTGCCCCCTGACTCTTGGGCCGAATCATAATAACATTGCCTTCGGCCAGGATACTGTCTGGATCATTAAGACGAACAAGGCTGTCCGCCGTAATCTCCCAGGGAACAGGCCTGGCCAACGCTGAGTCGGGGCCAAAGCCAAACAGAGCGGCCAAGATCAGCACGATACACAGGACGCCGCTTGAAGTTATCCTTCTTTCTATCATATCTTCCACATCAGATGCGAGGCTAAGCGGAGACATCATCTCGCAGAACCGCGCCAGTGCTGCCAGAAGTCACCAGTCTGGCATAACGAGCCACGTAACCGGTAGTAATTTTCGGCGCGGGAGGCTGCCAGTTATGCTGTCGCTGGGCCAGAATCCCTTCCGCAACAACCAGTTCTATGGACTTATTCCTGATATCAATGATAATTCGATCGCCTTCTTCAATAAAGGCAATGGGCCCGCCATCAGCCGCTTCCGGCGAAACATGACCGATACAGGCTCCCTTGGTTCCGCCGCTGAAACGTCCGTCGGTGATCAGAGCCACGCTATTGCCAAGCCCCATGCCAACAATGGCCGAGGTTGGGGAGAGCATCTCCGGCATGCCGGGGCCTCCCTTGGGGCCGCAATAGCGGATAACCACCACATCTCCGGCTTTGATCTTACCGCCCAGAATAGCGGCCTGAGCCTCGTCCTCTGACTCAAACACCCGAGCCGGGCCGCTGTGCTTGAGCATCTCTTCAGACACGGCTGACTGCTTGACCACGCAGCCATCCGGGGCCAAATTCCCGTAGAGCACAGCGATACCGCCAAATTTATGGTAGGGATCATCCACGGGTCGAATAATGTCGGCATCCCGTACTCGAACCTTTTCCAGATTTTCGCACAGGGTTTTGCCGGTAACAGTCATGACCTCCAGATTAAGCCCGGCCTTGGTGTTGACCAGTTCCCGCATCACCGCCGGCACCCCGCCAGCCTCGTCCAGTTGCTGCAGACTGTGCGGCCCGCCAGGAATCAGGCTGCAGAGATGAGGCACCCGCTCGCTCACTTCATTGAACAGGGCCAGGGGCAGATCCACTCCTGCCTCCCTGGCTATGGCAGGGACATGCAGCACCGTATTGGTGGAGCAACCCAGAGCCATGTCGATGGCCATGGCGTTTTCAAAGGCGGCACGGGTAGCAATATCCCGGGGGCGGATGTCCTCGGCCAGAAGGTGCATCACCGCCATGCCCGCCTCCTTGGCCAGCCTGATTCTGGCCGCCGCTACCGCCGGGATAGTGCCGTTACCCGGCAGGCCAAGACCAATCGCCTCGGTAAGACAGTTCATCGAATTAGCAGTAAACATCCCGGCACAAGAGCCACAACCTGGACAGGCATGATCTTCAAGTTCGTCCAGTTCTTCAGCGCTCATGGTATCGGCCTTCACTCGGCCAACCCCTTCAAACACGCTGACCAGATGCACATCCTTGCCCCGAAAACGACCAGTAAGCATGGGACCGCCGCTCACCATGATGGCCGGAATATTGACCCGCAGCATGGCCATGAGCATTCCAGGCGTCACCTTGTCGCAGTTGGGAATCAGCACCATAGCGTCAAAGGGATGAGCCATTGCCATGATCTCCACCGAGTCGGCGATGATCTCGCGACTGGCCAGAGAATACTTCATGCCCTTGTGATTCATGGCCAGACCATCGCAAACCCCGATAGTCCCAAAGGCGATTGGGGTGCCCCCGGCAATACGAACCCCGGTTTTAACCGCCTCCAGAATCTTGTCAAGATGCATATGACCGGGGACAATCTCACTGTGCGCGTGGGCAATCCCGATCAAAGGGCGCCTGATTTCCTCGTTGGTATAGCCCATGGCCTTCAACAAAGAGCGATGTGGCGCCCGCTCCACCCCTTTGCGTAATGCATCACTGCGCATCTTTTTCATAGATCGATTCCCATCAATTGTTCTGGATTTCTTATTTCTTCGCCAAAAAAATAAATACTATCAGGCCGCCGCCTGCTGTCAAGGCAAAAGTCTCAAGCTGCCATGTTATTGCGGCTTTTTACTGATTTTAATAAAGCATTATTTTTTGCAAATTTTTTCTTGACACGTTCGGCAGGTGCAAAGTATATTCATTAAATATCGTAATATGCCAATATATCAATATATCTATTTTACCAAACAATTATGAATACTGCGTGCTCAGAGCTTGAATTACTGGATATGAAAGTGCTGGAGAAAGCGGCCGAATGCCTACGCAGCCTCTCCCATCCCCATCGTCTCAGAATGATCCAGATCCTGCTCCAGACGCCGAGCACGGTCGGGGACCTGGCCGCAGCCTGCGAGATCCCAAGCAACATGGCCTCCGAGCACCTTCGCCTATTGAAGGATCGGAGCTTTCTGGCCAGCGAACGTCAGGGGCGCAATGTCTATTATCACATTGCCGAACCAGGGCTGGCCAGCATCATGCAATGCGTGACTATGCGTTACGGAAACAACCAATAGACGTTGCCGTTCTTAGGAGCCGTGCAGAAATAACTTGTACTATTTTGCCTTAACTTTACGGCTCCTTATGCCGTATGGGCAAGACTCTATGTCCAACATTTTACTCAACGGTTTATTTCCATGAGGAGCGTTGCCGGATGGCCGGCAACGGGTGATAAATTCACAAAAAGGAGAACGTGGGATGAGAAAGAAAATTTCTACATTGGCGCTGGCCAGTCTTCTGGCCATGCCTGCCTTGGCTTCCGCCGCGGACGCCCAGACAGACATGCAGGCCAAGATCGATGCCATGAGCAGGCAGATCGAACAGATGAAGGCCCAGATGGCGGAAATCAAAGCCTCGCAGACACAGAAGTTCGAGGATTTTGAGGCAAAATCTGAAAAATGGGATCTGGCCTCCCGCTTTCAGTGGTCCGGTGATATCAGGAACCGGGTGGATATACACACCGCGGACACATCATCCTATTATAAGGCCACGAGTGTTGGTATGGGGATAAATGACTTTGTCACTGTACAGCCGGTTGTGGCAGCTGCAGCTGCAGGTGCAGGTTGGGCAGACATAAATGCAATGCTCGCAGCCTTGGGTGGTGCTTTAGCAAATCCGGCCGCCCTGCAAGCAGCTCTGGGTGGTGCGGGTGCCTTGACCACTGCACAAGCAACAGCATTGTGGTCCATGTTTACCAATGGGGAGGTGCAAACAATGTTGGGTGGTATGGGTGCGTTGCCGACCACTGCAATCACGAACGCGATGGCATCTCCTCAAGCGCTTGCCGGGTTAATGAAAAATCTCTCTCCTGCCGCCAGGGCTTCTATTTTTACAAACATGGCTTATACCCCGACCGCAGCCGCCACCTATGACAACGACACCCTGTACACCACCCGGTTACGTCTGAACCTGCGAGCCAAGGCCACCGAAGATGTTGAGGTCAAGGCCCGGATCGTGGGCTACAAGGCTTGGGGCATGCAGGATTCCCCCACTCCGGAGCAGGATCAAGATGGTGTTCATAATACCGACAGTCCTTACTTCCTGAACTCCCGCTCCTTTGATGGCACCACAGGCCGTCAACCCGGCAACAATCTGCTGATCCTCGACCGGGCCTACATGAACTGGAACAATATCGGCGGATTGCCGGTATGGTTCTCCGCCGGTCGGCGTCCCACCACCGATGGTCCACCCGCCCATCTGCGCATGAACAGCGACGAACGGATGGCTACTCCGGTTGCCTACATGGATTACCCATTTGACGGGGCTACCCTGGGCTATGCTTACAATAACCTCTTCGGTATCGAAGATGCTCCGGGGCGCATCCGCTTCTGCTATGGTCGTGGCTTTGAAGCTGGTCCACAGCAGAAAAATACCGGACTCAGCGATGTTGACTTTGCCGGTTTGAACTGGGATGTTTACAGTAAGGGCAATCGTTTTTTCAACATTCAGTCCTTCGGTGCCTTCAACATCTTTAACGTACCAGGCGACACCGTTTTCCCCAACCCGCTGGAGAGCGCACAAAAAACAGCATACGATGCTAATATCGCAGCCGGAATTGCAGGAACATCTTTTGGGGCGAGCAACCCTGCCAATACCTACCTTGATCGAAAAAACATGGGTAATATCTGGCAGACCGCTGCGGTGTTTATGGATAAATACCAAAACCTGAACTACTTTCTAACCGGTGGCTGGAGCCATACCCAACCCAAGGGCATGGACGAGATGGGCACCTCTCTGCTGAACGATTTCTGGAATCCGCTTGAAAGCAAGGATGGCTACAGCTTTGCTCTTGGCGTACGTTACGACATACCTGACAGCGGACTCAAGCTCGGCGCCGAATTCAACCACGGTTCCAAGAACTGGCTGGCCTTTGCTCCTGGTCATGATGATATGTATTCCAGCAAAATGGCAACCCGCGGTAATGTTTATGAGGTCTACGGTATCTACGACATTCCTTCTGGCGAGGCTATTTCCAAATATGGCAAAGCCTGGATGCGTCTCGGGTTCCAGCATTATGATTACGATTACACCTACAGTGGCATGTGGCTCGGCACCCCGAACAAGATCGGAGATATAAAGAACGATCCGCTCGCTGCCCAATTTTATGCTCCCATTGAATCAATGAATCAGGTGTACCTGACCTTTGAGGCTTCTTTCTAATCCAGTTTTTTTGTGGCACCTGTTGCTTGTTTAAAACAATAAGGGGGGGGGATGGCTTGCGCCATCCCCCCCCCTTTACGTATTAGAACGCACAAAGTAATTGCGAGTTCAACAAATTTGCCTTGCCAAGAACCCAGGATTGTTATACCTTGCCAGACAAGAAAAAATCCCTACCAGCGGAGGAAAACACTCCTGCAACCCTTGACACCCAGACCTTTATCCTCAGCCGCTTCGCCGCGGACCCGTAAAACTCCATGAAATATGTATTCGGCCCGGTTAATTCCCGTCGCCTGGGAATTTCCCAAGGCATTGATCTTGTCCCCCCCAAGATATGCAACTTCAACTGCATCTATTGCGAAATCGGCGCCACCACCACTCTGACCTGTAGCCGCAAGGAGTATATTCCCCTCCCCGAGCTGCTGGCAGAGATCGACACCGTGCTCGCCGACCGGGAGCTCCTGGCCCATCTTGATGTTTTCACCATTACCGCCAGCGGGGAGCCCACCCTGCACAGCGGCATCGGCCAGGTGATCCGCTATCTCAAGACAAAGTCCGAAAAGCCGGTGGTGGTTCTTACCAACGGCTCTCTGCTCTATCTCCCGGAAGTGCGCCATGATCTGCTGGCTGCGGATATTGTTATCCCCTCCCTTGATTCGGCCAGGGAGGAAAGCTATCGCCGGATCAACCGACCAGCCGCCTGCTCGCCCCTGGCTGAGCTGATTGAAGGGCTCATCATCTTCCGCAAGGAATTTTCTGGAAAATTCTGGCTGGAAATCCTCTTGGCCAGTAAGATCAATGACAGCCCGGAGGACATCGCCGCTCTGGTTGCCGCAGTAGAAAAAATCAGGCCGGACAAGGTACAGCTTAACACCGTGGCCCGGCCACCCCTGGAAAGTTTTGCCAAGCCCCTGACTCAGGTGGAACTGGAGGCCGTTGCCCATCAGCTTCCTGGGCCGGTAGAGATCCTGGTTGACTTCACCACCCGGGAGCGAGAAAAATTCCGCCATCTTTCCGAAGGCGAAATTATTGAAATGCTGAAAAGAAGACCCTGCACTACTAACGATGTCAGCGAGGCCCTTAATCTGGACCCGGACAGCACGCAGGTCATACTACAACAACTGGCCGCCAGCGGCCGCATCATAGAGACAAATCACCATGACAAACGATACTACCAAACCAGCAGATGAACGGCCCAGCGGCCAAGGCACCGAAAACAACGGGGAAGAGCGCTCTATTCTCGCCCGGGTGAGCAAGTGGTTGAAAAAACCAGGCAAGCCAGGCGAGGCAGAAAGCCAGTCCTCCAGCCATACAGCCTCTGAGTCAGGCCGACCAGATTCCACTCCGGTCTCTGGCGAAGCATCTCAACCCACGGGCGAGACCGCCAGCCCCACGAGTGGCAGACCACGCCGTCGCAAAAGGCCGCCTCGCAGACGGTCAAAATCTGTCAAGCCGGAAAGCCAGCAAGCTGACCCAGGCAGCGAAACAGAGCAACCTCTCCCAGTTGCAACTGAAGCCACTGAGAAACAGCGGCCCGCTACTCCTGCTATACCGGCGCAGCAGCGCCCGCCCCGGTCACCTCGACCGCCACGACCGCCAAGGCCTCCCAGATCTCCTCGGAATGAACCGGAACAGGAAACGGAAGATAACAAGGAAGCCGTCAAGAACACGGAAAACAAACAACCGATCAAGAAGGGGGACACTACCCTGAAGCTGTTGATCAACACCGATGAACCAGAAGAATGCCGTCTTGTTCTTCTCGAAGGTGGCAGGGTGGAATCCTTTTATGTGGAAACCGTTAGCCAGGCGCAGACCAAGGGCAACATCTACAAGGGGCGGGTTACCGCGGTTGAAGCCAACATGCAGGCCGCCTTTGTCGATTACGGTTCGGAAAAAAACGGCTTTCTGCCTTTCGGCGACATCCACCCGGAATATTACGCTACTGAGGTGGCCGCAGATACCCATTGGAAAGATCTGCCTATCCAGAAGGTGCTCAGCAAGGGGCAGGAGGTGCTGGTCGAGGTAGTCAAAGAGGCCACCGGCAACAAGGGCGCAACCCTTACCACCTTTCTCTCCTTGCCGGGACGATATCTGGTATTGATGCCCGGCAGCGACAGCGCCGGGATTTCCAGAAAGATCGAGTCCGAGGAAGAACGCAAAAAACTGCGGGAAATGATCGAGAGCGTCAGCATCCCCGAAGGCATCGGCTACATCGTCCGCACCGCCAGCCAGGAGATCACCAAGACCGCCTTGGCCCAGGATGTCCGCTATCTGCTCAACCTCTGGAAGGAGATCAAAAAACAGGGCCAGACCGAAAAGGCCCCGGCCCTGTTGCACAAGGAACAGAACATCGTTTCCCGGTTCCTGCGCGACCATTTCACCTCTGAAATTACCGAGATTCTGGTGGACGCGGAAGAGGCCCTGACCCAGGTCAATAATTTTCTCGAGCTATTGCCCTTAGCCCAGCGCAAATCAACGGTTGCCAAACTGCACAAGGGAACCCAGCCCCTGTTCCATCAATACCATGTGGAAAAGCAGATCGAGCAGATCTACCAGCCCACCGTGCCTCTGCCCTCTGGCGGGTCCATTGTCATCAATCCCACCGAGGCCCTGGTCGCCATTGATGTAAATTCCGGCCGCACCGGCAAGGACAAGAGTTTTGAAGACGCCATTTTTCTCGCCAATATGGAGGCGGCCGAGGAATTGTCCCGCCAGCTCAGGCTCCGCGATCTTGGCGGTCTCATAGTCGTTGATTTTATCGACATGCGGGATTCCAAGCACATTCGCGAGGTAGAAAAAAAGGTTCGTGACTGCATGAAACGCGACAAGGCCAAGGTGGATTTTTCCAAGATCTCCAAGTTCGGCCTCATGCAGATCTCCCGGCAGAAGATGGCCGCCCCGGTCTCAGTAGGCAGCTACCGTCTCTGCCCGCATTGTCAGGGGCGCGGTCTGGTTCGTTCCGTGGAAACTCAGGCTCTGGTGCATATCAGACATATTCAGACCGGAGTGGCCAGAAAGGAAATCAAAAAAGTGCTTTGCCGCTTGCCCATGGAAGTAGCCCAGTATCTCCTGAACAAAAAACGACAGGACATAATCGAACTGGAACAAGAACATCAGGTTGAGATCAATATTATCTCTGATCCGGCCATGCCACCTACCGAAAGCAAGATAGATTTTCTCAAGGAATAAGCCATTACGGGGCAAGGTAATCGTTCACCAGGGGCACAAAAATTTAAGATAAACCCACTGTAAGCGTTCAGCAGTGCTACAGATGCGAGGAAGGGGTCTGCGAAGTGTGCTATTGCA
>DOZO01000049.1:19173-23850 GCA_003517965.1 Desulfobulbaceae bacterium
GATAACGCAGATGTGGTGCTGCTGAACGCTTACGGGGCAAGCACGTGAGAATAAACTCAATGCTTGCCCCCGCCTTTCTGGTATTTGAGCACAGCCCGGTTATGCTCGCCCAGATCATGGGAAAAATGATGGGTTCCGTCATTTTTTGACACGAAATACAGATAAGAGGCCGAGGCTGGATGCAGCACGGCGGCGATGGAAGCGCGACCCGGATTGGCGATGGGGCCGGGGGGCAGGCCGTTGATCAGATAGGTATTGTACGGAGTTGGTGTTTCCAGGTCTTTACGGGTGATATTGCCGTTAAAATTTGTCAGCCCATAAACCACAGTAGGATCGGTCTGCAAGCGCATGCTTAACCGCAGACGATTCATAAAAACTCTTGCGATAAGGGGCCGCTCTTCCGGGACGGCGGTTTCCTTTTCCACAATGGAAGCCAGGGTAAGCACCTGGTGGGAAGAAAGCCCCAGAGAATTGTTGCGCAAATCACCCAGCTCCTGCCTTACCTGACGGCCCCGTTCAACCATAAGGCCGATGATCTCCCGCGGATCCTGGCCTCGCAGCAACTGATAGGTATCCGGAAACAGATAGCCTTCCAGGCTTTTTGCCCCCACCCCGTATCGAGAAAGAAGCTCTTTGTCACGCATCAGCTTCAGAAAAAGCTCCCGCTCTCCCCATTTACCTGCGGCCAGAATATCAGCAAGCTGATAGATGTTAGTGCCTTCAGGGATGGTGACCGACCAGCGCACGGTGGCCCCGGTCGCAAGGAGGCAGAGAATTTGATAAGGGGTTTGTCCGGGGCTGAAGATATACTCTCCTGCCTGCAGACGCTGACTTAAGCCGGAGATCCGGGCGAGATAATAAAATCTCCGCCCCGGCGGGATCACTCCGTTTGCGATCAGAAGCTTTTCTATCCCAATCAGGCTTGTTCCGGGAGAAATCAGGACATGCTGATTAACCCCTTCCCGCATGGGTAGAGGAGTTATGGCATAGGCTCCAAGCCAGAGTCCAAAAACAGTCAGAATCAGAAAGACAACAGCACCCAGCCAACCTGCCAGGCTCTGGATGCCACCGGCCCTTTTTGAGCTTTTCTGCCTCAATCTCCTTCTCTGAACCAAAAACCTGATCTCCTTGCCGCTGGACAGACTGTAGCCCTAATCCTTAATTCACAAACACCATGGAGAGAATCCGGTCCATATTCTTCACCGGCACAAACTTGATCTTCTTACGAAGGGCCTCGGGGATCTCCACCAGATCCTTTTTGTTCTGCTCCGGAATAATCACTGTGGTGATGCCTGCCCGCAGAGCGGCCAGGGCCTTTTCCTTGAGGCCGCCGATAGGCAGCACCCGACCACGCAAGGTAATCTCCCCGGTCATGGCCACATCCTGACGCACCTTTTTCCGGGAAAGGGCCGAATACATGGCCGTGGCAATGGTTACCCCTGCGGACGGCCCATCCTTAGGAATAGCCCCGGCCGGCACATGCACATGAATATCAATTTCTTCGAAGTAATTGTCGGCCAGTTTAAGCTTTTTTAGACGTGAACGGCAAAAGCTCAGAGCTGCCTGGGCTGATTCCTTCATCACCTCACCCAACTGACCGGTCATGGTCAGATTGCCCCGACCTTTCAAGATGGAAATCTCGATATAGAGGATCTCTCCACCCACCTCTGTCCAGGCAAGACCGGTGGCCATCCCAGGCTGATCGATAATCTCGGTTTCCGACTCCGGGGTAAACTTGGGCGGACCAAGATACTTGCTCAAAGTCCGATCCGTGAGGGGGAAAGGCCCTTTACTGCCTTCCGCGACCCGGCGGGCGTTTTTCCGACAAACGGCGCCGATCTCCCGTTCCAGATTCCTCACTCCCGCTTCTCTGGTATAATTGGTGATAATTTTGGCCAAGACAACATCATCAAACTGGACATGTTTAGTGGTGATGCCGTTTTCCGCTAACTGCCTGGGCACCAGATAACGACGGGCAATCTCGACTTTTTCCTCAAGGGTGTAACCGGCCAAACGGATCACCTCCATCCGATCATAAAGGGGGGCCGGAATGGTGTCCGCCATGTTGGCGGTGGTGATAAACATGACCTTGGAAAGATCAAAGGGCATGTTCAGGTAATGATCGGTGAAATCCTTGTTCTGGGCTGGATCCAACACCTCCAGCAAGGCGGAGGATGGGTCGCCACGATAATCGGCGCCAACCTTGTCGATCTCATCAAACATGAACACCGGATTATTGGCTCCCACCGTTTTCAGACCCTGGATGATCCGACCCGGCATGGCGCCGATATAGGTGCGGCGATGACCGCGGATCTCAGCCTCATCATGCATGCCGCCCAAAGAAAGACGGTGAAATTTGCGGCCCATGGCCCGAGCGATGGATTGCCCCAGAGAGGTCTTGCCCACTCCAGGAGGGCCGACAAAACAGAGGATCGGCCCCTTGGTTGTTTTGTTGAGCGAGCGCACGGCCAGATATTCAAGAATCCGTTCCTTGACTTTATCCAACCCGTAATGATCCTCGTCCAATACCGCCTTGGCAACCTTGAGATCAATCCTGTCCTTAGTGCCTTTGCTCCAGGGCAGATCTAAAATCCAGTCGATATAGGTCCGGACAATTGAGGCCTCAGAGGCGTCAGGGTGCATCGTTTCCAGCCGCTTGAGCTGCTTGCCCGCTTCCTTCTTGACCTCAGTCGGCATCCGGCATTTGGCCAGTTTATCCCGCAGTTCATCCATTTCCTGAGAGCGGTCATCAATATCGCCCAGCTCTTTTTTCAAGGCCTGCAACTGCTCCCGCAGATAATACTCCCGCTGGGTACGGCTCATCTCCTCTTTGGCCTCAGACTGGATCTTGGCCTGCATGGTGGAGACTTCCAACTCTTTCTGCAGATACTCAGCCACCTTCTTCAGGCGCAGGGCAGGATCAAAGGTTTCCAGTACTGCCTGAGACTCGGAAACCCGCAGCTGCAGATTGGAAACTACCAGATCGGCCAGCCGTCCCGGCTCTTCCACATTGTTCAGGATAACCATAAGATCGGAAGACATGATGCCCTTGAGCGAGAGGATCTTTTCCGTCTGCTCGCGAACATTGCGCATCAGCGCCTCCATCTCCACCGAAATCTCTTCCATTTCTTCATCATGGATCAGCTCAATCCTGGCAATATGATAGGGGTTTTCCTGGACAAAGGAAACGACCCGCGCCTTGCGCAAAGCCTGCACCAAAACCTTGAGACGGCCGTCCGGCAGCTTTAGGGTGCGCATGATCATGCAGACCATACCCACATCATACATATCATCAGAGCGAGGCTCATCCAGAGAAGCGTCCTTCTGGGTAACCAGCATGAAGAGCTTGTCTTTGGCCATGGCATCGTTGACCGCGCCCACCGAAGCAGGCCGCCCGACAAAGAGAGGGATGATCATATAGTTGAAGATAACCACATCACGAACCGCCATGAGCGGTAATTCTTCCGGGATCTCCTGTCCTTCGGAATCATGGAAATCATTCAGTTCTGAGGTCATGGAATTGTTGATATCCATAACATACCTCCAGGTTATATTTTATCGGCAAGTAACCAGCCTTGCCAGAACAAGCAATGAATCCTTCGTAACGGTGCCAGAATGTGGCAACATAAGCACCCATCTCTATGAAGTCAAGATGATATCCTCAGCGCGAGACCAGCCTGGAAATATGCTTGAAGAAATCGTTATTTTACACCATAGTAACAGAGAGCAAGTAACAAGACGTTCGATATATTCACCATTTTCATCATCATGTTATGATCGCCAACAAAAAACAACTGGCAACCGATTCTTATGAACCTTACCAACGCTTCTTTTTTTGATCTCAGCCGCTATGCCCATGCCTCGCTTTTTGTAGCGGACGAATACCCCTGGCAGGCGCTGGCCCGGCTGAAGACCTATATGGCTGATTATCCCTGGCCACAAATCACCTGGCCGCAAAACCCCGGCCCACTCCCAGCTACTCTTATTTTCCACAAGTCAATGCTGATGGAATCCGCCGGTCTAACCATCGAGTTAGATGATGCCACCAAGGGCAAGCTCAGGGTTTTTCGTGACGGCATACTTATGGAAGGCGCCAGCGTTCTCATGGCCGGGGCCGTTCTGGCTGGTGGGCCGTTAAGTATCGGCAAGGGAGTGCTGATTGAATCAGGAGCCTTTATCAAGGGCCCGGTAATTATCGGCGATCAGAGCGAAATCCGACAGGGCGCCTATCTGCGCGGCCATTGTCTGGTGGGAGCCCGTTGCGTAGTCGGCCATGTCACCGAGGTTAAACATGCTATCTTTCTTGACGACGCCAAGGCCGGACATTTCGCCTATATAGGTGACAGCATCCTGGGCAACGAAGTTAATCTGGGGGCGGGTACAAAACTGGCCAACCTGCGCTTCACCGGCGGGAACATCCTGTTAAAAACCCCGACTGGTTCCATCAATTCCGGCCTGCGCAAATTCGGGGCAATTCTGGGAGACAACTCCCAAACCGGCTGCAACTCCGTAACCAACCCCGGCACGGTGTTAGGGAAAAAATCCATTATCCTGCCCAACACCACCGCCCCTTCTGGCTGGCACCCCAACAACTCACTAATCCGGTAAACATAATCGTTCACCAGGGGCACCAAAATTTACGATAAACCCAAGATTGTAAGCGTTCAGCAGTGCCGC
>DOZO01000001.1:0-6164 GCA_003517965.1 Desulfobulbaceae bacterium
TTCAACGCCTTCACGGTCAAGCTCAGCAGGCGGGTGAAGTTCGACTACAGGCCACCGCGTGTTCTTGAAACAGAGAAATCTGGCTGAGATAAAGGTTGGATAAAAGGTTGGATAAAAGGGTTTACAGGAGACATCCTGTAAACCCTTGATTTTCTTGGTGACACCTATGGAACTCGAACCATTTTTTTACGGGTATTGGAGTCAACTCACGAAACGGGAAAAACCGTACGCTAAGCGTTTTGATCCTCGGGACTGCTCCAGGGGTTGATGAGCAAAACGCCGGTTGACTCAAAGTCGACCACATTGCGCGTTACGACGGTCAGACCGTGTACAAGTGCCGTTGCAGCTATAAGCCCGTCACGCACAGGACGAGGGTCTGGCACATGGAGTCGTGCGCTACGAAGTGCAACAGCAGTATCGACGGACAGGATACGACCCGTGAAAGCAGGTAAGACGTGATCGTTCAGCCACACGCGAAATACCGCACCCTGCGATGGATCGCGGCGTTCGGCCAGCAACACACCGATTTCCAACTCTTGGATGGTAATTACTGACAGATACAAATCGGCGGCATCTATGCTGTCGGCCCAGGCCGCAACATGCCCATCTGCTTTGCCGAGACGGATTTTCCGCAACTCGGACACAACATTGGTGTCAAGTAAGTACATCAGGAGAGATCCGCTGATTGTGCGAGGTCGCGCAATTGTGGTATCTCAAATTCAATGTCCTCGAGGCCGGGCATCGCCAGTAGATCGGCGATCTTAGTATGCTCGCCAGTGATCTTCTTGTATTCGGCAAATGTCAGTAGCACATGCGCCGGACGACCACGATCTGTGATGAATACCGGGCCAGACATTGCCGCTTTTTTTGCCCTGCTGGCGTCCTGGTTAAACTGGCGGCTTGAAAGGGTCGTGATGGTCATAGCAGCACCTCATTTTTGAAAATAATAACTTATGTAGATATGTTACCACAAAGATGTTTACGATGCAATCAAAAGCCATTTAAAAAACCACCCATTGAACACTGTAAAGCGTCACTTGACACTTTACTCCCCTCCATGCTATTGTGGCTTATGAAAATCAGAAACGTCTTACACAAGGGCCTTTTCCGTTTCATTGAGGATGATGATTCCAGCGGTATTCAGCCTGCTATTGCTCCCAAGCTTCGGCTGATTATTTCTTTTCTCCAAGACATGGAGCAAGAGAGCGAGCTTAGGTCAATTTCCAGCTGGCGATCGCATCAACTCACCGGAGATCGTAAAGGCACATGGAGCCTTTCTGTTACAAAAAATTGGCGGCTTACGTTCAAGATCAATCAGTCAGCCATCGAGATTATAGACCTGGATTATGAAGACTATCATTAAGGAGATGGCCATGGGCACCATGCAAGGCGTCAGAATGAAGAACCCCGCGCATCCCGGTGGATTTGTAAGAAGCGAGATTATCGAACCTCTTGGCCTGACTGTTACTGGCGCGGCTCATGCCCTTGGGGTAACCCGTGCGGCTTTGTCTGCTCTGCTTAACGAGCATGCCCGTCTTTCTCCGGAAATGGCTTTGCGTATTGAAAAGGCTTTCGGTGTTTCAATGGACACGCTGATGCGCATGCAAAATAGTTTTGATATTGCCCAGGCCCGCAAGCGTGAGGGGGATATTATAGTTCGTCAATATATTTCCCCCCCGGAGTCTTCCTCTGTGATCCAGAAGTAAGCATCACATCCACCGAATCACGCTGCGGCGGTTGGTTCATGATCTGCCCAGCGGAGGTCGAGTTTATTTTTGCAGCGGGGATAGTTGACGCCTCCCCAAAATGGAAGGGGGGAAACTGATGGCCGAAGGACACGACATTCTGGAGCGATTCAACACCTGCACGGCCAAGCTCAGCAGGCGGCTGAAGTTCGACTACAAGCCGCCGCGTGTACTTGAGACAGAGAAATCCGGCTGACCCCAAGGTTGGATATAGGGTTGGATAAAAGAAAATGGGTTACAGGAAATATCACGTAACCCATTGATTTTATTGGTGCGCCCGGAGGGATTCGAACCCCCGACTCCCGGCTTCGAAGGCCGATGCTCTATCCAGCTGAGCTACAGGCGCATAGTAAGCGATCACAAGGTAAGCCCAGAAACAAGCGGCCTCAGGGTGTTGCAGGTTGTGGCAAGCGGGACGGCGATGCGTACTTCAGTACATGAGCCGGCCCGATCGCCGCAAGATGCGGTGCCCTGTGATCGCTTACAAAAAAGCCAGCCTACCAGCCCGCAATATTTTGCGGATCGGCAAGCACCTGCCAGGCCCGTTCCGTAATCTCGTCTATCTCGACCAAAGTCACGGAAAGCGGCAACCAGAGATAAATCACATTGCCGATGGGCCGCAGTAACAACCCCCGCTCAAGCCCGGCCAGATAGATCGGCCAGCCAACCCGTTCATTAGAATCATAGGCCGCCTTGGTCTCTCTATCCTTCACCAGCTCCATGGCACTGATCAAACCAAGCTGCCTGAGATCTCCGACCCAGGGCAGGTCAGCAAAGCGGCGCATTCGTGCCTGAAGATGGCTGATCTTGGCCGGTAGCCCGGCCAGAGTCTGCTCTTCGCTAAAAACCTGCAACGAGCCAAGGGCCGCCGCCGCCGCCAAGGGGTTGCCGCTGAAGGTATGACCGTGGAAAAAGGTTTTTCCCGCAGCATAATCAGCATAAAAGGCCTGAAAAATCTCCTCACTGGTCAACGTTGCAGCCATGGGCAACATACCAGCAGTCAGTCCTTTTGACAAACAAAGAAAATCAGGGGCAACCCCGGCCTGTTCCAAGGCAAACATGGTGCCGGTACGGCCAAAGCCGGTGGCTACCTCATCAAAAATCAGGTGCACCCCGTATTCCTTAAGCAAGGCCGCCAGCTTTTGCAGATACTTGACAGGGTAAACGATCATGCCCCCGGCTGCCTGGATCAGTGGTTCGATAATCAGGGCGGCAATCTGCGTGCCTTGCTCGCTCAGGAGCTTCACCAACGGTTGCAGACACTGGCAATCACAGGTCTCTTGCTTTAAGCCAACCGGGCATCGGTAACAGTAAGGAGATGGCAGACGATGAGAAGGAAAAAGCAATCGAGCAAAGGGGCCATGAAATTCCGGCACCCCGCCCAGGCTCATGGTGCCGATAGTGTCGCCATGGTAGCCACGCTCTATCCCCACCAGCTGGCAGCGGTCTGACTGACCCACCTGCCGCCAGTACTGAAGCGACATCTTGATCGCGATCTCACAGGCCGTGGAGCCATTGTCAGAATAAAACACCCGGGCAAGCTCGGGCGGCGCAAGGCGCACCAGCTGTTCCGCCAGGAGAATAGCCCCCTCATGACTGGTGCCGGCCAGCAGCACCTGATCAAGCCGCGCCAGTTGCGCGCCAATCTTCGCGGTTATGGTTGGATGGCCATGCCCATGAACAATGCACCACCAGGAAGAAATGGTATCAAAATAGCGTTTCCCCTGCGGGTCGAACAGGCAAATGCCCTCCGCCCTGTCAATAAAGAGCAGGTCACGCTGGGCATAATCCTGCATCTGGGTATAGGGATGCCAGAGAAACCGTTTATCTTTCTCCTGCAAGGAGGGCATTTGATTCAGCCGCCGCTGACAATATTGTAGATGGCAGGATAATGGCGATGCTGCTGGGCATGGTCAAGGCCGTAGCCGACCAGAAAGCCCTCTGCCACCACAAATCCGACATAATCAACCTCCACCTCCACCTCACGCCGCTCTCGCTTGTCGATCAAAGTGCAGATCTTTACGGATGCCACCTTCCTTGCCGCCAAAAGCTCTTTTAAGCGAACAAGGGTGCGGCCAGTATCGACAATATCCTCCACCAACAAAATATCCTTACCGGTCAGATCGAGCTCTGTGTCTTTCGTGCATTGGATGATGCCGGAGGAACAGGTGCCGGAGCCATAACTCGCCACCCGGATAAAGTCTATCTCGATAGGCAGCTCGATTTCCCGAACCAGATCAGCAAGAAAAATAAAGGCCCCATTCAAAATGCCGATCATAACCAAAGGACGGCCGGAATAATCCCGGGTAATGGCCTGGCCAAGCTCCTTGACCCTCCTGGCGATATCGGCTCTGGAAACAATCTCTTTCTTCACAATCATCTGCCCCTCCTTCTGCCTCCGTAACAGCTCCGTGAAAGCCGTTGTCCAGAAATAACCTCGACTTGAAGCTGACATGCGCGGCATAATGGTCTGTAATTGAACAAATTAAAAAGCATAATTTGTTCATTAACAAACCTAAAAACATTGACGTCGACCAAAGCGAACTCCTATAAAGAAAGAACAAGCCCCCTTTACCTTCATACCTGCCCAAATAAAAAAAGGAGCCCTGCCATGCAACGTTATGAATGTTCGGTTTGTGGTTACATCTATGATCCGGCTGACGGAGATCCGGATTCAGGCATTACCCCTGGCACCTCTTTTGAAGATCTGCCAGACAACTGGACCTGCCCCATCTGCGGAGCCACCAAGGATCAATTCTCACCCATAGACTGAGCTTTAGAGCAGAATGTCACCGGTGATGCTCTCCCAGGTCTTGTCAAGCTCCGCAGAAAACGAATCGATAAACTGCGGCACATTGACCTCCTGAAACGAGCGATGATGTTCTTGAATCAGGGCCCAAGAGAAAGAGCGCCGGATATCCTTTTCTGTCACCTGGGGCTGTCCCAGACAGACCCCTTTCGTGGTAGCAAAAATATTCGCCAGATTCACCAAAGCCACCGGCACCTGGTTGGCCGTTGCCTTTTCCGGCAGATGATGAAAGCGCATCACATCCAGATAGGTTTGCGGCAGCCCAAGACTCTCAGCAAGCCAGGCACCGGTCTGGCCATGATCCATGCCGATATATTCCTTTTCTTCCTTGACTATATCCCGTATTTCCGCTGAAGGCTGAATAAAATACGGATAAAAAGCTGGGGAAATTCCATCCAGCGCCAGCATGCCCAGATCGTGGAGCAAACCGCATAAATAAAGATCGGCCGCAGCATTTATCCTAATTACCTCCCGCAACATCTCGGCAATTCTGCCAACCACTACTGCATGCCGCCAAAAGGTGTCGGATATCTGAGCAAAACCGTTAAAGGCCTGCACGGACTCTGCCGCCAGGATCGTACCGGCTATCACCTCCTGAATCTGCTTAACGCCAACAATAACCATAGCCAGAGAAACTGTGCCAACCAGGTTGGCCCTTCTGTAAAATGGGGAGTTGGCTACCTGGATCACCCGACAACTTAACACAGGATCAAGGGCAATCAAATCGGTCAGCCGCCGGGTATTGTCAAGACCCGAACCATTTTTTATCATAGCACGAAACTGAGCGACAACAGCTGGATTCACCGGCAGAACTCTCTCCTGATGCATTAAATGGCAAAGCTTGGCGGGAGTCTGCCGCTGGTTTTTGTCAGGCATGGGGGAGCGGCGGTCTGCAACTAAGGATTTTTCTAATTTCTCAGGCCTTTCCTTGCCTACCCCCGGCTTTACGGAAGAGTCGAGCTTTTCTACAACCACAGGCTGACCTACATGAGAAGGCACCTTCGGCACAATGGGAGAATTTGCCTCTTCGCCAGCAAAATCAGCCACTCTTTTGTTAGCCAGATCCAACCTGGTTACCAGCCGTTCACAAAAACGCTTATAAAATTTCAGCTGCAAAAAAACATTTGAGGTGCTGACAATCTCAGGTTCAACCCGCAAGATAAAGGATTCGATACTGGCAACCACATCGGCGGTTCGTTTTATTTCAGTGACCAGAGCCATTTCTCCGAAACACTCTCCGGTGGCAATGGTAGTTAGAAGCACAGGACTTGTTTTATTCGGCAACCTTTTTTCAACCCGAACTTCACCCCTGACCAAAATATAAAAAGCCCGTTCGGTTGTATTTTCCTTGATAATCGCCATGTTGGGAGGCACACGGAGCCATTTACTCACCTGGAGAAACTGCCTGAGCTCATGGTCATCAAACCCCTGAAAAAAACTTATTTTTCTCAGAAAGCCAATCCGTTCTTCAAGGTCTATCTCTTTGGGTTTTTTGCCTGAATCCATGGTGTTTCCTGCACTGTTGAATTGCCCGCTATTTGCCGCTAAGCGATCACAGGGCACGACATCTGCTTTGTTATCGGCCCGCATACCATATGTATAGCTCTCAG
>DOZO01000001.1:6305-8781 GCA_003517965.1 Desulfobulbaceae bacterium
GGGATACGGCGCGGAACTTGGTCACTTACCCTGTGATCAGTTACTATTTGCCAAGACAAAACTCCGCGAAAATTATATCCAGCACATCGTCCGTGGTTGTTTCCCCGACGATATCCCCAAGAAAACTCAAGGCGTCCTGAAGATCAATGGCCAGGATATCCGGCGATCGCTTCGCGGTCAACCCTTCTCCAACCTGTTGCACCGCAACAAGCGCACCCTGCAAAGCTGCGGTATGGCGCACATTCGGCGCGGCCGCTCCAGGCTCCTGAAGGCCTTGCCCGCCAGTGGCCGCCTCGTAAACAGCCTCCTCCAGGTTGCGAATACCATCGCCGTTCAGGGCAGAGATGGCGACTACCGGCCTCCCGAAAAAAGCCTTTTCATAAAGGGCCGAATTTACGCAGGTTACCCTGTCGATCTTGTTTATCACCACCACGACCTTCTTGCCCGCAGCCATCTCAAACAGGGCAAGGTCTTCCTCCTGCAAACCTGCTTCCCCGTCAAGCACCAGCAACACCAGGTCAGCCTCTCCCATTTTCTGCTGAGCCCGGCGGATGCCGATTTCCTCGATCGCTTCTACCGTTTCCCGAATGCCCGCCGTATCGATAATACGCACCGGCACCCCTTTTATATCCAGGCACTCCTCAATCGTGTCCCTGGTTGTGCCAGGAAGTTCCGTAACAATAGCCCGCTCCTCCCGCAAGAGACAGTTGAGCAGACTTGATTTACCGACATTGGGTCGCCCGAGAATGACCACGGAGACCCCTTCCCTGATAATTTTCCCACCCTCCGCCCGGGCCAGCAATCGTAACAGAGGTTCTTGCACCTCACGCTCCAATCTGATCTTCAGCGCAGGAGTATCAAGAATTTCCATTTCTTCATCAGGAAAATCAATAGCCACCTCCATGATAGCACGAATTGCAACCAGCGCATCCCGAATATGCCAGATATCCCCATGCAAACCTCCCCGGAGCTGGTCCACCGCGAGCCTGGCGCCCTCTTTGGTTTTGGCACCCAGCAGCTCGGCAACCGCCTCCGCCTGAGTCAGATCGATCCGACCATTGAGAAAGGCCCGCTTGGTAAACTCACCCGGCTCTGCCAAACGGGTAGCCGGAAAGGTCACGATCTGAGCCAGAATTTCCTGGAGCAGCAAGGTGCCATGGCCGTGGATTTCCGTAACATCTTCTCTGGTGTAGGTTTGCGGCGCCCGCATATAAACAGCCAGCACCTCGTCCATGACCACCCGGGTTTTCGGATGCACAATGGCACCAAAATAAAGCCGGTGACTAATAATTTTTTTGGGGGGATTTTTTGGTTGAAAAAACTGCTGGAAGATTGCCTGGGACTGGGGGCCGCTCACCCGGATGATGCCGATACCGCCAGAGCCAGGCGGCGTTGCTATAGCGGCAATGGTCGCCTCGTTGAAATCCGGGAAATCACGCATAACACACGTTCCTTGCCTTATGAACTACGGCAGCCCCGGATTTTGACTTTTTACGAGGACACATTCCTGATTCTTTTTTCTCCGCTGAGCAATTACTCTCCGCCTTTCTTTTTCCTTGGAGAACGCCGCCGCCCTTGCCCTGGCAAATAGATGAGTACTTTTTTAAACACACCCTCTCCGATGCTGCGGCTTCTGATCCCGGTATCGTCTTGCAGCGCCATATGCACCATACGTCTTTCCGCAGGGTTGATGGCCGGGATAGTTCTGGTCTTGCCGGTTTCCTTGACTTCCTGCGCCAGACGCAGGGCCCGCTCCTGAAGCTCCACCATCCGGTTTTCCCTGAATCCCCCAGCATCGAGAGAAAAAAGAACCTTCTGTGAAAATTTTCTGGTGATAATCTTGCGCATCACATACTGCAAACCGTCAAGGGTCTGCCCCTCAGATCCGACTATGATCTCGACAAACTCCCCGGTTATCGTGGCATGAACCTTGTTGTTCTGATCCTGTTCAATACTGATTACTGACGGGCAGCCCATAAGTTCCATAATTCTGGCGATATCCGCTCTAATTTCCTCCATCTCCTCGGAGGTAACGGGATCTCCCACCACCTCCTCTTGCCCCTCGTTGTCACCTGACTTTTCTGCCCTGACCCGTGGCGCAACCGGTTTACTTTCCAAAGCAGGCCTTTCAGCTCTGACCTTGGGCGGCCTTGATTTTTTCTCCGCAGTCGGACGGTTCTGCTTTTCCCCGCCCTCTTTTTTGAGAGACACCTGAACCGACGCCTTTTTCCGACCCAGGCCAAAAATACCGGCAGACCCAGTGGAGATTATACGAATATCAAGCTCTTCCCGTGCCACCTTAAGTGCCGCACAGGCATTGCCGATTGCCTCTTCAACATCCGTTCCCTTATATTCCATCTTGGCAGACATCTTGTGACTCCTCTTATCTCAGACCGTCATTCTTGCAAGGCAACCAATTAGTAAGCGTTCACCAGGGGCACCCAAATTTCAGATAAACACGGAACTGTAAGCGTTC
>DOZO01000001.1:8959-22275 GCA_003517965.1 Desulfobulbaceae bacterium
TGGTGCTGCTGAACGCTTACCCCAATTACACAGCATCATGCCGATTAACAAGGTACTGCTGGCCAATGGACAGCAGATTGTTAATAAACCAATACAAAACCAACCCTGAAGCAAAGTTCAAAAACATAAAGGTAAAGATCACCGGCATAAACATCATGACCTTCTGCTGAGTAGGGTCACCGGTAGCCGGGGTCATCTTCTGCTGCAGGAACATGGTTCCCCCCATCAGCAGGGTCAACACCGGGATTCCGCCGATATACGGGAGATCAAGGCCGACAAACAACCGATCCGGCGCGGACAGATCCGCAATCCAGAGAAAGAAGGGCGCATGCCGCAGCTCGATGGTCTGGAGCAACACCTTGTACAGGGCGAAAAAAACCGGGATCTGGATGACCATGGGCAGACAGCCACCCACCGGATTTACCTTATAAGTTTGGTACAGCTTGATCATTTCCTGTTGCTGCTGCTGTTTGTCATCCTTGTATTTCTCCCGCAGCTTCGCCATCTTGGGCTGCAGTTTCTGCATGGTCTTCATGGACTTCATGCCCTTCTGAGAAATCGGCCAGAAGAGAAGCTTGATCAACACCGTAACCAAGATAATGGCCAATCCGTAATTCCCAACATAGCCATGGAGAAAATTCAGCAGATAAAGTGTCGGCTTGGCCATCACATCAAACCAGCCGAAATTGATGCTGCGCTCCAGCTCATGCCCCGCAGCCTTGAGTGCTTCCATGGTTTTGGGGCCGAAGTAAACCGAATAGGTGTACTGCTGACGCTGGCCAGGTCCAATGACCTCGCTGGCCCCGGCTAATACCGTGGTTACCCGGTTTTCATCCTGCAGGGAAAAATGGGCCGTATGCTGTGCGCCGGTAAGCGGCACGATCCCGCAGAAAAAATAATTATCTTCGTAGGCAGCCCAACCGATCTTGCCAGTGAAGCTTTTGCTTCCTTTTTTCAGATCATCGGCCTTGATCTCTTCCAGAACTCCATCACGCAATACGGCAGGCCCAACAACAACCATCCCGTTCTCCTTGACGAAAGGACGGTTGTCAAGAGTCAGATACGGAGCGCCCTGCAGAGGAGTGGCCGTGGTATTGATCACCTCAACGGTCAGCTCCAGCAGATATTTTTGCTCAAGAAAACGCATGGTGCGCACAATCTCAAGACCAGAGGGCAACTTGCCCCGCATAGTCAAAACCGCGCCACCTTGCTCCGCCTTGAGCGGGAGAGCCTCATACACCACTGGCGGAATACTGCCCGGTTCAATACCCCAGGAAAAATTCAGGGGCAGATTGTCGCCAGACTTTGGCTGGAGAAGCTCTTTCTTGCCAGAGTCCTTGGCAAGGGCCTCCCGATAATCCTTCAACTGAAAGCTTTTTACCATGCCGCCCGACTCTGTTACCACCGCCGAGTACAGACTGGTAGTCACCGGAATCTCACGCCCTTGCCTGACGACCGCATCCGCAGACTGGGCAACAGCCAACAGGCTTGCCGCGTCAACGGGAACGGGTAGGTCAGCAAGGTTTTTCTGCTCAACCTTGTCGTTTTGAGGAGAGGAGGCAATACTGCTTTCCGTGACCGGAGGGGGAGGGGGGACAAAAAAATACTGATACCCAAGCAAGATGGCCAACGAAAGGAAGATGGCCAAAAACATTCTCTGTGTGTCCATGAAATTAATCCTTTACCTCAAGAAGATTTGTTCACCGGATCAATCCCTCCGGGATGAAAAGGATGACAGCGAAGAAGCCTGCGCAGGGCAAGATAAAGACCACGCACCGTTCCGTGGTAACGCAGAGCATCTATGGCATACTGTGAACAGGTGGGAGAAAAACGGCAGGCAGGCGCAAAAAATGGAGAGATGCACTGCTGATAACACTTTATCAAAACAATGAAAAAATTTTTCACGTCACTCCTTTTTCTGGAATAGTGGACACTGCCAAATCCAGAAAATATGGCGACCATAATAATATCACGAAACCTTTACGGCCTCTACGTCCAGATCTGTTTTTCTGCCGACAATCTTTCGCCGCCCAAGAAGCGCGCCAACAGCTCCCGCAACTTCCATGGGGGAATCCGGGGCAAATCCGGGCCGCACGGCAAAAACCACATCGGAAAAAGGCTCGATAAAATCTCGATGCTGACGGAAAAACTCCCGAATAATTCTTTTAAGCCTGTTACGCTGAACCGCTTGCCTTACCCCGTGGACACTTATGCCCAACCGGTTGCCCGACGTGCCGTTTGGCAACCAGATCAGACTAAAGTTCTGACCACGCATCCTCTTCCCCTGATCGTAAACCTTTTTGTACTGCCAGGGCTTGACCAGCAACATGGCCTTAGGAAGGGACTGAGTTCTCATGCTACGCGAACGGTGCTTCTCATTCAGGCCAGCAGTAACCTAAACAGTCAACCGCTTACGGCCCTTGGCCCGACGACGGTTGATAACAGCCCGCCCATTCTTGGTCTGCATTCTCGCCCTAAAACCATGGGTACGGTGTCTTTTGAGGTTACTGGGCTGAAAAGTTCTCTTACTCATGATCGTCTTCCTTTCTCTCTTATGTTACGGCCTCTCGTTAGGCCTTCTTTGCAATTAGCTGGAACCTTGCATCACACACTCTTTCGATACTATCACGCGTGCGCAAAAAAATCGCCCCAGCAATAAAGCTCGCTATAGTACCCAGAGCCTCACGACATGTCAAACATTTTCCCGAGGCGGTTACTAATCCTAAGATTCTAAGACTCCCTGTCAAGACCAAACAACTGCCGGACAAAGGCCAATTTTAGCTGGGGATTATCGTGGGGATCACTGTTTTTGAGAAATACCATGGGCTCATGCAGCAACTTGTTAACAATGGCATTGGCCAGCAGCTCCACCGAGCGCCGTTCGTTTTCTGAAAGAGATTTAAGACTGCCCAAGGTTTTCGCGACTTCAGCCTCGCGGATGGCGTTAGCCTTTTGCCTTATATCCGTAATGGTAGGAGCCAGCTCCATGCCTGCCAGCCACTGCCCGAATTTGGCCACCTCCACCGCAACAATATCTTCCGCCCGCAACGCCTCTTTTTCTCGATCCGCCTTGTTGACATCAACCACGTTTTTTAAGTCATCGATATCATAGAGGTAGACATTCTCCAGATCATTGAGTTCCGGATCAAGATCACGCGGCACCGCAATATCAATAAGGAAGAGCGGCCTGTTTTTCCGCTGCCGCATCAGCGGTTTCACCTCATCTTTCGTAAGGATCAGGTCGGTTGCCCCGGTGGAACTGATCAGGATATCAACCTCTGCCAGTTGGGTGGTCAACTCAGCCAAGCCCACGGCGGTGCCATTAAACCGCCGAGCCAGCTTGGCCGCCCGTTCTACAGTCCGGTTGGCTACAATTACCCGCCCGATTCCCTGTCGCACCAGATGTTCGGCCGCCAGCTCGGCCATCTCCCCTGCCCCTACCAGGAGAACGGATTTATCCCGCAGACTCCCGAAGATTTTCTTTGCCAGCTCTACCGCCGCGTAACTGATGGAAACCGCGCTACCACCAATATTGGTTTCGGTGCGCACTTTTTTAGCCACGGAAAATGATTTATGCAGGAGCCGGTTCAAAATAACGCCAGTGGTTTTTTGCTCCATCGCTTCGCGATAGGCCTGTTTCAACTGCCCGAGGATCTGGGGTTCGCCCACCACCATGGAATCAAGACTTGCCGCCACCTGATATAGATGCGTCACCGCATCCTGACCCTGATGCAGATAGCTGTACTGTTGGGCTTCGCCATCAGCAAGACCGCTGTTGGCAAAAAGAAAGCTGCGCACCGCCACCGCCGCGATAGCCGGATTGCTTGCCACAAAGATAACCTCCACCCGATTACAAGTAGAGAGAAAACAGCATTCCCGGCAACCCTCAATATTCATCAGCGTCAGCAGCGGCCCGGCACAATCCCCTGAAAAGGCCAACTTCTCCCGCACCGCCACTGGAGCGGTTTTATGATTCACGCCAATGATGACGATGTTCTCAGCCAACATAGGAATGCACTCCACCCAGCAGATAAGTCACCCCCCAAAGGGTGAAAAGCACCGCGGCAAACCCGGCAATGGCCATGATTGCCGCCCTTCTGCGCCGCCAGCCTACGGTAAGCCGCTGATGCAGGATAGCCGCATAAATAAGCCAGGTGATAAGCGACCAGGTTTCTTTAGGGTCCCACTGCCAGTATGTCCCCCAGGCTTGCTTGGCCCAGACAGAACCGGTGATTATCCCCAGGGTCAGCAGCAGAAAACCCAGGGCCAGACAATGTTGATTCAGGTTGTCAAGGGCCTCCAGAGAAGGCAAGCGGCTGTAAAATATCCCGAATTTCTTCTTCTTGATCTCGCGCTCCTGGAGCAGGTACATGACTCCACCACAAAAAGCCAGGGCCAGGAAGCCGTTGGCCATAATGGCGATGCTGGCATGAACCGGCAGCCAGTTGCTCCTGAGAGCCGGAGGCAACGGCGCCATCTCCTGAGAGGAAAAAGCGGCGATCAACATCAAGAGAGAAATAAGCGGGGTCACAAAAACGCCAAAATTTTTCACCCGATACCGCCACCAAAAAGACAAAAAGGCCCAGGTCATCGCCCAGGCAAAAAAGGAAACCGCTTCATGGTTGCTGGTAATAGGGGTGTGCCCAGCCGCCAAATAGCGGACAACGAAATAAACGGTATGCAGGATGCCGCCGGTAAAAAGAATCGCCCGGGCAACGGCCCGCACCTGTTTCTGCTGGGAGAGAAAATGGAACACATAAACGGCGGTGGCCGTCAGATAGAGATACATGGCGAGCTGAAATAACAGGGTCATCACTTCGCTCCTGAGGATTGTTGATATTCCTGTCTGACCTTCTCCAGACAGTCAAGGGAGGCATCCGGGCCCAGAACTTCCTGGATATGGCTGACAAGGTTTTGCCAGAGGCCATCCTTAATCCAGACCGCCATCTCGGGATTGGCCAGCCTGGCAAAAATCAGCTTGTTTTCTGCATGCGGCCTGCCGTTGGCCAGCACAGTCTCTCGTAAAACCCCGAGAATATCCACCATCGCCCCATATTCAGAACCAAACTGAACCTCCAACGCCTGCCGCAAAGCGCTGGCCAGAGCCGGACTTCTTCCCGCGGTTGAAACAGAAATAGACAGATCTCCCCGCCGCACTGTGGCCGGCAGGATAAAATTACACCATTTGGGCACATCCGCCACATTGAGCAAAATGTTCCGCGCTTCTGCCTCGGCATGGACCCGTTCCTGCACCCCAAGGTCATCAGTGGCGGCAATAACCAGAAAAGCTTCGGCCAGGTCGCCTTCCTGATACAGACGGGGCAGCCAGTCAATCGTCCCGGCCCGCAACAGAACGGCCAGCGCCTCGCTCAACTCAGGGCTGATCACCGTTACCCTGGCGCCATGGTCCAGCAGGCCCTGCACCTTGCGTTCACCAACCCGTCCGCCGCCGATGACCAGGCATTGCCGATCAGCGATCTTCAGGCAGACCGGAAAATATTGAGAATTATCCCCGGCCATATTCCACCCGTACCTTGCCAACAAGCGCCGCGGCAAAGCGGGCCGCATCATCGGTTGAACCAACATTGGCCGCATAATGCATGGGTACCGCAATCTTTGGCCCTATAACAAGAGCCGCCTGCGCCGCTTCCTCAGCAGTCATTACGTAGGTGCCGGAAACCGGCAACAAAGCGATATCCGCCCGGATATCTTTCATCTCCGGAATATAATCGGTATCACCCGCATGGTAAATTCGCACCCCATCAACGGTGAGAATAAACCCCAACCAACAATTGCCCTGGGGATGAAATTTTTTGTTAATGTTGTAGGCCGGAACCGTCTCGATGATAATGCCCTCCACTTCGCGACGCTCGCCCGGGCCAAGAATCATGATCTTGCCACTAAGTTTTGCCGCCGCCTCTGTTTCGGTAATAATAAGGGTAGATGGTTGCTGGATCAAAAGGACATCCGCAGGGGAGCAATGATCGTAATGGGCATGAGAAATACAGATGAGATCCGCCAGCGGCAGGCCAGACCCGAGCTGGAAGGGATCGAAATAGATATTCTTGCCCGCAGCCCGCAACAAAAAAGCGTCATGACCAAGCCAGCGCAGGTTTTTAAAAACTTTTTCTACCATCTTCCTCTTCCCTGTTTTCCCTCAATTCGTTCTATAATCAATTTGACACGTTCCGCAATCTATAATCTATTATGATAACTATCCCTCTGAACAGGACAATAACCAAAAATAACCAAAAATTATTTGAGACCGCCATGACCAGCAAAGATACACCCCCAGCCTCCCTAAAAGCGGCAGAAATCTGCTTTGGCCTCAACCGGGAAACCGATGAGCAGTCCATAGAAGCATTCCTGCAACGCTTCGCCGATCCCGCCTTCCTGCAGACCCTTATCCCCCGGCTGGAAGAAGAGGAAATCACCTCGCTCCTTGATTTTCTTTCCCGTCTGATGCATAAGCATTGTAGTGAAAATGAATACCACCGCCTGTTCCTCAAGGATTGAGGTGCCATCTTTATACCCACAAAACAGTAAATCATCAAGGAGAGCGCAAAGGTGAACCAGACTATTATCAAAGATCTTCGAGCCTTCCTCGAAATACTGCGTCAGGAAGACTCCCTGCTTGAAATTACCACCCCGGTTGACCCATATCTGGAGATTGCCGAAATCCATCGGCGGGTGATCGCGCAAGGCGGCCCGGCCCTGCTGTTCACCAAGGTCAAGGGCAGCAGTTTTCCGGTAGTCACCAACCTCTTCGGCACCGCCCGCAGACTGGAGCTGGCCTTTGGCAAACGCCCTCAGCAATTCGTGGCCGATCTGGTCCGGACGGCAGAAACCCTCATGCCGCCAAACTTAAGCAAAATCTGGGAGATGCGCTCATTATTAGGGCAGGCCACCAGGGTGGGCACTAAAAATATCCCGGCCGACAAGGCCCCTATCCTGGAAGTCTGTCAGACTCCCGCCCGGCTGGGCGAGCTACCTTTACTCACCTCCTGGGCCACAGACGGCGGCCCCTTTGTCACCCTGCCCCTGGTCTACACCGAACATCCGGATGGCAAAGGCCACAATCTGGGCATGTACCGCATCCAGCGCTACGATGATCAGACCACCGGCATTCACTGGCAGATCCACAAGGGCGGCGGTTATCATTACCATGCCGCGGAAAGCCGTAACGAATCCCTGCCCATGACCCTGTTCATCGGCGGGCCGCCCGCCCTGATGCTGGCCGCCATTGCCCCCCTGCCGGAAAACATCCCGGAGCTGATGCTCGCCTCCCTGCTGCTTGGTGAAAAACTGCCCCTTACCCGCGATCCAGCAGGTGGCCATCCTCTGGTTGCTCACGCCGAATTTGCCGCCAAAGGCTTTGTCTCCCCCCACATGCGGCGGCCCGAAGGCCCCTTTGGCGACCATTACGGCTACAATTCGCTCACTCACGACTACCCGGTTTTTCATATTGAACGGCTGTACCATCGCCGCGACGCCATTTATCCGGCCACGGTGGTGGGCCGCCCCCGGCAGGAAGATTTTTACATCGGCGACTATCTGCAGGATCTGCTGTCCCCTCTTTTTCCTCTGGTGATGAACGGGGTGCGCCAACTCAAGACCTTTGGCGAAACCGGTTTCCATTGCCTGGCTGCGGCTAAAGTCAGCAACCGCTACCCCCGCGAGGCCTTTGCCGCTGGCCTGCGCATTCTGGGCGAAGGTCAGTTGTCGCTCACCAAATTCCTGATCCTTACCGATGGCGAAATTGAGGTGACAGACTTCAAAAAGCTATGGATCCATGTGTTAGAGAGGATCAACTGGCAGACCGATCTCTTCGTCTTTGCCAATGTCTCCCAGGACACCCTGGACTACACCGGCCCCTCGGTAAACAACGGCTCCAAAGCCATGATGATGGGCCTTGGCAAGGAGCCCCGCCGCATCCTGCCAGAGTCTTTCCACGGAGAACTACCCCAGGGCTGCGACCGGGCAGAGGCCTTTCTCCCCGGCACCCTGGTGGTCCAAGGGGAAGGCTTTAGCAAGCAACAGGATCTTCCCGCTCGTCTGGCCCATTGCCCAGCTCTGGCCGACTGGCCGGTGGTGATTCTGGTTGACAATGCCCAGACTGCCACGAAAAATCTGCAGGAATTTCTCTGGACCGTTTTCACCCGCTTTGAACCGGCGGCGGATATCCATGCAGCCGCAACCGAGGTGCGCCGCTTTCACCCCGGACTGACCCCGCCCATCATCTTCGACTGCCGCCTGAAACCTTGGTACCCGGAAGTTCTTGAGGTGGACGATAAAACCTGTCGCCTGGTGGACGGAAAAATCCACGATATTCTACCGCCCCGCTACCGCTGAGCAAAGAAATTTTGTCTCCTCTTTCTCTTAAAGATTGACGAGCATTATGCCGAATAGCTATGATGAAAGTAGAGTAATACAAAATTATGAGGGCTGTCCATGAAGATTACCGGCATTAGTGGCCAACAGGATGTAACAACCATCGGCAAGGGCCCAACCTCAGCCACAGGGCTCTCGTTTCAGAATATTCTCGCCCAGGAACTGGCCACAGCCAAGAGCCCAAGCGAAACTACAGCCATAGCCGCAGCTTCCGCCACTGCGCCAATCCCCGCAATGCTCAAACTGGACAGTCTTGGTCTGGCGGAAGACACCGTCAGCACCCTGGAAAAATTCAGCTCCGCCCTGGCCAATCCCGCTTTTTCCGCCCAGGATCTTGAGCCTTTTGCCGCAGCCCTTGAAGACGATACCGCAGCCCTGATCAGTCTGAAAAATCAGCTCCCGGGCAACAACCCCTTATCCGCCCTGCTTGAGCGAATAGCCACCACTTCCTATGTCGAGGCTACCAAGCTACGGCGTGGCGACTATCATGCCTGACGCAGCTGTCGCGCTCTACCGCCCCTGATCCGCAAAGCAAACCTTCATGCCCGAAGAACGTCTGCAAAAAATCCTGGCCAAGGCAGGAATCGCCTCTCGCCGCAATGCCGAAGAGTTGATCCGCCAAGGGAAAGTGACGGTGGACGGCAAGGTCATCACCGAAATGGGCTGTCGAGTTGACCCCCACACCCAGGTGGTCGCCTTTGAGGGCCGCCCCCTGTGTCGAGAAGAAGAAAAGATATATCTCCTACTCAACAAACCAAAGGGCTATGTAACCACCCTGCACGACCCACAAGGCAGACCCATTGTCTCCTCCCTGCTCACCGGGATCACCAGTCGGGTTTTTCCCGTGGGTCGCCTTGATTTCTACACCGAAGGCGCACTCATTCTGACCAATGACGGAGATTTTGCCGAACGCATTCTGCATCCCCGTTTTGAAATTGAGCGAACCTATCAGGCAGAAGTGCGCGGCCTGCCAACCCATGAAAAAATCCACCTGCTTGAGGAAGGTCTCGAACTTGAGGGTAAAAAAACCTGGCCAGCGAAAGTAAGCATCATTGCCAAAGAACCAGCGACCACCACCCTGGAGATCACCATCCACGAAGGACGAAAAAGGCAGGTCCGCAAGATGTTCGAGGCCATCGGCCACCGGGTTATCGCGCTTCGGCGCATCGCTTACGGAAGATTACGGCTGGGCACCCTGCCAACCGGCCAATACCGGCGGCTCACCCCAGCTGATCTTGAGCTTATTATTTCTTGATAAAAAATCATCTTTACAATTGAATAGTTAGCTGTTTAAGATGATTTATCGTAACTATTTTTTTGCACTCAGAGAGTATAAGTTTCATTTGAGCAGACAAGCTGCTCAACTCAGCTTTAAACAGTAGCACATCGGAGAAGGGCGATGAACAAATCGGAGTTGATCGAAGCACTTGCAGAAGAGATACACGTTCCCTTGCGGGACGCAAGTTCAGCCGTGACCACCATCCTGGATGCCATGAGCGATGCCCTGGCAAATGGTGACAGCATAGAAATCCGGGGCTTTGGCAGTTTTGTGGTCAAGGAATACGACTCTTATTTCGGTCGCAACCCGAAAACCGGCGAAAAAATCAAGGTCAAGCCGAAAAAACTGCCTTTCTTCAAGGTCGGCAAGGAATTAAAAGAACGGGTCAACAAAGCGACCGATTAAGCAGAGCCTTCTTCCTCTATCGTTGCCCCCATAATCTCACCCACTAAATCATAGGGGTGAGCCTCGGTAATCAGGACATCGACAATATCCCCAGGATTGCCTATCCCTGCATTGATATAAACACAGCCATCTACCTCCGGAGCCTGAAAACGAGTCCGTCCTTCTAACAAGAGATCGGTTTCCCGACTCAAGCCTTCAACCAGCACCTTTTCCACTCTGCCAACCATGGCCTGATTCCCGGCAAGGGAGATCCCGCTCTGCAACTCCATTAGCCGCTGCCGACGTTCGACTTTTTCCTCTTCGCCGCATTGTTCGGGCATTTTATAAGCGGCGCAGCCCTCTTCGTTTGAGTAAGCAAAGATCCCCACATGCGCCAATTTATGCGCCTGCATGAACTCGGCGAGCTGCTGCGCGTCCTCCTCGGTTTCCCCAGGAAAGCCAACCATGAAGGTCGTCCGGATAGCAGCCTGGGGCAGAATCGCGCGAATTCTCCCCAAGAGCGTCTCGATCTGCTGGCGGCCATAGGGTCTGTTCATAGCCTTCAACACCCGGTCCGACACATGCTGAAACGGGATATCCAGATAGGGAACAATTCTGGGATTGGCAGCCATGAACTCAAGAAGGGTGGCATTAACCCGGGTGGGATAGAGATAGAGCAGACGAAACCAGGGGATATCGCTTGCCGCCAGCAGGGCGCGCAACAACTCGACCAAGTGGGGAGCCCCGGGGCCAAGATCATGGCCATAAGCGGTAAGATCCTGAGCAACCAGGGTCAACTCCCGCACCCCGTTTTCTGCCAGCATCCCCACCTCATGCACCAGATCAGCAAGGCTGCGGCTGCGAAGATCCCCGCGCAGGGAAGGAATCAGGCAATAGGCACATCGGTTGGAGCAGCCTTCCGTCACTTTCATATAGGCCCGGTGCGCCGGGGAAGAGAGCTTGCGCGGCAAGGTGGAATCAAGCAGAAAAGTGGGCGGGGAAAGACGCACCGGCATTTTTTCCCCTGAAGCCAGTGCCTGCAATCTGCTGACAATGGCCTGGCTTCCCTCAGTACCAATAAAAAGATCGACCTCCGGCAGCTCCTTGGCCAGGTCCGCGCCATAGCGTTGCACCATGCAGCCTACCACCACCAGTTTTTTTGCTGGAAAGCGTTCCTTGACCTCGGCCAGAGCCAGAATCTCCTCGATTCCTTCTTCCACGGCGGACTGAATAAAGCCGCAGGTATTAACCAGCAACAGATCAGCCTCTTCGGCCTCCTCACAGGGGGCATATCCGGCCTCAACCAACAGGCCAAGCAAGAGTTCCGTATCCACCAGATTTTTGGGACAACCTAGACTAACAGTAAAAAAGGTATGCATCATCGCCTCAATAATGGTGGACGCGCAAAAGAAAGGGAAAAATCACAGGATCACGATACAAAATAACCCAGTTACCAACAAATATCCTAATAATTATTCCGCAGATAAAGCACCGATACATTGCACAAGATCGTTCACCAAGCCCAGTGAACGCTGGCGAAACTCCTTGCTCTGAAAAGCAGGCTGCCAGGGATTCTGCCACAGCAAGTCGGAAACCACCATCACCGCGGCCAGCTCAACCTGACGGAAGGCCGCAACCCGAACAAGGGCGGAAAACTCCATCTCTACGGCAAGAATCCCCTCTGCGCCGTAACGGACAACCTTTTCCCTGGTCTCACGATAAAGGGCGTCGGTGGTCCAGACCGCACCCTCCCGCAATTCTTTGCCCGTGCCGGCAAAAAAATCCTTCAGGGCCATACGCAATCGGGGCGAGGATTCGCTTGCCTCTGCCAGCGGATAATGTCCGGAGGTGCCCTCCTCACTGACGGCCCAGGTCGGCAACACCAGATCGCCCACCCCCAAGTCCGGCTGGAGCGACCCGCACCAGCCGCAGACAATGATCCGCTGCGCGCCAAGGGCGATAAGCTTTTCCAGGCAGATCACCGCCATGGGTGCGCCCACCGCCGGGCCTGCCCAGAACATGGGCGGGAATTGAGCAAGATAGAGATTGCTGTGGAAAAGAAAATGCCGCGTCCAACCTTCGTGTTCGGCAATCCGCGACGCCTGCCTTGCCTCGGCAGGATTCAGCAGAAGAAGGCCACAGCTCGGAAGCTGCGGTTCGTTCTTGGCCCGAAAGGGCTGAATAACGGCTTCGTTCATCAGCGGAGAACCCCAGAAAGCAAAAAAGGCCGCGAGGGGAAACCCCTGCGGCCTTACAAACCTTAAATATTGTTACAACTTACTTGAGCAACGGATTGGCGAACAGCAGGATCAGGGAGACAACCAGGCCGTAGATGGTCAGAGACTCGATCAAAGCCAGACCGATGATCATGGTCACGGTGATCTTGCCGGAAGCCTCTGGGTTGCGGGCGATACCGGAGCAGGCGCCGTTGATACCAGCGCCCATGCCGATACCACAACCAAAGGCGGCAACGCAAACGGACAGAGCAGCGGCAAGGCAGATCAGGGCAATATTTGCGCCGGACGCTACGGTGGTAGTTGCCGCCATCATATCCGCGCCATGCTCAGCAGCCATGGCCACGGTAGCCATAGCCAAAACCATCAATACTGACAAAAATGCTTTCTTCATCGTACTTCCTCCAAAAAAATTTTTATAATTGGCCTTCTTCATTAGTTCCCACGGAACCGGATACACGTATTTAGTGAGCATGCTCCATAGCGGCAGAAAAATAAAGAATCGAGAGCAGCAGAAAAACCACCGCCTGGACAATGGAAACAAACACCCCCAGGCAAAGAATCGGCAGAGGGGCAAAGTAAGCGCCCGCCAGCATGAACAAAAGGCCCAGCAGGGTTTCCTTGGCCATGATATTGCCGAAAAGACGAATGGAGAGAGACAGGAGCCGGGCGAAATGACTGATTAACTCAATCGGGAACATAAGAGGAATCAGCCAGGGAATGGGTCCGAGAAAATGCTTGATATAACTGATCCCATGGAACTTAACGCCCAGAATATGGGTAGTGCAGAAGATAATCAAGGTGCAGGCAACGGTAATATTGATGTTGGAGGTCGGAGACATAAAACCCGGCATGAGGCCGATCATGTTCGCCACCAGAATATAGAGGGCAAAGGTGGCCAGCATGGGAAACATCATCTTGGCCCCTTCCTTGCCCATATTATCCGCCATGAATCCTTCAAGGCCGCCGATGATGACCTCCCAGAAATTCTGGCCTTTGCCCGGCACCAGGGACATCTTGCCCAGGGT
>DOZO01000001.1:22434-29825 GCA_003517965.1 Desulfobulbaceae bacterium
AGCATAACCAGCCAGGTGTAAGTCATGTGCGGAGAAACCAGCTTGGCCAGCAGCGTATCCCCAACCGGACCGTGAGGAACAGGCAACCCGAGATGCTGCAAAATCAGCGAAATAAACAGTATTGGATGTTCCATGTACCTTGCGAAGCCTCCTTAGCCTTTACAATCTTGTCGAAAAATACTTTTTGCTGCGACCATAACGGCCAGCCCGATCCCAAAAAGCACAGAGGACAAGCCAACCAGCAAAGCAACGATGTTAACCAGCTGATACCTGACCAGCAGGAAGAGCACAACCACAACTACTGACAGACGAAGATAATACCGGATAAAAAACAACGGCTTGACCGCCCCAAGCGGCCCGCCCAACAACTTAAGCAGATCCCTTTTCAAAAGCAGGAAACTTAGGTTGGCAATCGCCCCGCCAATAAAAACCGAACGGGCATGCAGAGCTGAATAGCCCAACCAGGCCAGCCCGGTGAGCACCCCCAGCAACAGCCAGCTGAAAACCATGACCTTGCCCAGCGATACCTCATCCGGTGATGCCGAAGAAACATTGACCACCATCAGAGATCCTTGCGCCTGGCCATGTCATAGAGGTTTCTGAAGGCCGCCGCCACCCCAAACCCAAGAAAAATCAGGGTCAGCCAAGGTGAGGTTCTACCGTCAAACACCTTATGATCCAGATAATAACCGATACCGACTCCGATAAAAATAGAGAAGGCCATGGCCATGCCAACGGTGCTGAATTGAGCCAGCAGCCGAAGTGTATCCTTTCGATTATCAGACATCTTCAGTCCCTGTCGCACTGCCAGGAGCAAAAATCCAGCGAATTACGACCGATAGGATTCCTATCATGGCATCTCCTCAAAGTCAACGTCTTTTCTCTCATCCGGCCAACTTTTTGAATGAGCATTCAGTTTTCTCCAGTGCCATGCTCAGCTCGGCGTCGCTCTGGGCGGCGGAGATAAAAAGAGCCTCGAACTGGGCGGGCGCCAGCCAGATACCCTCGGCCAGCATCTGCCGGAAATGCTGGCCGTATCGGGCCGTATCCGCCTGCATGGCGGTCTCATAATCGACCACCGGCCCGGCAGTAAAGAAAACGGTCATCATGGAGCCCACCCGATTAAGGGTAGTCTGTCCGGGAAGGTATTTCTCCCCCAGCTCGTTCAACCCTTGGGCAAAGCGAGACGCCTTATCCTCCAGTGCGGCATAAAAGCCTGGTTGCGCCAATTGGCGCATAGTGGCGGCTCCCGCCGCCATGGCCAGAGGATTGCCGGATAGAGTTCCGGCCTGATATACCGGGCCAACCGGGGAAATCATATCCATGATTTCCCTTTTACCGCCGTAGGCGCCAACCGGCAAACCGCCGCCGATGATCTTGCCAAGGCAGGTAAGATCAGGCAGAACCCCATAATATTCCTGCGCTCCGCCCAGGGACAACCGCAGGCCGGTGATCACCTCGTCGAAGATCAGGACAATGCCCAGCTCAGCGGTCAGGGCGCGCAACTTTTGCAGAAATCCTGGCTGCGGGGCGACAACCCCCATGTTCCCAGCAACTGCCTCGATGATCACGCAGGCAATGTCCAGTTTTTCATCACGCAGGGTCTTTTCCAGAATCTCTGGATCATTGTAAGGAATGGACATGGTATTTCTGACAATATCCTCCGGCACTCCGGGACTGCCGGGGATCCCCAGGGTGATGACTCCGGAGCCTGCCTTGACCAGAAAACTGTCTGCATGCCCATGGTAACAGCCGTCAAACTTCACCACCAGCTTGCGGCCGGTGTAACCCCGGGCCAGCCGGATGGCGCTCATGGTCGCCTCGGTTCCCGAGCTGACGAAACGCACCTTTTCCACCGAGGGCAGGGCCGCGATCACCAGCTCGGCCAGCTCGATCTCCAGGGGAGAGTTTGCCCCAAAACTGGTGCCGTCCCGCAGGGTTTTTTCAATGGCCTCGACCACCGCCGGATGATTGTGGCCAAGGATCATCGGCCCCCAGGAGCAGACAAAATCGATAAACTCATTGCCATCCACATCATGAATTTTAGAGCCGGCAGCTCTTTTGACAAAAAGCGGCTCACAGCCCACGGATTTACAGGCCCGCACCGGGCTGTTCACTCCGCCGGGAATAAGCTGCTGCGCCTTGGCAAACATGGCCTGCGATATATCGGTTTTCATACTCCTGGTCTCCTTGCCTTCTCAATCATTGTTGAACTCACAAAAGCGGAAAATATAGCAGGCTGTCTTCACGCTGTCAAAATTCTTTCAAGGAAAACACTGCCTCCCCCACTCTCCCAAAAAACACTTTTTCCCCAAGATCCTTTCTCTTGACATGGCAAAGCAGTTCATAGCAATATAAATCAAGAAGCAATCAGTCGAGTGACTCTTTTACTAACCGGACTAAAACAGGAGACCACATGGAAATACATGACCCGAATCTGCACCTGAAACTTATGGAGATGTGTGACTGTTATCTTGGCACCGATTATGCCGCCACCATTCAGCAGGTGGCAGATACCCCTTCCAAAGATCTCCAGGAGGACGCCTTCCGTTATCTGGCCCTCGCCATTCTCCTCACCCTTACCGAAAAAGCCTTACAGCTTGCCCTCAAACGGAAACATGACAAGATTACCGTCACCATCAAGCATGATGCTGAAAAAATCGCCCTGCGCCCGCCAACCCGGCCTGTTTTCGACAAGATCATCGCCATTATGCGCGGCATCCTCCATCTTGATGAAGACAAAGGAAGCCTGCAACTGACCCTTGGCCTTAAAAATGACCAGATCGAGGTCCAGGTGAAAATCGAACGCACGCCGGACAAGGAAACCCTCAAGATAAAATTTCCCGATCTGACTTGATCACTGCGACCAAACCAGGCCGATTTTAAAAACCAAAACCTGTGCCTTCCGACAGGTCAGGGGAGGATGTTGCCCATGACGCTTGAAAGCAAACTGATTCCCATTTTGCGCGAGGGAGTCGAGATCGTGAAAATGATCTCTTTTAAAAAAATAAAAGAAGCGCTGGCCAAGCAACACCCAGAGCGGGAGGCCGCCTTCATCGCCAAACTTTCCGGAGCGCTGGTCAATACGATCTTCGGCGCTCCGGCCTATGAAGAGCCATTCGCCATCTTCGCCCGGAATCACGCCAACCTCATTGCCCACGAACAGGCCAAGGTCGGAGCCATGCTTGCGGAGCTGCGAATTCCTCTCACCGACGCCCTCCGCATCCAGGCCCTGTGTGACCACCAGGAGGGCCAGGACAGCACCGCCACCCTCCAGCAGGCACAAGACCAGGGAATTCTTCTGGCTGACCGTGATCTGCCGCTGCCCCACAGCTTCATCGAGTTGGTTCGCCATCTGGGCAGCGCCTTTGGCCTTTTGCTACGGCCCCTGCCCAACAACGATTGGGCACCGTCTTAAAAAAGGTTGCGCTCAGCCTGAGTGCTCGTATTTCTTGATCTTGCGCCAGAGAGAAACCCGGTCGATGCCCAGCGACTGGGCGGCCAGACTCTTGTTGTCCCCAAGCTCCTTTAACACCCATTCGATATAGGCTCGTTCCTGATCGGCAAGGCTCGGGATGCCGCCGCTTTTCCGACGGAAGGTCTGAAAACAGGTACCGCGCAGGTCTTCCGGCAGATGCCCGACCTCAATAGTGTCACCACTGGCCAGAGCCACCCCCCGTTCGATGATGTTTTCCAACTCCCGAACATTGCCGGGAAAATCGTAGCGCAGCAGAATATCCACCACCTCCGGTTCGATGTTGCGCACCTCCTTATGCATCAACACCCCGTATTTCCTGATAAAATGCTGAATCAACAGAGGCAGGTCATCCTTGCGCTCGGCCAGGGGAGGGATCTGCAGCGCAACCACATTGATCCTGAAAAAAAGATCCTGTCGGAATTTACCCAGCTTCACCTCCTCCGCCAGATTTCGATTGGTGGCAGCGAGAAAACGCACATTAACCTTGATCGGCGCAACCCCGCCCAAATGCAGTACCTCTTTTTCCTGAATCACCCTAAGGAGCTTTACCTGCATAGATGGTGACATCTCGGTGATCTCATCCAGAAAAAGGGTGCCGCCATCGGCCATTTCCACCAGCCCCTTCTTCATTTCCACCGCCCCGGTAAAGGCCCCCTTCTCGTGGCCAAAAAGTTCATTGGCCAGCAAATCCTCCTGAAAGGCCCCGCAATTGACAGAGAATAATGGGCCGTTCCGCCGGTTGCTGCAGGCATGAACAAATCTGGCCAGCAGCTCCTTGCCGGTGCCAGACTCCCCGCAAATCACCACATTGCTGTCCGAAGTTGCCACCTGTCCAGCCATGGCCAGCAGTTTTTTCATCCCTGAGTTATCGGTGATAATCCGGGCCTCTCCCTGAAAGGTCTTGAGATGTTCCCGCAACCTGCTGTTTTCCCGCTTGAGTCTGGTTTTCTCCAGGGCTTCCCCCACCACCTTGCGAACCTCATCCAGTTTGTATGGCTTGGCAATATAATGATAGGCCCCGGCCTTCATGGCCTCGATGGCGGAATCCACCGTAGCGTAGCCGGTAATCATGATCACCTCGGTATCTGGATACAGCTCCCTGGTGCGCTTTAAAATCTGCATGCCGCCGACCTTTTCCATCTTCAGGTCGGTAAGGACAAGGTCGAAAATATTCTCCTCCAGCAGATGCAGGGCTCGGGTACCGCTCTGAGAGGTAGTGACCTCATAGCCCTCTTTCTTCAAAACATGCCTGAGGTTGTGCAGGGCTATTTCCTCATCGTCAACAATCAATATCTTTGCGGCTTCGTTATTCATCGACATGTTTCCCCTTACGCTGCCGGTAGCCAGATAATGAAGGTAGTCCCAAGACCTGGCCTGCTTTCCACATTTATGGCCCCTCCATGCCACTCGATTATGTCATGAGCAATAAACAGCCCGAGACCAGAACCCTTGCCCACGTCCTTGGTGGTGAAAAAGGGATCAAAGATCCGGTTGACATGTTCCGCATCGATCCCCGGCCCGTCATCCTCAATGATGATTTCCACCTCGTCCAGCCCGGTGCCGCAGCCCGTGCCAAGGGCGGAAACCCAGATATGCCCGTGGCCCTGCACCGCGTCGATCCCGTTCTTGATCAGGTTGAGCAGAACCTGCTGCATCCGCTGTTTATCCACGATGATGGAGAGATCCTCCGGAATGTCCACGGCGATAACCACTTCGCTGGGCGCGTGCCCCCGGATGAGCAGGATGGTTTCCTCCACCAGCTTCTTGAGGAGCAGCTTCTCCTTTTTAAATTCCTTGATCCGGGAAAATTCCAGCAGGGTGCGGACGATATCACGGGCCTTGTCCGCCTGGGTCTCGATCTGGCCGATGAGGCTCTGCTTGAACTCCACATTGTCCTCGGCAATCTCCTCGCCCAAAATCTGGGCCGAGGTGGAAATATTGGAGAGGGGATTATTCAGCTCATGGGCCACCCCGGAGAGCAGGGTGCCCAGCGCCGCCAGCTTCTCCGATTGCACCAGCTGATGCTGGCGCACCTGCAATTCTTTGGTCATCCGGTTGAAGGCCGTGAGCAGCGAACGAATCTCCTGCTCCCCTTCGCCCACCGCGATCTCGACAAAATCGCCCTGGGAAATCCTCTTGGTGTATCCCTCGAGAAGCTTCAGGGAATTCACCACCTTCCTTCCCAGCAGGGCGGCGATGGTCAGGGCGGAAACAAACAGGCAGACCATGGAGGCAAGAAGAATCTTCCGGGTCGTTTTCAGAAGAGTTTTGATTTTCCTCTTTACGGCATCCCTGGTTCTCTCCCCGAACTCTGTCAACTCCTTTCCCGAAGAGCGGAGCTGCTCCTCCAGCGTTTCCTGGGTCCGGCCGCCGCCCGAGTACTCCGTTCCAGAGGCAATATTCAGATAATAGGCGTGAAGGCGGTCCATTTGCCCGTTATAGGCCTCGATCACCTTTCCCAACTGCTCCAGCTCCGCGCCGGAAACCGCCAAACGCAAGGCCGGCGCATTGTTGACGAAGAGTTCCCGGATTTTCTCCCAGTAGAGCTGATTTTCCTCAAAATCCTTTTCCTGCAGGTAGAGAAAATAATTCTTCTCAAACCTGCGCAGCTCAAGGGTCGTATTAAAAAAATCCTCAATAACCTCGCCGAAGGCAACCTGCTCTTCCACCCGCTTGACAATGCCATAGGTCAAAACGGCGGAGCCCACCATGAGGAGGAGCAACAGGTAGAAGCCATAGGTGATCTTCTTGCGTATGCCGAGATGGAACATGTCCCGCCTTCCTTTGCCGCGAGGGCACCGATTCCCCTCACCGATTTGCTGTTCGAAAGCACCATAACCCCGCTGAAAAACAAAGTCCAGAGGTTGCATTTGGCAACACATGATTCCTCATTGCAACACCAACTTATCTTTTCGATTTTATTGACTATTATTTTTTTACCAAGCATAGCGTTGCAAAAACGAAACGCCACCCCCTCGCTCCAGAAAACAAGGCAACATCCTGAAATAACATCATAAAACTGATTGGTTAGGGCCTGGCACGCTTGTTGCTCAATGAAACAGGCAACAGCACCCTTACCCTGTTTTATCGCACCAGACACATACGAAGGAGAAACAGCATGAACCCCATTTTGAACCAAATCGATCGCCTGATGATGGCTATTACCTTTGCCGAGGCCAACGAATCCGAACTGGCCCGGGAATGCCTGGGTGGCCGGAAACCGAAGCAGAACCCGCGGGCACAGCAGACCGCCCAAATCCCCGGCGGCCAGGTTCTGCCGAACCAAACCGCCCATTGAACCGAACTCTCTCAACCTTGGAACGACCCATGAGCGCCCTGACGACGATGTTCAAAAAACTTGAAGAAGCCATGACCGCGGCGACCTTTGCCGAGGCCGGGGAGTTCGAGACGGCTCGCCAGTTCCTCAAAACCAACAAGAATGCCCGCAAACGGGTGCTCCTGGGAACCGACAAGCCGGAGATCGCGACCAGAACCATCAGCTATGCCCTGCATCTCTGCCAACGCTTGGGCGGCGGCCTGGAAATTTTCCATATGCTGCATCTGCCGGAGAACGAAACCGCTTCCGGCCTGGGCCTGGAAAAAGAGCCTCTCGCCGCCCTGAACAACGCTCTGCAGGAAAAGGGCGTTGTCTACCAACCGTTCAACGGACTTGGCTGCCTGGCGGACGAAGTCCTCCGCCATGCCGGGTCCCGCCGGGACATCCTCTGCGTTGTCTTCGATGTGCTGGAGCCGGACGGCGCGAGCTGCCGCAAGGCTAAAGAAAACATGATCGCCAAATTTCAGGCCCTGCACTGCCCTGTCGTGATGTACGCGGGATCATCTGTCAGAGCCTGATATCCATAACCAACTTCATATCAATAAGGGAGAAGAGATGACCATCACCACCTTTGAC
>DOZO01000024.1:0-8512 GCA_003517965.1 Desulfobulbaceae bacterium
ACTTGAAACAGCGAGGAGCCGAGTTATAGGAATCATAGGAAGCAGGGGAGCCACCGCCCATATCCACTTGATAGATGCCCTGGCCATTGGTGGCAAAGGCAAACCGAACCGCCAACTTGGCAGCATAGTCCTTGGCCTGGCCCACTCCTGCGGTCAGCAACTTATCCCACGCCTTGGCCTCAATCACAGCCAGCTTGGTGTTGCGATACTCCAGCACATAATCGGCGGTCAGCGCCTTGCCCCGTTTACCGTGGCCTTCGATGCGACCGAGGGTAATCGGGTACTCTCGTCGGATGCGGCTACCTTCAATTACCCCCCAGCCAGCGGCTTTCAAGGCCGGGTCAATATGTTCGGCTCTGGTTTCGGCTTCGTTCATGGTTTTTTCCTTAGCTTATTTGCGGCCTTTCCCGGTGGTAAAAAATTCTCTCCAGAGACAACTGCTTTGCCGGTCTTGGCCTCCAGCGCCTGGCGTGCCTGTTTGGCAATGGCGCCGCCTGTCTTTGCGGCCGCCTTGTTTTCGGCCATTCCGGTCGCCTCATCAACCTCAGCAATCTGCCTCGTTGATAACTCAGCCAGCGCGGTGAAGATCAGTTCCGCCTCGCTCATATGGTCGCGCAGGTTCTGACTCTGCAATCCCTTCATCTCCTTGTGATCCTGAACACTTACCCCTGACCACTCCTGATGAATGATGTTGGTTAGAATGGCGAACTCCTCGCCTTTCTTGATCTCGTGTTCAGCCCAGTAATCAGTCAGTTTGTTGCGTGTCTCCTGCCCGGTCATGCGTTGCTGAATCCACTTGTTGCTGCGTCCGTGCTTCTTCCAGGTCTCGCGGGCGCGAGCCAGCGACAGGGCGGGGTCAGCCATTTCCTGCATGCGCTCGTAGCCGACCTTGGCCAGCCAGAGCTTGATCGGCTCCGCCTTCGGGCTGGGAACTGATTGGACAAGGCGCAGGAGAGTTTCGGCAGTGGCAACGTCGGTGAGGCGTTGTTTGCCATCCGCAGCAGTCATTTTCAACTGGTGACAATTTGTCACCAGTTGGCTTCCTTCCTTGCCCAGTCGCTCTTTCAGCTTGTTCCAATACTTGCGAGCCGTTTGATAGTCAGCTTGCTGTGTCAGCACCTGAATGATGTCAATGACAGAGAACCACCAGATTTCGGTTTTTTCGTCATAGATATGGCGGATTTCGTGGGTTTCAAAAAAAACGGGTTGAGTTTGCATGGTTTGGCGTCCTAGAGTTGACCGGTGAAGGCTTGGTCGAGGATGGATTTTTTCAGGGCGTCGAGGGCGGCGAGTTTTTGCTGGTAGATGGATTCGAGGCGTTGGGTTTCGGTTCGGAGTGCATCAAGCTTATTGGCTATCATGTTCTGTTCTTGAACAGTTGGTAAAGGTATCGGCATCGACCTTAGGTCGTTAATAGACAGATTCGGCTGCATCAAAGTGTTTACTCGTTTTTTAACATAATCGACTACTGTCTGTGTCGAGAGGTAGGCGAAAAGAAATGGTACTGTCATGGTGTCTGGCCTATCAGTTATTGCAGCGACACGCTGATTAAGAAGCGCACCATTATATTCATCAGGCACAACAGCAACCTTGAGTCCTCCTGATATAATGGTTCGAGTCAAGGCAATAACGATGCTGCCTTTCTGCACTGAAGCTGCTACATATTTTGTGTCGAAGCCTTCAGGAAGATAGCAGTCTGATTTACAAATAAACTCTCTGACTCCAACGTTGGTAATTTTGATACTTTTAACAATGCCTCTCGGTGAAAAGTCTGTGCTTTTGAAGGCGAACCCATTGATTATCAATGCTACCTTCTCTAAAGGTTTCTCCACCCACCCCTCACCACGCTGGGTAAAGACCGATTGCAGGTGGCTTTCAAAGAGGGCGCGGGCATTCTGGAGGTTCTTTTCGGCGTTGACTTTGGCGGTGGCGATGCCGTCAAACGCTTCGTCGAGGATGGTGACGATGCGCTGTTGTTCTTTCATGGGAGGGATAGGAATGATAATAGATTTTATGAAAGGTAATTTCACACCTTGAACTGTTGCACCAGTACCTTCATCTTGAATGATATGAGCTGTATTTTTGAACCATTGAAACAAATAACCGACTATCAATTCGGAAGTGCTTCTTGGGATAATGCCCTTTAAATCCTGGTTTATTGCAGTATCATACTTCAAAAGACAGACCTTGCCTAAGCCAACTCTGGTGGCAATAACAAGATTGTCTTTAGGAATAATGTTTGTTGAACTACTGCGTACGGCCTCTTTTGTAATTTTGAACTCAGTTTCAGAAATCACTTCTGATTTCATATCTCTGACAGTTGCCCATGGTATTACACCATCACGGTAAAATAATTCATTATTTTTCGCCGGTGTGCCGCCACCCATAATCTCACATACTTCCCCTAATTTCCTATATTTCCACCCCGCCTTCATCTATTGCCCCGCCCTTTCTTCTGCTCATCCCGCGCCTGCAACCGAGCCTTGGTCATGCGCTCACGCAGGCCGCCCTCTTTGAGAAAGTCCTTTGCCAAGGCCTTAAGCTGTTGATCCAGCAGGTAGTTGGCTTGGTGAATCAGGCAGATCGCGATATTGGCCACCACCTCGGCGGGGCGGGTATCCAAGAACCCCCGATAGGACTCATAGGAGGCCGGGGAGTTATGGCCAAGTTTTCTGACATAGAGGGCTTCTTTGGAATCTTTATCCCAGATGGGAAAGTCCCGCACCTTGAGAAAATCACGGTAATCCTCCAGTAGCTCTTCCAGGCTGGCACGCGCCACGTTGGTCAGCTTAATCTCCATCTCCTTTGAGGTGGTCGCGGCCTTGCTCCCCTCAATGATATTCTGTTTGCCGGAACGGGACGCCTGCACCATCTGATCGACCGTGCGGTCGCCTCTTTTGAGAAAGCGTTCACAAAACCGGTAGGTTATCTGGTAGACCACCTCTGACTTCTGGGAAGACACCTTCCCCTTACTCTCATGATTCCTATTCTTCTCATCAAATCCAGGGCTCATAACAACCCCCGAATCGTGGCCAACACCGCCGCACTCTCAGCATCCAGCGCCGCAATCTCATCGATAATAGCCAGCGGGCTGCGGTGGACGATCTCCTCACCACCGTTGGGGTTCTTTACCGACAGGTCAAAGGTCGTTTGGTCAATGTTGGCCGCATCCACGCTCCAGGATTTGGGCGAGTCGGTAACGGTCTTCTGCAACTCAATAAAGTCAGCCAGGTCAGCATCATTCAACGGGTTGGTCTTGCCCATGTTGCGGCCAACGTCAAGCGAGTAGTACCAAACCTTGCGAGTCGGCGCACCCTTGTCAAAAAACAACACCACGGTCTTGACCCCGGCCCCTTGAAAGGTACCGCCAGGACAATCAAGGACGGTATGCAGGTTGCAGCTTTCCAAAAGCAGCTTGCGCAGGCTCACCGAGGCGTTGTCCGTATTGGAAAGAAAGGTATTCTTGATGACCACGCCCGCCCGACCACCAGCCTTGAGCATCTTGATGAAATGCTGGAGAAAGAGGAAGGCGGTTTCCCCGGTACGGATCGGGAAGTTCTGCTGCACCTCCTTGCGTTCCTTGCCGCCAAAGGGAGGATTGGCCAGGATGATGTCGTAGCGGTCTTTCTCCTGCACATCAGCCAGGTTCTCGGTCAGGGTGTTGGTGTGGATGATGTTGGGGGCCTCGATGCCATGCAGGATCATATTCATGATGGCGATGACATAGGCCAAGGACTTCTTTTCCTTGCCGTAGAAGGTGCGCTCCTGCAAGGTTTTGAGGTCGGAAGTGGTCAGCTTGGGCTGGGACTTGAGATAGTCGAAAGCCTCGCACAAAAATCCTGCCGAACCGACTGCGCCGTCATAAATACGCTGGCCGATCTCTGGCTTGACCACCCGCACAATGGCCCGGATCAGCGGACGGGGGGTGTAATACTCGCCGCCATTCCTCCCTGCATTGCCCATGTTCTTGATCTTGGCTTCGTAGAGGTGGGACAGTTCGTGCTTCTCGGTCTGGGAGCGAAAGCGCAGTTCGTCGATGTGGTCGATGATGTCCCGCAGGATGTAGCCGCTGTGAATCTTGTTTTTGATCTCGCCGAATATCTGGCCGATTTTGTATTCGATGGTGTTCGGTCCGGTGGCCTTCTGCTTGAAGCCGTGCAGGTAGGGGAACAACTTCCGATCGACAAATTCCCGCAGATCATCGCCAACCAGGGCTTTGTTGTGGTCGAGCCTGCCGTCGGTACTCTTGGGGGCGGCCCAACTCTCCCAGCGGTATGGCTCATCGAGAATGAAGGAATACTTTTTCCCCTCTAACTCAGCCTCTGTTGCCTTGTCCTGCTCCAGACTGTCCAGATACTTCAGGAACAGCAGCCAGGAGGTCTGCTCGGCGTAATCCAATTCACTGGCACAACCGGCTTCTTTTCGCAGTGCGTCGTCAATGTTTTTGAAGGCTTGCTCAAACATGGGTTCCTTGTTTTTCAGTAGTTATTGCCGCAGAAGATATGTTTGTCGCTGCCAAGCTGCATCAAGATAGTTAACCTGCTTAAATTCAAAAATAAAAGGAATATTGTCAGTTCCAGTCAGGGAAGACTTATTCCCCATCCCCCTGCCAGCCCACCGCCTGTCGCCGCTTTGCGCTAAGGCCGATAAAGGCAAAACATCCTATCACAAAACAGAGGACAAACAGACCGCTGCCAAAAAACGAGGCGCCGTAGCCCCATTCCCGGTTCAGAGTTCCGGCCGTCACCGCGGCAAGAAAGGTGGCCAGGGTACGCACTCCGTAAAGCAGGCCGGAGTTACCACCCAGCCGGGCTGAGGGAAACAGCAGCGCCACCAGCACCCCCAGCTCCAGCAGGGCCACCGTATCGCCCAGGGTGTGCAGGAGCCTGATGATCACCAGGCTCCAGATGTCAACCGCCAGCGGGGTCAGCATCTGAAACAGGGCGGAAAAGGCCATCCCTCCGAGAAAGAAGAGAAACACCGATCTCTTCTTGTCATGATACCTGCCGACCAGCGGTACGGCCAGGGCCATCCACAAGCCCATGCAGGCAAAGACCAGGCCGATCTGTCGGGGAAGGAGGTTGAATTTTTCTTTGAGCAGCAGGGAGTAAGAGGTCTGTTCCACCCCGAAATGGGTGCCGAGCACAAAAAGACAGGCAATCAGCAGCAGGGGCTTGAACTGGAGCACATCTCCGCTGTAGTCCTTAAAGGAAAAGACAATGGGCTCATAATCAATGAGGAACAACGAGAGCAAAAAGATGGCTCCGGCTCCGGCCATGGCAAAAAGAAAGATCAGCTCAGGTGAGGTCTGCACCACCAGGCCGCCGACCAGGGGGCCGAGGCCGAAGCCCAGATAGGTGCTCAACTGGTAGGTCGCCACCCGGCGGCTCCGCTGAATCTGGCCGAAATGCTTGAGGTATAAGGACTCGCTCACCACCACCAGGGCCGCGCTCCCTACGCCCCCGACACAAACCGCGGCCAGAATCCAGGCAAAGGAGCGGGCAAAGAGGAGAGCGGCAAAATAGCCCGCATAAAGCAGAGCGCCGCAAAGCATCGTCCGTTTGGGGGAGAAAAAATCAGAGAACATCCCGAGCGGCAGCATCAGCGCCATGGAGGAGAGAGAAAAAATACCGATGATCACCCCGATCTGCAGGTCGCTCAGGCCATAGCCCTTGAGGAGCAGGGGCAGATAGGCCAGCACCAGCCAGTGGGTGAAGTAGATGAGAAAACGGATGGAGATGGACAACAGGATCTGACGGCGCATGGGAAGGTTCCTGGTAAACAGAGTTGTCCTTACCTTTTAGCACGATTCGGATCAAGAGGCAATTCTTGATGGGCTCGCGCGATTGCGGGAGCCCTTGGTTGATCAAAGAGATAATTGAAAGATAAGAGGATTACAGTGGTTCCACATTGGCCGCAGCCGGGCCTTTCTGCCCTTCGACAATCTCGAAGCGGACGCGTTCACCTTCCTGCAATGTCTTAAAGCCATTCTTGTTGATTGCGGAGTAATGGACAAAAACATCCTTGCCATTATCCTGGGCGATAAAGCCAAAGCCCTTTGCCTCGTTAAACCACTTTACTGTACCTTCAAACATGCTGTCCTCCGTTCCTTGCTTGGAGCCATCACTGAGAAGCCCTCAGTGTTTCCGGCTCGTTAAAAAAATACTGCGCAACGGTTTATTTATTTTTTGATACCAAAAAGGATTTGTAATAGCAAATAAATTATCGTTGGTTGTTGGGGGTTTACAGGGTGGCCGAACCCGGGGTGCGTGGGAAGGGGATCACCTCGCGGATGTTGGCCATGCCGCTGATAAACTGGATCAGGCGCTCAAAGCCCAGACCAAAACCGGCGTGAGGGGCGGTGCCATATCGGCGCAAGTCTAAGTACCAGTTATAATCCTCTGGCTTGAGGCCCATCTCTTCCAGACGGCTGAGCAGCCTGTCGTAGCGTTCTTCGCGCTGACTGCCGCCGATGATCTCGCCAAGACCCGGCACCAGGATATCCATGGCGGCCACGGTGGCGTTATCGTCATTGACCCGCATGTAAAAGGGCTTGATCTTCTTGGGATAGTCGGTGACGATGAGGGGGCGTTTGAAGACCTCCTCGCAGAGGTAGCGTTCGTGTTCTGATTGAAGATCCGTGCCCCAGGCTACGGGGAAATCAAATTTTTTCCCGCAGGTTTTGAGCCGGTCGATAGCCTCGCTGTAGGTGATTCGGGCGAAATCTTGTGCCAGCACTGCGGTCAGTCTGGCTCTGAGCCCTTTGTCCACGAAATTGGCAAAGAGTTCTATTTCGTCCGGGCAATGGTCCAGAGCATACTGCACCAGATATTTGATAAAGGCTTCCGCAACCTGTATATCCTGGGCAAGATCGCAGAAAGCCATCTCCGGTTCGATCATCCAGAACTCGGCCAGATGCCTGCTGGTGTGGGAATTTTCGGCCCGAAAAGTTGGGCCGAAGGTGTAGACGTTGCCCAGGGCCAGGCAGTATATTTCCGCTTCGAGCTGGCCGCTCACCGTGAGGCTCGCCTGGCGGCCAAAGAAATCCTGGCTGAAATCAGGACGGTCATCCTTGCGGGGCACGTTGTTGAGATCAAGGGTGGTGACGGTGAACATCTCGCCCGCGCCTTCGCAGTCGCCGGTGGTGATGATCGGGGTATGGATGTACTGGAAGTCCTGTTCCTGAAAAAATCGGTGCACGGCAAAGGAGAGGGCGCTGCGCAACCGGGCCACGGCGCCAAGACTGTTGGTACGCGGGCGCAGGTGGGCGATTTCACGCAAAAATTCAAAGGAGTGCCGTTTCTTTTGCAGGGGATAGATCTCAGGGTCGGCCCAGCCGTATACCTCTACCTCTACGGCCTTTAGCTCCACGGTCTGACCCTTGGCGGGCGAGGCGGCAAGCTGGCCGCTGATCCGCACCGAACAACCGGTGGTGAGGCGGAGGATCTCCTCCTGGTACCTGGGCAGACTGTCCTCGGCAATGACCTGAAGGTTGGCTACACAGGAGCCGTCATTGACTTCGAGAAAGGAAAAGCCCTTGCTGTCCCGGCGGGTACGAATCCAGCCTTTGATTTCCACGGTCTGGCCGATGGGTCGCGTTTTGAGGAGTTGGGTGATGCGGATATGGCTCATGGGCAGGATTATCCTGGATTTATTTGTCTTGTGGTGGATAGTTGGTTACATAGAGTTCTTGAGAATTTTCTTAGTATGGATAAATAATGGTTCTTTGCAATATATATTTTCACTAAGCCGTTGTAACCAAACAAGGTCGTCATCTGGATGGCCTCAACGGCTCCTGAGTGATTATTGTCGGGAAAAGGAGGAAATATGAGTGAAAAACGATACCGTCTGGCGCCGGAACAATGCGCCCTGTTGGTGGTAGATATTCAAGAGCGGATGATGCAGGCCATTCCGGCCAGGGACGAAGTGGTGAAAAATGCGGTGCTGCTGCTGAAGGCAGCCAATATCCTTCAGATACCAGTGCTTGCTACCACCCAATATGTGGTGCGCATTGGCGACTTGCTCCCGGAGATCCGAACTGAATTGGGCGGGGTTGTCCCGCTTGATAAGCTGGAGTTCGGCTGTTTTGCTAATGGGGCCATTGTCGAGGCGGCGAAAAAATTGTCGAGGAAGATTAATACCATCGTGGTTTGCGGGGTGGAGACCCATATCTGCATTTATCAGACGGTACTGGGCGGTCTTCTGCAAGGCTACCGGATGTGGGTGCCAGCTGACGCTGTGGCTTCAAGGGTTGAGAAAAACTGCCAGACTGGTCTTGCCCGTATCAGTGAGGTAGGCGGCATCGTCGCCAATACGGAGATGATCATTTACGAATGGCTGCAAAAGGCAGGCACCCCGGCTTTTAAAGCTATCCTGCCTTTTATTAAATAGGATATTCTTGGATCTTCTGATGTTTTCTGACTCTGTTTTTTTAAAAAAAACTTATTTTTGCAAGAGGGGGGTTGCTTCTTGCTTGGGAAAACAGGTAGAACAATAAAGCTGAGTTGAGCAG
>DOZO01000024.1:8667-13561 GCA_003517965.1 Desulfobulbaceae bacterium
CTTATACCCTCTGGGTGCAAAGATGATTTTGGGGGAGTGTTAAGTTATACCGTGAAAAAAGGACACATTATGGTTGCGCAAGATGGTTCAGGCGAGGGGCGGCGTCAGGAGGAACGGGTTGCAAAAAATCTGTTTGTCCGTTTTACTAAGCTTGAAGATCTTCATGCTGATGTCCCTTACCGGGATGGACAATTGCTGGATATCGGCGGAGGTGGTCTTTGTTTGTTGGTGGAGGAAGCACTGCCTCTGGGCAGTCAGCTGGTGATGATCCTGGAATTTCCTGGCTGGCAGGCGGTAGCAGGTGATAAATGGATCGCCACCAAGGTTGAGGAAGATGTCGGGGTGCTGCGGGCGCTTGGTATGGTTTCCTGGGTGGCGGTCAGCCAGACCAGGCCGGAGCTTTATGAAACAGGGATCAGTTTTTCGGGCATGATTACGGCCTGAACGATTACAAAATATTTAGGAGCCGCGCGAAAATAACCTGTACTATTTTGTTAAACGGCTTAAGAAAATTGGCATCTTGTCGATGGGAAAGAAGTGTGTCCTTGTGGGTCAGACAGGAAGCAAATAGAGAAACAGCAGCGGGAGGCTGGTTATGTCCACAGCGGGTAAAGCGGAAGTCAATCTTGAAATAAATACCGGATTTTTCAGGATAGCTACGGATACGGTGGTCTATAATATCACGGTACTTGGTGGTCAGGAAACCGGGACCAACCAGATGGTGCGACAGATCATGGCCGAGGAAAAATCGCCCGTTCCTGTCCTGGCCGCGCCTGAACCGGTAGCAGGGAACTTGAATCATGCCCCGATGGACGGTTGGGCGACAGAGGATGATTACTATAAAACAGTCTCCAATGATATATTTAATGATATTGGCAAGCTGGCAAAGAGCCTCAGCTCAACCATGGGGGAAATTCCTCTGGAAGACCGGCGCATGAAACGAGCGGAGCTGGATGAGGCGGGGGAAAAGATCGAGGATGCCAAGAGTCAGTTGCATGACATTGTTTCCATGACCGAAAGGGCTGCCATGGAGATCATGGATCAGGTGGAAAAGGTCCAGACCCAGACCGATGGGGTAAAAGATCTGCTGTTATCTCTTAAAAACCATAACGCCTTTCAGTTTGAAATCATTGCTGAAGGAGAAGCGGGCGCACAATCTGCGGCTACAACCTTGCAGAGCCTGCAGGAGAAAATCAGTCAGGCCAAAACGCTGATTGTTGCCATGCAGGAAGGTTCGGGCGCAAGCGGCGAAGAGTCCGTTGCAGAAGAGATGCCTGATCTGGCTGAAGCTGCGCCGGAAATGGTCAAGCGGACCAGGTATCTTTTTTCGCTGGATACGGTTTTGCAGACCATGTACGAACTGTGCACCAACGAAGCGGTAAAAACCCATATCACCGGAGCCCGTAAAAATATCGAAGAGATCTTTGACTATCAGGCTTTTGTTGAGGCCATGGGAGATAAGATCAAGGAGCTCGCTCCGGATAGTGATAATTTTTTCACCGTTCCCCTAAGTGATGTCCTTTCCGCCTTGCTGTCTGCCTGTGCGGACCCCAAGACCCAGAATCTTCTGAAGAAAATGGACCTTAACCAGAAAGAGATCTTCCTGGATCAGAGCCTGCCACTGGAGGTGCCGCCCAGCGAGGAAATTGAGGAGGCCGTCCCTGCTTCTGCCGCAACCGGCGAAGCGCGAGTGGCTCAAGACAAGCCAGCCGTCGCGGGAGTTGCTGTTTCATCAGGTAACGACCCAAGGATTGCCGAACTTCGGGATATGCTGGAAGAAAGTTTTGCCCTGGTCGGGGAGTTGACTCAGAATTTGGCGCAGATGCATGCCGGGCGGGTAGCGGGCTTAAGTCAGATGACCATCGACGACCAGCATGATATCTTTAACAAAATTGAAGACGCCTTTCAGGTTGCCTCTTCCATTACCGAGGTTGTTTCGCGGATTAACGAAGTTTTGAGTTTTCAGGATCTCTCCGGTCAGCAGATCATGAAGATTATCAAACTGCTTACCGACTTTCAGGTACAGCTCCTGGCCATTGTGGTTTCTTTTGGCTCCCAGTTGAAAATGAAAGAGAAGAATGTCGGGATTTCCGTAGCGGAGAGCAAACGTATCGCTCAGGATGATGTAGATAAATATCTTAAGTCCATGACCACCGAGGAAGTTGGCGGTGATGGCTCTCTTGATCAGGACGCGGTGAACGATCTTTTGAAGGGCCTTGGTTTTTAGACATTTTCACGGCAAGCGGGTGCTGGAGTTGAGCTGGGCTACTCTTAAACCGGGCGTGGTTATTCCTGCATTCGATAACCAATGCCGCGTACGGTTTCGAGGTATTTGCCCGCCTCGCCCAACTTTTTTCGCAACCCGAAAACCTGGACGTCCACCGCACGTTGGGTGATAAAGTAGTCGTCGCCCCGAACCTCGTCGATGATCTGCTGCCGGTTGAAGACCCAGCCCGGCCTCCGGGCCAGGAGTTCGAGAATGGAGAATTCGGTAACGGTCAGGTTGACGGTCTCGCCGGCTACCAGCACCTCGTAGCGGTTGGGGTCGATGGTTATTCCGTGCACGGTGAGGGTGCCCTTGTTCCTGCCTTCGCTCCCTTCTTCGGCCAGACCTTCCTTGCGGCGCAGGGCGGCCTTGATCCGGGAGATGAGGATCTTGGGGCTGAAGGGCTTGGTGATGTAATCGTCCGCCCCGAGATCGAGACCCATCGCCATGTCGTTTTCCTCACTTTTGGCGGTGAGCATGACAATGGGCAGATTCCGGGTCTTGGGATCCTTGCGCAATAGCTTGCAGACCTCGAAGCCGTTGAGACCTGGGAGCATGAGGTCGAGCACGACCAGCGCTGGCTTTTCTATCCTGATCAGGTCGAAGGCCTGTTCCCCCTTATCGGCATAGATCACCTGGAATCCGGCCTTGGTCAGATTGTAGCCAACCAGCTGCTGGATGTTTTCGTCGTCTTCCACGACAAGAATGGTCTCTCTGGCCATTAACTTTCTCCTGCGTAGTTACCTTAAAACTATCGTGTTATTCACCCTTCGGGTATAAGTTTCGTTTGAGCAGGCAAGCTGCTCAACTCAGCTATATGATGACGGACAATCTTGCCCTGCGCCATATAAATAATGTCTTCGCAGATATTGGTGCAGTGGTCGGCGATGCGTTCCATACTTCTGGCCACGCTGATCAGCTTGGCCAGATAGACCTGCTGGGCCGGATCGCGCATGATGATCTCCTCCATCTCGCTGCGGATAGATGCCTTGTCCCTGTCCACCTCATCGTCCTCCAGGCACACCTTGTAGGCCAGGTCGGTATCCTCGTTGACAAAGGCCTCCATGGTATTCTGGAACATCCAGATGGTTTTGGCAAACATGGAGTTGAACATCTCCGGAATCTGCATGGCATCGGAGGTAAATTTGACCGGGTCGAGGTCGTGGAGCAGGATGACCTTGTCGGCGATCTTGGCGGCAAGATCGCCGATGCGTTCGAGATCGTTGTCGATTTTGAGTACGGTGACGATGAAGCGCAGATCTCCGGCCACCGGCTGATGCAGGGCCAGGAGGCGCAGGCACTCTTCCTCCACGCTGATCTCCAGGCTGTCGATTTCGCCCTTGTCCGTGGCGATCACCTGCCGGGCCAGGTCGGGATCTTTTTCCCACAGGGCCTTGACTGATTTTTGCAGGTTTTCCTGCACCGCCGTACCGAGATAGACGATCTGGTTTTTGAGCTTTTCGATTTCTGTTTGAATGTTTTTAGCCATGGAGTGTCTCCTTGTTGCAAACTATCAGCCGAAGCGGCCGGTAATATAATCCTCGGTTTCCTTTTTACTCGGCATGGTGAACAGGGTCTGGGTCGGGCCGTATTCGATAAGCTCACCAAGATACATGTAGGCCGTGTAGTCAGAGATGCGTGCCGCCTGCTGCATGTTGTGGGTGACGATGATAATGGTGTATTCCCCCCGCAGCTCACGGATGAGATCCTCGATCCTGCCGGTGGAGCGCGGGTCCAGGGCCGAGCAGGGTTCGTCCATGAGGATGATCTCCGGGCTGACCGCGATGGCCCTGGCGATGCAGAGTCGCTGCATCTGGCCGCCGGAAAGTCCCATGGCCGACTGGTGCAGCCGGTCCTTGACCTCGTCCCAGAGGGCGGCCCGCTTCAGGCATTTTTCCGCCGCTTCGTCGAGCACGGCTTTGTTTTCGATGCCCGCGATCCTCAGGCCGTAGACGATGTTTTCGTAGATGGACTTGGGGAAGGGGTTCCATTTCTGGAAGACCATGCCGACCTTGCGCCGCAGCTCGATCACATCCAAGGCCGGGTCGTTGATGTCCTCGCCGTCGATGGCGATGCGCCCCTCCACCCGCAGACCGTCCACCAGATCGTTCATCCGGTTGATGCAGCGGATCAGGGTGGATTTGCCGCAGCCGGAGGGGCCGATCAGGGCGGTAACCTGCTGGGCGGCGATCCCGAAGGTCAGATCCGTGAGTGCCTGGCTCTCCCCGTAATAGAGGTTCAACCCTTCGATCTCGACCTGCGGGTTTTCAATATTTATTATAGCGGAATCGGTTGTTTGCATTTTTCTCCTCGTTAGTAACAGATCACGGGCGAAGGCGATCTGTAGGGGCACGGCATGCCGTGCCCTTTAATCTTCGATTCAGAAATTGAATTACACATCGACCACGGAATGCTGTTGCCGCATCTTGTTGCGCAGATAGATGGCCGTGCTGGTCATCGCCAGGACGATCAGGATCAGCAGCAGGGTGGTAACATAGACCATGGGTTTGGCCGCCTCGACGTTGGGGGATTGAAAGCCGATGTCGTAGATATGAAACCCCAGGTGCATGAATTTTCGATCCAGGTGCAGGTAGGGGAAGACCCTGTCCAGGGGCAGGGCCGGGGCCA
>DOZO01000024.1:13709-13930 GCA_003517965.1 Desulfobulbaceae bacterium
GCCAGCTTGACCACCCCGGTGATCATCAGCGGGGCGACCTCGCCTGCGGCTCTCGCCATGGCGAGGATGAAGCCGGTGAGGATGCCCGGCGAGGCCATGGGCAGCAGGATTCTGGTCAGGGTCTGGAGTTTGGTGGCGGCCAGGGCTTGGGAGCCTTCCCGGATGCCAGGAGGGATCGAGCCCAGGGCTTCTTCGGTGGCCACGATCACCACCGGCACGGT
>DOZO01000024.1:14178-14340 GCA_003517965.1 Desulfobulbaceae bacterium
GGGGAAAAAGAACTGGTCGATGGCGCCGCCGATCCCGTAAACGAAGAAGCCCAGGCCGAAGATGCCGTACACGATGGAGGGGATGCCGGCCAGGTTGTTGACCGCGATGCGGACCAGCCGCACCAGCCAGCCGTCCTTAGCGTATTCGCGCAGGTAGATGCC
>DOZO01000069.1:0-7173 GCA_003517965.1 Desulfobulbaceae bacterium
CTTGCCGCTGCTTTTGCGCGAGGGTTGAATGTTGCCTGCGATATGGGGGCAGACATTATTGTGAATACCGATGCAGACAATCAATATTACGGGAAGGATATCGAAAAACTAATTCAACCTATCACGGATGGACAGGCGGATATGGTGGTCGGGTGCCGACCAATTGAAGAAATTGAATATTTTTCTCCGGCCAAAAAAATCCTCCAGCGTCTCGGCTCTCGTGTTGTTCGCTTCATAACCAACACCCCGGTCCTTGACGCAACCAGTGGATTCAGATCCTACACCCGTGAAACGGCTCAAAAAATATTTTTGCACACAAAGTTCACCTATACCCTTGAAACTCTCGTATTCGCGGGAAAGAAAAACCTCCGCGTTGTTTCTGTGCCAATCAGGGTCAACCCAACCAAAACTCGAGAATCGAGACTTTTCTCAAGCACCTTTGATTATGTTAAACAGTCTCTCGCCACCCTTTTGCGGCTATATCTTTTTTATGAACCGTTAAAAAGCTTCACCTATGCCTCCATCGCGATCTTAACAATGGGAGCGGCCTTGCTCGCATGGGCATTGGGGGGGCACACTCCATATTCAATAGAGCTTTTCTTAAGCGCCGTACTTGTTATTTTTCTTGGGTTCTCAACCTTCTCTCTCGGGATACTCGGCGATATCAATGGCGCGCAAAAACAACTTCTTGAAGAATCTCTTGTCAGAATTAAAAATCTGGAAACCCAGATGCAAAAAAATCTGTCCCGAGACGAAACCAAGCAAAATCCATCCGGTGGATTTACATTTTAATGAAAACGCTTCTCATCATCCCGGACATTCAGGGAAAATACTTCAAGCCGGGCCAACCACATGTCGGGATTGCATACTTGGCCGGAGCACTAACGCAACAAGATGGATTCGACGTCAAGGTAGTTGATATGCGGCTTGGCATCAATGTTGCCGATCTGCTCAAAAAAATCGCCGAATACAAGCCATCCCTGATTGGCATTACCATCACAACACTGAACTATCTGAAATCATACAAACTAATCTATTCAATCAAAAATCAGTTCCAGCAAATTCCGGTCATAATTGGCGGGCCGCATGTTACCACCTTCGCGACGACCATCCTCCAAGAAACCAAAGCGGACCTGGCCGTTATCGGTGAAGGCGAAAAAACCATTGTTGAAGTTGCAAAAATCATTCAGCAAAACTCGATAAATTTTGAGAGGGTTGCCGGACTCATCTGGAGAGATCCGCAAACCATCAGGATTAATCCCGCCAGAAAACCGGAAGCTTGTCTTGATACTCTCAGCTTTCCCCGATACGACTTGTCTCCCCTGGGGAAATATATCGACAACAAAATCCCCATCCTTACTTCGCGCGGCTGCCCAGGCCGATGCGTTTATTGTTCGGTCAATAGTTTATTCGGCCGAGCATTCCGGTCCCGCAGCCCTGAAAATGTCTTTGCCGAAATCCGCTTCTGGCACGAAAAAGGTTTCAAATATTTCATCATCAATGATGATTGTTTTACTGCCGCCATCCCGCGGGCCGAAGAGATTTGTGATTTGATAATCCGACATCGGCTAAAAATCCGATGGGAATGTAGAAACGGCATCCGCATGGACCGCCTCAACCATTCACTGGCCACAAAAATGAAACAGGCGGGGTGTTGCTTTGTGGCTTTTGGTCTGGAGTCCGCCAACCAAGAGAACCTCAATGCCATGCGTAAAGGCCTCACCATATCCCAAGCGCAAGAAGCCATTGGCATCATGAAGGATGTGGGGATCGACTTTGGGCTTTTTTTCATGATCGGGACTCCAGATGACAGCTTCAACAATTTTCTCGATTCCTATAATTTCGCAAAAAAAAGCGGCGCCCAAGAAGTCCGGTTTTATAACGCTCTGCCATATCCGGGAACATCGTTCTTCGACTGGGTAAGCAAACACGGCACCTTCCTCTTTCCGGCCGAGGAATATCTCAATAGCCTTGATCGGTGGGACGAAATGCCGGTTTTTGAAACCCATGCCTTTCCAAAAGAAGAACGAATCAAAGCCTTTCGAATGGGAGAGGAACTTGTTATGAGCGCCTTCTTTCGGAAATATTTCGGAAGATTCCTGGCTCCTTTCTGCTGGTCTGTGTACCGCAACAAATTGCTGCGTTCAGTGTTCCAAAAACCAGGGGAGTTGATCTGGATGTTGCTGCGGAAAAGGCTGCTGAGGAAAACCGTCCTTGGCAAAGTCTAAGAAAAAACTCCTGGTCACAACCTCTACGTTTCCTCGCTTTAAAGAGGATGCGGTTCCAGCCCGTTTTGTCCTGCAACTTTGCGAACAGTTCACTGACCGCTATGCGGTGTCTGTTCTGACGCCCCATGATCCAGGCGCGCAATTCCGGGAAAAATTTGGCGAGATCGAGGTCTTTCGATTCCCCTATTTTTATCCAACCAGCAAGGAGATACTTTGCGACGGTCGCGGAATTCTCCCCAATATGCGCGGCAGTTTTCTTGGAAAAATACAGCTCCCAAGCTTGCTCGGATGCGAATATTTCCACGTCCGCCGCCTTATCCACACTCTCCGGCCGGACATCATCCATTCACACTGGGCAATCCCTCAAGGGCTGTGCGCCGCCCTGGCGCAGCCGAAAATGCTCCCGCACATTCTCACCATCCATTCGTCTGACTTGCACACATTACGCAGAATCCCGATGGGGCGCGCCATTTTGAGATATGTCTCCACCCATTGCCACACCATTTTTTTTGTCAGTTCCTATTTAAAAAACATGTTTACACAAATTGTTCCCGATGCTTCCTGCACGTTGAAAGTTCTACCCATGGGCGTGGATCACCCATTCTTTGGCCGCACGACAACTTCGCCAGCCCCCAAGTGGCACCTGCTCTATATCGGGAAGATGTATGCCGTCAAGGGCGTGACCCATCTCATTGAAGCAATGAATCTCTTATCCCGATCACTTCCGCAACTCAAGTTGACCCTGGTGGGTGATGGTGAAGATCGCCCCAAACTCGAAGTTCAGGCCAGAACTTTCGACCCGGAGGGCACAATCATTTCATTTACCGGGCAGGTAGCGCATGAAAAGTTGCCGGAATATCTTCGCTCCGCTGATGCGCTCATCGTGCCATCAATAATCACCAAACATCAGGAAACCGAGGGGATGCCGACAGTTATCCTCGAGGCCCTGGCGACTGGAACCCCTGTTCTTGCTTCCCTGGTCGGCGGGTTGACGGATGCGGTTATTCATGGGAAGAACGGCCTTTTGTTCCGCCACTCTGACCCTGCCGATCTGGCCGAAAAAATCATGGAGTTCTATGCGCAGCAACTCTGGCGAACCATGCCGGACACGGCACGGAACTCAGCGAAAAAATACGCCTGGCCGGAGATCGGTCGCCACTACACAGAGGCGTTTGAAACGACGTGCTGACCCGACGGACAATACATCACCTGGACGGGGCACTCCAGCTGGCAGCCGGATGGCCACGCTGGCGGAAATTCGAAAGAAAAATATACTGCTGCCTCACCGTTGACCTTGATGCGCACGGCCACCGTAATGCCTTTAAAAAAGGTCTGCCATTTTTACTTGATCTATTCAGCCAAAAAGGCTTGGAAGGGGCAATCACCTGGTTTTACAACTGCCGGGAAAAAGAGTTGGGCGCCTGGCCAGATCCTCTCGCGGAGATGCAAAGGCGCAAGGACGAGGTAGCCCTGCACTGTCACTTGGAAGACCTTCCCGACGCCAGGTGCGTGAAAGATATCTCCGCAGAAATACAAAGAGATAAGATTGACTTGGAAAATATTACCGGCCAGGCCGTGAGCGGTTTCCGCTCCGGCCAGCTCCTGCGAACCCCGCAAATTTTTGCGGCGTTGAATGGATGCAGCCTCAGGTATGATTCTTCATGCACCTTTGGTCGCACATTTACGGTCAAAGGCACAACGATGGATGACCGAAAGATCTCGGGGAACGACAGTGTATTCCCGTTGGATAACGGCCTGCTGGAATTTCCGATTTGGGAACCGTTTCCGCAACCGCGCCAAATCGCGCTTACCGGTCCGCCGTATTTCATCACCAATCTGGTCCACCCGTTTAATCTTGTCTGTAATGGCCAGGCAAACCAGATCATTCAACACTATTACCGAACCATCATCCATATTCTCCAAAAAATCCCGGCCATTGAATTTACGACCCTCTCCTCGGCTTGCCAAATATGGAATCAACAGACCTCCAGGCAATCGTAGCTTCTCCCGAGGCAACCCGGGTGTTGATTGAGTTGTTTGTCAACCATGGCCGTGCCTATCACCGTGATGCCGCCACCTTTCAAACAGGAGCCCATTTCGGGCCATGGCGGGATTTATTTATAAAAGCCAAACTTGTCCACCCAGGGGAAGACAATTTCCAGCTTACGGATTTGGGGAAAACGCTTGGCTACGGCCTTCTAGAAAAAGATAATCTCGACAAACGGCACGGCAACAGCCTCTCCGATCCCGTGGACATTCCATTATCACCCGCATCGATATACGCCGGAAAAAATATTGTCGACATTGGCTGTGGCTCCGGGTGCTACGCCAACGACGCCTCCCTGCTCGGGGCAAAAACCGTGATCGGCATCGACGTTCAATTCCCCCTCTTACAGGTCGGCCACATCCTGCGCGGCACGTCACATGCACTCTTTTTGGCGGGCTTCGCCGAATGCCTGCCAATCGGTGCCGCAACAACAGATACCGTAATCCTCCGGGGCGCGCTGCCCTACATCGACAACGATTGGCTCCTTTCCGAAGCGGCTAGGATCAGCCGTCCCGGAAGCGTTCTGTTGATCACCGGCCTCGGCCCAGGATATTTCATCTCCGCCTTGCTCAACAGCCTTACACAACTGAAACCGATCAGAGCCTTTTACCTCGTTGTGGTGATTGCAAACAGCCTGCTGTTTGCCCTAAGCGGCCACCGCCTTCCTTTCAAGATCAAAAAATATTTTTCACGGGAATTGGTCAGTATTTTCCACACCAAAATGGGCTTACGCCGCGTGTTGGCGAAACATGGCTATTCGATATCAACCTACAAATCACACAAAATCTTTGGTTTTTGTTCCCATTTTTTTGTCCACACGACCCGCCTATGAAAATTCTCTTTGTCTATCTTAACGCAACTCGCCAAGAGTATATTCCCCTTGGCGTGGCCTATCTTTCCGCAGCTTTAAAAAAAGCCGGGCACCAGACCTGTCTGCATGACGGCACCTTCACCAGCATCAAGAAACTCCCCGAAACTATTCGCAGAGAGCAGCCGGATTTCATTGCCTTTTCGATTCGCAGCCCAGAAGCCCCGCAAGCCAAACAGGCCATCGCCCAGATAAAGCGGTACACAAGCGCCCCGATTATCGTCGGCGGCGTCCATCCCACGGTGGCAGCGGAAGAAGTGCTGCACTGGCCGGGAGTCGAGGCGGTCTGCGTGGGAGAAGGAGAAAAAGCACTGGTCGAGTTCTGCCGCAACTGGGGAACCGACAGACTGGAGTCCACAACCAATTTCCATTTTTTCCGGGACGGCAACTTGATCCGCAACCCCTGCGCCCTGGAAAACGATCTGGACGCCATTCCGTTTCCGGATCGAGAGCTTTTCGATGTCGATAAATATCTCAGAGCGCGGGACGGCCGGCTGGACGTCATTTCCGGACGCGGATGCCCATTCAGCTGCACCTATTGCATCAACCATGTCATTAAGAGGATTGTCTCGGAGAAAGCCGGGTATGTCCGGGTGCGAAGGCCCGAAAACATCATCGCGGAGATCCAGGACGTCATCCACCGCCATCAGGTGAAAAGCCTTGAATTTGTCAATGACATCTTCACCCTGTCGGAAGAATGGCTTGCCGAGTTCACCGCCCTGTACAGCCAGGAAATCCATCTTCCCTTCGTCTGCAATGCCCGGGTGGAACTTATTACCCAACCAATTGCTTCCTTATTGAAGCAAGCCGGCTGCACCGAAGTGCAGATGGGGATTGAATCTGGTTCAGAGCGGGTCAGACGTAAGGTTTTGGGTCGAAACATGAGCGATGAGACCATCCGCAACGCCTTTCGAATTGTCCAGAACGAGGGGATGAAGTCTTACGCCTTTAACATGGTGGGCCTGCCGGAGGAAACCCTTGCCGACCTGCGAGCCACCATCGCATTAAATCGGCAGATCATGCCGGACGCCATGCAGGTTTCCATCTTTCAACCTTACCCCGGCACCAAGCTACGGGAAATCGCCCTGCAACACGGCTGGATATCCTCGGAAAAACTGCCCCGATCCCACAAGTCTTATTCCATCATGAAGTACCCGACCTGGAGTGCTTGGCGTATCCGCGTGAGCAAGCTGGGTTTTCGTTTTTTCTGCCTGTGGCCAAACCAGCCAGGCAAGGCCATCGTTGCCCTGAGCGCCGACATCCTGGCTGATTATTACAACCTGATCCGCGGGGTCTTCCCGCCGGCACTCAAACGCTACCTCTACCGAATCCATGTCCGTGTCGAAAAAAATTAAAATCGCTTGTATCTTTGATAATTTCTTCCCAAAACTGGGAGGAGAACCGATCCAAAATCAAACGCTGGTGGAAAACCTCCATAATTCAGAGAAGTTTTCCCCGGTCGTTTTTCCCCTCATGTGGGAACAGGGATTAGACACCAACAGGTTTGATTTTCCTGTCCACCCGGTCAGAACCTACACGAAGTTTCCAGACGATTTCAACAAAGTCACCCCCGCCATTCTCTGGGACCGGGCGATCAACCTGTTGCGGAGCAAATCCATCCACCGCCATCTGGCAGCCGTCGACATCATTTTGACGGATCTGCACTCAGCGGCACTCATTGGTGCCTATTACAAAAACAGCTTGGGGAAAAAACTGGCCATCCGATTCGGCGGCAATGTCTTCCGCCAAGGAGAATACAGACATGAAATCGAAGATAAATACCACTGGTTGAAAGGATATTTTTTCCAAATCCCCGCCCGCTATGCTTTCAACGCAGCCGATAGAATCATCGTCAATGGCCACGATCTGCATACCGAATTAACCGATGTCGGCTTTGATGGCGGGAAAATCCACATCATCCCGGTAGGCTTCTCGCCGGATATTTTCTTTCCGCCACCTGCATCCCATGAAGAACTGCTGGTTGCGGATAACACTCCGCTGCGAATCCTTTTTTACGGCCGAATCACCGA
>DOZO01000069.1:7413-9208 GCA_003517965.1 Desulfobulbaceae bacterium
CAAGGCAATCACAGAAAGCCCTGGCAAATCAAATACGCGCCCATCAGTTCTGTGTTTTTCCTTTCCGGAAAATCGGCGGGGTCTCCAGTGTGATTACAGAATCCATGGCATGCGGACGAATCGTCTTTACCACTAACTCAGGCGATATGGCCAATGTGATTCAGGATCGGGTCAACGGTTTCTTGTTTCCCATCGACAATCCATTCAACATTGCCAATGCAATCATAACCGTTGCCAAGGAACAGGAACTGCAGAAGACAGTCAGCGCCAATGCCATTGAAAGTGTGCGGCAAGATTACACCTGGCCCTCGGTTACAGAAAAATACATCACGGTCCTTTCCCAGTTAGCAAGGTCATAATTCGGCAACCAATGCATATATTACTTTTCTGCGCATACCCTTATCCGGCTACCCCCGAAGAACCCTTATTCTGCGGGGGCCAGTACCATCCCTATCATTTAAGCAAGGCTTTCGCTAAACAGGGAGTGACCGTTCATGTCATTGCCAGGCAGGAAGAATCTCAACCTGCGTATGAAGTACAGCAAGGCATCACGATCCACCGGTATTCCTCCCTGTATCATTTCGGCGGGCACCGCCGGGGAATTTCATTCAGCCGCAACCGATTGCGGCTTACGAAAAAACTCCTCGCAACACATCACTTCGACTGGGTCATGACTTTTTCCCCACTGACCAATGAATTGGCGATACTGCAACAGGAGGGCGTCAGACTCTTTTACATGGCGCCGGGCGTAAATGTCGGCTATCTGACCAACCTTGGCATTTCCCCTAAAAGCATCGCTCGCCGGCTCTTTATCAAATGGATCAGCCAACCCTTTCAACGCCGGAACATGCACCAGGCTGAACGAATTTTCGCCAATTGTTCAAGTGACCGCGCCCTTATTACCGACTATTATCACCCAAACACTCCTATCGGCATCTCCAGCAACGGCGTTGACACGGAAACATTTCACCCCGGGGCTGCTGAAAAACATGACACCATCAGCTTTCTGACGGTGGGCCGTTTTTCCCCGGAAAAAGGTCACCTTGAAGTATTGGAGGCGCTCGCACTGCTCCACAGACAAGGCGCCGCTCCACAATGTACCTTTGTTGGATTCATCGATGACGGCGCCTACCTGCGCACTGTGCGACAACGCATAGCCGAGCTGGGCCTCATTACGCAGGTCACCATCCGCACCAATGTCGCCGAGAGAGACATGCCGGGGATATTTGCCCAATCCCATGTCCTCATAGCCTATTCCAACGGCTATGACCCTTTGCCCAGCGTCCTTTTCCAGGCATTGGCCAGCGGCTTGCCGGTTCTCTCCACCGACTGGCCGGCCCGCAGAGCAATAATAAGCGACGGCCAAGACGGATTCTTGATTCCACCAAGGCAACCACGTTTACTGGCGGAAAAAATACAGGTATTGACCAGCAACAGACCCATGATCGAAACCATGGGCCGCGCGGCCAGGAAAACCGCCTGTAACTCCTATGACTTCAAAACTTTGACCGCCGACTTCCTTTCTCATCTCAGTTAATATGCGCGTCCTGTTCATTAGACATCATCCCAATGCCGCCGATAAGGATGGCCGCTATCCAGCGGCCCAATATCCCCTTATCCCCATAGGGTTAGCATATATTGCGGCCTATCTCCAACAACACGATATCCCGGTCAGGATATTGGACAGTTATGTGGGAACTGACTCCATCGATAGTTTCCAGAGAGCCATCCAGGCCATGCCCGCCGACCTGATTGGCATAACCGCCACATCCAACGGTATTCAAGGGGCCATGGA
>DOZO01000069.1:9444-31190 GCA_003517965.1 Desulfobulbaceae bacterium
GTGGGCGAGGGTGAGCAAACCATTCTGGAATTGGTCGATGCCCTAAAACATGGCACGGAAACGCGAGGGATTCCTGGACTGTTAACCAAAGCCAAAAAACAGGTCTCCCAATTGACCCCCCGGAAACGAGTCAATAACCTTGATAAGTTTCCCCACCCGGCAAGGGAACTCTTTCCGAATAGCCGATACAAAACATTACTTGGGTTCAATCCCGTCACTTACATATTGACCTCACGGGGTTGCCCCTTTCAATGCACCTTCTGCGATCATGGCCTCTGGGGGAGAGAAACCACCTTTCATTCTCCCGAATGGATCATTGATGAAATACAACATTGTCTCGCCCAAGGCGCCCGGGAAATTTACATCTATGATGAAACATTCTCGTTAAACAAAGAACGGGCCAAAACCATCTGCAAATTGATCATTGAAAAGAACATCAAATTTTCCTGGGTTGTCAGTTCCAGAGTCGACACCGTTGACCGTGAACTTATCGAACTTTTGAAACAGGCGGGATGCAGACAGATTCGCTTTGGAGTGGAATCCGGACTTGATAAAAACCTTCAAACAATAGGCAAAAACATCACCATAAAAAAGGTACGACACACATTCGACCTGTGCGATCAAGTCGGAATCGACACCTATGCCTATTTCATGATCGGCCTGCCGTCAGAAACCCTGCAGGACATGGAAGAAACCATCAATTTCGCGATCCAGCTAAACCCTGGCTGGACAAATTTCAACATACTGACCATGAAGCCGGGAACGAAAGTTTACAGGCAGGCGGCACAGCAAGGACACCTGCCACCCAACCTCTGGGAGGGCCTGCTCGATGGCACGGTTTCCGAGGAGGACTGCTTCTGGCCCACTCCAGGAGTGACCAAAACCGATTTGCTATCCATGAAAAAAAAGGCCCATATACAATTCTACCTGCGAGCCGGTTTCATCAAAAAGAGGCTACATGAACTCTTCACAACCAACCGTTATCGCCTGTATCTCTCCGTCATACGCTCCATGCTCGGCAACTTCTTCACCCGCGCAGAAAAAAGCTAACTTTATGATAGGTAAAACCGTTTCCAAACTTCATACTTTACTCAATTACAAACGGGGGAACACCTGTCTCCGTTCCATGCCGCCCAGCCTCTGGATTGAACCGACCAATGCCTGCAACCTCAGATGCAAGATGTGCTTTCAAAGCAATGGCATGAGTCGACAACAGGGCTTTATGGATATGACGCTATACAAAAATATCATCGATACAACTCACAGATTTGTTGACCGGATCAATCTCTATCTGGCCGGGGAACCCTTTCTGCACCCCCGCATCTTTGATATGATCCGCCATGCCAAGAAATACAATCTCAAAGTCCGAATCCACACCAATGCCACGTTGCTCACCAAAGACAGATGCCATGAGATTATCAGTTCAGGACTGGATATTCTATCGTTGTCTTTCGACGCGATTTCTCCGCAATATTATGAAGAAACCCGGAAAGGCGCCAAATTCGATCAAACGTTAGCAAACATCCGGTACCTGCTGCAGCACAAAATAGAGAGCCAGAGCAAGTCTCCATATACAATTATCGAAATCATTGAGAATGAACACACCGCCGACCATATACAAACATTCATCAAACAATACCAAGACCTGCCGGTGGACAAATTCAACATCGCCAGACACCATTCCTGGGGAGGAAGGTTTTTGTCCGGTACAAAAGAAGCCAAAGCCCTCCCAGCCTGCCAATACCTGTGGAACTCATTGTCCATTTTATGGGATGGCACCGTTGTTCCCTGTTGTCTCGATTTCGATGCGAAGTGCGTACTGGGAAATATCCGTGACCAAAGCCTTGCAACCATTTGGAACAACACCACCATCAGGGAAATGAGAGAAAAACAAACGCAACACAAGCGGGTGGCCATTGCTCTTTGCAAAGGCTGCGACAAGGCGGAATTTTGAGAACCGGTCACATGGGAAGCATGACCCAGCATATCGACCATAGGACATTTATCGCTACCGACCCACTCGTGGACGCTCAGATCAAAGGATTCCTGCGCACCATCTGCACCGCCATAGCCAAATCCTTTCGCGGGGTGCAATCAATCATCCTCTATGGCAGTTTTGCCCGGGGGGATGCCTGCTTTTCCCATATCAAACATGGTGAAATAGTATATGGCAGCGACCTTGACATCCTGGTCCATACACTCTACCCCTATCCAAAACTCTTACAGCGTAGCCTGCCATCAGAAATACGGCAAATAACAAAAATCATTCCAGTGGACCTCCACTTCACGAGAAAACTGCCAGGAACACAAAAACGATTATTGAAAGACCACTTCGACATCCTGCATGCGGGGAAAACTATCTATGGCAAGGATGCCTGTGACGCAACCCTGATAACCGGCAAGCAACTGCATACTTCAGAAGGGTTACGGCTCATTTTCAACAGGATGTACACCCACTTTTTATTTTCCCACCAGAACACCGGCATAAACCAGGAAACCCACACTGAACTGGCTGCAAAGAAATCTGCAAAAATCATTCTGGACTGTTGCCAGGCCCTGCACATACTCAGCAAACGATACGATGGCCAGACACTCTCTACCTTCAACAGGGTTATCGAACACATCAATACCGACCATCCCTCATTGCTCACGGCACAACCATCATTTATCGATGATGTCCGTTGGGCCAAGAATGTGCTGACCAACACGGCGAAAGAAGCTGCCGCAGGAACGGACGGCTTAACCAGGGCGGCAGAAACCCTTGCCGCATGTGCACGATATCTGCTGCGAGAAGTATATGAAATAACAGATACGGAAACAGATGGGATAACACATAATTTTCTGCAATATCATTCAAAAATACATGCTATCAGCATGCTGCACTACAACCTGCGACTCCTGATAAAACAACACAAGATATACCTGCCGGCACTCAAGACCTTTTTCATACCTGCTTGTTATTATTGGTATTGCGCCCTGCTGCATATTTATAACTGCCATGGGGAAACATCTGTACCCACAAACGACCAAATGACCCTAGCCCTACTACAGTTAAAAAAAGTCTATCCCGTTTCTGACAGCAAGCTTAGATGTGCCCGAGAACGGAGCGCGCTCGATGACTATCTCCTGCAAATACTCGCGGAAACCGCTACCGCATCTCTGCAAATCGTTTAATAAACTCATGAGAGTCAGGCCACCATCCAACTATCCTCTTTCGGTAACCCTATGCTCGAAGCCATAAAAAAATTAATCACAAATCCCAAAAAATATATCCCTATGGCCATCAAAATGGCCCCCCAACCCCTGTATTACCTTTTTAGAAGGACACCGTTTTTTATGCAAAGCCAGATGGACATCCATCCTCGATCCCGGTGGTACAAACCCGATTTCACAGAATTTGCCGGTGGCTTCCAGATAATGGGCGAAACGCAGACCCGCCAGATCTGCAACCTGGAACCCTGGGACAACACCCGGCGAGACATGCTGCTTCTTTTGCTGCGCACTATCATTACCAACAATATTGCCGGAGATTTCGCCGAATTAGGAGTATACAAAGGATTTTCCGCCAAATTGATTCACTACTATGTACCAGAACGTACCCTCCACCTGTTCGACACCTTTGAGGGTTTTACCAAGGACTGCATCAACACGGAAAAGAACCATACCGGACATGCCGTCCCTGGCCATTATTTTTCCGATACCTGCTTACCGGAAGTCCAACAATACATAGCCCCCATGAACACCAATATTCACTTCCATCCCGGAGTATTCCCGGCAAGTATCCCGTCGGATTTTTTTGACAAAAAATTTGCCTTTGCTCACCTGGACGCCGACCTCTATGAACCAACAAAGGCGGCACTGACTTTCTTTTATCCACGAATGACAGCAAACGGCCTGCTGGTCATCCATGACTATAACTCCTGGCAAGGCGCCAGAAAGGCCGTGGATGAATTTTTCATTGATAAATTAGAAACCCCCATCCCAATGCCGGACAAATGCGGTTCCGCGCTGATCATAAAAGGGTGAAACATGACGCCAACAAACAACCACACATCTGCAAAAGTAATTCTCATTCAACCAACCTTTTCGGAACACATCTATGCCTTGGACGAACTCACTCCTCCCATGGCATTGTTGCAACTGGCGGCGGCCATAATCCCCCATGGCTTTGAACCAATTATTATCAACCAGCAAACGGATACAAACTGGAAAGAAACACTGCTTAATGAACTCAAGAACAATCCGGTCTGCGTCGGGATCACCGCGCTCACCGGGTTACAGATCTATTTTGCCGTGCAAGCAGCAAAGCTCGTCAAAGAGCATAGCACGGTTCCAGTGGTATGGGGGGGAATCCATGCGACCATGGTGCCGGAACACACTATTCAAAACAAATATGTTGATTATGTTCTGACCGATGAAGCCGAAGAAAGCTTTCCCGCCTTTGTCAAAGCACTGGCCAACCAGGAACCCCTCCAGGGTATACCTGGCCTGGTTACCATGGATGACACAGGCGCCGTGGTTGTCGTCCCCCAGAATACCCCTCCTGATCTGGAAAAGATACCATCGACCCCTTTTGAACTTGACGCCCTGTTCAACCGGACGAAGAACCCCAGGCTGACGATCATCACCAGCAGGGGGTGCCCCCACCGCTGTGCCTTTTGCTTTAACAATTTCTATTACAAACGCCGCTGGCGAGCCATGTCAGCAGACCATGTACTGCACCTCATTGATCATTATCTTGAAACCTACGGGCCAGAAAGCAGATATGCCAAGAAACCGACGATCAGTTTCGGTACCGAATCGAACTTCTTTGTCTCCGCCAAGCGGGTGGATCAAATCTGCCAAGGATTGCTGGATCGGAAAATAAAGGTCACCTGGGAGGGTGTCAGCTGTAGGGTCGACTATCACAAGCAAATCAAAGAAAGCACACTGAAAAAACTCAAAGCCCTGGGATGCGACCGCCTGTTGACTGGTGTTGAAGGCGGCAACCAACAAATGCTCGATCGGATCAAGAAAGACATTAAGATTAAAGATGTATTCCTGATGGGTGAAAAACTTGTTGCCTGCGGCATCAAATTCCACACTTCATTCATCATGGGACTGCCGGGAGAAACCGAACAGGACCGAATGGCAATTGTTGATCTGATCAGCAGCCTCCGCAGCCGCTTTGGTAGCATGCACACCTACAGCATTTTCAGCTATGCCCCGTTCCCCGGCACGGATCTCTGGGAGGAGGGCCTGAAACTGGGCTACAAACCACCCGCCAAACTGACCGACTGGGTAAAGGCGGAAGCACGTTTTCCGCAACAAGTCCCCTGGCTGAATGACACCGAAAGAGTCCACATCCAAAGATTGCGGGAACTGGCGTTAATCGGCGGCGTGTACTGCGACAATTCGCTGGCCGGGAAAATATACGGCGCCTTCGGGAAATGGGGAACATATCGTCTCCAAAAGCACTTTTTTGGACCGGTCCCTGAAGTGCGGCTCCAGACTTTTCTCAATGACATCTACAACCTGATAATCCGGGGCAAAAGAAGAAAATACCAGACCTTTCATCATGATCCGATGCACGACAAAATCGACCAACTCCTATCTGAACTTGAATGAAAGCAACGGCACACCCAACTCCATTAGTGCATATCATTCTTGATGGATTCGATGCGTGCTATCTTCGCTCAGCGCCATTTCTTGCAAAACATATTGGCCAAGGTGGCGCACGCCCCATGGTGATCCCTTCCCCATTTGGAGTAAGGGGGATGATCTTTTCTGGAACACTTCCTGCTCAAAATAAAGATTTCACCGATCTCTGGCGGGATTCGGATACCAGCAGATTAAGGTTTCTCCATTTTCTCTTCAAATCCTCACAACCGCTCTCACATCACAACCGCTGGTTAATCAAACTCATTGTACGATTGCTCAGCGGAGAACCTTGCCGAATCCCGAAACATCTACCAACACGGTATCTCCCCTTTTTTGACAGTCCCAGAGTTGCCCGCAGGTTCTCATCCTTTAAGGATAAAGGCAGTCCGCCTACATTGATTGACCATCTTAGAGACAACCGCATTCCCTTTCAATATTTCGGCCCGCCCTTTACCTCCTTCTGGAGCAAGCCCCTGTCGCAACTTGCCCAGGCGATCAAACCCAAAAGCAAATATGTTTTAGCCCATGTCGTTACACCAGACATTTACGGCCATCAATTTGGGCCGAAAGCGGACAAAACAGAGGCTCTCATCCAGGAGATCGACAGCCAAATCCAATTGCTCTGCAAAAATATCCGCTCTCAGTTTCCCCATGCGGCGCTGATCATTCATTCCGACCATGGCATGAGTCAGGTTAAAAACTCCATTGATTTTGAGAGTAAAATTAAACAATGGCCCCTCACAGCCGGCATCGACTTTGACTATTTTCTTGACTCTACCATGGCACGATTCTGGTTACTCAACCGAGACAAACATGAGATGCTCATCGAATGGATACAAAAGGATTTGGTCGAATCGAAGCTGCTTGACGATCATTCTCTGAAAAAATACGGCATGGCAGGACTCGATCCCCGATTTGGCGATTTCTTCGCCATAGTCCCGGAAGGCACAATCATTTCCCCTAATTTTTACCAGGCAAAACCGGTCAATGGCATGCATGGATATGGTGTTGAGTCTTCCAGGGGAATCCTTGCCTGGTCCGGAATCAGCCCCCATGAAACTATCCAAAAAGAGATTTCATTGGTTGATATTTACCCCACCGTCACCAGTCTTCTGGGAATAACTCCCCACCCAAATACAGTAGGTAATCCCATCTTTTAGGCTTAACCAATCTCCCCCATTTTCGTCATCGATATATCCATGAACACAGAACACCTCACCATTATTGGCGCGATTGCCCTGTTTATAGTTGTGCACATTCCTCTCTGGAGACACTTCCATTCGCCATATAGGCACGGTGGCATCCTTCATTTAGCCATCAAATACAGTCAGAGCGGTACACTTCTATCAAACTTTGACTTTTATCCATCTTGGCGGAAACATCCTTTACAGGTCTCAGAATATCAAGGGTTCATCAAAACCCTCGGCATATTCCTCCGTTTCTCAAGATTGCAACCAATGACCGGGGCACTGGTACTCCAATGCATTTTCACCATCATAATGGCTCTCTGCTTGCAATCCATCATGCCGCCATCCCTACAATGGCTCGCATTTGCTGCGGTAGCCTGCTGTCTCGCCCCGCTTTATCTCAGCATAACCATCATGCCCGACATGTACCTGATGACCGCCATCAGCGTTGTCCTTACCCTGATCCACCACCAGAATATGCTCCCCTCTCCGGTGCTTGCCATCCTCCTCGGTCTTTCTGCCTGGCTTGGCATCCGGATCAAATCATCGGGGTTCATTCTGGCATTTTGCATCTGCTGCGTTTTACCCTTTCTTCGATTGGAGACCGGGTTCTCCCTGCTCACGGTCGCGCTTGCACTTTGCCCCTTCATTATCGATATTCTACTGGGTCGGGAAAACATGATCCTGCAGTTGCTCCATCGCCAACAAAAATACTTTGGATTTTCTGTCACTGACGAACAAAGAGACACCCCTCCAGAGGTATTATCAGAAAGGAACATCTTCGAGCGACTCCATGGAATTATTCGACTTGCCGTAAACGGTATTGCAATAGCGCTGACTCCCTGGGCCCGTTTCGGCTTCTACAGATCAAACGGCCTCATATACCTGACAGGATTTGCTGGGATTATCACCTATTACTCCCAGTCCCAAAGTCACAGCACCCAACCAATGTATATTTTCATGATGATCTACCTTTGCGCCTTTCTTTTTTTTCACGCCCAATTACGAAGGTACTTTCATTTTGCCAGCAGGGCCGGGGCCACTCTATTCCCTATCTGGCTGGTCTTTAGCGCCATTTTGTTCACACACCTACAGCAAATCGGCACACCCCTGATCTTCTTATTTCTTGGCATAGAAGGCTCCAAATCTGCAATCGCATTCTTTTCCACACCCCCCAAAAGCATCTATTTCGAACCGCCGCTGGCTGCTCCGCTGCATGGCGAAAAAACGATTGACCTGTTACGCAACCTATTGCAGCACGGAGATCTTCTAATGCTCACATACCAAGACCTGAACTCTTTTGGAATCGCTTTACAGCACTGGCAAATCGCGATAGAGTTAGAAAAAACAACCACACAAACAATGTGCCAGTACATCGATTACTATCGGTATGATCAGCGATACAGGAAGATCTATCTGATTCTCCCCCCCGACAGGCATCTCTTCCTCGACAAGAACCTCACCCCACACTTCATCGAAGAAGATCCCCTGGCCAACAGATTTACTGAAATTCACCAAGGCGAAGATTTACATGGCTACCGGATATTCGAAGCGTGTCGCCCATCCCGGTATGCTGATTTAACCCGCTATGAAACAATGACCCCGGATCAACTGAAAAATAACCCCATAATCTTCAATTCATAATACAAACAAACAGATATTCCATGCCAACAGAGACAAACATCATCGTTTTCGGGGCCGGATCGGGATTAATTGAAAATATCCCCTTCCTTAAGAATCTTGGTAAAATTGTATATGTCGTTGATAATGATCCTGCCAAATGGGGCCAGACTATCCAGGGCTATGCCATTCACCCCCCGGAAATCTTAAGAGAAAAAAATCCGGCCGATATCATAATTATCTGCTCCTGGTGGAAAAAAAGTATCGCCCGCCAGCTTAACTCCTATGGGCTGACACCAAATAAAGACTACTTTCTGGATGTTGCTTTCAGCCTGCAAGCGGAGCATTACTTTCAAATTTTCATCGAATTTTCCGACTATCTGAAACACCAGGACCAGCCTCTTAGGGGGAAAACAGTGCTGCATGTCGGGGTCGGTCACACCCTAGTGGTCGATATCCTGCTGGCAATGGCGGGGGCCCGGGTCATCTGCTCTAATCTAGATGATGAAATGATCTTTTTCCCGGACATTTCTCTCAAAAAAAATATATACAACCTGCTGCGGAAGTTTTACACGGACAATAGGGATCTCTTTCTCATGCCACCGGAGGGGGTGATCGCAACTACCCCGACCTCTATGATCGTCGATCAGGACAAAGTCTTGTTCATGACCATAGATATAGAGCGTTTGCCGCTGGCCTCACGCAGCATCGACATCCTCTTCACCTCCGATCTCCTCGAGCATGTCCAATCCCCCCCCAAAGCCATCGAAGAAAGCCTGCGGGCCCTGAAATCCGGCGGCATATTTTATCATCACATACACCCCGGCAACCATCGACCGAACTGCTCATTTTTTGACATGTATTCCCACACCAACGAGGAGTGGCTCAACATATGCAAAAAATCCGGGTATCATCATAACCGGTGGCTCAGTTGCCAATTCATTACCGAGTTCGGCAACATTGCCAAAACACTTCTTGAAGCGACCAGCCGGACCGCACCAAACCTGCCGGCAAAATCAGCGCAGCTGATGCCGAAACCGGCCGAGGAATTCAACGACTTCACCCCCGAAGATTTCCGCCGTTCAACCGGTTTTCTCACCGTGGGCGGGCGAGTATAACCCAAATCATTTTTTCAGGGATCGCTCAGATAATGACGACAAACACCTGGACCGTTGCGACCCATAAAGAGATTTCTCGGTATATGGAAACCGGGAAGTGCGACCTCCTTTGCGGCGCAAAACCATTTGGCTCACGGCACTGGGAATACCCATGGGCCTTGGAACAAAGCGGCATTGCCGCGCACAAAAACAATCGCGTTCTGGATGTCGCTCCGGATTTCACCTTCCCCTACGCCTCGTTTCTTGAAGAGCGCCATAAGGTCACCTTCATCGACTTGGAAAAGCGTCAGTGGTCCGACTCGGTAACCTGGGGCGCCGAGGTGGGTGAACTAGCAAACAGATCCGACTTTCGCATCATGGATGTCCGGGATATGAGCTTTGCCAACGACACCTTTGACACCATCTTCTGTATCAGCGTTCTGGAGCATATCGTCTGCCCAACCCAGGATCCTGACCATCCGCAACTGGTGCAGTTTTTCGATTCGCAGGGGGCCAGACCTGCCCTAAAAGAGATGAAGCGATGCCTGAAACCTCAAGGGCTGCTCATCATGACCATTGACATCTACCAGGGCCCCACATGGAAACCATTCTTCGATCAATGGGATATTTTCCAAGATCTTGTTGCCTGCGGCTTCTCAGCACCAGAGGGGGGGAATTGCGCTCTTGATACACTCATGGCCACCCCGGATATATTTCTCAGCGATTTTCATGGTCCCTATTGTACGATGGGGTTCTCTCTCACAAAATAACCGACAACCATAAACTCACAAACAATGCCTTTAGATATTCACACTACGTTTTCCGGCAAACGCCTTGTCTTTTGTGGCACAGGAAAGGCCTTCCATTCCATTATCCGGGATTTGGCAGGTATGGATTTTACAATTACCGGCCTGCTCGATAACGATGTGCAGAAACATGGAACCCATCTGCATGGTGTCGAAATCACACCATTTCAATCCATCAACAATATCAGGTACGACCACATAGTCCTGGCCACGCCCTTTTACGCCGATATCGTCCGGCAACTAACTGGGCTGGGGATCGACAGCAACTGCCTTATCCGCCTAGGGGCCTCATACAGCTTCGATTGTTCAATTTTTGAAACCCATGCCGCACAGCAGCAACTAAGAAATCGTAATTTCACTCTCATCTCCAATGACTGCTGGGGAGGCATTCTCTACAGTTGGCTCGGCATTCAGTTCCAGACGCCATTTATTAATCTGGTGGTTCCCCCGCAAGATTATATAACATTGGCTGGCGACATAGAATACTTCCTGAATCAAGATCTTATCTTCCACGCAGAAGACCAGAAAAACACCTACCCGGTCGGGGCTCTTGATGGAGTGCGTATCCATTTTGTCCATGATCCAACCAGCCATGAGGCAAAATTAAAATGGAACCGACGAATAAAACGCATCAACAGACAGAACATTTTTTTCAAGTTCGAAACAGAAGATCTTCCCTTAATAAAATCCTTTGACAACCTGGCCGTACCCCGTAAAATTGTCTTCACCCGGAATCAATCGGCCACGAGCTCATCCGTGATCCTCCTCCAAGACCATGGAGTCGAAGGCCCCCAATTGCATCGGACCTGCTCCTCATGCCTCCGACACATAGACCTCATAAAATGGCTTAACACCGGAATTGCAACGCCTCCTGAACAATGAAAAATCATCCCCTTGTAAGCATCATCGTCCCCACTTTTAACCAGGCCCAATACCTGCCAGCCTGTGTTGACCACTGCCTTTTTCAAACCTACCAAAATCTGGAAATCATCATTGTGGACGGTGGCTCCACCGACACCACAAAAGAGTACCTGGTCGGACTCAAAAACAAAATCACCTCACAGAAGATGGAGCCGGTGAGCCATCTTGCGAAAAATGGCGAAATCATCCGGCGCTCCGTTCATGTCTATCCCCAGGATAGAAAAATTAAAATTATAACATTTGAAAAGGATATCGGCGCGACCCGCACCTATAATGAAGGGCTGCGCAAGGCGACAGGGAAATATTGCACCTATGTTGTCGGTGATGACCTGCCCCATCCATATATGATCGCGGAGATGGTGGCTGCCTTGGAGGCCGAGAAGGCTGACTTCATCTATTCCGACATGAATCTGGTTGACGATAACGGTTGTATAGTGCGCCAGATGCGGCTGCCGGACTATAATTTCAAAAAATGCTTTGCAGACTGGTTTCATCTGGGGGTGAGTAAACTGTACCGAACTGAACTGCATGAAAAAGTGGGGCTGATGGACGAAAAATATACTGGGGCAAACGACTATGATCACTACCTGCGTTTCGCCATGGCCGGCTTCCGATTCCATCATCTGTCAAGGATACTTTATTCTGTTCGCTGGCATGGTCCTGCAAGGAAAACCGGTCAGCATACGCAGGGACGTTATGAAATTTTGATAGAGGAGTCAAAGCAGTGTGCCAAGAGAGCACGCTCCTATCTTCAAGGAAAGCAACTTTCAAAAGAGCAAACACCATGAACAAAGCACCTACAAATTTTTTACAATATAATACTGCCCTGCTGCAACAGCATCGGCCGGAGTTACTTTCCTGGATAGGCTCCCCCTTACAAGAACCAGCCGGCTTTGCCATTGTAGTATCTCAAGATGGCCGACCGAACATTGAGGCCCTCCATCCGGTTACCCATACTCAAGAACTTGTGCATGACTTAGCCCATATTCAGGAAAGTTTTCCCAGCCTGCTTGAACTTCTTGCAACAGAGCAGGATGCTCTCATCTTTTTGGTGGGAATGGGCCTTAGCTACGAAGCAACGCTGCTCCTGCGTAAATGCCCTAAACTCCGGCTCGTTATATTTGAACCGAATGCCGCACTCTTTGCCGCAGCTCTCAAAGTGGTAGACCTCAGCCCTGTGCTCATATGCCCAAATGTTTCTCTCCATGTTGGCAAAGACATCAACATCCAACAGCTTCTACAACAGGAAGATGATGCGTCACGCGCTTTACCAATGCACCTTGTCTCCCACCAGAAACTGCTTGAACTATTTCCGGAAACATACGGCCCGATCTACAACAACTTACAAAATGAACTGCTACTGTTTAAAGGAAAACTTCAAACCATTGTCGCCCAGGGACCGCTTCTTTTCAGAAATACTGTGGCCAATGTGCCGCAGTTGATCAGGTCGGTGAGCGTCCAGGCTCTCAAGGATATTGCCCAGGTACTACCTGCGGTTTGCGTTGCCGCCGGACCTTCGCTTACCAAAAATGTGGACCTCCTCAAAGGCCAGGAAAATAAAGTTTTTATCATTGCCGTGGACAGTGCGGCCAAGATTTTAATCGACCACGGCATCACCCCTCATATCATACTGACCGTTGACCCTATTCCGGCTAGCATGACAAAGCTGCGTAATGTTATCGACACCCATGCTGAGTTGCCCCTGGCCTGGACACCAGATGCGTTTCCAGAGACAGTGCAGGGCTTTAAAAACGGGCCTAAATTTGTGATCCCCGGGGTCAATGATCTTTTCCGCCTATACCTGGATCCGCTCTTTGCCCAGGAGTCACCCTTTGCCCATATGCTTTCTGTTACGCATGCCGCCACGCAACTTGCAACGGTGGCCGGCTGTAATCCCTTAATTTTTATTGGCCTGGACCTGGCCTTAAGCGGAGAAAAAGACCACGCGGATGGATGCCCTGTTTCGTGGGGGAATCTTGATCAGACAGACCGGATAAAAATACCCGCATGGGATGGGGGCGAGGTCGAAACTGTTGCAGTTCTCAAAAACCAACTTCTTGCTCTGCAAAGCATTATCAGCCACAATAGCGAGATGCGATTCATTGATGCCACCGAAGGTGGCGCCCTGATCCCTGGCACAGAGGTGATGCTATTGCATGAGGCGCTCAGCAGATATGCGGACAAGGGAATGGCCTTTGATATAATTATTGCCAATGTCTTTAAAAAGGCAAAAAAACCCTCTTTGGACGCCGCTATCCATGCCCTAGTTGAATTGCAAAAATTAATAAACACGAGCCACAAGACAGCGCGAGAAGGCCTTAGAAATGGCAAAGAAGCTTACCTGCACTGGAGACTTTCCCAAATTCCCAACAAAAAAGTCCAGGCCTTAAAAAAGTTCAAAAAAACGATTGTGGCATCAGGTAATGCCTTTGACAAACTCATGGAACTGCTTGACCTCACCAATGCGCTTTATCCGCTTCGCGCTACGGCGCACCATGAATTCATCTATGCCCGTAAAATATTCAATAACTCCGCTCAGGAGAAGACCCCGGAACAACGTGTCATTGAAGAACTCGAACAAAATATTGCCTACTTTACCTCCTGGATTGCCACGACAAAGGAAGCTGAGACAATAATCAGCCCGGTTATCAAAGAAATGTCCGCACACAATGGCAAGGGGAAATAACCAACCAAATGATACACAGCCCTCAACAAAAAAGAGCGTTTATAACCGGCATTACCGGACAGGACGGCAGCTATCTTGCCGAACTACTACTATCCAAAGGCTACCTGGTTTATGGCCTTGTCCGGCGCGTGGCCTTCGAGGATGAGGCGCACCGAATGCCCCGGATTGCCCATCTGCTCGACCGGATCGAACTTATCCCCGGCTCATTGGAAAGCTTCCCCAGCCTCTATGGCGCCATCAGAAAAACCCAACCGGACGAAGTATATCATCTGGCAGCGCAAAGTTACGTGAGCACCAGTTTTGACGATGAATTTTCCACCCTAAACGCAAATATCAACGGCACCCACAATATGCTGGCCGCCTGTCGCGATCTGGCACCGCAGGCCCGTTTCTACTTTGCCGCGACCAGCGAAATGTTTGGGCGCCCCACTCAAGTGCCGCAAGACGAAAGCACCCCGTTTTTGCCGAGCTCCGCCTACGGCATTTCCAAAGTTGCCGGTTTTCATCTCACAAAAAATTACCGGGAAACTTATGGGATTTTTGCCTGCAGCGGCATTCTCTATAACCACGAATCCCCGCGCCGCGGCTTTGAATTTGTCACCCGAAAAATCACCTCCCATGCCGCCATGATCAAACACGGCGTAAAAAAACAACTTGAGCTCGGTAATCTGGACGCCCGGCGGGACTGGGGCCATGCCCGCGAGTATATGGAGGCAGTCTGGGCCATGTTGCAGCAGAAGCAGCCAAAAGATTATGTGATCTGCACGGGCCGGCTGCACTCCGTACGGGAGTTCTGCCGGACAGCCTTTGAACGCCTCGGACTTGACTACCGCGAACACGTGGTTTCAAGTGACAAATTCTTCCGGACGGACCCGGAACAGCTTGTCGGCAACCCTGCTCTTGCCACAAAAGATCTGGGCTGGCACTCCCGCGTATCGTTTCAGGATCTGGTTTACGAAATGGTGGACCACGACCTGGCTTACTACAAAGCAAAATGAATATTCTCCTCATCAACATGCCCATACGGATTCAAGCCCAGCCCAACGTGGTGCCGGTCGGCATTGGCATATTGTCCGCCCTGATCAAACAACAAAGCCACTCGTGTACTATCCTCGACCTCAATATCCATCGCCCTCCGCTGACAATTCCAGAAATACGCCGTCTGTTAACAACCTTTACTCAGCATTTCGATGTAATTGGCCTAAGCGGAATGATCACCACCCTGCGTTGGCAAAAATCACTTGCTACACTCTGCAGAGAACTCTTCCCTGAATGTATTCTGGTCAGCGGAGGAGGCTTGGCCAGCGACTTCGGACAAACGCTCTTTGAGTGGATGCCAGAATTGGATGTGGTGGTTATGGGAGAGGGAGAGGCCCCAATGACGGCGATCCTTGCGAAACCGGAAAAATTCCGCACCCAACAAACTGTATTAGGCCCAGAAATAACAAAGGATCTCAACACACTGCCACCGGTGGACTGGCAGGCCTTTGCCATGGAGACTTATCTGGCAAATCCGGTATGGGGAAAAGGGGCAGGCAACTCATCTTGGACATCCTTTGAAACAAAGCGCAGTATCAATCTCATCAGTTCACGCGGCTGCCCATACTCTTGTCGGTTCTGCGACCGACAAGCAACGGGAGGACGAAATTACCGGCTGACCAGCCCGGCACGACTTATGTTGGATGTGCAGGAGGTAATTGAGCTGTTTCAGGTGGATTTCATTGGGTTTGTCGATGACAACTTCATGGCTGACCGGAAACGGCTCCTGGCCTTTTTGCCACTCATGAAAACATCAGGGGTTGCCTGGGGCTGCCATGGTCGCATGAACGAAATTGACGAGAAAACCGTCCATACCCTTGCCGATGCAGGCTGTATATATATCGGATTCGGCGGCGAATCTGCCGACCCGTCAGTTCTGCGCAGAATGGACAAAAAAAACAACCCGACACAAATGTCTCGGGCCGTAAAACTATGTCAGCAACATGGCATAACCCCAAATTGCACATGGATTATGGGATACCCTGGGGAAACACGGGAATCATTACGCCGAACCGCGCAATTTATCATCAAACATGGCTTGAACCAAAAAAGTATGTTCGTGGCAACGGCGTATCCAGGCACTGCTTTTTTTGAGGAGGTGCAGGATAAAATTTTATCAGCCTATGGCTCACTGGAAAGGTATGTCCTGGATCTTGACGATGCCACTAAGGTGCTCACACAAAATGGAATAGTGCTAAATTTTTCCGATATGCCTGATCCAGAGTTTATAGAATGCCGAATCCATATTGAAGCGGGAGAGCTTAAAAAAATCTGATTACGAAATCAGAAAGAAGAAAACAAAACAGGCCATACCAGGAAAGACCAAATCGGGACAGCGCCGCACCTGTAATCGCTTACCGTTGGGGCAGCGCTGAACTTGGTCGCCTATCCTTTGATCAACTACAGTCAAATGACTCAGGAAGCCACTTTAATTGCTTGCGGATCCTCCCTGAAGCAGATCAAGGACGTTTGTGGTCATTGCGTTGGCTTGAGTAAGAGCAAAACCACCGGATTGCACCAGAACGTTCATTTTTGAAAAAATACTGGTTTCCTCAGCAAAATCGATGTCCATAATGTTCGAATAGGCATTCTGCACATTGAGCTGGGCGCTACTGAGGTTGCTGACATTGGCAATAAATTGATTTTGGGTGGCGGCCACCTTGATACGGATGGTGTTGAGATCATCTATGGCGGCGTCGACAAGAACAATCGCAGTTTGCGCATCGTTGGCCGTAAGAACGCTCAAATCGGAGAGGCGCAGGGTGGTTTCACTGGTGAGCTCGGTACTTGCCGCACCTCCGGCATTGGCGGCGAGCACCGAGCCGCTGGCGATCACCGAGGCGTTTTCCAGGGTCATAGCCAGATTAAGGGTGTTGCTGCCCGAGGTAGTGTAGTCAATGGCCGTGGGAGTGGCGCTGGCGCTGATGGTGCCTACCGTGGTGACAATGTCGTTGGTCAGCACGGTTCCGGCTTCGATGACACTACCAGAAGCCAAGGTCGAGCCCGCCGCCAGGGAAAGATCAGCGCTCAGGGTGTGGGCTCCATTGACGGTGGCATCGCCGCCGATGGTGGAGCCATTGGCCAGGGTGGAACCGCTGACCAGGATGGAGCCTGATTTCAGGGTCATGGACTGGGTAGTGGTCACAGCAGCGGCGAGGGTCGCATCTCCTCCCACGGTGGAGCCTGCCGCGATGCTGGTAACTCCGTTGACATCAGCAATGGTAGAGCTGGAGAGCAGGGTCATGTTTTGGCTGGTGGTCATAGCTGAATTGAGGGTTATATTTTCCCCGACATAGGAACCTGCGGTCATGGTTGAGCCGGATTTAATAATGGAGCCGTTTAAAAGCAACATGGCGTTGGTGATGGTTGCATCTGCCGAGAGTATAGCGTCTGCAGATAAGGTTGTTCCGGCTTCGATTGTCACGGCACCAACCTCGATATCGTTGGTGAGATAGGTGCCACCCTCCAGGGTGCTACCAATCTCGATGATGGAGCCGCTTGCAAAAAGGGAGTTGGCGGTAGTGGTAATATCGCCGTTGTTGACGGCGGTTCCCCCCAGCACGGTGTTTTTCTTGATGACGGAGGCGGTGGCCAGGACCGAACCGGTAAGGATGGTCGAATCCTGGGTCGTGGCGATATTACCGTTGATATCCGCGCCGAGCAGCGTTTTTCCCGCGGTGAATCCGGCTTCCAGGGTGGAGGTGCTTGCCAGTACCGAGCCCGTGGCCAGAGTCGAGTTGATGGTGGTGGTTAGGGACCCGGTAAAGCTTAAGCCCCCCGAGGCAAAATTAACCGCCAGCCCTTCGGAAAGGTTGCTCATGTTGATGGAATAGGAGCCGGTCTGGTAGAGCTGGATGGAGCCGAAGGTGGAAATGGCGTTTGCATCGCCGGCGGTCAGGGAGGTTCCCGTGCCGGCGACCTTGATGGCCCGACCGTCGCTGGATACGAGTTTGAGCTGGCCTTCGGCGGTGATGCTGGCGGTAATCCCATGGCTTGAGACTTTATTGTTGATTGCGGTAACCAGACTATTATCCGCATCGTTTGCCAGGGTTGTCACCGTGCCGATGGCGATATCGTTGATGGCGAAGTCCGAAGATGTGCTGCCCGCCTCCACCGGATCACTACTGGTTGTTTCTACCACATCATAGGCTGAGATGCCGGTGGTGCTTTTGTAAGCATTTATCGCGTCGGCCAGGGCTCCCATACTGTTTTCGGCACTGTTGTCATATTGCACAGACACAGATTTTATGGATAAGTTTTCGTTGGTGAGGTTGCTGTAAAAGTTGAGCTCCACCGCACCGCCCGTGGAATTGGTCAAGGTCAGCTCGGCGGTGCGCACATGGCCAACCTTGATACTTTCCGCCGAATCAACGGAAACAGAAAGTATCTCACCCGCATAGGCACCTACCTGGAATTTTTTATCGCTGAATATGCCAGTCAGCAGATTTTGCCCGTTGTAGGTGGAGGTCTGGGCGATAATATCGAGTTCTTCCAGTAGCTTGGTGATATCACTTTGAATGGTCTTGCGGGTAGCGGTTGACTGGCTGTCCTGCGCAGCCTGAATGGCTTTTGTTTTAATGGAAGCAAGGATATTAACTGATTCGTATAATGCATCGTCCATAATCTGCATGATGGAGACGCCGTCATTGGAATTGCGTATCGCCTGACCAAAGCTTTTTGCCTGAGAGTCAAGACCTGAGGCGATATACAGCCCGGCCGGATCATCAGCTGCCCGATTGATTCGGAGACCGGATGAAAGCCGTTCAACGGATTTTGCCAGGCTGTTGTACGAATTTACCAGATTGCCGTGCGCGTAGAGGGCGGTGCTGTTGGTGATTTGAAATGCCATGACGATCCTCCTTCCATTGAGTGATGTGGGCGGCCATCCTTGACCGTAAAGACGATGATTTGCTCCGTAAAATAAGAGCTTAATAAACTAATATAATTTTTTTCATTTTTTTCAAAGATTATTCGTAAAGTTTACTGGGGAATATGCCGATAAATGAATTTTTTCTTTTTCCCCGACAGGGACATGACTGCATGGGGAGCACAAAAAAACCCCTGCTACCGGATGTTCCGGTGCAGGGGCATGGGTGTCGCGACAGTTACCAAACAAGGTATTCAGGAAAGAGCAGCCACCGCCTTTTCAACGGCCGTAGCGATCTGGCCAAGCCTTTCTTCAGAAAGTTTGATGGGCACTGGGTACACAAGCAGCCTGTCCATGATCGCGGCTGATTTAGGCAACGCCTGGGCATCATAAACCACTCGTTTTTTGCCGCCTGGCTCCACAAACGGCCAACCTGATTTGGCAAGGGTGGCCCCGGCCAGCAGGTGCTCCCACTTGGGATAATAATGCCAGGTGTTTTCGGCAAAGCAGATGGCCCCGGCCCCGTTTTCAGCCAGGGCCTTTTTCACGCTCAGGGCCTTGTCTTTGTCCGGCAGGAAAAAAGCGAGAAAGGAGGCGTTGTCACCCTTCTCGTCAAGGATGGCCCTGAAAGTCACCCCTGGCAGTTTGGCAACAAGATTCTTGATGGCTTTTTTATTCTCCTGCTGGGCCGCGACGATGCCATTGAGCTTGGCCAGTTGAGCTAAACCGATGGCGCCTTGCAGCTCCATCATCCGGTAGTTGGAGCCGACAAAACTACGGCCCTCGCCGCCCCTGCCTCCGGGGTTTACCGCATGATCATGACCGTGATCGTGATACTCGCTCATATCCCGCCAAAGTTTTTCATCATTGGTGACAATCATCCCACCCTCACCGGTAGTCATGGTCTTTACCGGGTCAAAGGAAAAGGTGCCGCAGGCTCCGAAGGAACCAAGGCGACGGCCATTAAGACTGGCCCCGGCCGCTTGGGCGGTATCTTCCAAAACCGGGATTTTGTGCCGGTCGGCAATGGCCTTGATCTCTATAATCCTGGCCGCCGCCCCCATCATGTGCACTGGAATAATCAGCCTGGTCTTAGCGGTGATCTTCTTTTCCAGATCAACCGGATCCAGATTCAGGGTTTCATCCACTTCGGCAAAAACCGGGATGGCTCCAAGCTCAAGAATCGCCTCCCAGGTGGCGACAAAGGTAAAGCACTGGGTGATAACCTCGTCACCAGGGCCAATACCCAGAGCGGCCATCGCCACCTTTAGCGCCGCGGTACCTGAGGTGACGGCCTGGCCGTGCTTCACCCCGCAATAGGCGGCAAACTTTTCCTCAAAGGTACGGACCTTGTAGACCCCCTTGCGCTGCTCGGTAAACTCGTAGCGAAACAACACCCCGGTATCCAAAACCTCAAGAATCTCTTTTTTCTCTTCCTCGCCAAATATCTCAAAACCGGGCATGTATTGCTCCTTTTGGTTTTTCAGTGTGGACATGGTGGACATTGTGGATGGTGTCCACTCAGCACTCAGCCCTCAGCACTCAGCACTATCTTTCAGCCCCACCCTTCCATGGCCGTTTCATAGACCCGGATCACATCCTCAAGGGAGGGCTTGCGCGGATTATTTTCTACCGGTCTGGTCACGGTGAGGGCGATTCTGGCCATCTCGGGGATCTTCTTGGCCGGGATCTTCAGCTCGGCAAGGCTGGCCGGAATGCCGAGATCCTGATTCATCCGGTAGACAAATTCCACCCCGGCCTCGGCTGCCTCTCGTTCGGGCAGCCCATCTACCTTGGCGCCCATAACCTCGGCCAACATGGCAAACCTGCCAGGATTACCGATCAGGTTATAGGCCATCACATAGGGGAGCAGCACCGCATTGGCCAGCCCGTGCGGGATGCCGAACATCCCGCCCAGGGGATAAGCCATGGCGTGCACCAGGCCAACCCCTGCTGTGGCCAGGGCCTTGCCAGCCAACAGGCTGCCGAGAAGCATGTTGGAACGGGCCTCCAGGTTGCCACCGTGGGCATAAGCCTTGACCAGATTGGAGCTGATCAACTCAATGGCCTCCAGGGCATACATGTCGGAGATCGCGTGGGCCTGGGTGGAGACAAAAGCCTCCAGGGCATGCGTCAGGGCGTCTACCCCGGTGGTTGCAGTGATGTGCGGGGGCAGAGACACGGTCAGAGCCGGATCAAGAATAGCGGCATCTGGATACAACGGATCGCCATTCATCCCACCCTTGGATTTGGTTTTTTCATTGATGAACACGGCGGTAAAAGTGACCTCGGCCCCGGTTCCAGCACTGGTAGGGATCATGATCTTGGGCACCCCGGGCTTTTTGATCTTGCCCAGGCCCAGATAATCCTCGGCCTTGCCGCCGTTGGTGAGCAAGATGCTCACCGCCTTGGCCACATCCATGGCAGAGCCGCCGCCCGCCCCGACCACACAATCGCATTTCGCCTTTTTAGCCAGCTTGGCCCCGTTATCGGCCAATTTCAACCCCGGCTCAGGATCGACCTTATCGTAGAGCTCAAAGGCAATCTTGGCCTTGGCAAGGGGCGCTGTGATCCTCTCCGACAGCCCCGCCTTGATAAGACCCGGATCAATCACCAGGAAAACCTTGCTGCCGCCGAGTTCTTTTACCAGAGCAGGAAGATCGTTGATCGCATCCACCCCGAAACGAATTCGGGTGGGCTGAGTAACGGTAAATGATTGGGAATGCATAGTGTGCCCCTTTTTTGTTTAAATAACTTTCTGGTAATGATACTGTTCTAAAGAATCAAGGATCATTGAATGCGAATACGCAACTGTTCATCTTTAGGTAAAAATCGAACAAAAATCACGGAATGTAACTGTCTCAGCAGTGCCGCAGATGCGCG
>DOZO01000069.1:31392-42636 GCA_003517965.1 Desulfobulbaceae bacterium
GTGGTGCTGCTGAGACAGTTACGTGAATACTACTTTAGCGGGAAGTTACATGGCAACTAAAAAATCGAGCAGCAGCGACACCGAACAGCAAGAAATCTATGTAAGCCGTTCGGAAAAAAAACGACAAGCCAAGGACATTGAAGAGATCGCCAAGGAACTGATGGCCCTCTCCCCGGCCCTTATCAAAAAACTGCCCACAGATGATCTCTTGAAAACAGAACTGCACAATTCCCGCGACCTGAAAGGTGGCGCTCTCAAACGGCAGATCAAATTCATCGCCAGCATCCTGCGGGAAAACGGGGCCGATGCGGTTCTCGCCTTTTTGACCGAACGTAAGGGATCCCATCTGAAACAAACCGGGGAGTTCCACGAGTTGGAACGGCTGCGGGAGGATATTATCAGCGAAGTTATCATGGCAAGGGAAGAAGCCCAACGCAATCAGGAACACCTCACGGAAAGCTGGCAGTCCGAAACCATTGCCGTAGCCTGCCGCAGATTTCCGGACTTAGACCATAATGCCCTGAAAAAATCGGCCCTGCGCTATGCCGCCACCCGCAAGCCTGTCCATCGTCGGGAAATGTTCCGGCAATTACACGCGGCTATGGAACGTCAACAGTTTAATAAAACAACCCCGCCCTCCAGCGAGGCATAAAGGACGCATATGGAATACCGCACCGGCTCGATCAAACGGGTGTTTACCGTTCGCTTTGATGAAGGAGATGACTTTCTTGATGGCCTGCGTCAGCTCATCATCAAGGAAAATATCCGCTGCGCCTGGTTCCATATCTTGGGCGGCCTGCGTAAGGCCGGAGTAGTTACCGGTCCCAAGGAACCGGTTATGCCCCCTGAACCGGTCTGGGCGCAGATAGACGGAGCCAGGGAAACCCTGGGCAGCGGCAGTATCTACTGGGATGAGACACAGCCCCGCATCCATCTACATGCCGCCCTGGGCCACCACGGCGAAACCCTCACCGCCTGCGTGCGCAAGAACACCAAGGTCTATCTCATCCTGGAGGTTCTGATCCTCGAACTGGACGGCATCGAGGCCACCCGACCCTGGGTTACTTCAGGTGGTTTCAATCGTCTCACCTTTGACGCCTGACCTGCCCCTGTTTTTTTTATTTGACTTTTCCCCCGACTTTCCCGCATCATAAAAATAGTTCCCTATAAAAATGACGGTAATGTTGGGCATAACGCCCCTCCGCACAATACAGAGCAAGGGAGAAGTACCATGGCAACCAAAGAGAAAGTAAAAAAAGCACCAGCCGTAAAAAAAACACGGGCAACGATGCCACCCATCGAATTTACTTTGATGGCACCCGAGGCCAAAGAGGTTTTTCTGGTAGGGGATTTCAATGGCTGGCAGCCAGAAGGTTTTAAGATGCGCAAATCCAAGGATGGCCTCTGCCAGAAAAAGGTACAACTCAAACCAGGACGTTACGAGTATCTTTTTATTGTTGATGGCAACTGGTGGACAGATCCCCAACATGACGCCCGTTGCTGCAATCCCTTTGGCATGGAAAACTCGGTGATCCATATCCAAGGCTAAGCCGCAGCAGAAGATACTGTTGCTCGCTCAAACCAAAGGCAGACGAACAGAAAAAATAGCACCCTGGGGCTGAGCATCTCGCAGCGAAATCTCCCCTCCATGACTGTGCACGATCTGCTGTACAATGGCCAGGCCTAACCCTGTGCCTGTTTCCCGGGTAGTAAAAAAAGGCTCAAATACCCTTTCCCTGATGTTTTCTTCAATGCCATGACCATTGTCAATAATCTCCAGGACAATGGTCATGGACTCCGGTATCTCCTCAGCCCGCAGCAAGATCATGCCCTGTTCCATATTCCGACAGGCATTGGCACTGTTGGCCACCAGATTTAGCAGCACCTGCCTGACAAGCTGGGGATCGGCCCAGCATTCAAGATCGGGCGAAATCTGCAAATCAAGAATCAGGTCGGCGTTCCAGCCAGGATCCTGACCAAGGGTTTCCATGGCCTCCCATGCCAGATCCCGCAAGAAAAACAATTCCTTTGCCGGATTAACCGGCTTGGAGAAAAGAAGAAATTCATGGATTGTTGCATCCAGTCGGTCTGATTCCCGCATGATGATACCAAACAACCGCTTATTAACCGAATCGTCTTTAGTTTCCCTGTCCAACAACTGCACGGCCCCAGAGATAGCAGCGAGAGGATTCCTGAGTTCATGAGCAATACCGGCGGCCATTTTCCCAATAGTTGCCATTTTCTCGGCCTGTTGTACCTGGGCCTCCATCTTTTTTATCTGACTAAGATCCTGCATCGTGTAAACGCCGCCATTTTTGTTGTCCTCCTGAGCGGTTAACATGGAAAAGGAATATCCCACCGGTATCGTCTCCCCATTTTTCCGGGGAATGGTGGTCATGTGTCGCCGCTCATCTTGCAACAAAGCTGTTTTCATGCCAGGGAACATTTGAAAAAGTTTCTGGCCGATGATCTCCCCTGCCCTGTAATCTGTTATTCGTTCTGCCGCAGGATTGAAGGATGTTATCAGGTTGTCGGAATCAACCGTGATAATGCCGGTATTGATATCGTCAAAAATCTGTTTGTAAAGAAAAGAGAGCCGGTCATAGTCGCGCACGGTCTCAAACAATTCCGCTTCCGTTTTTTGCAACCGGGTAGAAAGCATAGAGCTTAAGATAGCAACCAGAAAAAAAGTGAGACTATAGATGATGAAATAATGGAGAAGCATCTGGACGGCAGCCAGATGACTGGGGTAGGCCGAGACAAAACGAGCAGCATATCCGCCATACTCGACCAGAAGCAGGCCGCCAAAGAGCAGGGTACTCAACGTAGCAAACAGCAGGCTTCCCCGCCGAAAAAGCATGAAAGCTCCCATCAGAATCGGGAAAAAATACACCACCGTAAAAACAGACTGACTACCACCGGTAAAAAAAACCAGCAAAGTAACCAGGATAGTATCAAGGGTGATCTGCAGGTAGCCGAAGCGGGAATAACAATGAATAACCCGTAGCATTAGAGCAGACAGGATGGTGAACAAGTAGAGTCCGGCAATGAAATAGGCAAGATAATGCAGCGGAGGAAGAAAGATGGACGGCGTCTTGGTCTGAAGCAGAACACTGCTCCCCAACATCAGGGAGAGAAAAAGTACCCTGAAAAACAGCAGCCACTGGATCTGTTTTTTGAGATGAATATTGGCGGCAAGCGAGCCGGTCTGCGGGCAAAGATCAGGAAGTCTCATCTGGCTTCAGCTCTTGTCTGGCCGTAATGGGCGGCAATCGCCATTTTCTTGGCTCTGGTAAGCTTCTTGATCTGACCTTCCCGTTGGGTTGCTTGCGCTCTGGAGGCGACCTGTTCAGCGTAAACCAGATGCACTGGCCGTCGCCCCCTGGTGTATTTCGCTCCCTTATCCGCGGAGTTATGTTCTGCGAGTCTTCGTGCCAGGTCTTTGGCAATCCCGCAATAGAAGGTGCCATCCTGACAGCTAACCAGATAGACAAACCAGGCGGGCAGATTGAGGGGGGGTGTCACCATCAGCCACCGGCCTTTTTTGTCTTATAGCCAAGGCGGACGAGCTCCACAAGCACCACCTCCCGCTGATCGCCCTGCACCTCGATCACCCCGTTTTTCACGGTGCCACCGCTGCCGCAACGCTGTTTGAGCTGCCTGGCAAGGGCGATCAACTCCGATTCAACCAGTGGCAAACCGCTGATCAAGGTCACGCCACTGCCCTTGCGGCCCTTGGTTTCCCGCGAGATCCGGACGATGCCGTCGTCTTTGGCCGGGGCCTTTTTGCACCCAGAGGGTATAAGTTTCGTTTGAGCAGGCAAGCTGCTCAACTCAGCTTTATGCCCACAGGCGCACTGAGACACAGGCTTTTCGCATTTCGGGCAGGTTCGGCCATGTTCTGTTGAATAGACCAGGCCGGAACCGTCTGCTGATTTCTTGCGCATATTCATCTCAAGCAAAGTCAGGTTAGCAGATTTTGCGGCATACGGTTATTCGATGAACAAATCGACAACTCTCTTTGCATTGGCAGGATTCAAGACCAAGGCTCCATGACCGTTTTCGGTATCTTCTATGCTGGCGATGACCTCTGCGCCTTGTTCGTTCAGCCACCTTGCCGTGCGGCGCATACCAGGAATTCCGTCACGATCAGGATTCCTGTCTTTCGCCCCAGCCACAGTAATCCATCTGGTTCCGCGTAAGGGATGATCGCCAAACCTGCCGGAAATGATCTCGCGAGTCGGAGGAAAATCCATCCCTACTCCCCCGGAACTGGCTACGATCAATGAGAAATACCGCCTGCCGCGGCCGGCATCGAGTGCCGCTACAGCGTAAGAGTTGGCAGCGCCCCGACTAAAACCGTGCAACATCACCTTGCGCGGTTGCCCGCCGAGTTTTTTCAAGATTAAATCTACTTCCCTGTAGATTTGATGCGGCTTCAGGTACGAGTCGTTGGCATCGCTCTTCCCGTTCCACCATTGCAGACAGATCAAGCCGATATTGCGTTCCTGCAAAAACTTATGCCAGATGGCAAGATCATCGGTAGCAAAACCCTTACTCCCATGCAACGAAACTATCCAATGTGACGGCTCAGAATTATCTGGTTTCCAAACCGTCAGAAAACTCTGCCCGTCTGAGGTGGGAAACACTTGGGGATAGAGCCTTTCACTATCTGCGTACCAACGGCTATGCTGTGCGAGTTGAAATACAGCTGAGGCACTCGGCGGCAGATCAGCCGAATGAACGATCATTGAATATGTAACGAGCCAGCACGTTAGCCAAACAGTCACCAGACGCCAGATGTTTGTTCGAGTGAATTTCATAGTTACTCTTTCGGTTGTCATTTTTTAATTGGCCAGTTAAGGCATTTGGCACCTTGAAAGTCAAGCTGCCAAACTTAACCCCAATGGTCTTCCACACCGTATTATTCCACCATTTTCAACATCCCGTCAATAGTGTTCAACCCACCAAGCCAGAAGGCCGGGTCATCCAGATTGACGCCAAAGGGCTTAAGCAATTCAGCCGGGGTATCACTGCCTCCGGCGCGCAATAGTTCAAGATACTTAGGGACAAAGGCCGCCCCGTCTTCCTGATAGAGATTATACAGAGCCAGAACCAAAAGTTCGCCAAAGGCATAGGAATAGACATAGCCAGGGGTGTTCAGGAAATGGGGGATATACGACCACCAGATCCCGTAATCCTCCCTTAAGCTGACCGAATCGGCAAACATGGCCCGCTGGGTGGTGAGCCAGTGGCGGGCCAGCTCTGCAGGGGAGAGTTCGCCGCTTTCCCGCCGGGCGTTGTGCACCGCATGCTCGAAGCGGTTCATGGAAACTTGGCGGAACACGGTGGCAAAGATGGACTCCAGTTTCTGGCAGATGAAGGCCCGCCGTTCCTCCGGGTTGGTCAGGAGCCTGACCTGGGAGTTGAACAGGAGCAGCTCGGCGAACACCGAGGCGGTCTCGGCCAGAACCAGGGTGGTGGAGGAATTGTAATAACCGTTCCTGGCGGCCAGGAACTGGTGCACCCCATGCCCCAACTCGTGGGCCACGGTGGAGATGTCGCGCAGGCTGCCGGTGTAGTTCACCATTACATAGGGATGCACCTCCGGCACGCAGGGGTGGGCAAAAGCCCCGCCCCGTTTGCCTTCGAGGATCGGGGCGTGAATCCAGTATCGTTCAAAGAATTGCCCGGCGATTTCCCCCATCTCCAGAGAAAAATCATCAAAGGAAGCCAGCACCATCTCCCTGCAGGTATCCCAAGGCACCAGGGCCGTGGGCAAGTGAGGCAAGGGGGCATAGCGGTCATAATCGCACAACGATTCCAGACCGAGAATCCCCTTTTTGAGCCGGTAGTAACGCTGGACAATATCGTAGCGGGCCGTGACCGCCTCGACCAGCACCGTAACGGTTTGGTCCTCCAGTTCATTGTAGAGGTTCATGGAGCTGACCCAGGATTCGTACTTGCGGAGCCGATCGTCGATCATCTTTTCTGCCAGCAAGGTATTGAAGATGTGGGTCAAAACATGAAGCTGGCTGTTAAGCCCGGCGGTGAGCTCGTCAGCCGCCTGAGACCGGACGACTCGATCCGGGCTGTAGAGGTCAGTCAAGACTTCCTCTTCAGTCCGTTGTTTTTCCCCGAACTTTAGATTGCCCATGATCTTTTCAAAAAGGTTGATCCAGCTGGAGCGTCCCACCGGTGCCTTTTCGATGAGCAGGGTTTCCTCGGCCATGGAAAGCAAATGCCGGGCATAACGCCGCATGCTTGCAAGATAATGGCGGTATTGAGCCAGGGTCTCCCCAGCCAGCAAGGTATTGGCCGCGGAGTCCTCCACCTTGCTCCATTCCAACTCAAAAAATACGGTCTCCCGGCCGATCCGACTGCCCGCCTCCTTGATTTTTTGCAAAAAAGCGCCGGCCGGGGCGTTCTGTATTTGGGTGGTGAAATTGAGAAAGGCAAAGGTGCCAATTCTGCCCATCATGGTTTCAAGCTTTTCCAGGCGCAAGACCAGGGCGAGAAGCTGACCCGCGTCAAGGCTTGCGACTTTGCCCGCGAACTGTTCCTTGATAGCTTTCGCTTCCTGCTCGCACCAGGCAATATCGGTCTCAACCTTGGGATCATCAAGGTCCTGGTACAGATCGGCAAGCTGCCAGAGAATCTCCGTGGTGCCGAGTTGTTCGTTTAATGGATTGGTCATGATTGTGTTCCTTTGTTAGCGCCATGCATCAAGACTGAGTGTGCAGGGTTAAGCTTGTGCAAAATTTGCACATACTGACTATTCTCTCAAACTCGCAGTGATGATAGTGGCTCCAGATTATGATATTTGAGGCGGCGGGAAACCCGCCGCTTACACTCAGTTTAAACTGCCAAGAAATCCTCGGTAGTTGCCACACCGGTTTGTATTAACCGGCAATATGCAAATTTTGCACACTCTCCTTGGGGTCAGGCTTGCCTTTCTGCTATTTGCTAAGCTCTAGCCTGAATGCCTCGATCTGCGCATTTAATTCGGCGTCTTCAAGTGCCCCCTCCAGCATCCGCCGCCCAGCTCTTCCCAATGGCGCAATATCCCGGTTCAATATTCTCCCCAACTCCGTGAGGCAAATTCTTGGTGACTCACAAACCAGGAGCGCGGCAAACGCTCGGGCCTCGGAACATGGTCTTGCCTTGCCCGGCGCCTTCAACTTTTCAAGGGTGATCTCGTATCTTTGGCACACAACCATGAGAACATCGTCGAGGTTGTAATCCGCTACCCGCGGTTGCTTTGTTTTCGTAAGGGCTTCCTCGGTAAAATTGTCATCGCCGAGAATCCGTCCTTCACAGGTGCCACTGTGGAATTCGTTTCTTCTTGTCTCTCCGATTCCGTCTGCCACGAAACTTGCGTAGGACTGTCTGGCCTTCTGGATATTGGGGGAGAACATCGATAAAACCAGATCCGTTGTCAACCATGGCAGCACCTCTTTGCCCAAATATCCGTGATGCCCACTCCACGGATAGGCCTCGGGCAAGGGAACCATCCCGGCACGGACCGGATTGAGGTGGATATACCGGACGATCTCCATCAGATATGCGTCAGCGTCCAGCAACAGCGCCTTGTAGCGCCCCTGAAATACATGCCCCGTGCGGGATTGTGCATGGTTGATCCATTTGGTGTAGCGCAGGGAAAGATTCTGCATGATCTGTGACAAGGGGATGTTGTCGGCCTGGAGAACGAGATGGATATGGTTGCTCATCAAGCAAAATCCGTGGACCCGGCAGCCGAACTTTTCCACGACGTATTGGAGAAAATGGTAGAAACGGAACCGGTCGAGGTCGTCGAAGAAAACCGGCTGTCCGGCGTTACCACGGAGGATAACATGGTAGACTGCGCCGGGGAAATGGATGCGAGATTTACGTGCCATGATCACATCATACGGGAGAATGGCAGAAAGTCAAGCCTGACCCCAATGGTCCTCTGACCCCAATGGTCCTCCAATAGTCCTTTGAATGTCCCCGGAACTCCGCTGGTCAGGGCATGGAGGACATTCTCTTCGTCGTCAACGCAGAGGACTTTGATCGTTTCCGCCATCTCCCTCTTCTTTTTCGGCCTCGACCCGCACCGGCAGCCGCACCCGGAAGGTGGTGCCGCCCCCGGGGGCGCTGACTGCGGTAATATCGCCGCCGTGCTGCTTAACGATATCATAGACAATACTCAGGCCCAAGCCGGTACCCTTGCCCACCGGCTTGGTGGTGAAAAAGGGCTCGAAGATTCGGCTCAGGTGTTCGGGGGCGATCCCGCCGCCGGTATCAGTAACGGCGATAAAAATCGAGCCGTCCTCGCTCCAGGAATTGATCGTGATCTTGCCCTGCTTCGCAATCGCCTGGGCGGCGTTGATCAACAGGTTTAAAAACACCTGATTAAGCTGCTGGGGATGACACCAAGTCTGGGGCAATTCCCCGTATTCTTTGATTACCTCGGCCTTGTATTTCAACTCGTTCCAGGCGATGTTCAGAGTCTCTTCCAGGCACTGGTTGATGTCGGCCTGGCTGAAGCGGGCCTGGTCCACCCGGGCGAAATTCTTGAGGTTCTGGACGATCACCTTAACCCGCTCCACTCCTTCCAGAGATTCCCGGATCAGGGCGCCGGCATCTTCCAGGGCGTAGTCGACTTTAAGGCTTCGGCGCAGGGCGACCGCCTCTTCCTGTTCGTTCTTTTGCCCGGTCTGTTCGAGGAGGCGCTGCTGATGGGCGATGAACTCCTCCAGCCGGGCCTGGTATTTGGCCAGGCTGCTCAGGTTGCTGGTGACAAAGCCCACCGGGTTGTTGATTTCATGGGCCACTCCGGCCGCCAGCTGACCGATGGCGGCCAGCTTTTCCTGTTGCAGGAGACGGGCCTGGGAGGACTTTAACTCCTCGTAGGCGGCGTTCAATTCCCGGTTTTTTTCTTCCAGTTGGGCGGCGATCCGCGCCTGTTCGGTAATGTCATGCAAGGCCAGGACGATTTCGATCTGCTCGACCAGGGCCGCCAGCAGCTTTTTTTCCATGCCGCTGAAGGGGTGGTCCGCGGCCCGGCGCAGGCAGAGCAGCCCCAGGGAGACGCCGCGGATGGTCAGGGGGGCGAGGACCACGGTATCGTCGGCGGCAAAGGAGGTCGCCATCGCCGGCGAACGCCGCCACTCCTCCCAGGCCCCGGTGATCCAGGAGGGCAGTTCGTCGGTCGTGGCGAGGCCGTCGTATTCCCGGCAATAAGAGCGGGGCTCACCATCCGTCCGCCAGGTAATCTCGGTGCGCAATCCCTCCTGTTTTTCGTAGGTCAGCAGCAGGGCCACCCGTTCTACGGCAAAGGTTTCGAACAGCAGGTCGATGATCAGCTGGCGCAGTTTGTCCCATTCCGCGGTCAGTCCCAGTTGCCGGACAAAGGCGTAAAGATGTTCGGTCTCCCAGTTTTTGCGTTTGATTTCGGCGAACGAACGCTTGATCGCCTGGCTCATGACGTTGAACTGGACCGCCATGTCCTGAATTTCGCCGCTGGCCTCCACCTCCACCCAATGGTTGAAATCGCCCCGCCCAACCTGGACGAAGCCTGCTTCCAGTTGCCGCAGGGGGCGGTGCACATAGCGCCGTACGATCAGCGAGATGACCGCCGCCACCAGCAAAAAGGTAAAGGCGCCGGTGATTAGCGTGCGGACCAGAATGGTGCGCAGCATCGTGAAAATATCATCAAAGTGCGCGTCGTAGATGAAGATGCCGAGATTTTTTTGCTCCGGGGGATGACAACCGTGGCAGGCCGGCTCATTGACCACCTTGATCACATTGCGCAGCACCGGCCCGTTCGCGGTTTCCAGCAACACTGCCGTCCGCGACGGCGGCGTCCCGGGCTGTTGGTGACAGACCGTGCATTCCGCCTCCCGTTCCCGATCGAACCGGCGTCCCTCCAGGCGGCGGTCGCCTGAGACCGCCACCGTGCCGTCAACGGCCAGAATGCTGAGGTTGGAGGGTTGGACGATTGCGTATATATCGGCCACCGTGTGGCGGATCATCTCCCAGTCGTTTTTCAGCATCGCGTGGCGGAGAGACTTTTCCACGGTGCGGGCCGCCCGCAGTGCCTCGTCGCGGGCAATATCGGTAAAGTGGTCCCGCTCGTAAGTCCAGATCCCGAACAGCGACACCGCGATGGAAAGCCCCAGCAACAGCAAAAGGCTGGCCAGCAGCTTGAAGTGAATGGTGCGGGTTATTTCTTGAATCCGGTCCAGCATCTCATTTCCCCTCGTAATCGTTTACCGACCCGCAGCATATGTTCGCATGCCTCCCTCTCCACCGGCGTGGAGGTCTGGGGGGACATCATATATTCCGGAAAGTGCAAAAGGACGAAGTGCAAAGGAGTTAGTTTAATAGCTTGACAGCTTGTTAACTTATCAAAATTACTCCGTCACCCTCATCCCATGATCACATCATACGGGAGAATGGCAGAAAGTCAAGCCTGACCCCACTGGTCTTCATGACCCCACTGGTCTTGCGATCAGATCTTCGGGCTTCGTGTAATTGTAGTTGACAAGCAGACGATCTATCAGTTCTTTTTCAATGGCCATATGAGCTCCTATTTAGAGTGGGGTCTCGAAGTACCCCTGAATGGCCATTTACACAAACTATTTTACACCCTCCCCCAATGGCCTCCCTTCCACCCCCCCAGAGCATACGGAACTCGATCTATTGGGGCGATGTATGCCAGGAAATGTCAACCTTCCGATGACTGGCGACACAATCGCGCAGATAAAGATTGATGAGGCTTTGATACGGGACGCCCTTCTCCTCCGCCATTTGCTTGAAATAGCCGATAACGTCTTCGCTCAACCGCATAGTGACCGACTTTTTCAGTCTGGCCGCATAAGGATTTTTGCGTGATTTCATTTTAGACAGATCATATTCAGCTTTCATGATCCAACACCTCTATAAAAGTTGCTCTCGTTTTTCGTGGCTTTCCGGGCCGAGATGATCCGAATAACGTTGCCGTGCTCCCGTTCGCAATGGCAGACAATCAGCATGCGGGCTGCATCACTGAAGCCCAGCATTAAAAAACGCTCCTCCGCCCCGGAACTGACCTCATCAAAAAACTGCACCGCGAACTCGTCGTAGAAAACAGACTGGGCTTCCTCAAACGAAACACCGTGTTTCCTCTTGTTTGAGGCGGCTTTAACTGTATCCCACTCGAACCTAATCATAATTACATTGTACGTACATTGTGAAAATTATCAAGAAGCAATTAAGCCC
>DOZO01000077.1:0-2666 GCA_003517965.1 Desulfobulbaceae bacterium
CACTTGAAACAGCGAGGAGCCCTGTTGTGCTGTCCCCTGTAGATACGGACTTGATTGAGAGGGGCGCGCGGCTGGCATTGAATAGCTGCGAGTGCCACGGCTTCCCATCGATCGACCGCCACCCGCACGGGCTTGTGATTCTTGCGGGACAATAGAAATGAACATGGATACTGCGATGATGAAGAAAACAGCGAGGAAAAAATTCCTGTACATAATATCGATAATCTCCTTTTGAGCCTATATGCGTCGACTTCTCATAAGCCGTTGATGCAAGTTTGCGGTGCAATTTTAAATCGCAGAATACCTCATGCTGGGTTTTAAGTCCAAACACTTTCCGCAGTCGCGGGTTGATCCATTTTGCCTTTTTTTGCACTTATTTATCCTAAATATGACGGCAATGACTTAGGCAGACTTTCAGGATGTATAATTGGCTGGTACTCTTGTCAACTTGGGAAGACCCCGTTTTTTTCTGCCATTGCCAGGCTTGCGGCGCATGTAGGGTAATATAAGGCTATATAGGTATATGTCGTCTTGATGGGGCATTGATTTTTGCTTACTGTGAAGTTGAAGAGAGTTGTCTGATAACAAGGTTCTCAGGGCAAGTTGACAAAGCAGATGCCGTTTGCCGCCCTGTCCTGAAAGCCTTAACGCAGATTACACATGCACCTCAACGAGGCAAATATATGCTGAAAAAAATCCTGTTCGCAACGTGTGTCGGAATATTGTTGTTAAGTCAAAATGTCCAGGCCGGCGAAGCCGCCCAAAATGGAGCCTGGGGTGGCGCGATCGGAGGTGCAATCCTTGGTCAGGTCATCGGTCGCAACACCAGGAGCACGTTGGTCGGCACAGCCATTGGCGGAATGCTCGGCTACATGTCCGGCAGTGAAAGGGAGATGCAACATGACCAGCCGGTTCGGGTGTACTCTGCACAGCCAAGGATGGTAGTCAGCGAGTATGTTTCAGAGGAAAGGGTCTATATGGATTCAGGTTATGGAAATAATGTTGTAGTTTACCATGAAAGCGCTCCGGTAGTCAGGCAAACAGTGATTATCGACCGGGGTCGGGATGATCGGCGCTGGAGCCGTCATCGTGAACACCATTGGGGCCAGAGACATCGTGTGGAATATTCTGGTCGTTATCGGGATAACGACAGTATTCGGTTCTTCTTTCGCTGAACAGTTTTGTTACTGACAATCGTGGCATGGCAACATCATAACCATCAAGAGAGCTGAATCATAATTTGAGCAACAACCTGGCTGCTTCTTTTTCGAGGGAGGCGGTTTTTTATTTTTGGAGATACCATATAATTGGATATGTGCTTGTGGGACCATAATAGGGGTGGCAACACAAAAAAAGGGGTTAGCGATTTTTCGCTAACCCCTTGGTATTTTTGGTGCGCCCGGCACGATTCGAACGTGCGACCTGCGGATTCGTAGTCCGACACTCTATCCAGCTGAGCTACGGGCGCATGAATGAGATGGGATGTATAACGCGGATTGTTCTGTTCGGCAACAAGTTTGTAGCATAATGTCGCTTTGATCGGACTCGATGGTCAAGTTTTTTGTTCAATGAGGCTTATGGGAGTTTTTAGGGTATAGGGGGCGAGAAAACCGACGCCGGTGCGGTACAGCACTTCGCCGAATCGTTCCCCTTTTTTGTTCTTCGCCTTAAAATGGGCGAGGCAGGTCTCGACGATGGCATAAGTGGTTTCCGCGGAAAAGATCCCGGAAAGTTCCCTGCCAAGCTGCGGGTGGCGGCCCAGTTTGCCGCCCAAGAGGATGCGGTAGCCGGTGAGGTCGCAGGCGATGGCGCCGGTTGGGCAGACTCTTGCGCATTGGCCGCAGGCCAGGCAGCGTTGCCAGTTGAACTGCGGCCCGGGTTCCGGCCCGGCAAGGGCAATAGCCTCCTCCCGGCAGGCGGCGAGGCAGGTCCCGCACTCCGCACAGGGGGTGTCGCCCTGCGTGGGCAGGGAAGCGCTGATCAGGCCGATGTCGACAATCTGGGGGCGGGAGCAGGCGTTGGGGCAATCGGCCATGGTGATCCGGAATTCGTGGTGCAGCTTGAGCGGGCCGGAGACCCGGCTTTGCATGAATTCCTTCAGGTTTTGCGCGCGCAGCAAGGATTCAAGCCGTTTGGTAAGATCCTCCCCGGTGTCGATGCGGTTGGGGCAGCCGCTCTGGCCGAAGCAGGCCTCCAGGGTAAAGCCCTGTACCTCGTCCTCCTGGTGGTGCAGGTAGCGTTGCCGGCAGGCCGTGACATGCCTCATCGTTACCCTGGCGGCTCCACCCTGCTGCGCCTCGCTCTCCACTCTTTTTCGCACGCGCTTGCGGACGAAAAAAGGCACCTTGGACATAGCCTCTTCCGCATCTTTGTCCCACTGCATGGTTCACCTCTGAGTGTAATTTTTCGCTAAGTATAGCGCAAATTACGGCAGAATTCCTTGACTCAGGTCAAGGGCGTCGCCACCAGGGAACCGCTCGTTTGCTATTGTAAGGAGGGTGGCTTCTTGGTCTCGCAGTCCTTTGTTTTCGCGGCGGGAGCAGCGCAACCGCCGCTGCAGCCGCAGCCGGATTTGCTGCCCTTAAGCTGGCTGCGGATGCGGCGGCCGATGAAAAAGAGGCAGGCCACGATGATGAAAATAAGGATGATGTTCTGCCACATGGCCT
>DOZO01000077.1:2861-3724 GCA_003517965.1 Desulfobulbaceae bacterium
GGTGTTGAAGCAGATGGCGAAAAGCCCCCATTTCCAGGAGCCGGACTCCTTGGAGATGCACACTACCGTGACAAAGCAGGGCGCATAGAACATGACGAAGATGATAAGGGCCAGGGCCATCAACGGGTTCCAGTGCGGATCCTTGGCCAGGGTTTCGGAGAGAGAGGCGGTGTCTTCGGGGTCGGTTTCGCCCAAGGAGTAGGCCGTGCCCAGGGTGGCGATGATGACCTCCTTGGCCGCAAAACCGCCGACCAGGGCGATATTGGTCCGCCAGTCAAAGCCGGGCAGCCAGCTGACGGTTTCCATGGAGGTGCCGATTCTGCCCGCCAGGGAGTGGCGCAGGGCGCGGCCCGCCTGCTCGCTGTCCAGAGCGGTCAGCTTTTCTTTCAGTTGCAGGGCCTCCACCGGTAGAGGGGCCTCCGCTTTTTCCAGCGCCTCTCTTGCTTGGGCGGGGGAAGCGGCCAGGATCTCCTGGCGCTGGTGGGCGAAGCCCTCTTCCTCCGACGCCGGCAGCCCCGGAAAGGTCATCATGGCCCAGATCAGAATGGAGATGGTCAGGATGGTGGTGCCCGCCTTCTTGATGTACTGCCAGGTCCTTTCCCAAGTATGGATTAAGAGGCCCTGGAAGGTGGGAAAGCGGTAGGGCGGCAGCTCCATGAGAAAGGGGGTGGAGTCGCCTTTCAGCACGGTGAGCCGCAGGAATTTGGCGGCGACAAGCGCCACGATCCAGGCCAGCAGGGTCAGGAGGAACATGAGCTGGGCCTGGTTCTCGGAAAAGAAGGTGGCGGTGAGCAGGGCGAGCACCGGCAACTTGGCGCCGCAGTTCATGAAGGAAACGGTGAGCAGGGTGGCCAGCCGTTCCC
>DOZO01000077.1:3976-27488 GCA_003517965.1 Desulfobulbaceae bacterium
ACCCGGTCCATCATGAAGGCGACCCTGGCCAGGTAGCCGGAGTCCTCGAGGATGGCGATGCCGAAGAACATGAACATGATCATCGGCACAAAGCCGAGCACCCCGCCCATGCCGTCGATGACTCCGGAGATGAGCATGGATTTGAGGTGGCCGTCCGGCAGCAAGGCCTCCGCGGTACCGCCCAGCCAGCCGAAAAAGGTTTCGAGCCAGGCGACGGGCAGTTCGCTGTAGGTGAAGGTGAATTTGTAGAGGCCCAGGAGCACGGCCAGCATGATGATCGGTCCCACGAACCGGTTGGTCAGAACCTTGTCGATTCGGTCCGAGGCGTGGAGCCGGTCGATGTCGAATTTATGGGTGATCACCTCCTGGCGGAGCACGGATTTGATGTAGCCGTAGCGGTGGTCGGCGATAATAGCCTCCGGGTGGGCTTCCATGGTCTTGTGCAGGTGCGCGGAGACCGTGGTCACGATCTCCTGGAGTTCCGCGTCCACGGCCGGATTGTACGTGCGGCCCTTTTCCCGGATCTGGCTGTCTCCCTCCAGGTACTTGAGCGCCAGCCAGCGCGGGGCGTAGTTGTCGGTCATGAAGCCGGCGGCGGTGATGCGCTGGGCCATGGTCTGCAGGGCGAGGTCCACGTCTTCGCCGTAGGAGATGTGCAGGGGATTCCAGACTACGTTTTCTTTGGCCAGCGCCAGGGCCGCGGCCATCAGCTCGGCGGTGCCTTTGCCGGAGCGGGCGATGATGGGGATGACCGGCACCTTGAGCAGATCGGCAAGCTTTTGCGCATCAAGACTGATGCCGCGATCCTGGGCCACGTCGATCATGTTGAGGGCGATGACCATGGGCACCCCGAGTTCGAGAAACTGGGTGGAGAGATAGAGGTTGCGTTCCAGGTTGGAGGCGTCAGTGATGTTGATGACCACATCGGGTTTTTCCTGCACCAGATAGTCACGGGCCACCACCTCTTCCATGGAATAGGCGGAGAGGGAATAGGTGCCGGGCAGGTCGATGATCGTGGCCTGCTCGCCGGTGGCAAAGGTGTAACGCCCCTCTTTTTTTTCCACGGTGACGCCGGGGTAGTTGCCCACGTGCTGGCGGGCCCCGGTCAGGGTGTTGAAGAGGGTGGTTTTGCCCGAATTGGGGTTGCCGGCTAGGGCGATTGTGATGGTTGACATTGCAGGTTCTCCTTTGGTGTGGCGACTTCTTTCTAAATGCTGTCCGCTTTGCTGCCGGTCAGGGCCTGGATGCCGGACCAAGCCATTATTGCAGTATCTAAGAGTAGAGATAATAGAAAGCAGCTATTAAGAAGTCAATATCTTTTTTAGGGTATCGAATAAAATTAATAAACCCAAACTTTTTGGTTGGGGGGCAACCCAGTTCATCATATCTTGTGTTGGTTGCCTTGTTTTTTGCCACATTCCGGCAGGGTGACACCGATCGCGTTGCGGTGCAGACAGCGCAGGCAGTCGCGGAGGGTGCACAGCCCGTAGTTGTGGAACTGGTAGAGAGGAATGTTGTGGTGCCGGGCCGCATTGACCGCCTCCCGCCGGCCGGCATGGGAGATCTTGCCGGTAAAAAGCACCACCCCATCGGTGTTGCGGAGTTTCTGCTGCATATCCCGCTCGAAGGTGGGAAACAGCCGCAAAGTGATGCCCAGCCTTTTTGCCTCTTCCTGGTAATGAGGGGCAAGGCGGTCCATGCCGCCGATCACGACGATGCACATGCGCATTCCTCCGGTAACGGTTCAGGATAATCTTAAAACGGCAAGCAACAGCCTTGCAGGATGGCGAAGCCGGATCTTGCAGGGCTGATTTTTCCAGTTTTGCTCAGAACGCTACCGCCAGTTGCGCCGCCACTTGATTCGCACTTTCGTCCGTGCCTCCCTGGGTCAGGTCATAGTCTTGATCATGTCGGTATTCCAGGGCAAGGGTGGTGTGGGCGAAGATGCCGACGCCGACGGAGGCCAGATAGCGATGTTCCGGCAGGCCGAGGGCCACGGCCTCGTCGGTTCGCTGATAACCAAGGGCCAGGGTGACTTCCCGTTCGGCCACTTCCGTGGTGTAGGCCAGTTCCAGCTGCCAGGCTTTCGGCTTGGCGCCGCGTCCGGCAAAATCCATCTCGCCGGGTTTAAAGGCATCAAGAGCGGCGACATATTCCGTCATGACGCTTAAGCCGCCGTATTGGAGCCGGCCATGCAGGGCCAGGGCCTCGGTAAAGCCCTCGACCGTGCCGCTGGTTGTGGCGAGATGGTCGAGGAGGGTATTGCTGTTGCTCAGTTGGTTGAGCCAGCCCGCGCCCAGGTCGATCTTCCAGTCTCCCTCTTCCAGCTTGTACCCTAGGTTGGCGCCGAAGGTGCTCAGGGTATCGTTATTCCCGGTTTTATCCACCTCGCCGTTGAAGGTATAAAGGGAGCCGTACCATCCCGCGGCGGCAAATCCGGCGAGCAGGGCGGTGTCCCTGGTTTCCGCGAGTTCCAGGGTGAGAGGGTCGGAAACCATGGCGCTTTTAAAGGAGCCGAACGGCACATACATCTTCCCGGCTGTAAGATAAAAGGGGCTCTTTCCCTCGTTGCCCAGGGTGATGGTCCCGACATCGATGATCAGGTGGTCGTCTTCCGCACCTTCCTCATAGAGGGCGACCACGTTGGCGGATACCAAGTCGGTGATCTTCGCCTCAAGCCCGAGCTCCACGGTGGCCAGGTTCACGTCGCTGGTTTTCGCCCCGGCAAAATCCTTGCCGGCGAAGGCCTCGACCTCGACCAGGGCGCTGAACTTCAACCTGTCCGCAAGTTTTCCCGCCAGGCCATCCAGGCTGCCATCCGGCCCGGGTTTGTGCTCGTGCTTGTGCAAAGCCTTGCGGTTTTCCTCGATGCGGGGGGCAGGAATCTCCGCTTCCTTGGCTGCGTCGGCCAATGCCGGAACCGCGCTTAGCAGGAGAAGCCCTGCCATGCTGATGATTTTTTTCTTCAATTTCGATCTCCTTTTCTTTGTGTTTGTTAGTAAATACAAATAAAATTAATAATGGCTAACTTGTATTGCCAAAAAATCCCCCCCGGAAAAACAACTGCGTGTCTCGCGGAGGGGAGGTACTTCTCATGTGTCTTTGCGCCCGGAAAAGTCGGCCTCGGAGCCGCCCATGGGCAATGGAGTGGTGAATAAGGTTGCAGGTTCTACTCTGGGCTGGCGACTTCAACCTCGATGTGATCAGCTTCGTTGTTGCGCAGGGTCAAGGTGCCGCCCATAATTCTGATTGCCACCGGATCGTAGAGAGGAGCGCGGCCCATGATGGTGATTCGGGTGCCGGGGACAAGGCCCATGTCGCGGACGCGCCGGCCAAGCTCGCCGCCGACCTTGACTGCGGTAATGTTGCCTGTCTGGTCTTTCTGCATGTTGCGGAGCAGGATTGTTGGCATTGGTGTTCTCCCTGATATTGATTTTTGATGCTGTTGACGAGGGTAATAATAAAAAGTAACGGTTAAGATGTCAATATCTTTTTTGGGTAATAGAATAAAATTATACAAGACAAACTTTTTGGCTATGATTTAGCTCTGCGCTTGGCAAGGCTTGGCTTGGTTTTTGGCGTTGGCTAATTTGAGAGAGGTAGCGAAGGAGGTGGCGCGGACGAATGGTGGTCAGAATGGCGGTGTCCCACTCCTTTGTAATGGAAGTGGGACACCGGGAAAATCGGAAAAACGGTTCTTGCTATTTCCTGGTGTTCCTCATCATGCCCAGGGAGTTGGGATGGTGGAGGTCCGTATCCATATCAATGGTGTGGCACACCTTACAGTTACGGTTGGCGCCCAGCGGGTAGGGGTTGCCTTGATATTGCCGGGGACCGAAATTGTCTCGTTCCTTTTCGTAAGGGTTAATAGCAGGATACTCGGCATGGGGGCTGTTGTGGCAGGCGGCACAATGGATGCTGCCGGAGTCATCATGCCGGTTGCGATACAGATCATCACCACTGGTGGTCCAGACACCAAAGGCGCTATCTGCCTCCGGCGGGGCAAAGTTTACATGACAGGTAAGGCAATCAGGTTGCTGCAACCAGGGAGTGCGCGGTTTTATCCCGGCAAGTCCTGTCGCTATCCTTGGTTTAAGATGTTGCATCAACCGGGCTGCCCCGGGTTTCCCGGCATTTTTTTCGGCCAAAAGCAGGGCCAGGGCGTGGTCTTCCAGGGCACCGTGGCAGTTGGTGCAGTCAAGGCCGGCCTCGTGATGGACACCACGGAAAAAACGAGTGGCTCCCTGTGGATTGCTTGGGTGGCAGAAAGCACAGGCCTCTGCGCCCCGGCCATCCAGGAAATTGGCGTGGAAACCGTGCATGGAAGCTGAGAGGTTAAGCAATTCGACCTTGCCTGGTGCGTTCAGCATCTGATCAGGGTGACAGCTCTGGCAAAGGACAGGCTTGCCTGCTTGGGCCAGGGCCACAAAGTTGGTCTTGCTGCGTCGATCATGCGTGCTCAGGATATCTTGTGCTGTGGCGGCGGAGATTCCCGCTACTTCCTTGCGCCATTCACCGCCATGGCAGGTCCTGCAGCCCATTTCGGTTGCGACTGGGGCTACCATGCGAGTGGTGGCGAGAATGGCGTTGGTGGCCTTGTCCCGGGCCTCGATGGTAAAGGTCGGATAAGGTTGATATCCCCCCTGCGCTGGATAGGGGACTACCGGAACCTTTTCGGCGACAAAAGATTTGTCATTTTTTTTGAGGATCATGGTGCCGGAAAGGCCCTGCCCGGAAAGACCGATATTGTCAGGCAGGTTGATGCCGAACAGGGAAGGTGCTTTCCAGAATTTCACCTGTCTGGCTGGTTTTTCAAAACCAGGCGCTACCCGGAAGGAAATCACCACTCCCCTGGTGACGACCTCCGGGATTGGACCGCGCCTGATGAGCTGGGCAAAGAGATCGTTCGCTGGAGGCATGAGACTGAAAGACCCATCTGTGTCGCTTATGCTGTGCATGCCAAGGTTGTTCCAGGCAAGGAGAACGTAGCTGTCCTTTTCTGGATCAAAGGGAAGCGGGGCAAGCGGCGGAGCTTTGAGAGTTATCGGGGGTTGGGCGATTTTGGCTTTCCTGCCATGTAGGCCCTCGACGATAAAGGTGGCCAGGGCTTGGCGTTCCTGACTGTTGCCGGGAAAAGGCGGCATGGAGCGGGTCAGCTTGCCCTGTCCGCTTATCGCGGCCTCCATGGCAGTAACGGAGATATACTTGGCGCTCAACTTTTTGATATCCCGCATGGGGCCGCCAATGGAATGGCAGGAGGAGCACATCAGATTGAAGATCTGTCGGCCAACCATCAGTCGGTTTTCCTCGGTGATCTCCTTGTTGACCCATTTGGCTGAGGCCAGGATACCCTGGGCCTGGACTGCATCGAAATCTTTTACCAGGATGGAATTGGCGTAGATATGACCGAACAGGGTAAAGGGACGGCGGCTGCCTTCCCGGATGTACTCAAAGGCACCCATGTAGGTGATGCCCAGGACAAGGAGGATCACCGCCAGCAAGCGCGTGGCTGTCCGCGGCAGCCGGATCACCATGATAAGACCGCCAAGAAACAGAAGCAGTGAACCCCAGAGGAAGATGTTGAGAAAGGGGGCCAGTTCCGGGCTGAAGGTTGCAATCCAGGCTTTTTGCGGATCGGGAAGGGCCAGGACATACCACCAGGCTGAGGCCAGGAACAGGAAAAAAGGAGCAAGCAGCCAGGTGGCGCAGTACCGGACCAGGCGCAGGCGCAAGGTTTGTTCCTTGATAGCGGTGGAGGTTAGAAAGCCGTAAAGCCCTGCCAGCATCAGACAGAGGAAGGTACGGAAGAAAAGAGCCGGCCAGAATGAAGGATTGAAGAAACCGTTCCAGAAGTTGCCGGTTGTCAGCCACTCGCCTGGGGTGAGCATAACGCCGATGATCCCGTTGATGGCAAAGAGGGAGAGCCAGGCGAAGATGAAATAGAGCCAGCCGATGAGCAGATGGCTGCGTCGTTCCATGCGGCCGAAGGTCTGGTAGTAGATGAGAATGGCCACGATCTCCGCGAGAAAGAAGACCCATTCAATGGCCCAGCCGAAAACAAAGTTGTGGATGAGGATAGAGGTGGCGGCCGGGGCGATGAGGGCGATGGTAAACCAGATGCCCACCCCGGTGAGGGCGCCGAGCACCAGGGTGAGGAGCAGAAAGAATTTGGTGTGCCGCCGGGTGTAGTCCAGAATTTCCTGCGAGCCTTCCCGATGGCCTTTCATTTCGGTGAGCACGAGAAAAAGGCCGCCGCCGATGGCGAAATGGGAGATGTAGACATGGAGGATGGCGATGCAGGCGATGAGCAGGCCGCCGCCGGAAAAATCCAACTGCCAGACCGGATAGTTCATCAGCGCACCTCCTCAGGCACCCTGGCCGCCAGCTTAAGCATGTAAATGACGATCGCCACGCCGATTACCAGAATGGCCAGAAAAAGAAAGAGCGGCGACCACTGCGGCACGAGCTCAAGATCGGCGGGATGGAAGTAGTCGGCCAGATAGGCCTGTCTGACCAGATCCCGCACCAGGACCATGAAAAGGACGGTTGCCGCCAGGGCGCAGGTGGTCGGCCAGACCTGTTTTTTGTTTCCATAGTAGAGGGTGCCGGAAGTGGCGATCATGGCGGCGGCGAAAAGGGTGGTGTGCAGGGCGGCGCCTCCGATAAAGAGCTGGTACACCTTGTCGGGCAGGGTAAAAAAGAAGGGGATGCCGGTGCCGATTTGCACTATTGTGGCGGCGGTGAACCATTGCATCCCTGCGTTCAGGCGGGCCTCGGCTCCGGGCGCGCCTTTTTTCTGTTGCCAGAAGGCGAGAATCGCCTGAAAAAGACCGCCGACCGCCACGGAGGCCACCACGAAGTGCAGGTAGCGGGGAAAGAGGGTCGGGTCGGTAAGGTTGAGGGTGGTGCCGTTCGGTCGCTGGAAATAGGTGCTCCAGGTCTGCGGCGTTTGCATCAGGGTAATATTGTTGACAAAGAGAAAGGCGATTGCCAGCAGGAGCAGGAGGCTTGTGCCTATCGTCAGCCTTCTGGTGGTGGCGGTCAGGTCCGCCATTTTATATAGATAGGCGCTGTAATAGGCAAAGATGAGCAGACCGATAATGGAAAGCCAGTACGCCCCCATGAGGATGGAGCTGGTATATATGAAATGGCCGTAGAGAACCTGGAGAAAAAGAAGGGGCGCCACCCCGAAGTTCACGGCAAAGGCGATGGTGTAGGGCAGTTTGGCGGCAATATTCCGGCAGGGGGGCGGGGTGTCGGGCGAGGTCCGCATTTCTCTGATTAAGGCGATCATGGCGCTACCCAGCATGGCGTTCATGAAAACAAGATGGGCGAAAAAGGTCAGGATAAGGAGTACCTCGAAAAAACCCCAAGGCGCAGGAATGGTGTCCGGGGTGGGAATCAGGCTGGTTGGATTCATGGCTGGTCTCCTGACGAACGGTTACGTAATATCAATAAGGTACGAATTGTATTTTTTAACGGCTTTTCAGTATAGCATAAAAAGTGATTTGTCAGAAAAAATACGACAACATAGGCGCATGCCAGAGAGAGTGGAAGTCAGATAAAATTAAAAGAAGGTAAAATGAGATAATAGGAGCAATATTGAGCTATGAAGAGAAATTCATCATGTTTAGTGGTTAATGAAATGGTATTTTCTTTTTGCGCTAAGTATGTAACCGTATGGAATTTTGCGCTTTTTACGACTGGTAGCAATAAAACAACAATATTTAGTTATTATAAGATGTTATTGATGGGTATGCCCGTTTGTCCGGGGTTTTTGAGCTGTTTAAAACTTGCTTGGCCGCTGGAGGTAAATTACTCGAAACCGGTTTTGACAGGGGACATGTATTTCCTTTAAAAAAACGGGCAGGAATTATCTGAGCGGGCTTAATGTGCTTTATTCGCTTATTTTTTTGTGACTGAAACAGGGGAAAAAGATGCTTTGGCAACGAGTTAAGAGTGCTTTGTCGCAAAAATTTTCCGAGCAGGATTTTAAATTATGGATTGAACCCTTGCAATGTGCGCATGACGATGCGCAGAGCGTCCAACTGGCTGGTCCTGACCTGTATTTCTGTTCCTGGGTAAAAAATAATTATCTGGCCGATATTCAGGCCGCTTTTCAGGATGCCGGCTTTACCGGCGAGGCGGTGCGGATTTCGGTGAACCAGATCAAAAATAGGCCACCTGAAAAGAAGCAGAGCCAGCTCCGGTTGCCCAGCATGCCAGTGGCACGACCCATAATGCGGACCCTGCATCCGCGTTATATCTTTCCCGAGTTTATGGTTGGCGAGAGCAATGCCTTGGCCTATTCTGCTTGTGAGGCCATAGCCAACGGCGATTCCACCCTGAGTCCCTGTCTGTTTATCGAAGCGGGGACGGGCTTGGGGAAAAGCCATCTGACCCATGCGGTGGCTCATCATATTACCGGACATTTCCCCGGCACCCGGTTGCATTATGTCACCTCCCAGCAACTTACCTCTGAAATGGTACGAAACATCAAGAACAATACCATGGAGCAGTTCAAGGAGAAATATCATCATCAGTGTGATGTTCTGCTGATGGAGGATGTCCAGACTCTGGCCGGTCGGATCAAGACGCAGTCGGAGCTGGCCGAGGCCCTTGATGTGCTGATGGATTGCGGGAAAAGAATTATCTTCACCGGCTCTGTTTCTCCGCGCCATATCCCTGATATGGATGACGGTGTGCGTTCCCGACTTTCCTCCGGGTTGATTACCACTATCAATCCTCCGGATTGGCGGACCCGTTGCCTGATCATTGAGCGCAAGGCCCGCAACAACAAGCTGGCACTTTCCGGGGAGATTATCGAGTTTCTGGCTGATCGAATCCAGGGCGATATCCGGCGGGTGGAAAGCACTATCATCGGATTAAAGGCCAAGGCCTCTTTGCATAAGACCGTGCCGGATCTGGACATGGTCAAAGAGATTGTCGCCGGAATCATTGGGCAGCGGCAGGATCTGTCCGCTGTGCTTATCCGGAATTTCGTGGCTGGGCAATTCAAGGTTTCCATTGAAGAGTTGCAATCAAAGGGCAGAAGGAAAACAATAGCCTTCCCCAGGCAGGTCTCTATGTATCTGGCCAGAAAACTCACCGAAGAAGCGCTGTCTGAGATTGGCAAGGCCTTTAACCGGGATCATTCAACGGTGGTGCATTCCATTCGGGTGATTACCGACGCCATTGTGCGCAACGGCAGCATCCGGGGGCAGGTGGATCATCTGGTGGAACGTCTGAAAAATCAGGGCTGAACAGTTAGGCCGTTGTAAAAAATGTTGGACGTTTTGTATGGATAAAACGGCATAAGGAGCCGTAAATTAGCAGTCAGGAATTGTACAGGTTATTTCTTGACGGCTCCTAAAAATATACCGGCTTTACCTCTGGGTTTTGGCGTTTTCCGCCTGCCCGACGCAGTATCCTGTCAGCCACTATTCTGGACGTCTGTATCATGTCGTTCATCCCGATGCCTTCCCAGCCAAAGCCGCAGAGATGCAAGCCGTTCAGATCTTGCTCTAGGGCATCTTTCCAGGTCAGCAGTGCGGGGTAGCCAATTTCCAGTTGGGGGATGCTGCTGTTGCCTCGTAGTACTCGGCTGAAACAAGGGGGCTCTGGCAAGGGGATCAGCTTGCGGAGGTCATCATAGACCCGGCTTAACAGTTCCTCGTCGGACAGCTCCAGTCGTTCCGGATGGCGGCGGCCTCCAACCAGGGCTTCCATCAGCACTCTGCCTGCTGGAGCGCGACCAGGAAACATATTGGTGGAGAAAAGGGCGCCCATGGCGAAGCGTTCTTCTCTTTCAGGGGATAGATAACCGAAGCCAAATGGCACTTGCGCTTTGTCGGTAAAGCCCAAGGCCACGGTGGCGATGCGCGCCGTGGGAATAGCGCTCAGAGGTGGGGCATGGGTGGCCAGCAGCTCCAGACTGCGGTTGACCGGCAGGGCAAGAATAACGCTGGCTGCCCGGTAGGTTCTGGTCTCGGTGCTTATTTCCCACACTTGGTTTTTGCGGCTGATTTCCCGCACCGGACTGTGATAAAGGATGTTTGCGCCTGTTGAGAGGGTGGTGATGAGCTGTTCCATGCCTAAGGGGAAGCTGGTCATGGCCGGCAGTAGTGCCCCGGGTTTTCTTTTTTTTCTGAGTAACCCTTTGAGAACGGAGCCCGCTTCTTTTTCAAGGGCTCGCACTCCGGGCATTACGGCATCAATGCTTAAGCGATTATAGTCACCGGCAAAAGTGCCGGTTATCGCGGCGTCAACCAGAGGCAAAATTTCAGGGCCGAAGCGGTATGCGGCCCATTGCCCGACGTTTTGCTCTTTGGCCAGCGGTTTTTTGAAAAACTCACCCAGCAGACGCAATTTTCCCAAAGGGGATAGCAGCGAAGTTGCCAGCAAGGCGGGTGGGCTCTGCGGGAGCTGCACCAACTGTCCTTGGTGGCAGACAAAACGGACAAAGCTGTTTAAGGGGGCTTTCTGGGCAATGCGGTCCAACCCGGTTTCGCTGAGCAGGGCGCGGCTGGCTGGGTTGTTGTCGAGAAAGCCGTGCGGCCCCCACTCGGCCAGGTAGCCTTGTTCATTAAAAGAGCGCACCGCGCCGCCAGGGCGACTATCCTGTTCAAGGATAAGAATGTCTATTTCCGGCATACTTTTGCTTAGAAAATGAGCGGCGCTCAAGCCGGAAAGTCCCGCGCCGACAATGATTATTTCGTGTTTTTCAGGCATGGATCGTCTATCCTTTTTTGCGGGAACAGCAAGTTTCTCTTTTCAGAGTTGCTATTGTATATGGTATAAATAATTCGTAACTACTCAGCTTGATGCCGGAATTGAACAAAAGCCACAAAAAATCTGGAGCAAGGCTGATTCGATGATAGAATACACGTTTTTTTCATCAATGGTGCAGTGAAAAATAATGCAATCTGCAGATTCCAGACCGGTGAAGGTCCTCATCCTCTATTATTCGTTCAGTGCTCAGACCAGTGGTCTTGTGCATCGGCTTGGTGCCGGTCTTGAGGCGCAAGGGGTGCATCTGGTCTATGAGCGGCTTCAGCCCCTTACTCCCCTCAAGTTCCCAATCGGTACTGTGTTGTCCACTCTGTTCATGATGTTCATCACCTTTTTAAGGGTGAGAATTTCCATCCAGCCGCTCTCTTCTAAATGTTGGGAGCATTATGATCTGATTGTTCTGGCCGGCCCAACCTGGTCTTATAATCCCAGCGGTCCGGTTCTTTCCCTGTTTGATCGCGATGGGTTAAAGCTTTTTGCCGGGCAGCAGGTTTTGCCGCTGATTTCCTGCCGGGGCTACTGGCGGATGCACTGGTGGGGCCTGCGCCGACTGCTTGAACGTTGTGGTGCCAAGGTGGTTAACAAGATGATTTTTGTTCATCCCAACAAGGAGCCCTGGCGGACTATCGGGGTATTTCTGAAACTTGCCGGGAGGGTGCCTGAACGGAGCAGATGGCTTTGTCGACATTATCCTCGTTATGGGCATAGTCGGGGACAGCAGGAGACCGCTTTTGCCTTTGGTTCGGCTATCGGTCAGGCCCTTAAAGGCGGGACTTCCCTGGCAGATATTTCTTTTGTCCCTGGCCGGACTGGGCTACTCTGACCCGTTGTACACATTTATCAAAATTCAATGCCTTTTCGGGCTTTGACCCCCCTCTGGAAAGGATGCTTTATCGCCTGCATCTCGGTGACTAGATCCGCATATTCGATGAGTTCCTGGCTGGCATCACGACCGGTGATAAGGAGGTGCAGACGTTTTGGCTTTTCTCGGCAAAGGCTTATGACCTCTTCTTCCGAGACAAGATCAAAACCGATCAGGTAGGTGAGTTCGTCGAGCACGATCAGGTCGTAGGTGTCGCTCAAGATTTTTTCCCTGGCGAGTTGCCAGCCTGCCAGTGCCGCTTTTTTCACGGTTTCCATGTCCTGTTGCCAGGTAAAGCCGGTTCCGGCAAGATGTAACTCAATCTGCTCGGGAAAGGCAGAGGCGCAGGCAAGAACCTCGCCGGTTTTGCTCTGACCTTTGATGAATTGAATGATGCACACCTTCAGGCCCTGGCCTGCCGCTCTGAGCGCCTGGCCGAATGCCGCTGTGGTTTTCCCCTTGCCGTGCCCCGTATTGATGATAATCAAGCCCTGTGTCGCAGTATTCATATATCCTCACGGAGTAGCTGTAGTCTGCCAAGGATCAGGGAGGCGGGTGGAAGAGGAGGAAGGGTGGTGTGAAAGTTTGCTTTGTTATCTCGGTCTGTAATCGCTTACAGTTGGGATACAGTGCAGAACTTGGTCGCCTATCCTGTAATCAGTTATGGACACTGAGATCAGCGTCGAAAAATCGAGCTTTGCATCTGCTCGGAGATTCTGGTGTTGTGCTCTTGGTACTGATGGAGAATGGTGCGCAACTCATTGGGTTCGAGTAGCCGTTTTTCAAGAAAAAATTCGCCGAATTTTTTCTGTAGTCTCTTTTGATGGGTCACGAGCATCTGAATCTGTGGCTGGGAAAGCAGGCCAAGGTTGATGGCGGTCTGGCCAAAGGGTTGCAGGATCGGGCGGTTACGGAGGATATGTATAACTTCCGCCTCGTTGAGCAGGCCAAAGCGCTGACCGATTTCTCCTAAGCGTGGTCGTTCGGTGCGTTGCCAGATCAGGACCTGGATAATGGTTCTCCAGTTGATCAATCCGGAATAATAGAGAAAATGGCCAAGAAGCAGGTGGCGGTTCGGCACTGGGCCTTGGTAGAGGCTTTCCGTATCCCAAAAAACAGTGGTCTGGCTGGCGGTGTTCCGAAAACCAGCCTTTGTCTGGGATCTGGTACTGGTTTGTTGGCGAGGGCCGGAGTGCGCCTGCTTTGCTGCTGCCTGCCGGGGCTGGTGGGGCTTGGGTTGAGTCGGACGAGTGGGACGGGTTTTGGGCTGCGTCTGATGGGCAGGGGCAGGAGGAGGCAGGCAGTAGCCTTTTTCCTTGGCGTCAAGAAAGGTGATCAGGTTTTCGTAGGCCTCCTGCACGGAGTGGAATAGATCGTGACCTGGCCTGTGCGCCCAGGTGCTTTGCAGGGCAGCCCGATCCGGATGAGTTTCCATGGCTCGTTTGCGGTAAGCGCTCTTGATGCCGGAGATCTGGAGATAGTCAAGAAATTCGCGAGAGATGGTGAGCTCCGGCCCAAAAATGACCTCGCAGGAGCGAAAAAGTTCCTTTTCAGCGGCAACTGTTTCCATGACGTGCCTCGTACTCCCCGGGCGTATAAGCAGCCGCAATGAAATGATCAGGAAAATACAGATTATTTTCTTGAACGGCTCTTAATCCTGTACAATGATTTGGCCCGGTTATGATAAGATATATTTGTCAGAGTGTCACAAAAATATCTTAACCACTTTTATTCGTATATTCATGAAATTATGAAATGAATGGAGATTTTTTTATGGAACAGCCCGCCGGAGCCAGAGACCAACGTCAGGCCTCTTCTTGTTTTTCTCATGATTTCAATAAGCTGTCAGCCTGGACACAACTTGAGGAGCTTGCCCGTTCGCCCTATGACTTGACGGCGCCGGGCGCTCTTTCTCCGGTAAGAATTCGCGATTACCGCGCTCAGGCTGCTGGGTTTGATTTACTGTACTCAACCCAGCGGGTGGATGAGACGGTTCTTGCCGCCCTGCAAGGGCTTGCTGAAGAAAGCGGTGCGGTGGCTCAGTTCCGGCGAATGAAAAAAGGGGCGGTGCTTAACCGGATAGAAGGCTATGCCAGCGAGGAGCGGCAGGTGTTGCACACAGCCTGTCGCGATATCTTTGCTCCGGTCAGCCTGGCGCCTGCGGCCTCGGATCAAGCCAAGGCCGAACTGGAAAAGCTGGCCGATTTCTTGGTCGCTCTTGAAGCGGGAAATCTTGTCAATGAAGCTGGGGAGCCATTTACCGATCTGGTGCAGGTGGGGATTGGCGGCTCCGACCTTGGCCCTCGGGCCTTATATCTGGCTCTGGTTGCCTGTAAAATTCCTGGGCGGCGAGTGCATTTCATCAGCAATGTGGACCCTGATGACGCCGCCGCTGTCCTGAACGGCCTTGATCTTGCCAAAACCCTGGTCAATGTGGTGTCGAAAAGCGGTTCCACCCTGGAAACCCTGACCAACGAAGAAATGGTGCGCAAGGCTTACGTCGAGGCAGGGCTTGAGCCAAGCCGTCATTTTATCGCTGTTACCGGCAAGGGCTCGCCCATGGATAATCCTGCCCGGTATCTTCGTTCTTTTTATATGTTTGATTATATTGGCGGGCGTTACAGCGTCACCTCCATGGTAGGCGCGGTGATGCTCGGTTTTGCCTTGGGTTATCCGCATCTTATTGAGATTCTCCGGGGGGCCAACGCTATGGATCTGGCCGCGGAAGAGCCGGACATTCGCCGCAATCCAGCTTTGCTTCTGGCTTTGCTGGGCATTTGGAACCATAATTTTCTTGGCTGTCAAACCCTCGCCATCCTGCCATACAGCCAGGCATTGTCCCGTTTTACCGCCCATCTTCAGCAATGCGACATGGAAAGCAACGGCAAATCCGTGACCAGGCAGGGCAAGGCTCTTGCTTGGGAAAGCGGGCCTGTTATCTGGGGCGAACCAGGCACCAATGGTCAGCATGCCTTTTATCAGCTGATCCACCAGGGCACCGCCATTGTCCCCGCCGAATTCATCGGTTTTCGCACCAGCCAACATGGCCGAGACCTGCTTGTTGAGCAGACCACCTCCCAGGAAAAACTGCTGGCAAACCTCTTGGCTCAAGCCCTTGCCCTGGCGACCGGGCAGCCGGAGGATAATCCCAACCGAAGATTTGCCGGGAACCGTCCTAGTGCCGTGTTGATTGCTGACCGGCTGACGCCTTACACTATGGGCGCTCTGCTGGCCCTTTATGAAGCCAAGGTAGTGTTCCAGGGTTTTATCTGGAACATCAACTCGTTTGACCAGGAAGGCGTACAGCTGGGGAAAAAGCTGGCAACCCGTCTGTTGGCCCATTATGCAGGTCTTCGGCAGGACTCAGGTTACAGCGGGGCAGTGGCGGATGTCTCTGGTTGGGCCCTGCTTGAGGCTGCCGGGATGCTGCTACCCAAGTGACCTTTGTCATTTGGGAGCCCAGGATTATCGATAAAGCAGCTCGAATCGTTCCCAGAAATCCGGAAATGATTTGGCCACGCACCCTTCCCCCCGGATGCGGACACCTGGCACCACAAGCCCGGCCACGGCAAAGCTCATGGCGATGCGGTGGTCGTGGTAGGTATCAATCTCCGCGCCATGCAGGGGGGAGTCTTCCAGCCTGCCTTCGATGATCATGGCGTCCGGTCGTTCTTCTGCCCTGATCCCAAGTTTGGCAAGCTCCGTGACCATGACATGGAGGCGGTCGCACTCCTTGATCCGCAGGTGGGCGATATTTTTGATTATCGTCCGGCCCTTGGCAAAACTGGCCACCACCGCCAGAGTGGGAACCACGTCCGGGCAGTCGCTCATGTCCACTTCAACCCCGCGTAAATCCCTGCCGCCGGTTACGGTGATGCCCTTTGGCGAACGCTCCACCCCGCAACCCATCCGGACCAGAATATCTACGAGCACCGCATCCCCCTGCAAAGAAGGCGAGGGAACATTGGCCACGGTTACTCTGCCGCCAGTCACTGCTGCCGCGGCCCAGAAATACGAGGCACTGGAGGCATCGCCTTCCACCGCGTATTCTCTGGCCTGATAGCAACCTTGAGGGATAAGAAAGTGGTTGAGCTCAGGGCTGGCGGTTACCTCAATTCCGAAATCCCGCATTACGGCCAGGGTCATGGTTACATAGGGTTTGGAGAGTACCTCCCCGGCTACCAGGAGTTCGGCTGGCTTTTGAGCATAGGGTGCGACCAGTAACAGGGAGGAGAGATACTGGCTGCTTTTCCCCTCCGGCAGCAGGGTTTTCCCGCCCTTGATCCCACTCGCCGCAATGGCAACCGGCGGGCAGCCTGTGCCGTGAATACTGTGGATTTTTACTCCCCAGCCGGACAGGGCCTCCAGCAGAGGTTTGATCGGCCTCTCGTGCATGCGCGGATCGCCGTTGATGGTAAAGTCACCATGGCCCAGCGCCGCCACCGAGGTGAGAAAGCGGGTGGCGGTGCCGTTGTTGCCCAAAAATATCTCTTGTTTCGGGGTGGTGATTATGCCGCTCTTGCCTTGCACTCGCCATTGCTCCCGCGCGGGCGCAACCGTAATCCCCATGGCGGCAAGGGCCTGGGAGGTGTATTCGGTGTCCTCGCTGGTCAGGGGCCAGTGCAGGATGCTTTCCCCGTTTGCCAAGGCCGCGGCAATGAGGGCTCGCTGGGTCAGGCTTTTTGAGCCGGGCACGGTAAGGGTGGTGTCGGTGAAGGCCAGAGGTTTGATTTCTTTCATAGTCTGATAATCGTTATGGTTTGTAGTCTAAGGTGTTGAGCAGGCTCTGACGCATCACTTCTACCGGGGCCTGCTGGTCAGTCATAAGTTCGAACTGGGCTACTCCTTGATAGAGCAACATGGCAAGGCCGTTGATGGTCTGGCAGCCAGCTTGCTCGGCCTCTTGCAATAAGCGAGTTGTCAGGGGCGCATAGACGATGTCCATGACCACCTTGAAGTTGCTCAACGCTTCTTTGACGACAGGCAGCAGATATTGTTGGGTGCCCATGCCCATTGAGGTGGCGTTGATCAAAATGTCTGCGCTGATGCTTGCGGCCTCGGTAAAGGGTAGCCAGGGACAGCCGCAAAGCTCAGCCAGAGCGCGACCTTTTTCCGGACTCCGACTGGCGATGGTGAGGGAGGCCCCGGCTTCAAGGAGGCCAAAGCCTATGGCTCGGGCTGAGCCCCCAGCGCCAAGAAGCAGAATCGAAGAGCCTTTAAGGCTGATTTTTTCACTTAAGGCCCGGTTTGCCCCGATCCAGTCGGTGTTTGCTCCGTGGATGGTACCGTTGTTGATAATCAGGGTGTTAACCGCCCCGATTTTTTTGGCAATCGGGTCGATGCTGTCAAGGTAGGGGAGTACCGCTTCCTTGTGGGGGATGGTGACGCTTATTCCTTTGATGCCAAGTGCCCTAAGGCCAGCCATGGCCTGAGCGATATCCAGTACAGGAAAGGGAAGATAGGCCTTGTTCAAGCCAAGGGCGGTAAAGGCGGCATTGTGCATGGCCGGACTTAAGCTGTGCGCAACCGGGTTGCCCATGATGCCGTAAATTTCGGTGGTGGCGTTAATCGCCATGGCCAAGGTCCGTGAAGATGCGGCGCAGAGCCGAGGCCGGGAGCTGGCCGGGCGCGGTGGTTAAGCCATTGTCCGGAGCGGCGTAGGTCATATAGCCGCCCAGATCGGTGCTGGCTACCCGGCTGATCATCCCGATTTGGCCCATGCAGAAGGCGATGAGGGGAAAACCCAGTTCGGCTGCCTGTTCCTGCAGGGTGAGAACCCGAATTACGTCTTGAAAACAGCGGGCGGTGGTGACAATCTTGCCGATGTTGGCGCCGCTTCGGCATTGACGCTGGAAGACCTCGGTCAGGGCCTGTCTGGAGGCGGTACACTTGAAATCATGCCAGGAGACAATGGTCTGACAGTTATTAGCCCGGGCGGCGGCAATGAGTTCGGTGGCCAAAGTGGGATCTGAGTTTAGTTCGAGGTCAATATAGGCAGCTCCGGATTCGGCGGCTTTTTTGAGCAGGGCAAGGCGATCCTTTTCCTCTCCCGTGTAGCCGCCGCCTTCCCAGGCGGGCCGGTTGGTAAACAACAGGGGCCTGCTGAGGTTGTCGAGAAAAAACTGGATGTCCGGATTTGCCATACTGTCCAGACGAATCTCGATGACCTCAGCAACCGGCTCTGATTCTTTGGCTCTGATCAGGGCTTCGGCCTGGGTGGCTGCGGCAATGGAGACGCAGAGACGGCGGGTGGTGGTGTTGGTTATGGGGGCCATTATGATTCTCTCCGAGGACAAGATCTTAATTTTTTAAAGTCAGCAGCACTACAGCGTGGGCGCTGATGCCTTCTTCGCGTCCGGTGTAACCCATTTTTTCCGTGGTGCTGGCCTTGAGGTTGATGGACGCAGGGTCAACCTGGCAGATTTCGGCAAGGATCGTCTGCATGGCCGGGAAATGGGGGGCAAGCTTGGGTCGTTCGGCCACCACGGTGATGTCGGCATTGTGCAAGTGAAGCTGTTTTGTCGCAGCCAAGGCAATCACCTGCGCAAGTAGTTTGATGCTTGAGATTCCCTTGTACAGCGGATCGCTGTCTGGGAAATGGCGGCCGATATCGCCTTCTCCACATGCGCCCAGGATGGCGTCGCATAGGGCATGGGTAAGGACATCGGCATCCGAATGGCCCAGAAGGCCCAGTTCGTGGGTAATCTCCAGACCGCCTAAGATCAACGGTCCTCCCGCGACCAGGCGGTGGGCGTCAAAGCCATGCCCGATCCGCATCTCAGGGAGTGTCGGTTTTTTCATCAGCAGAGCCTCTGCCATGCGCAGATCATCCGGGCGGGTGATCTTGAGATTGGTGTCCGAGCCTTCTGCCACCATAACCGGCCAGCCTCCGTGCTCAAGCAGGGAGGCCTCATCCGTGCCGACAAATCCGTCCTGGTCGGCTCTGACAAAGGCCTCCTTCAGCAGGTCGGTGCGAAAGACCTGGGGGGTTTGCGCCTGCCAGAGGCCTTGGCGTTCCACGGTATGACGGATAGTGGTGCCTTCGGCCACAGTTTTGAGGGTGTCCTTTACCGGCACGGCCATAATGGCGGCACCATGGGTTGTGGCCGCGTCAAGACAACGCTGGATATCTTTGGGGGTGATAAGGGGGCGGGCGCCGTCATGCACTGCCACCAGGGGGCAATCGTCCGCTACTTGAGTCAGGCCGATCCGCACCGAGTCCTGGCGGAGTCTGCCGCCGCTTATCACCTTGCAGTAATCAGCCAGCTGATAACGAGCCAGAAGGGCACTGGTTGACTCTCGGTATTCTGCCGGGACCACCACGATAATAGCTCCAATGGCGGGAACCTGACGAAAGGCGCGGATGGTGTGGATCAGGATGGGAACGCCAAGCAGTTCGCTGAACTGCTTGGGGGTTGAGGTGCCCATGCGTAATCCGGAGCCGCCTGCGGCAATGATCGCTGTTGCTGTCTGCATATGCGCCGTTGTTTAAAATAATGTCGTTATCTGGAGTGGGCCAGAACGGCATAAAGAGCCGTAACGAAAAGGGCAAGAGATTATATGTCTTCGTAACGGCTCTTAAATAAAAAAAAGGGAGTGGGCTATAAGCCGGATTCTGTACCCTCTTGCAAGGGCCATGATCATTTCTCTATGGATACCGGTTGCCCGGTATCTCTTGCAACCTACCCGGAAGCTTCGGGCGGGCCGCCCTCAAACGCTTCTCTATTTGGTTTTGCTCCAGGAGGGGTTTGCCGTGCCTTGCCTGTTGCCAGGCAAGCGGTGGGCTCTTACCCCACCTTTTCACCCTTACCGGTTGCCCGGCGGTTTGTTTTCTGTGGCACTTTCCTCGGGGTCGCCCCCAGTTCGGGTTACGAACCTCCTTGCCCTGCGGAGTCCGGACTTTCCTCTGGCGGTAACCTCCCGCCAGCGACCATGCACCCACTCCCCACACTGACACAACTATAAGCAGTACCGAAAAAGGTCAAGGTTTTTCAGCGGCTTGCCCTTATTCTTCTTCGGTTTCGACCTCGTGGAACATGATGCGGTGACAGGTGGGACAGGAAATGAGTTTGTCTTCCTTCATCAGATCATTATACAGCTGCGGCGGGATGTTCATGAAGCAGCCCCGGCAGACGCCGGCAGTCACCGGCACAATTGCCAGACCGTTACGTTTGTCCCGTATGGCGGTGTATTTTTTTAGCAAACTGGCGGATAGGCCGCTGATCTTGCTTTCGCGGGCTTTAATAATCTTGCTTTTCTCGGCGCTGAATTGGCTGGTTTTTTTCTCAACCGCGGCGATGTCATCGGCAAGCATTTTTTCATCCTCGGCGCAGATTTTGTTTTCTTCCTCGATCTGCGCGGTCAAAGCCTCGATCTGTTCCATGAGCAGGACAACCGCCTCTTCCCGTTGGATGTTTGCTTTTTTGCTGTCTTCTGTTTCCTTGAGAATGCTCTGGTATTCGCGGTTGGTTTGAACATTCATCATTTTCGCCTGGCGGTCTTTGATGCGGACCTGCTCGTCCGCAAGTTCGGCTTCGAGCTCACGGCGGCGCTGTTCGTTGGCGGCGATTTTTTCGCTCAACTGGACAAGAATGTCTTTATGACCCTCAATACTGACCTTGCGGTTGTCAATTTCGGTGGAGCCAGCTGCAATTTCCTTGTCCAGGATGCTGATTTTTAGATCAATGGCCTGGAGTTCCCTGAGCTGCGAGATGTTTGCTTTCAATTGTGCTTCCTCAATAGTGATGAATTTGTAAAAAAGGAAAGAGTTAACAGTGTCGTGACACAAAATCAAAGACTTATAAAGTGATACCCGTTGTAATCGCGTCTTATTGCGATTTCAACAATAGTTATATGGGTTGACAGAATTTAGGGGCCGTTCAAAACAACCCATTGCATGGGATTGTTCTGTTGGGCTGTGATGTTGATGGTCGGGGTAAAGCCTTGGGTAGCGCAGGATTTTTTAAGGATTTCCGCAAAAATCGGCACCACGAGATTTTCGGTTGGGTAATGGCCGGCGTCAATTACGCAGAAATCTGCGGCCTCGGCCCAGCGGGTCACGCTGTGTTTTACTTCGCCGGTAATATAGACCTGGGCACCCATGCTCCAGGCGGTTTCCGCCAGATCAGAACCGCTGCCTCCGCAGAGGGCCACGGTGTGGATGGTCTCTGGTAATCTGCCGGCGATCTGTATGCCAGGGGCAGCAAGGGCGGTCAGCAGGTGCGTCAGGAATTGTCCGGAGGGCATGGGGATGGGCAGGGTGCCAATTTTGCCAAAACCACCTTGCCCTTGCGTGACCGGTGCCAGGCCGGTGAGCGGTCGGGTGTCGTGCAGGCCAAGTTTTTCCGCCAGGGCGTTGCTGACTCCTTCGGAGATAAGATCAAGGTTGCTGTGGCAGGCAATGATCACAAGATCGTGGCTCAAGGCTGTTTTCAGCATGCGGCCTATGGGGGTGTTGCTGGGGATTGTTTTTAAGGGATGGAAGATCAGGGGATGATGGGTAAGGATGGTGTTCAGGTTCTGGGAGAGGGCTTCGTGGATGAGCGCCTCGGTTGGATCGAGGGCGACCATAATCCCGCTGACCTGCTGGTCTGGATTCCCCACCATGAGCCCGACGTTGTCCCATGGTTCAGCCATGGCAAACGGGGCAATGGAGTTGAGGATCGAGAGAAGTGTGGTGGTAGAAAACGTTTCTGCCGGCATCCTTTGTTGGTGTCCGTGAGTAACCTGTAAAATAAAAAAAGGCGCTAACCTTTTGTGGTTGCACCTTGTGTCCGGAACCCTGCCCTGGTTTTCCCAAAACATGTCTCTGGATGAATAGTTGAATTATGTCGCACGTGCAATGCAGTCCTGTTATGTCGGTTCTGGCTTGTGGTGGGCCTACCTGGATTCGAACCAGGAACCGACCGGTTATGAGCCGGTGGCTCTATCCAGTTGAGCTATAGGCCCTTATCTGTAAGAAAGAATGAATCAAATAAAATAGCCGATACTTCCAGTTTGTCAATACTATTTATGGCCGATGCACGGACCGCGACCCTTATGGCCTTAATAATTGACAAATACAGCACTCACGGCTATCAGTTAGCCTGACTTTTGGACATATCAGTGAAAAATATCTATCCCCTGAACATGGTTTAAATTGCATGACCGATCCTGCCGCCATTGCCCGACATTTCGCTTTTTCTGGGGAAATTTTATCCGTAAGCGAATACGGCACCGGCAATATGAACGACACCTATCTGGTGCGGGTCAGAGAAGGTCAAGGCATTCGCAGCTTTGCACCCGGAGGGTATAAGTTTCGTTTGAGCAGGCAAGCTGCTCAACTCAGCTTTATCCTGCAACGCCTGAACCCCCAGGTGTTCCCGCAGCCTGCGCTGATCATGCATAACCTGCGGGTTCTCGACCGGCATGTTCGCCCTAAGCTGCTGGCAAATTCGAACCGACGCTGGGAATTGCCGACTATCATCTCCGCTCGAACCGGCGCTGATTATTACTTGGATCAAAAGGGGGCCTTCTGGCGGGCTCAGTCTTTTGTTGCTGATACCGAGAGCTTCGATATCATCGCCAGCGAAGCTCAAGCCGAAGAGGCTGGCCGAGCCCTTGGTTTTTTTCATGCCTTGATCCATGACCTGCCAGCTCATCTGTTGCACGACACCCTGCCTGGCTTTCATGTCACGCCCGGTTATCTCGCCCAATATGCCGAACTCGCCACCGCGCCTCCCCGGCCAGATTTATCGGCAGAGGCACTTTTTTGTCATCGGTTCATTGCCGAGAGACAAGAGACGGGAGGGCTGCTTGAAGCCGCATGTCGACGGGGTGAGTTACTGGTCTGCCCGATTCATGGCGATCCCAAGCTGGCCAATATCCTTTTTGCCCGCGATACCGGCGAGGCGATTAGCCTGATTGACCTGGATACTGTCAAGCCTGGCCTGCTGCATTATGATATCGGCGACTGCCTCCGTTCCTGCTGCAATCTGGGTGGCGAAGATGCGCTCGTCAGCGAGGTCTCGTTTGATCTTGCATACTGCGCGGCGATTCTGCGGGGATACCTGCCCCAGGTCGCTTCGTTTTTTTCCGATCCGGACTATCACTATCTCTATGACGCTGTCCGTCTCATCGCCTTTGAGTTGGGGCTGCGTTTTTTTAGCGACCATCTGGCTGGGGATCTGTGTTTCAAGGTCAGGAGACCGGATCATAACCTGCAGCGCGCCATGGTTCAGTTTGCCCTCTGTCGGAGCATCGAGGCGCAGGAAAAGGAGATCAGAAAAATAGCCGAGGATTTCCAGGAATCATGACTGATTTCAGCCTCCACCCCTTTCCCGGCCAGGATTCCGGCGGCGTAATCATCCACGGAGCCATTGAGCGTACGCCTCACACCCTGCTGCTTTCCTTTTTCCTGCAAGGAAATATGGACGATATTGTCTTGCCGGCCGAAACGGTGCGGAAACGGGGCGACAATCTCTGGCAAGCCACCTGCTTTGAGATGTTCTGGGCTGAAGAAGGACAGAAAAATTACCGGGAATTAAACCTTTCCCCGAACGGGGATTGGAATGTCTACGCCTTTACTGATTACCGGACAGGAATGTGCCAGGAAGAGCGTATTGCCGAGCCGCTTGTCAAAATAAAACATACGGCGGAGGGCTTCTCTCTAACTGCTGAACTTGAGATAGGCAATCTCCATGCAGGTCAGACGCCCCTCCGGGTTGGGGTCAGTGCCGTTCTCAAGCATCGAGATGCTCGATTGGGCCATTGGGCCCTTGTCCACTTGGGGAAAAATCCCGACTTCCATGAGCCTAAAGCCTTTCTCCTCCGGGTGTGATTTGCCCAGCTAACTCTCTAAAATGTAAACGTTCAGCAGTG
>DOZO01000044.1:0-143 GCA_003517965.1 Desulfobulbaceae bacterium
CTGCGAAGCGGATATACCACCGGTGCCTGTGCCGCCGCGGCGGCCAAAGCGGCGGTGCTGTTGCTTATGGGGCATCCGAGGTCCGTGACGGTGGAGATTCCCTTTCCCGATGGCAGCCGGCATGGTTTTGCCGTGCATCAAAG
>DOZO01000044.1:497-11154 GCA_003517965.1 Desulfobulbaceae bacterium
GCCATAAAGCCCGGTGAGCCGGCGATCAACCCGGTGCCCCGCCGGATGATTCTGGCCGCGGTTTTGGAGGCCCTTGGGACAAAGGCGGGCAAGACCTTGCAGGTGGTGATTTCCGTGCCCAAAGGCGAGGAGCTGGCGGAGAAAACCCTGAACAAGCGGCTGGGCATTGTTGGCGGCCTTTCCATTCTCGGCACCACCGGCATTGTTCATCCGGTGTCCGCCGAAGCCTGGACCGCCACCATCGAGGCCTCTCTCTCGGTGGCCAAGGAGGCAGGGCTCACCGAGGTGGTGCTTGCCACTGGACGCACTTCGGAAAAGGGGGTGCAAACCCTGCTCTCCCTGCCGGAGGAGAGTTATGCCATGATGGGCGATTACCTGGAATTTTCTCTGTTGGCCGCGGCCCGGCGCGGCTTTGCCGCGATCCATCTGGCCGGGATGTGGGCCAAGATCATGAAGGCGGCCATGGAGATACCCCAGACCCATGTCCGGCATGGCGCCCTGGAGGTGGCGGACGGGTTGGCCCTGCTTGCGAGGCTGGGGGCGGAACCGGCCTTGCTGGCGAGTCTCAGAGAGGTCAATACCGCCCGGGAGATCCATGAGCGGTTGCAGGAACATGGGAGAAACGATTTGGTCCGTGCTGTCTGCGAAGCGGCTAAGCGCTATGCCCAAAAGGTTTCCGGCCTGCCGGTCCGCCTCTATCTGGTGAACAGTCACACTGAGGTGGAGTTGCATGTTTAGACTTTTTCTAATAGGCGTCGGCAGCAAGGGGCTCACCGCGGAACAGGCCGGGATGCTGGCCCAGTGCGGGCTCATCGTCGGAGATTCCCGTCATCTTGCACTGGTGCAGGGGATGTCGGGGAAAAAATCTCCCATTTCCCCCCTGGCTCCGGCCTTGGAAAAAATTCGCCTGGCACTGGCCACCGGGGATGTTGGGGTTCTGGCCAGCGGCGACCCGTTGTTTTTCGGGATCGGCCGCTGTCTGCTCAAGGAATTCGAGAAGGAACAGATGGTGATTCTCCCGGCGCTCTCCACCATGCAGGAGGCGTGTGCCCGGTTTCACCTGCCCTGGGACGACATGGCCTTGGTCAGCCTCCATGGCAGGAAGGCCCTGCATGTGCCCGGTCTGTTGCTTGGACGGGAGAAGACCTTTGCCTTCACCGACCGGCACAACACCCCGGACCGTTTGGCCAGACAGCTTGTTGATTATCTGAAACTGATCGAAACCGATGATCTGCTGGCTCACTGCCGGATGCATGTTGCTGAAAATCTTGGCACCGTGGCAGAGCGTCTTTTCTCCAGAACCCTGCCCGAGGCAGCGGGGCAGGATTTTGCCGAGCTGAATGTGCTGATTGTCACCCGGCCTCGTCTGGCCGCAGAGGATCTTCCGGTGTTCGGGATTTCCGAGGCAGAGATTGCCCACAGCCGCGGCCTGATCACCAAAAATGAGGTCCGGGCCGTGACCCTGCACGCCCTGCGGCTGCCGAGCACCGGAGTGCTCTGGGATCTTGGCGCCGGCAGCGGCTCCATCTCCGTGGCGGCGGCCCGGATGCGTCCGGGTTTGACAGTTTTTGCCGTTGACCAGCAGGATGAAGCCATGGCCAATATAAAAAAAAATATCCGCCAATTCGGCGGCTACAACATCATTCCCATTCAGGGCGGGGCTCCGGAGATTCTGGACAGCTTGCCGAACCCGGACCGGGTCTTTGTCGGCGGCAGCGGCGGTGCATTGGCGGAGATCATCGGCCAGGCGGCCCGCCGTCTGCATAGCGGCGGTCGGCTGGTGGTGAACGGCGTAACCGAAAAAACCGTGGCCGAGGCGCCGCAATGCATGGCCGCGCATGGCTTGCAGGTTGAGATGACCCGGATGCAGATCGAACGAACGACCTATCCGGAGACAGTGCCGGGCAAGGTTTTGAATCCCATAACCGTTATGACAGGAAGAAAATGAAGGGAACATTATACGTTGTAGGTGTAGGGCCGGGCGATCCGGAGCTAATGACCCTCAAGGCGGTGCGGATTTTGGAGCATTGCGGGGTATGGCTCGCGCCGGCGGCGAAAAAAGACGGGGAGAGCACCGCTCTGGGGATCGTGGAAGGGGTGGTGGACCGCAGGGACAAGGAGATCATCACCCACCATTTCCCCATGAAAAAGGTGCGCATGGGCCATGCCCCGGACCCCGAGGTGAAAACGGCCTGGGACGCAGCGGCGGCCCGGATCGTTGGCCATTTGCGGGCTGGCCGGGACGTGGCCTTTCCCACCCTTGGTGATCCGGCTATCTACAGCACCGGCTTTTATGTCTGCGAAACCCTCTTTGCCCTGGCCCCTGATCTGCCGGTGGAGATCATTCCCGGGGTCTCTTCCATTGGTGCTTCCGCCGCGGCCGCCGGTCAGCCGCTCTGCCTGGGGGACGACCGGCTGGTGGTCATCCCGGCCACCTTTGAGAATGGCCGCTTGCGGGAAACCCTGGAACAGTTCGATTCGGTGGTTCTCATGAAGGTGCACCGGGTGATGGATCGGCTGGTGCCGCTGCTCTCCGAGATGAATCTTCTCGACAAGGCCGTGCTGGTCGAACGCTCGAGCCAAGGCGGCCAGCGGATCCGGCGCGATTTGGTCGCCGCTATGCAGCCCGATGATGCGCCCCATTATTTTTCCACCATCATCGTGAGGAAATCATGAGTGGGACTACGGAGCGTTTTCCCGTTCATTTTGTGGGGGCCGGACCCGGCGACCCGGAGCTGATCACGGTCAAGGGCCAGAGGCTGTTGCGGGAGGCCGATTGCCTCGTCTACACCGGCAGTCTGGTGCCCGAGGCTCTGCTGGCGGGGGTGAGTGCCGCGGTGCACAATTCCGCAGGCTTGAACCTCGATGAGGTGATGGCTCTGGTGACCGGCGCCTGGCGGCAGGGGCAAAAGGTGGTCCGGCTCCATACCGGCGACCCCTCGCTCTACGGGGCGATCAACGAGCAGATTGCCCGGCTGGTGGCTGCGGAGATTCCCTTTCAGGTGGTGCCCGGAGTGAGTTCGGCCTTTGCCTCTGCCGCGGCCCTGGGCACCGAGTTGACTCTGCCCGAGGTCTCGCAAACCGTGATCATTACCAGAAGGGCAGGGCGGACCCCGGTGCCGGAGAAGGAAAGCATTTCATCCCTGGCAAGCCATGGGGCCACCATGCTGATCCTGCTCAGTGTCGGCATGATTAGCGAGGTCGTGGCCGAGCTGTTGAGCGGCGGCTACCCACGGGATACTCCGGTGGCGGTGGTCGAGAAGGTGAGCTGGCCCGAGGAGCGGATCATTCGAGGCACCCTGGCCACCATCGCCGCCCAGGTCAAGGAGGCGGGGATCAGCAAAACCGCGATCATCGCGGTGGGGGAGGTGCTGGCAAGTTGCTCGCCCCCGGCCTTGTCGAAGCTCTATGACCGGCATTTCGGCCACGGTTTTCGGGAGGCGAGCCGGTAAGCGATGAAAATCGGCATCCTTTCCATAACCGAGGGCGGCAGGAGGCTGGCCACCGAGTTGGCCGCAAAGATGCCGGATGCTCTCCTTCTGCCCAAGGAGAACGGGGTGGCCCGGACTCTGGCTGCCCATTGGCGGGAGATGGACGGCTTTATCTGTATCATGGCCGCCGGCATCGTGGTGCGGGCCATTGCTCCGCTGCTGCAAGATAAAGAAAGCGACCCTTGCGTGGTGGTGCTGGATGAAAAGGGCCATCATGCCGTCAGCCTGCTTTCCGGCCATCTGGGCGGCGGCAATGATCTGGCCCGGCAGGTGGCGGCTCTCGTGGGCGGCGAGGCGGTGCTTACCACCGCCTCCGACACCCTGGGGCTTGCTGCCCTTGATCTCTGGGCCAGGGATCAAGATCTGGTCTGCGAGGACAAGGAAGGTCTGACCAGGGCCAGCGCCAGGCTGGTCAACACCGGCAGCCTCGGGATTTATGCCGAGGTGGCGATTGCCTCGTTGCCCCAGGGGCTGGCGGCGGTTGCAGGGCCGGAACTGGCCGATATTGTGATTTCACCTCGGATTGGCGATTACGGCGGAGCCGTGGTCTTCCGGCCCAAAAACCTGGTGCTTGGCGTAGGCTGCAACCGGGGGGCGCCGGTTGCCGAACTTCGCCAGGCCTGCGAGGAGTTGTTTGCCGAGCAGGGTCTGTCGCGTTTAAGCATCCGCAATCTGGCCTCCATTGATCTCAAGCAGGATGAGGCAGGCTTGCTGGCCTTTGCTGAAGAGCAGGGCTGGCGGCTGGAATTTTTCAGCAAGGAAGAGCTGAACAGGGTAGAGAATGTAACGGTTTCCGAGGCGGCGCTGCGGAATGTGGGGGCGGTCGGGGTGGCCGAACCCGCTGCCCTGCTCAGCGCACAGAGTAATGATTTACTGGTTGGGAAAAGAAAATGGCGCAATGTGACCATGGCGGTGGCCAGGGCAAACTTTATGTTGTCGGCACAGGACCGGGCTCCGCAAGACATATGACCCCTGCGGCTGGCGAGGCTCTTGCCGCAGCCGAAGTGATTGTCGGCTATCAGACTTACCTTGATTTGATCCCTGAATTTCTGACGGGCAAGGAGGTGATTGCCTCCCAGATGATGAAGGAGGTCGACCGCTGCCGCAAGGCCCTGGCTTTGACGGCGGAAGGGCGGAAGGTGGCCCTGGTCTCCGGCGGTGACCCGGGCATCTACGCCATGGCCGGGCTGGTTTTCGAGATGGCCAAGGAGCAGAACCTATGCGTCGTAATCGAGGTGATCCCAGGAATCGCCGCGCTCAATGCCTGTGCCGCCCGGCTGGGCGCGCCGCTCATGCATGATTTTGCCGCGATCAGCCTCTCTGACCTGCTGACCCCCTGGGAAAAAATAGAGCAACGGCTTGAGGCGGCGGCGGCAGCGGATTTTGTCGTGGTGATCTATAATCCGAAATCAAAGAAACGGGCCGAACACATCGTCAGAGCCCGCGAGATCCTCCTGGCGCACCGCCCGCCCGAAACCCCGGTGGGCATAGTCACCGCCGCCACCCGCGAGAATGAGCGGATCGTGCTCACTACGCTGGAGAAGATGCTGGCAAGCGAGATCGACATGCAGACCACCATCATCGTCGGCAACTCCATGACCTTTGCCTGGCAGGGTTTTATGGTTACACCCCGTGGATACGCGGCAAAGTATGAGCTGTGAGGTGAATGGATGCAGTAGTGTATTCTATTGTCATTTCTTGGTGATAACACCTGCCTTGAGCAGGTGCCCAAAATCCGTCGCCGTCACCGGTTGGCTGAAGAGATAGCCCTGATAGGCATTGCAGCCGGAACGGGCAAGAAAGGCCATCTGCTTCTTGGTCTCCACCCCCTCGGCGATAACGTGAAAACCTAAAATACGGCCCATGGCGATGATGGTCTCGATGACCTCGGCATCGTGGGGATTGAGGTCGAGATTGTGAACGAAGGACAAGTCAATCTTTAACTGCTCCAAGGGCAGGCTTTTGAACTGGGAAAGGGAGGAGTAGCCGGTGCCGAAGTCGTCCATGGAAAAGCCGATGCCCATGGCCCCCAGTTCCTGCATCTTGGTGATGGTGTCGGCGATGTCTGCCAGTATCAGGCTCTCGGTCAGTTCGAGCTTGAGCCGTGTCGGATCAGCGCCGGAGACCGCGAGGATCTGCTGTACCTCCTTGACAAAATCAGCTTGCCGGAACTGACGGGTGCTGATGTTGACCGCCAGCCTTAACCCGCTGGCGGTGGGGATATCTGACCATATTTTAAGCTGGGCGCAGGCTTCTTCCAGTACCCAGTGGCTGATGGGCAGGATGAGTCCGCTTTCTTCGGCCAGCGGGAGAAAGGTCGTGGGCGACACTGGTCCGCGCTCGGGATGGTTCCAGCGTAACAGTGCCTCGGCTCCGATGATTTTTCCTTTGCTGTCGATTTGGGGTTGGTAGTGGAGGGTAAACTGCTGCTCGCTGATGGCCTGGCGCAGGTCTGTCTCCAGGGCACTGGATGCTTCCAGCGCCGCCTGCATGGCCGGGTCAAAAAAGCGCACGGCATTGCGGCCGGTGTTCTTGGCCTGATACATGGCGGTATCAGCGCGTTTGAACAGCTCTTCTACCGTGGTGTCATGGCCGCAGAACAGGCTGAGGCCGATGCTCGCCGTTATCTGCTGCTCGTGACCGGCAAGATGAAAAGATTGACCAAGATCGACGCGGATCTTCTCGGCCACATGCCCGGCCTGGGTGATCGCGATCCGTTCCGTCTTACTGAGATTCTTTAAGAGTACGACGAATTCGTCGCCGCCTTGGCGCGACACCGTATCGCCCTCGCGCACTGCTGCCTGCAAACGTCTGGCCATCTCGACCAGCAGCAGGTCGCCGACATCGTGGCCCCTGGTATCGTTCAAGGTCTTGAAATTGTCCAGGTCTAAAAAGAGTACTGCCCCGTACTGACTGGTTCTGGTACCAGCGATGAAGGCCTGCTCCAGCCGGTCCAGCAACAGGCGGCGATTGGGCAGGCTGGTCAAGGGATCATAAAAGGCCAGGAGGTGGATCTCTGCCTCGTAGTGGTTTTTTGCGGTGATGTCCGTCACGATCTCGATGACCGTCTGCACCTCCCCCAGTTCGTTTTTTTGCAGGGCAAAGGCTTTGTTCTTTACATAAATGCGCTGGCCTGCGGCATCGTAATGGGTATGAATGGTAGTGCGAGGTTCACCGGTGTCGAAGACCTGTTTTACCGGGCAGTCCTCGCCGTCCAGGTAGCAGGGCCGGTCGAGGTGGTGCGAGATTTTGTAGCAATGCTGATTGATGATCTCCCCTAATGGGCTGCCGACAGACTCGGCATAGGCCCGGTTGGAGGAGATGATCTTGAAATCGCGGTTGATGATGATAAAGCCATCGTCGATCGAGTCAAGGACGCTGGACACCAGATCTTCAGCCGCTTTTTTTTGCAGGCTGATGTCCTCGACGATCTCGAGAAAATGCGTCACCTGACCGCAGTCATCTTTTTCTGGCACGGTGGTCACCCGCAGCCAGCGTCCGGCAAAGAAACGTTCAAGTACCTGCTTTTCTCCAGTACGGCGTGCTTCTTCGATGCGGCAGAAACTGCAGATCTTGTCCAGGCCCTGGCGACTTTGGTCGTCTTTGTATTCGCCCATCACCTCGTAGCATTTCTTTCCCGACAACAGCTCCCACGGCAGGCCGATCAGTTCGGTTAAAAAAAGGTTGGCCTCAAGAAAAGCGTAGGTGTGATCCAGGTAGCTAACGCCAAAAGGGAGCTGGTCCAAGATGTTCTGGTGTTGCAGGGGTAAACGATGTTTGGTCATGGGCAGTTTTTTCGGGGGGGGGGTGGCAACTCATTGTTTTCATTGATTTTTCTCGTTATCTTTCCTGTTCAAGCGAAACTTATGCCCTCTGAGTGTAAAAGAGGCCATATACTCATAGGATATATATATTGCAAGGGAAAGATTTTGCGGAGGTGTTGTTTTCCTCACAGATTAAAGCATTTGCAGCGAGCCCTGGTGCATTCTGAGGCGCCGCGGCGTATGACTGGCGAGTTCCGTATTGTGAGTTACCATGACGAAGGTAATGCCTATTGTCTGGTTCATGGATTTGAAAAAGTTGATCATCTCCTGCTCGGTATCTTCATCCAGATCACCGGTCGGCTCGTCCGCCAGGATCAGAGCCGGATTGTTCATGAATGATCGGGCGATGGCTACACGCCGCTGTTGACCTCCGGAGAGCTGGCAGGGAAAGGCGTTGATCTTGTCGAGCAGGCCGACAGAGCGCAGCAATTCAGCCGCCTTGTCATCGAGTTTTGCCGCGTCTGTTCGCTCAGAGCCTGGCACAAACATGGTAGGCAGAAGCAAGTTCTCTTTGACCGTCAGCATTGGCAGAAGGCTGGCGAATTGGAACATGAAGCCGATCTTTTGGCACCGGTATTCGGACAGGCCGTCACTCCCCATGGCGGACAGGTCCATGTCCTCAAAGGATATCCTGCCTGAGGTCGGGGTGGTTATCCCGCCGATCAGGGAAAGTAGCGTGGTTTTGCCTGAGCCGGAATGGCCGACGATTGAGATAAAATCGCCGCTCTGGATATCAAGGGAAATATCCTGCACCGCTACCAGGTTGTCTTCGCCGATCTGGTAGGTTTTTGTGACATTATGAAGGCTGATCTGAGACACTTGTTACTCCTGCTTGATGGCGATAAGTGGTTCCAATTTTTTAAGACGATTAAGCGGCGAAAGCGCGCCTATAACGCAGATGCCTGTTCCAAAAAGCAGCCCGGCTGCGGCAATAAGCATCCGGCTCAGCAAACCGATATCGATCGGGAGATTTTTCAGGATCGAGAAATTTTTTGCCAGCAGAACCGACAGGGAGGTGCCGACGATAATGCCAGCTATGCTTCCTATCACCCCCAGAACCAGGACCTCAAAGAGGAACAGCTTGACCACATGTCCTTCCTTGGCACCGAGAGCCCGCATGATGCCGACCTCCCGCGTCCGTTCGTTGGCAATGGCCGTGAAAATGGCCCAGACGAGAAACAGGGACAGGATGGTTGAGAGGATCATGGTGAAATAAAAGATCTTGCGGATGTCGCTCAGGGCGGACAAGAGGCTCTTGCCGATGTCCTTGCGCATCACCACATCCACTTCCACGATGTTGTTTTCTATCTCGGACATGACTTTGTAAGCGTCGGCTCCCTTTTTGATCTTGGCAAAGATCACCGATATCTGGTCCGCTTTAATTTTTGCATCGCTGTTTTTGATGATATCTTCGATATTGTCGTCGCTGATGAAAATAGCAGTGTCGAGACCGGATCCTGTCTTGTCCAGCACGCCCACCATCTTGAACGGATTGCCGAACAGCTGCGCCTCCATTTCGACCAAGCCCAGACTGATGTTAAAGGCCGACTCTTCCCCGACGATCGCTTCGCCTTTCTTAAGGTTTCTGCCAAGCTTATTCTTGAGCCAGGGCTTGACGACAAAGTCCGTTTCCTGATTGAAGGCGACGACCATGCTTTCCGGCACGGAACAGCACATGCCGATCAGGGAAACCAGATAGGTCTGATGGGAAAGCTTGTCAATCCCGGCCACCTTGCGTACTCGTTCGATGATGGATTTATTCATGTAGAACGAGCGCGCATGGCTTTCCACCAGAATGTCTTCGGCGGCTCCACGTGCACCCGTGGGTACGATCAGCAGATCGGCACCGAGCCTTTCCGAGGTCAACTGGATACTCGCATTGACCCGCATTACGAAGGAAAGCGCGAAGATCAGCGAGGCGACCATCAGGGTAAGAGCCGCGACAAGAATGGCGGTGCGCAACGGCCTTCTCCGCAGATTGCGGATGGCCAGAGATGAGAGGGTAAATCGCTCTGTCATATCGTTCTCACAGGGTGAATAAGAAAACCTTCTCCCCGGCCCATGCCGAAGAGAAGGTTTATGTTTACACCATAAATCAGGCGGAAATCAACCGCTTATTTCTTCCAGTTGGCATCCAGGCCGCAGAGGACAGCGTTCTTGTCGCCAATACCCATGTCTTTATGACAGGCAAAGCAGGTTGAGGTTGTTTTATTGAGGAGTTTCTTCGCGGCAGCATCGTAGAGCATCACAGTGCCGTCAGTGATCTGCGCTTTATCGCCATCTTTCATGATCGGCTTGCCGGTCGCATCGCATGCTTCCGTCAAGTTTCGCACGGTCAGCAGGGCAAGCTTGCCGTCCGGGGTGGGCAAGGCGTCATGGTTCTGCACACCTTCCGGCATCATCTTCTCATCCACCAGTGCTAAGGTAGCGGCGTCAATGACCCAGAGGCGGTCGCCGGCTGACTGATAGATCAATTTTCCGTCGGCGGAGAAGGATTCACGGAAGGTGATAGTCTTGCCCGGCGCGCCCTTCAGGGTGGCGCGCTTGATTTCCTTGAACTTGCCGCCTTCGAGGGCAGCCATGTCAACCAGCACGAAATCGATGTCGCCGGTGCCCTTGCCTTCCTTGGTCAGGTTCAGGGCAAGCAGCAAGGTCTTGTTGTCGGGAGAGTTGGTGCCGTGCAGGAACTGGTAGCTTCCCTTTGCATAGCCAAGGTCGCTCACGAATACCCGATGTTTCTTTTCCAGGGTCGCTTTGTCAAACACATCGACATAGGCTTCCGTTCCCATGAACAGGGGCATGTAGTATTTCGTGCTCTGGCCGGAGGCGCAATAGAGCGGCATTTTCGCAGGCCCGCCCATGGCGCGCGGATCCGGATCCATGGCTACGTCCTTGATAACCTTGCCGGTCTTGAGGTCTGACTTGCCGACATGCTGCTTGCCATTCGGGTCAAGCTGGTAGGTGGACCAGAAAATGGTGTTACGGTCATTTGCATCGATCCGGGCGTCGTGGGTCTTGTGAGTCTTCGTGTTACCAATGTCGAGTTTGTCAAGGCTGTTGATTTTTACCGGTACGGCTTCATTGTTTGCATCGAGAGTGACATCAGCCACTGCGAAATGGCCGCCGTGGCCCGCGACATACACGGTGCCGGTGTAGGTCTTGCCGGCTGCAACTGCTGCTGGTGTCATGCTGTCCGTGGTGAAGCTCAAGTAACTCAAGCCAACAACGGTACCGACGACAAGAGTGTTGCGCCACATGGATTTGGTCAATTGCATCGTGTTCTCCTCCTTAAGAAGTTTCTTCGATTTTTTCTGGCCTGCGCCAGACAACTGTGGTAATTGT
>DOZO01000010.1:0-270 GCA_003517965.1 Desulfobulbaceae bacterium
TCCGGCAAGCACCCCGTTGAGGGTCATACTCAAATCCGGCTTCTTCTGGATCATCCAGCTCAGGGTGATGGCGCCGAACATACCGGCGGCGGCGGCAAGACAGGTGGTTACGAAAACAAAGGATACCAAGGCAGGATCAGCGGAAAGCACCGAGCCACCGTTAAAGCCAAACCAGCCGAGCCAGAGCAGAAAAGCACCGATGGTGGCCAGGGGCATACTATGGCCCATGATCGGCTTGATGGTGTTGCCGACATACTTGCCAAGACGGGG
>DOZO01000010.1:628-12273 GCA_003517965.1 Desulfobulbaceae bacterium
AAATCGGTCCAGTAGGTGTAGATCCCCACCCCGTCTTTTCCGGCAACCATCATGTTCTCGGGGTCTACTCCGATGCCGAAACCGGAAAAGCCGAAAATGCCCGGAATGGAAAATTCGCCTGGATACATCAGGTTGAAACCGATCACCGCATAGGTCAAAAGCCCGATGGCCACGATGGCGGTATTCTTGAAAAGGATGTTGACCGTATTTTTCGACCGGCACAGCCCGGCCTCAAGGGTGGCAAAACCGAGATGCATGATAAACACCAGAAAAGTGGCCACCATCATCCAGGTATTATTGACGATATAGGCAACGGCGGCACCGCTTATCTCAGCGGCAGCTGGTACCGCTATGGCACCGGTCACCTCGGCTACTGCTGTTATTTCGGCTGCACCCTCTACGGCCATGGCGGTTCCTGCCAGAGCAACCATGGCCATGATCAGGGGCAGGCCCACTTTTTTTGCAATTGACCTGTTCATTGAAATGTCCTTATGCGTTGATTTAATCTGAGTCATAATGATCCCTAAGCCGTTGAGCAAAAACAACTTGAACTTTGAGCCTTGCCAGAACGGCATAAGGAGCCGTACAGTAGAGGCAGAATAGTACAGTTTGTTTTCGCACCACGGCTCCTAAATGGCCTCCTTATCTGTTTCCCCAGTCCGGATACGGCAGATGGAATCAACCGGCAGGACAAAGATCTTGCCGTCCCCGATCTTGCCGGTTTTAACGCTGGCCACAATGGTCTGCACCACCCTTTCCACCATCTCCGCGGCCACCACGATCTCCACCTTGATTTTGGGAATAAAATCCACTACATATTCCGCCCCCCGGTAGACCTCCGTATGCCCCTTTTGCCGGCCGAATCCCTTCACTTCCGTAACCGTCATCCCCTGAACGCCAAGCTCGGCCATAGCTGCTTTCAGGTCATCAAGCTTGAATGGCTTGATTATTGCCTCGATCTTCTTCATTCCACTTCCTCCTTTTTCTGATATCCTCATAAAAGCATGTGCCCCGCTGATGCAGCACGTAATACAATTTGATCTATCCTTCTTTCAAGGAGCGTGCCAACAACTAAAAAAGAGAGATAAAACTCAGAACATGCTGATAATAAAAGATTTTTTAAAATACACGCCCAAACCAGAAATCATGCGACTAAAAAAATAACCACATTTATGTTATTTTTGCATGGTCACGCAAAGCTTTTATGTTACTTTTTTGTAAACAATCAGGAACGATTTTCGACCATCAATTGTCGCACCTCACGATCATAGAGCGGCCTACCCAGTGCCAGGCACTGCCCCCGGAAAGTTGCGGCCAGTCGTTCCAACTGCCCCTCCTGACAGAACAATCCCAACTGCTGCAACCGTTCGGTCACACCCCGTCTGCCCACCTTGGCCCCATAAAACAATTGTCTTTGCGCCCCGACCAGCACAGGGTCGTATGGCTCATAGGTTTGCGGGTCTTTGGCAAGCCCGGCCAGATGCAGCCCGGTTTCACAAGCAAAAATCCCCGCGCCAATCACCGGCCTATGGGCTTCAATTGTTCGTCCTGAGCAGTCAGCAGCCAACCGGGAGAGACTTTGCAACAGGGTGGTCTCGTAAGGTCGGGCACCTTGCAAGGCCAGATAACCTGCCACCTCTTCCAGACGACTGTTGCCAGCCCGCTCGCCTAACCCCAGCACGGTGACATCGGCCCAATGTGCTCCAGCCTCCAGGGCGGCAATAGCGTTGGCCGTGGCCATGCCGAAATCATTGTGCATATGCACCCCGATCTCCACTGCAAAATTCCGACGCAGATCTCGAACCAAAACGGCAATCTCACCTGGAGTGGCCACTCCCACCGTGTCGGCAATCCGGATGCGATCCACTCCGCTTTCACAGGCAACAGTGACGATCTCACGCAGAAATCCCAGGTCAGCCCTGGTTGCGTCCTCCAGGCCAAGAGAAACATACGGCACAACCGCCCGCACCTTTGCAATAGCCCTGGCCACCATCTCTGCCACCCCTGCCTGCCCCAGATTCAACTTGATCGCGAGATGTCGGTCAGAAACCGGCACAGACAAGGAAAGCACATCCGGGGCCAAGCGCAGAGCGCAAGCAATGTCTTCCTCTCGACATCGGCACCATATGGCCAAACGGTTCAGGCCGGCCTCCCTCCGACAGCGGGCAACCAAGGCAGGAAGCTCTCGATCCAGTGGGGAGGCGATACCCACCTCCACCTCTTCGACCCCGACCCGCATGAGATGCCGGACAAAGGCCACCTTCTGCTCCAGGGTAAAGGCAACGCCCACCGTCTGGCTGCCCTCACGGAGGGTACTGTCCACCAAACCTCGCACATGTTCCATAGCTGTCACCTCATCTTCCTGATACTGCCGCACAATTATGGTAAGCGTTCAGCAGCGCCACATCTGCTTTATCGGCGCTGCCGCCGATGATTGACAGACACGCGCATCTGCGGCACTGCTGAGCACTTACATTTTTCGCACAAAAAAACCCGTCTGTCTCAACCAGGGAGTGGACGAGACAGACGGGCTCAACAGGGAAAAATATGGGATAATCCCCTGTTAAAACGCCATGCTCAGAGAAACACCGCCGTAGATGAAATCAGCATCGTTCTTGACGATTGAGCTAAGGTTATCAGCCTGGAGACGATCTTTGGCATCGCTGCTCAAGGGGAACGAATAGTATAGCTGTGGGGTAACGGCAATATACTTGTTCACCGGAATTTTCATCGAGGCGGACAGTACGCCGTCATGGAAATTACCGTATGCCTTGCTTGAATCGATAGGATCAGCATAGGAACTCGCTTCATCCGCAGCCAGATAGCCAACCTGCGCGCCAAGATCAAGATTGAGCTCCCCAGTGACCGGCACCGAATGCGATACGCCCAAAGTGACATACCAACCCGCAAAATGGTCGATATCACGATAGATCTTCAAGGTCGGCTTCAACAGAGTATCCAGCGTAGCGCTCAAATACACCTCCTGGGTGTTGTTCGCACTGTTATCGACTGCATAATATATGTAACCAGTCGAAAAACTCACCGGCCCCATGGCCCAGGCGTACGACATGGTCATATCCGTCTCAGTCCAGCTGCTTGGGTTAGAACCGTTATCCTTATTCCAAAGATCCGTATCCATATTCCCCCAAAGATTAAAGGAAAAACCCTTGTAGCCAATAGTTGCGGATGGCTGCACCACAACGCTGTCCTTGCTGAGGGCAAAACCCCTCCAAACATACTGGCTTAACGCGGCAACACTTAACTCCGCCGTTGGCTTGTCCTCTTCGGCAAAAGCCATCCCGGTAAACATGGAAAGGCATACCCCTGTGGCGGCAAACCCGACCAACAACTTCCTCGCGATTTTACTCATCTCTTCTCTCCTTTTTTATAACTTATGAAAAACACCTTTCAACAATCACAACCAGTTTCTGTATTCTCTGCTAATTCACATTCCATGCCAAAGAGCAATAAAAAATATTTAATCCTATAACAACTTGAAATAGCAAGATTTATATAAAAACATAACCATAAACAAAGATTACATTTTTGAAGTATGAACGATAAAACAGATAACAAAATTGTACAATGATGTGTTGCCACCCTTAAGAAATCACGCAACGATTTTTTCAAGAACAACCACCACCCGAGCCAACACAGCTACCGGAGGCACATGATTTTTTCCGCTTCTGCAAAGGGGCGACACTGCCGCCTTCATATATCACCTTCAGGCCATCCATGATAAACCCGCCCATCTCCACCGGCTTTAACCCCGCCTTTTCAAGAATCTCGCGAGGCGTTTCACCCACTCCACTCACCAGAACGGCCCGACAGTCATTCAAAGCCCTGGCCAGAGAGGTCCAGCGTTGCAGGCCACCACTCACCCTGGGTGCAGATCGCTCTTCCACCAGCAGATACTCATCCCCCTTTTGCTCGTAAATCAGGAAACGATTGGCTTCGCCAAGGTGCTGATTGACCAGAACCCCCTCCATGGTAGCCACTGCCACATAGGGTCTGATTTCCGGAGGCAGGGCTGGGAGCTGGGCACAGGCGGAAAGACAGCCGCGCATCTCCTCGGTGCGATCCTGATCGAGCAGGCCGACCGCATCGGCACGACACCGGGTACAGTGGCGCATCTGGGGCAGGAACTTCTCCGCCTCGCCGCGCACCAAGGCAATTTCCTCCTTGGCTGGCTCGCGGATCGTGCCAAAAGGGGTGCCAACATTGGGGAACATGGCCATACAATTGAAGAGATCAGCGCCCAACTCCTGCATGGCCTCCGCCACCTTGACAATATGCTGATCATTGATCCCCGGGATCATAATTGAGTTGATCTTCACCGTGATCCCGTGGGCCTTCAAGGCCTTAACCGCTTCCAACTGCCGGGAAAGAAGCAGCTCCGCCGCCTGGAGGCCGTGATAGACAACCTTGCCGTCCCGCACCCAGTTGTAGATTTTGGCACCCACTGCCGGATCAACCGCATTGATGGTAATGGTAACATGGGAAACATTCAGCTCAGCCAGCTCCGGCACATAGGGGCCAATAGCCAGGCCATTGCTGGCCAGGCATAGGATCATCTGCGGGAAATTCTTGTTGATGAGGCGCATGGTCTCCATGGTCGCCTCACCGTTGGCAAAGGGGTCTCCGGGTCCGGCAATACCCGCCACAGTGATGCGCGGCTCCTTTTCCAAAACCTTGCCCGTGTAAACCAGAGCCTGCTCCGGACTCAAAATCGTGCTGGTCACCCCGGGCCGCGACTCGTTTACGCAGTCGTACTTGCGGTCGCAGTAATTACATTTAATGTTGCAATTCGGGGCCACCGGCAGATGGACACGGCCGGCCTGTCCTTTCATGGCCGGATTGAAACAGGGGTGCTTGCTCAGGTCTTTATCTATATTGTGCATGATGTTCTCCTTTGGCAGCTATAAACTGCCACCTGTCAACTTTCAGTTTTCAATTAACATCGAACTCCACGAAAGTGAGTTTCCTTGCTGGAGAAAGATTTCGCGGGTTCGGCTGCGTTGCTCTACCCATGGACGGGCCTGAGCAGCAGATGCCTCGGAGGCGAACAGGATGTTCGCCGAGAATGAGCGAAAGCTTTCTCCAGCAAGGAAACGGCTGTCAGCCGAGTTCACATATAGCTGTAGCCGACCTCAGAGCTGTCCTGTTTTGCCATGACCATGGCATTGGCAATAAGATCAAAAAGCTGCTGCGCTCCGTGATAGCCGATATGCAGGAGTCGCTGACCGCCCACCCGGTCATGGATGGGAAACCCCACCCGAATAAGCGGGATGCTTAACCCCCGCGCCAAAGCATAACCCTTGCTGTGACCGAGGAAAAAATCCGGCTTAAGTTCTGCGGCCAACTCGCCTATTTCGTGAAAATCCATGCCCTCGTGTATCCGGGGCATTTCCACAGCAAAGCCCTCCACCGCTTTTTCGATGGCCTTAACAAAGCCGCCGCTGGTGCCACCCGAGGCGCAGAGCACTGGCTGTACCCCGATCTCGGCCAAGAAAGAGGTCAACCCGATAACCAGATCTTCTTCGCCGTAGACCACGGCCCGTTTACCGAACACGTATTTATGCCCGTCCACCAGACTATCCACCAGGCGGCCACGGGCCATGGCGTATTTCTCCGGTATGGGTTTCCCGGAAAGCCTGCTCAATACCTCGAAAAACCGGCCCGTCTCCCTGATGCCCACCGGCATCCCCAGCCGCTGCAGGGGTACCCCGTAGGTCTTTTCAAGATATTTGCCCCCGGAGAGCGGGTCAGGCAAGGTATAGCCAAACTCCACAGTCGCCTTGGCCCCGCTCATCGAGCGGATATCGCTGATTTTTGTCCCCCCCTTGGGAATCAGGGGATAATCCCGTAAGGCAGGGCCATCGAGGGTTTCAGAAAAATCCGGCAGCACAGTGGCAATCAGGCCGCAATCAACGAGAATCTCTTTCAAGCTCCTGAGGTCAGCAGCCGAGAGAAAGCCGGGCAGGATGTTGACCGTGCCGTTTGCTTCAGCTTCCGCGGTCAACTGCTCGACCAGGGCCCGCACCGCCGCGTGAAAGCCCTCCATGTGGGTACCCGAATAACTCGGGGTTGAAACCTGCAATAGGAGCGGCCCGCCATCCTGCATAAATTCCTGGCGATACTGAAAGAGTAGCATCTTCACATCGTCGCCAATGGTTTCGGTAAGGCAGGTGGTGGCGATGCCGATAAGGGCCGGGTGGTATTTTTCGCTCACGTTTTTTAAGCCCAACTTCAGGTTCGCCCCGCCGCCGTAGACCGCGTTCTTCTCCCCCAACGAGGAGGAGGCAATGTCGATGGGCTCGTTAAAATGACTGATGATGTAGCGCCGCATGTAGGTGGCGCAGCCCTGAGAGCCGTGGAGAAAGGGCACCGCCCCTTCAACACCCCGAAAAGCGAGACTGGCACCCAGCGGCTTGCACAGTTTGCAGGCATTCGTGGTGGAAACATACTGGGGGGGCATCTTAGTCATGGCTGCTCTCCTCCTGCACAATTTCGCTTTTCCGGGGCACAAACCTCCACACCGGACTCATCACCGAACCGTACACCTCGCGGGCAAAGTTGAGCATGCCGGTAAACCCGGCCAGCATCTCCTTGCGCTCGTGGTTGTGGTCGCAGAAGGCAACGCCCAGCTTATAGGCGATGGGCCGTTCCTTGACCCCGCCGACAAAGATGTCCACCTCCTTTTCCTGGAGAAACGAGGAAAGCTCCAGGGGGTTGGAATCATCCACGATGATAGTGCCGGGATCTGTGATCTCGGCCAGCTCCGCGTAATCCTCCGGGGTGCCGGTCTGGGAGCCGACCATAACTACCTGCATGCCGATGGTGCGGAAGGCCTTGACCAGGGAAAAGGCCTTGAAAGCCCCGCCCACGTAGATAGCCGCACGTTTGCCCGCCAAGGCCTGGCGATACCGCATAAGTTCCGGCATCAACAGGGAAAGCTCCTCCTTGACCAGCTCCCTGGTGCGGCGCATCATCTCCTCGTCCTTGAAAAACGCGGCCACCGCATAGAGCGACTCGGCCATATCTTCCACCCCGAAATAGGAAACCCTGAGCGAGGGGATGCCGTAGTCCTCTTCCATCATCCGGGCCAGATCCATGGTGGAACCGGAGCACTGCACCACATTGAGTGCCGCCCCGTGGGCCCGCTGAATATCCCCCACCCGGCCGTCCCCGGTGATGTTGGCCACCACCTCGACGCCCATCCGGGTAAAGTATTCGCGGATCAGCCAGATCTCCCCGGCCAGATTGAAATCGCCCAAAATGTTTAGGCTGTATTTGGAGATGCCGCTGGTGTCGCCCATGCCCACCAATTGGCGCATGGCATTGCAGGCGGCTTTGTATCCCTCCCGCTTGTTGCCCTTGAACCCCTCCGACTGCACGGGCAGGACAGGGATGCCCTTTTCCTCGCTCACCCGACGGCATACCGCCTGCATGTCGTCGCCGATAATCCCCACGATACAGGTGGAATAGACAAAGGCCGCCTTGGGCGCATGCCGGTCTATAAGCTCAATCAGAGCGTTGTAGAGTTTTTTCTCGCCGCCGAAAATAACGTCGATCTCCTGCATGTCCGTGGAAAAACTTAAACGATGCAATTCCGGCCCGGAGGAAAGGGCGCCCCGGATATCCCAGGTGTAAACCGCGCAACCGATAGGCCCATGCACCAGATGCAGGGCATCGGCAATGGGATAGAGCACCACCCGAGAACCGCAGAAGACGCAGGCCCGCTGACTTACCGCCCCGGCCAGGCTGTCCTTATTGCAGTCCATGGCAAAGGGGGCCTCCCCGGTGCGATGTATCGAATCCTGTCGTTCCTGCAACGCTGCTTCCATGACGCCCGTGCTCCTGTATAATGATTTGTAAAGGAGTAAGAGCAAGGGGTGTGCCAAACAAAAAAAATAATATTTTATTGCATGATTACTTGGAGTTAGGCAGATACATCTTTATTGGCCGAAGCGGAGAGTAGCAGGATATCAAGAGAGTTGTGTAAGCTTTGCGACAAAAAAGAAGGGGCCGGACATTTTTGTCGGCCCCTGCGGGGAAGGTTGCACGGCGGACTTTAATCCGCGCACACTAACTGTGCTGAAGATAACGGGCCAGGAGAGCAAAAATCTCTTCTTGCGGGGGAAACAACAATGCAACAATCATGTTCAGGTCTCGCTCGTCAAATTAACGGATAAACTCCTACCCCCCCATCTTGACAGGATTTTTGCGATATATGCTGCTGGGGGCGCCGTCAACATAGATGCCCTCCAGATAGGAGAGTTTTCTTGGCAGCTGTTGCGCCGTGCCCCTGGCAATAAGGAATGTTGCTTTTCGCCCCACCGTTAGCCTGCCCAGTTTCTCCATGCCGAAGAATCTGGCTCCGGTTTCCGAGGCGCACCGGATAGTCTCCTCCAGTGAATAGCCGGCCTTAATGAACAATTTCATCTCCTCAGCCATCGACTCGCCATGGAGTATGCCGACACTGCCAGCCCCGGTTCCAACTGCCGTTTTCACGCCCAACTTTCTGGCCAAACGCAGTTGCGTGAGTTGGTCGGCAAGCATCTCTTTCCAAAAGGCCTCAGCACCTGGAACCGGCTTTCCCGGCGCCACATAGCGCGTGGAGAAACGGCAAGCCACCTCCCCGCCTCCGCTTGCGCCATCCAAACTATTCTTGGCCCGTACTACGCTGGGAATCCACAGCACGTCCCTCTCCGCCATTTTTCGGAGATTGTCCTTGCCCATGCCGTATCCCTGTTCGATGGCATCACACCCAGCCTCAAGCGCTTCTTCTACCTGTTGCGGGCCATTGGCCACCACCACCGCCTTTTTTCCACCTCTGTTCTGCAAAAGACGGCACAGGTCTTCATGGCTGAGCCAAGGATTTGAGACTTGTCCATCGTCGATGTTGGCAGAGTAGACAATCTTGAGAAAATCACCACCTGCCGAAATGCCGGTTGCACTGTGCCTGCTCCGGCAGAGATGGCCGGGCGAACGAATCTCAATGATGCCCCCCTGCGCCATCCCCTCCTGATAATGTTTCACCAGATCGGCTATGTCATCACTGTCGGCCACTCCCTGCACTCCGTAGGCATGGCAGTAACGGAGATGTCGCTCCAACATGGCCGCCTTTTCCGCAAAACCGGTCTCCTCAGCGAATAACCGCACCCCCCTGTCCACCGAGGGCGATCGCGACAGGGAAACGCTACAGTCAACCAGCCCCGGCAAAATGACACAGTGCGAAAAGTCATCGATTGCATCCCCGTCATGGCGAGGAAGGTCTGCTACGGAGCCAATGGCGATAATAATTGTGTCCGCAATTTCCAGAAAGACATTTTTTCGCGCCTCGGCACCGCTGCCGTCGATAAAGCTTCCCGCCACTATATATTGTGTTCCGCCCATGGCGTTTGTTTCCTCAGATATGCGGAGGAGCCATTGCAATGCTACCCTCTCCAGAGTGGTGCTACCCCTTATGGCTTTTCATGAAAGACCACCACTGCCTCCTGGTCCCGACTGGCTATCTGGCGGGCTACCTTGGCCGGAACCACCTCATAGCTGGCGCCGAGTTTGACGATGGCCAGCTGACCGCGGCTGAGCTGATCGGTCATCTCCTCGGAGACAAAGATCCTCTTGATCTTGTTCTGCTCGACAAAGTTGTAGGGCTCACCCCGCCCATCCTTGGGTAAGCGATTGGCCTCGATGAGCTGTTTCACCTGGGCCTTCTGCTCCCGCAGCCGGGTCTCCTCGGCACGCTGGAGGTTGAGTTCCCGGTTGCGCAAATCCTTGGCCGCCTGCTCCTCCCGTGCTTTGTTGACAGGGACTGCGGGACTATTGCCGTTGTTCTGCTTACGGCTGATCCGTTTTTCGTGTTCGGCCTTTTTAGCCTGTTTTTTACTGGCCAGTCCGGCTTTGAGAAGCTGATCCTGTAATGGGTTCCCCATATTTTTTCCTTGCGAGAATATGTAATGGCCAGTGACAGCGTCCAAACTTTGCCTTACCCGGCCAGTATTTGCTTAAGCAAAATTATTGAGACCGATCCACAAATTGCCCAGCCATGAACAGATCAAAACTCTGCTCCATGTGAAGTTCAATGGTCAGAGCCAGAATGGGGAACTCCCCGAAGAAGGGCCGAAGTTTGACAAAATCCTTTTCCGTGGTGACAAGCGCCTGAGCTCCGTGTGCCAAGGCTGCCGAAACAAGAGCCGAAACATCCTGCCCCGTATAGCCATGATGATCCTTAAATTCCTTGAACCCGGCAAGAGAAAACCCCTCCTGTCGCAAGGTCTGACGGAAGGAGTCAGGGTTGGCAATCCCGGCAAAAGCAAACACTGGTAGCCTCCGGGCCTCAACAAGAGTACAGGCCTTTCCCTGCCTGCTGTGCCAGATCCCGGCAGGCAGATACTCTCCGGAAAACACAGGGATTTCCGGCAAGATCCCCTGTAGCCACCGTTTAGAATTCTCCACGCTTACTCGATTATCGCTGTCAACCCCGGTAATAACAAAGCCATGGGCTCGCCCCAGGGCGGAGAGCGGCTCCCGCAATTCACCGCCCGGAAACACCCTGCCATTGCCAAGAAGCGTCCTGGCACTGAAAAGAACAAGATCGAGGTCACGCCTTACGGCAAGATGCTGAAAGCCATCATCCATAACGATGAGCTTCACGCCAAACTCCCGGATGGCCTGTCTGGCGACCAGCGCTCTTTCAGGGCCAGTCAGAACCGGAACCCCGGGCAGCGCCTCGGCCAGCATGAAGGGCTCATCCCCGGCCATCTCCGGCGAAAGCAGGATGCTGACGCCGTCGGAAACAATATTTACCTTGCCGGCAGCCTTTCCTCCATAGCCACGGCTGACGATGGCTGGCCGCAGCCCTTGATCCAGAAGCAGGCGAGTTACATAGCGGACCATGGGCGTTTTGCCGGTGCCTCCCAGGGTGAGATTGCCGATGCTGATGACCGGCACCGGCAACCTTTGAGATTTTAACAGGATGTTTTTTCGGTACAAAAAGGCACGCAGCACCATGACCAGACTGTATAGTGGCGAAAAAAGGCGCCCGATCAGAAAGAGGGCAGAAAGCTGCGGCTTCATTCTCTCCCCTCCCGCGCCAGCACCTTGCGAATCAGCGCGATATGTGCCTCGGTAACGCCCCGCCGGGAGTCAATCAGCCCCTTAGCCTGCCGCCCTACCCGCTCCCGCTCGGCCGGATCGGTCAAGAGGAGGGAAATCCCGGCGCAAAGATCATCTGCATCATGAACCTGCCTTGCCCCGTCCAGCGCCAGAAGATCACGACTGATCTCGGCAAAATCCTCCATGTACGGCCCAAAAAATACCGGCTTGCCATACACCGCCGGTTCCAGTGGGTTATGGCCCCGCTGAGGCACCAGACTGCCGCCAATAAAAGCCACATCACAAAGAGCGTATACCGAAGCCAATTCCCCCAAGGTATCAAGGATCAACACCGAACCCTCCCCCGCGCCGCCTTGCGAACGACGAAAGGCCGATAGGCCATGCTGAGCCGCCATCGCCGCAAGTTTGGCCCCCCGTTCCACATCCCGCGGAGCCACAATCAAAAAAAGATTGGCAAAGGTTCGGACAAGCTTTGCAAAGACGGTAAAGATGATCTCTTCTTCTCCCCGGTGGGTGCTGCCCGC
>DOZO01000068.1 GCA_003517965.1 Desulfobulbaceae bacterium
CGGCAGTTGGGTGATTCCTTGAACGGCGGTAAGATCCAGACCATGGATCGGCTGATCGAAGAGGTGGCCTACGAGCACTGGCACCGGATGCTTTTTGCCCGCTTCTTGGCCGAGAACAACCTGCTGATGTACGATGGCGTCGCAGTTACCCTGGAAGAGTGTGCCGAACTGGCCGCTGACGAGGGCCTGCGCAATGAGTGGGAGTTGGCCGCCCGGCTTGCCACCGCCATGCTGCCCCAAATCTTTCGCCCCGAGGCGGTGGTCTTTAGCCTTCACTTCCCTCCCGAGCACCAGCAGCGGCTCGAACGGCTGGTGGCGGAGTTGCCGCCCGAGGTCTTCAGCGCCTCCGACTCCCTGGGCTGGGTGTACCAGTTCTGGCAGGCCAAGAGGAAGGAGGCGGTCAACGCCTCCGAGGTCAAGATCGGATCCCGCGAACTGCCCGCCGTTACCCAGCTTTTCACCGAACCCTACATGGTGGCCTTTCTGCTCGACAACTCCCTGGGGGCCTGGTGGGCGGCCCGGCGGTTGAGCGAAGCCGACTTGAAAAACGCGAAGAGCGAAGAAGAGCTGCGCCATAAAGCGGCGATCCCCGGCGTGCCGCTGGAGTATCTGCGTTTCCTTAAAGTCCCCTCTCCCCTGGCGGGAGAGGGTCAGGGTGAGGGGGAAGTCTGGCAACCTGCCGCCGGCACCTTCGCCGACTGGCCGAAAAACTTAAGCGAACTCAAGACCCTCGACCCCTGCTGCGGCTCGGGCCATTTCCTGGTGGCTGCCTTCCTGATGCTGGTCGTCATGCGCCGGGAACTGGAAGGCCTCTCGGCCCGCGAGGCGGTGGATGCCGTGTTGCGCGACAACATCCACGGCCTGGAGCTGGACCGGCGCTGTGTGGAGCTGGCTGCCTTTGCCCTGGCCCTCACCGCCTGGCGCTACCCCAATAATCTCCCCTCGCCTTCTGAAGGAGGGGTTTCCCTCACCCCTCGCCCTTTGGGAGAGGGGCCGGGGGTGAGGGCAAATCCGATAGGCTACCGCCCGCTGCCGGAGTTGCACCTCGCCTGTTCGGGCCTGTCGGTGAGTGTGGCCAAGGAGGAGTGGAAGCAACTGGGTTTGGGAAAGCAGACCTTGAGTCTGGCTCTCGGTTGGATGCACGATGCCTTCAAGGATGCCCCGGTCCTGGGCAGCCTGCTTGATCCGCAAAAATTACCCATGCCCATGGATGTTTCTTGGGCTGACATCAGGCCGCTTCTGACGCAAGCTTTGCAACAGGAACGTAGCGATGAACAACAGGAAGCGGCGGTGGTGGCCCAGGGCTTGACCAAGGCCGCCAGCCTGCTGGCGGGCCAATACCACTGGGTCATCACCAATGTCCCCTATCTGGCGCGGGGCAAACAGGAGGAGCGCTTGCGCGACTTCTGCGAGAAGCACTATCCGGCGGCCAAGAACGATCTGGCCACGGTCTTTCTTGAGCGCTGCCTGGAGTTATGCGTCAAGGGCGGCACCGCCAGCATTGTCTTGCCGCAGAATTGGCTCTTTCTGACCAGCTACCGGAAATTCCGCGAACAGTTGCTGAAGCAGGAGACCTGGCACCTGATTGCCCGCTTGGGTGAAGGGGGCTTTGATTCTTCAGCGGCAGCAGGTGCCTTCGTCTCGATGATCACACTGAGCCGGGGAAATGCCCTCACCCCAGCCCTCTCCCAGAGGGCGAGGGGGCAAGAATCCCTTCTCTCCTCGGGAGAAGGTGCCCGCAGGGCGGATGAGGGCCTGATCCGCGGCCTCGATGTCTCCGAACCCCGCACCGCCGCTGACAAGGCCGCCGGGCTGCTCACCGCCGAGATCAAACAGGTGGAACAGGCCAGGCAGTTGGAGAATCCGGATGCGCGGGTGGCGTTGGAGGAGGGGGAAGGAAGTGTTTTACTTGCAAAATACGCCGATGGATTAAACGGGATGCACGGTGCGGACTCTCTCCGTTTCAGGTTTAATTTTTGGGAAATTGTCGATTATCAATCATGGCATTTTTTCCAATGCACCCATAAAGAAACAGAATATTTTGGTGGAAAAGAGAATGTGTTTTATTGGGCCAATAACGGACAAATTCACCGTGACAACCCAAAGGCATACGTTAAAGGAGAGGGCGTTTGGGGAAAAGCTGGTGTAGTTGTCAGCATGATGCGCGAACTACCTGTCACTTTGTATAATGGCGACAAGTTTGACATTAGCTGTACACCCATAATTCCCCATAACCCCACCCACCTCCCCGCCATCTGGTGCTTCTGCTCCTCACCGGGGTACAACGAGGCGGTGCGGCGAATCGACCAAAAGCTGAATGTCACCAACGCCACCTTGGTCAAAGTCCCCTTCGACCTCGACCGCTGGTCCAAGGTCGCCGCCGAGCAATACCCCCACGGCCTGCCCAAGCCCTATTCCGACGATCCCAGCCAATGGATCTTCCACGGCCATCCAGCCCAAAGCGATGAGCCCTTGCAGGTGGCCATCGCCCGCCTCCTCGGCTACCGCTGGCCGGCGGAGCTGGACGCCGCCATGGAACTCTCCCCCGAGGCCCGCGCCTGGGTGCAAAAATCGGCAGACCTGCTCCCCTATGCCGACGACGACGGCATCGTCTGCATCCCGCCGGTGCGCGGCGAAATGTCTGCTTGCGACCGCCTGGAAAACCTGCTGGCCGCAGCCTACGGCCCCGAGTGGTCAGCCGCCAAAAAATCCGAACTCCTGGCCCAGGCCGACCATGGCGGCAAGACCCTTGAAACCTGGCTGCGCGAAAAATTCTTCCCCCAGCACTGCAAGCTCTTCCAGCACCGCCCCTTCATCTGGCAGATCTGGGACGGCCTCCGCGACGGCTTCGCGGCCCTGATCAACTACCATAAGCTCGACCACAAACTCCTCGAAACCCTGATCTACACCTACCTGGGCGACTGGATCAGCCGCCAGAAACAGGACCAGGCGACAGGAGTCGATGGCGCCCAAGAAAGGCTCGCCGCCGCCGAAAGCCTCAAGAAAAAGCTGGAACTGATCCTCGAAGGCGAGGCCCCCTACGACATCTTCATCCGCTGGAAACCCCTCACCAAACAACCCATCGGCTGGCACCCCGACCTAAACGACGGCGTCCGCCTCAACATCCGCCCCTTCCTCACCGCCCCCGATGTCGCCAAAAAAGGCGCCGGCATCCTCCGCGATAAACCCAACATCAAATGGGAAAAAGACCGGGGCAAGGATGTGGAGTCGGCGCCGTGGTTCCACCTCTTCAACGGCGACCGGATTAACGACCATCACCTGACCCTGGCCGAGAAACAAGCCGCACGGGAGGTTGCCGAATGAACGCCGCCGCCAAGATTACTGACTGGGTACAGAAGAGACCCATGATCTTGATTCGCTTCGATAAGGCGTTTTCGGAAGCTTTGCACGATTCGCGGCAAGGGTTTGAGCATCTCACCATAGTCAAGCCGCATCCTGTTCTCCAAAATTTCAAACTGCCGACGATCTGCCTGCTGGAAATTCAAGAACAGAACACAACGAAGTGTTACCTGGCTACGGCAACCAGAAAGGGGGCCGTTAGCCTTTTTGATTCCAGATTGACCATCAAGAAGCTTCGTTCGGTAAAGCAGTCCTCACTGCAAGAGATCAAGGAGAAGGTCACCAACCAGCGCATGAAGCGCTTACTCAACGAGCGTGTTCCGGCCGAAGGTGGATTCTCTCACCTTTCGCCCAAGCTCAGCACACATCTGGTTGAAGTGCTGGCGGAGGATTCAGATAACCAAGCCGCCCTGGATACCGCACTCTCTCTGTTGCCCGGATTACGGCGCACACCCAATGCCAACTGGGCGCAGGAAGACGCCATTCAGACCGCTATGGCTGCATTTGGAATTCGGGGCAACGGCATACCTGAGCAGGTCGTCCTGAAGCGCGGAGCGTCATCTGGCCTCGAACTGATCGGTGCTCACCTTTACGAAGATAATGTGGTACACACAGACGCATCGATGCTGCCGGGATTCGATGCCATAGCCGCTGATATTACAGGACGGGCGATCTTTCAAAAGGGCGACGAACGGTTGGTGATTTATACCGCCAACAAGTTACCCTTGGAGAAGATGCTCGGTGTTGATCTCATCTATATCAACGAAACCCGTGGCAATGTCGTTATGGTCCAATACAAAATGCTGGAGGAGGAATCGCAAGAGCACGGGAACCAGGACTGGCTGTTCCGCCCCAACAAGCAACTACGCGATGAAATTGCGCGAATGCAAATCCCTGCCTTTGAAGGTTCACTGGCGGATTATCGGTTGAGCCGCAATCCATTCTTTTTCAAATTTGTGAAGCGAAAGATTGTGGCCGACTCGCACCAGTCGTTTCTGGTCTCGCTCGATCACCTGAATCAGATACTCGCTGCTCCCGAAACCAGAGGGCCAAGGGGAGGCATTCGCCTCAGCTATGAGGCCCTGGACGGAACATACCTGCGCGAGGCTGACATGCTCGGTCTGATCCGATCCGGGTATGTCGGTACACACCGAGACGAAACCGAGGCACTGGCAACGATTATCCATGAGGCAGCCAAGGGCAACAAGGCCGTGGTATTTGCTTGGCAGCAGAAGATACAAGAGGCGGCGGCGCAATGAGTAAAAGAATTCGAAGAGTCGGCTCGATAAAAAGCGAGCTTCTCAAGAAGTCGAGGGAAGCAGCCCTTGCCGCTGTTCAGATTTTCAACAACCCGAACATCAGCTTCAAGTCGGAATCTTATGTGGTGCTGATGATCATCGCTTGGACCTATCTTCTCCACGCCTATTTTCGTGATCAAAAGGTCGAATACCGATACTGGAAGCCAAAAGGAACGCGACGCAAATTTGATGAAACAAAACATGGGGCATACAAATACTGGGAGCTTGAACGCTGCTTGAATGATGCCAGTTCCCCAATTGATAGGGACACAGCCAACAACCTGGGCTTTTTTATCGGGCTGCGCCATGAAATCGAGCATCAGATGACAACCAGGATTGACGATATCTTAAGTGCCCGCTTTCAGGCGTGCTGTTTGAACTACAACGAATACATCAAGAAGCTGTTCGGCGCGGCTCATGGCGTAGAAAAACATCTTTCTTTTAGTCTTCAGTTCTCGACCATATCCACTGAGCAAAAGGAATTGCTCGAAGAACATCCAGGACTTCCCGCCAATATCCATGGATATATCACGAGTTTTGACGCCGATTTGTCCGACGAGGAATTTTCCAATCCACATTATGCCTACCGGATTTTGTTTGTTCCCAAAACAGCCAATCGAAAAGGGCAGGCAGACCGAGTGATCGAGTTTGTAAAGAGCGATTCACCTTTGGCAGAGGTCATCAACAAAGAATATGCCGTTATCAAAGAAACCGAAAAAAAGAAGTACCAGCCCAAGCAGGTGGTGGATTTAATGAAGGCAGAAGGCTATCCCCAATTTTCAGTCCATCACCACACGCAACTATGGCAATCTTTGGCAGCCAAGAATCCTGCCAATGGCTATGGTGCCCTGGTGGCAGGGAAGGCGTGGCACTGGTATGAACGATGGGTGGATATTGTCCGAAAGCATTGTCAGGATAGCCAGGGAAAATACTTGTGAAAAAGATAAGACAAATTGCAGCGTCTTGGTGTCATTTCTTCACAGGCGACCGGATCAACTCAACACTTATCGGTTAAGCACCGGCAACAACCGAGGAGGACAGATGAGCCAGTGGACAGATCGGATACTTAGCCACCCAATTTGGCAGCACATGACCGCTTTGGGTCCAGCTATTGATCGCGCCGTCGCCCGCAAAGACATTGATTCGCCCAGCCTTGACGGACTTGAGCGTGTCCGCGCTGTCCTCACATTTACCGGAAAAAGATTGGCGGGCGCAGATCCTCAATTGATGCACCCCGCGCCTCTTCAGGATATCGCCAGTCACTTACAGAGCACGCTTTCGGAGATCGATGCGTTTGTTGCTGATGGCGATGCCGTCCACATAACCAATGCTAATTCCCAAGCGGACAGCATCCTGGCCTATCTTCCAGCAATTAACTACTCATTCGTGGCAGATGACTGGATGGCCTTGAGAGATGCAGGGGTGTCGTATAGAGAATCCCTTGAGCAGAATTTGCTGAGTACCAAAGAGTCGCTATCCAAGATTAGTGCTGATTTTGCCCAATTGGAGCAGCGTATTTCAGAGCTTTCAACTGTCGAGAGTGATGAGCGTGCCAAAATCTCATCACTCTCTACGGATTTTCAGTCACAGTTTACAGTTGCGCAGGAAAACCGGAATAGGGAGTTTGCGCAGCAGGTGGACGCCGCTATTTCCCAGGTCAAATCTGACGCCACTGGCGTACAACAACGCCTATCCGAACTCGCCACAGAAATTGGCACCGAGCGCGACAGGCTTACATCACTCACCACCGAATTTCAATCACAGTTTTCCACAGCTCAAGAAACGCGAAACCGCGAATTTGCAGAGGTGCAGTCAAATCGCCAAGAAAAGTTCAGCACACTCTTAGCCGACTACAAGCAGCGCTTGAGTGACCAAAATGCTGAGTTCTCAAAACAACGCGATACGGCCTTTCAGGACTACGAAAAGAATGTGGCAGCGCTCAATAGCCAATATTCGGAATCTGCGGCGGCCATCCTCGATCAAATTGAGCAGCACAAGCAAGATGTCGAGAAACTGGTGGGGGTTATCGGAAACCTCGGGGTTACCTCCGGATATCTAAAAACCGCCAACCATGCGAGACTCATGACCTGGATATGGCAAGGTATTACTGTCGCAGCTATGGGAGGTATCATATTCATTGCCGCCATAGCTTTTATGCCGCTTGTACAGGATGCTTTCACCTGGGAAGGCTTTGCTGGTCGCGTATTTGTTTCTCTGACCGTTGGGGTACTCGCGGCCTATGCTGCGGCTCAAGCGGACAAACATAGCCAGGTTGAGAGGCGAAACCGTAAATTGGCGCTTGAGCTTGAGGCCATCGGCCCCTTTCTGGCACCGCTTCCGGTTGAAAAGCAAGAAGAGTTCCGCCTGGAAATGGGGAATCGCTCTTTTGGGCGTGACGAGAGTGGCCTTGACGGTAAAGCTGAAAAGAGTCCAGCAACCATGATAGACATCCTCATGAAATCAAAAGATTTTCGCGAATTTTTGGCTGTGATTGTTAAGGCTATACGAGGATAGAAACACTATGACTCGACCTGGTTCGCCAACAGAATTTGACGTTCTTGCCATCTTCGTTGACGAGATGGAGTTACAAGGCGTGAGCCGCAAACTCATCCGGCTGAGCATTGATGAGGCTTTTGTTGGGCGCCTTAACGCCAAGCTGGGAGTGAGCACTTCGATAGAGCCGCTCCAGAAACTAACCGATCGGTGCCTTGCAAATGAGTGGCTGGAACACACGATCTTGGGCGCAGGCAAGTATGGTGTTCTGTCAATTACCGCAACGGGTTTGGGGGTTGTCCGCTCCAAGCAAAAGAGCGAGGAGGTGAAACGGTCTCGCTCCAATCTGAAAAAGGTGTCGGACGCTATTGAAGACCATAAAGGTTTGTTCATAGCGACCGGCGCACTCTTGGCCCTTGCGGGGGTCTCGTTGAAATTGTTCTTGGGGTAGAATTCTATGGTTAGCTTTTCGTGTTGCGACTATTTCGCAGCAAAATAAACTTTAAGGAATATATCACGATGGCTTTTATAAGAAAAAAAAAGACCACTACCACATATTCTGATCCAGAATCTCTTTTCAGAGACAGAAGAAACCGTACTGTTCCTGGCCCACTTTCACATCAATCTGATATTCTTAGGCGTTATCAAGCAGAAGCATTTGATAAAGAAAATGTAGCCTTAGAACTTCCTACAGGAAGCGGCAAAACACTCGTTGGTCTTTTAATTGCTGAATTTCGTAGGATAACACTAAACGAACGTGTTTTATATCTTTGCCCGACAAAACAGTTGACGCTCCAGGTCTGTGAACAATCAATAAGAAAATATGGGATAGAGGCAACACCATTCATCGGAAAAATTCGCGATTATGATCCTAGTGATAAACGTAAATATCAAACAGGACAGACGATTGCTGTTGCACCATATAGCGCACTTTTCAATACCAATCCTTTCTTTGACAAATCTCAGCTTATTATTTTAGATGATGCTCACGCATCAGAAAATTATATCGCTTCTAACTGGTCATTGTTGATTAACCGGATCAAACAAAAACATGTTTACTTTGGACTGCTTGATATAATCAAAGATTATTTGCCATTGTCACAGCAACAGCGTTTCCTTTCTGACGAAATAGATGATCGAGGTATTAAGTGGATAGAAAAAATTCCCACTATTAAACACGTTGAATCGATACCAGATATAACCGCATTTCTAGATGAAAATGCTAAGAAAACAGACCTCCAATACCCTTGGATTCTACTGAATGGACATCTTGAAGCTTGTCATATCTACGTTAGTTATGATCAAATTCTTATTCGCCCTTACATCCCTCCTTCCCTAACACATCCAGCGTTTGCATATGCCACTCAAAGAGTTTTTATGTCCGCAACACTTGGGTTAGGCGGAGATTTAGAGAGAATAACAGGCATACCATCGTTTCATAGATTACCAATTCCAACAGGCTGGGATAAACAAGGTATTGGTAGGCGTTATTTCGTTTTTCCCGAGCTGAATTTGCCGAAAGAAGAAATTGCTCCATTAATTAAAGGGATGGTCGATCAAGCTGGAAGAGGTTTGATTCTTGTCACTAGTGATAAACAGACAGAAAAATACCATGAATTGTTCAAAGATATAGATATATACAATGCAAGTGACATAGAAACTTCTAAAGATGGTTTCGTCTCAAATGATAAAGCTATCGCATTACTTGCTAATAGATATGATGGCATTGATTTACTTGAAGATGAGTGCCGACTGTTAATTATTGAGGGTCTTCCCAAAGCGGGCAATCTACAAGAATTATATCTTATGTCGCGGATGGTCGCAGGGAATTTGTTTAAAGACAGGATTAGAACCAGAATTATTCAAGCTTTCGGCAGATGCACACGCAGTGCCACAGATTATGCTGCAGTAGTCGTTATTGGAGAAGATTTTTTTGAGTGGCTAATTCTTGATGAAAACCGATCACTATTCCACCCAGAACTACAGGGTGAATTGATTTTTGGTGCAGAACAAGCAGAGGGTATGACACATGCTAGTGCCTTAGAGAATTTAAACATATTCCTTGAGCACGGAAAAAATTGGAATGAAGTAGACAAGGATATTCTAGAATATAGAGATGAGGTGACCCAACTTCAAATTCCTGGCCAAGACGCGTTGTTTAGTGCGGCTAGTATTGAAGTTAAGTATTCGTATTCAATATGGAACCAAGACTATGAGAGATGTAGTGATCTAGCACAGCAAGTTACAAGTGTTTTGACAGGTGATGACTTAAAAGGTTTAAGGGGGTTCTGGTACTATTTGGCTGGAGCTGCATCTCAACTTGCACATAAACAACTAAACAACGAAGCTTACCATATAAAAGCTGAAGATCTATACTCAAGAGCTTCAGCTTGTCTCCCAGCAGTTACATGGCTTCGCTCACCTATGGCTTCGCCAAAATCTGGAATCAGAGATAAACATAGCAATGATGATATTTTATTAGACACAAATGTAGAACGGATTGAAATGTTGTTTGATAGTCGTTCTTTCGCCCTATCTCACAATTTCGAAAATATTGCCAAAAAGATACTTGAAGGACTTGACTCAGATAACAGTGAAAATTTCGAAGAAGCCCACCGGCTTCTAGGGGAATTATTGGGGTTCGAAGCAGGAAATTCAAGCGGGCACGCCACACCTGATCCATGGTGGATTTCAAATTCTACTTTATGTTTGGTAGCAGAAGACAAAAGCGATTCAAGGCCTGACCATGCTGTACCCGTTAAACATGTGCGACAGGCTGCCTCCCATCCAAAATGGATCAGAGATAATATTGCATTAAAAGATGCTGCCGAAATCCACACAGTAATGATAACTTCACAGGCAAAAATACATCGAGACGTCCCCACATATGCAGAAAATGTAGGTTGGTGGCATATAGACGATTTTCGCAAGTGGGCATTGAATGCAATCAATGTACTCCGGAGAATAAGAACTATATATTCTGGGCCAGGTCAAGAATCATGGAGAGTAATGGCACGCGAGCAACTCCTAAGAAACAATCTTGACCCAAGATCCATAGTAAAAAAAGCAACGGAAATATTGTTACGAGACGTTGAAAATGAATAAAAACTAAGCTAACAAAAGCATGCACCAGATGGCGAGCACACCGACGGCGCTAGCGCGGCAAGTTTATTGGCGCCACTGGTGATGCAGGTCGTTATTCCGGACAAGATCAGCATCACCCTTGACTGCCTTTTCTGTGGTGAACCACTGGAGGGTACTGATGACGTCTCCTATTCATCCGGCGACCTAATCAAATGCCAAAAATGCGGTGAAGGAAATGACTACGACTCCGTGATTGAGGTCGCCGGATGAAAAAGGGATGGCGCAGATGAAGGACGCAATTGTGAAAGAATTCAAGGGGATGTTCAAGAGAACATTTTGAGGTGTAACCTATGATTAAACATTTGCAAATGACCAATGTCGGTCCGGCACCCAAAATGGAGCTGGAATTCGGTAAAAGGCTGAACCTGCTCACCGGTGACAACGGCCTGGGCAAGAGCTTTCTGCTGGATATCGCCTGGTGGTCGCTCACCCGGAAATGGCCAGCTGATATCAACCCTAAACTAACCGCCGGGAAAAAAGCTCTTCCAGCCGGAGCTGGCGAAGCCAAGATCAGTTTTTCTTTCACCAGCAAAAGCCGGGAAGAAAAATATGACAGCAATTACCTGCGCAAGGAGCAGGCTTGGACGGGTAGGCCAGGTCGACCTGCTAATCCGGGACTCGTCCTTTATGCGATGTCTGACGGTAGCTTTGCTGTATGGGATCCGGCCCGCAATTACTGGCGCACCCAAGACGGAGTAGATGTTCAAGACCGCGCCTCAGCGTATGTTTTCAGCCCGGCGGAGGTATGGGATGGCTTACCGGGCCAGGGCAATACTTGGTTGTGCAACGGCTTGGTCCGAGACTGGGCCGGATGGCAGAAGGAAAAAGGAACGCCGTTCAAGCACCTGAAAGAGGTGCTGAAGGTGTTATCGCCATCGAGCAAGGAAACCTTGGAGCCGGGTGACTTGACCCGGATCAGTCTTGATGATGTGCGGGATATGCCCACTATTCACATGCCCTACCAGCAGGATGTTGCCGTGGTGCATGCCTCATCTGGTATGCGGCGGATCATGGCACTGGCCTATTTTCTGGTATGGGCTTGGGAAGAGCACAAGCAGGCCGCGAAACAGCTCCAGGAACCGGAAACCAAACAGATTATTTTTCTGATCGATGAAATCGAGTCGCACTTGCATCCAAGCTGGCAGCGCAGCATCGTGCCCGCCTTACTTTCCGTCATGGAAAAATTGACGAAAAAAGCGGAGATGCAGTTGATCACGGCCACTCATTCCCCGCTTATTATGGCATCGGTTGAGCCGCTGTTCGATGTCGAGCAGGATGCCTGGTTTGACCTCGATTTCGAACAAAAAAAAGTGGTGCTACGCCGTCGCGAGTTTGAGAAACATGGCGATGCGGCCACCTGGTTGATAAGCGAGGCGTTTGACCTGAAAAGTGGCCGACCCTTGGAATATGAAAGGCTGGTCGAAGAGGCCTCAGCGCTGTTGGAAAAGGATCCGCCGAACATTACTCAAATTGGAAAGATGAAAGAAAGGCTTGTGCAGGCATTGGGTCCGAAAGACGAGTTTCTGTTTAACTGGCGTTACATATGCAAGCAAAAGGGCTGGTTACAATGATTCCCGTGACATTACAACCGGAACCATCTGATTTTGATCAACGGGTGCGGCAACCCGGTCGCAACTGGCTGACTGCTCAAGGTATTGCGTTGAATATGGCCCCACCAAAGGCTTCAGCCCCGCCGAATTATTGGACTCATTCCAACCGGCAGCTTTGGGAGTCCTATTCCGGAGTGTGTGCTTATCTGGCCATCTTTTTCGAGTGGGTAACAGGGGCAGCATCCACAGACCATTTTGTCGCAAAGTCAAGACACGCTGGCGATGCTTATGAGTGGAATAATTACCGGCTTTCCTGTCTGGCACCGAACCGAAATAAGAACAAGTTCGATGATGTGCTTGATCCCATAGGGTTAGCGGCGGATACCTTTGTGTTGAATCTGGCAAGTGGGGAAATTACCCCAAATCCCTCCCTGGATGCCGTCCAAAAAAACGCTGCCCGAAAAACTATTAGGCGGCTGAGATTAGATAGCCCGGACCACAACGCCATGCGGGCCAAGCATTTTTATCGGTATATTCGCGGCAAGGATGAACAGTCTCTCCGGGAGTTGTCACCCTTCGTCTGGTATGAGGCGCAAAGGCAGGGACAGTTATAAGGCCACACCCACGTGGCGTAACATCTTTGTTGCACAGTAACATGTATAGTGTTGCTGTGCGCTGACAATGTTACTACGAAAGGAAAAGGATAAAATTTTACTGATGCTGGCAACTGTTTATGGGCTTATTTGAAATGCGAGTGATTGATCAGATATTGAAAGCAGTGCGCGGTACGGCTGTCTTTAATCCGGAAGTCCAGGTGGCGCCGACCTGTATTCTGTGGCCGGATCGTGACCGCCAGTGGGAGGCGATCATCCCGCGCTTGCAGGCCGAACTGCCGGAGCTTTTCATCCTTGGGGACTATGCCACAGAAAAACGAACCGGGCCGGCCATCTGGTTGCGTTGCGTCATTGCCGGCAAGGCTGATGACATATCCCCGCCCGAGGGTCTGACGCCGATTCTTTATCTGCCGGGCGTCAGCCGCCAAGATCTGCGGGCCATCGAAAGCTGCCCGGATCACTTGAAACCCCTGGCGGAACTCCAGTACCGGGGGGTTATCTGGTCGCAGATCAACGCCAAAGACTGGACCATTCTGGCCTACCTGAAATCAGACCAGGGAGGTCTTGGCCTGGATACGGCTCAGGACAATGAGAGCAAAAACGCCATGCAATTGGCGCTCTACCGCCTGCTGGAAGAAGATGTGGATCTGTTGCGGGGCAAGCGGCTTGACCAGGATTATTTCAATACCTTGCTCACAGGCGGCGATCCGGTGCGTGATTTGCTGCAATGGTTGGATCAGGGCGAGGCTTTTCAGGCCAGCCGGGACGAAAGCGCCTGGCTGGCCTTTGTCGCGGTTTGCAAATCCCAACTGGCTTTTAACCCGCAGAATGAGGGCGTACTGGCCGGAGCGGCCAAGTTGGCGGCTCGGCAAGGCCCCTGGCAGGCGGCCTGGGAACGTTTTTGTGAGGCCCCGCGCCGCTACCCCGGGATCCCCCAGCGCCTGCGGCAATGTGCCATGCCGCAGCTTACTCTCTTTAGCGACACAACCAGCCACGGTGGCTGGCCGCAATGGAATGAGAGTCGCGAAAAAGAGTTACGGCAGGAACTGGTGGCGCTGGCCGAGCTGCCGGCCCATGCGGCCCGGCCAAAGTTGCTCGATCTGGAAAAGCTGCACGGAAGCAGGCGTAACCTGGTCTGGGCCGAACTGAGCGAGGCGCCGCTGGCTTGCGCCTTGAAATATTTGGCCATTCTGGCCGAGGCCACCAGAACCAGCCTTGCCGCCGGAACGGCCGATGATCTGGCGGCGGGTTATCGCCACCATGGCTGGCAGGCTGATGATGCCGTAATCCGTGCGCTGGCCCCGATTGGTAATGCTGACGATTTTGCGGCGGTCTCCGCAGCCATTCGCGCGATTTACCTGCCCTGGGCGGAGGAGTCAGCTCGTCACCTGCAACAGGTGGTAACCGATGCTTCCTATCCGGGGGGAACTTGTTTTACGGCCAAGCCATTGAGTATTGTTCCCGGCGAATGTCTGCTTTTTGTCGATGGTCTGCGTTTCGATCTCGGCAAGCGCTTGGCCGCCATGCTGGAACAGGCGAATTGCCGGGTGGAGGAAGTTCCGTTCTGGGTTCCGCTGCCCAGTGTTACCGCCACCGGCAAGCCGGCGGTGGCCCCGCTTCCCGGCTCCGGCATACTCGGAGAGACGACGGAAGGGTACAATTTCGAACCGATCACCGGCTATCTCTTCCAGAAAACCCTGGTCGAAAAGGGCTGGAAGATTCTGGAGCGCACCGATAACGGCAATGGAAAGGGCAATGCCTGGAGCGAATTCGGGAACATCGATCACGAAGGACACGACCGGGGGTGGAAAATCGCCCGTCACCTTGAAGCCTTGCTGGCCGAAATCCGGGAACGGATAACCGCTCTTTTAGCGGCGGGCTGGCAAAAGGTGCGGGTGGTAACCGACCACGGTTGGTTGTTGCTGCCGGGCGGCTTGCCGAAAATAGACTTGCCGGCGGCCCTGGTCGAGAATAAGTGGGGTCGGTGTGCCTCACTGAAATCAGGGGCTACAGCAAATGAACGGCTCTATCCCTGGTACTGGAATCCGGATCGCCATTTTGCCCTGGCCGATGGGATAAGCTGCTACAAAAAAGGGGAAGAGTACACCCATGGCGGGTTGAGCCTGCAGGAGTGTCTGACTCTGCAATTGACAGTGAGTCGAGGTATAGCGACCGGGCCAGCGGCGACGGTTGAGATCACCGATTTGGTTTGGAAAGGTTTGCGTTGCACGGTGGCGGTTGAGGGTGCCTTTGCTGGACTGTCGGTTGATTTGCGCACTTTGGCGGGCAATCCGGAGTCGAGTGTGGTGGTCGGCTACAAACCCCTGAAGGGCAATGGCACGGCCTCGGTGATCGTAGAAAACGAAGATCTGGACGGGGAAGAGGTCACCCTGGTTCTGATTGATAAGGCTGGCGCCCTGGTTGCCCAGGTCGCCACGATAATCGGTGGAGGGAAAGAATGATTGCCTTGGATCAAATTGACCAAAAAGCGGCCGTAGTACTTCCAGGGTATCTGGTGCGCAAGGACCTGGTTCGCACCTTCAGCCGCCAGTTCCCGGTGCCCACCTATGTGGTTGAATTTTTACTGGGCCGCTATTGCGCCAGTATCGACCAGGAAGAGATTGATGAAGGGCTGGCCATTGTGCAGCGCCAACTTGCTGATCGTACCGTCAAGGCCGGTGAGGAGGAACTGTTCAAGTCCCATGCTCGGGAAAAGGGCGAGGTGAAGATCATCGAGCTAATCACCGCCCGTCTGGACGCCAAAACCGACTCCTATCTGGCCACTCTGCCCAGCCTGCGTTTGACCGATGCCCGGATTGAGGCGGAACTGGTCAGTCGCCACGAACGGATGCTGACTGGTGGTTTCTATGCCGAGATTACCCTGGATTACGACTCGGTCATTGCCCAGGAGAAGAACGGGCGGCCGTTCGGAGTGAAAGCCCTGCGCGAAATCCAGCTTTCCAAAAGGGATGTACTGGAGCAGCTTGCCGAGGCGCGCCGGAGTTTTACCACCGTTGAGTGGAAGGATTTTCTGCTTCGGTCCATCGGAATCGAACCGGCGGGCTTGAGCGAGCGGCAGAAGAACGCCCTCTTTCTGCGGATGGTGCCCTTTGTCGAGCGCAATTACAATCTGGTGGAACTTGGCCCCCGAGGCACCGGCAAGAGCCATCTTTTTCAGCAGGTTTCACCCTATGCCCACCTGATTTCCGGGGGCAAGGCCACCGTGGCCCGGATGTTCGTCAACAATAATACCGGCCAGCGCGGTCTGGTCTGCCAGTACGATGTGGTCTGCTTTGATGAGGTTTCCGGAATCTCTTTCGATCAGAAAGACGGCGTCAATATCATGAAGGGCTACATGGAATCAGGTGAATTCAGCCGGGGCAAGGAGAGCATCCGCGCCGACGGCAGCATTGTGCTGGTGGGCAACTTTGAAGTCGATGTCGAGCATCAACAGCGGGTCGGCCATCTCTTCGGCCCCATGCCTCCGGAAATGAAGGACGATACCGCCTTTATGGATAGGATCCACGCCTTTCTTCCGGGCTGGGATGTGCCCAAGATCAGCAGGGAGTTGCTTACCAACCATTTCGGCCTGGTCAGTGATTTTATTTCCGAATGCTGGCGGCAGCTCCGCAATCAAAGCCGGGTAAGCCAATTGCAAAACCGAGTTTTCTTCGGCGGGGCACTTTCTGGGCGCGACACCAATGCGGTGAATAAGACGATCAGCGGCTTGCTCAAGTTGATATGTCCAGACAGTGCCAGTGAGGTGGCGGAAGAGGATTTGGAGTGGGCAGTCAGAATCGCCATGGAAGCAAGGCGGCGTGTTAAAGAGCAACAGAAACGTATCGGTGCTGCCGAGTTCCGGAATACCCATTTCAGCTATGTCATGGGTGCTGACGGAATCGAGAAATTTGTCTCCACCCCAGAACTACAGAGCGACAACAGTATCGGTGGTGACCCCCTTGAGCCAGGTCAGGTCTGGAGTATCAGTCCAGGTGGAGGGGAAGAACACCCAGGACTTTACCGCATTGAGATCAACGAAGGTCCAGGTTCCGGGGTTAAAATCCTCAACAAACCCGTCCCGCCTGCCTTTAAGGAAAGTATGGGCTACGCCGAGCAAAATTTATATGCCCGCTCAATGCAATTGGTCGGCGACAAAGATCCGCGTCATCATGAGTTCACCGCCCAACTCCGTGCCTTTGACGCCTCGAAATCAGGAGCTAAGCTGGGGATGGCCTCTCTGGTAGCTCTATGCACATCCCTTCTGAAAAAAAGCGTACGCGGCGGCCTTATTATCGTCGGAGAAATCAACCTGGGTGGCTCGATCGAGCCAATTCACAACCCAGTGGCCATTGCTGAAATCGCAGTTGAAAAAGGAGCAACGGCCCTGTTGATGCCAGTTTCCTGCCGTCGCCAGCTGTTTGACCTCACAGATGACATGGCGACCAAAATCGATATTCAATTTTATTTGGATGCCAGGGATGCCTTGCTGAAGGCAATAGTGGAGTAATTTAGGGTAGAATCCATTTTATGACCAGGCAAGCTTCAATCAATATCGAATTTCTTTTTCTTCCACTTTTAATCAATCCTTGTGGCCGCTGTTTTGTCACCGTGGTGGGGTGTGTAACGCCGAAGGATCAAGGCTATGCCATTCATTTTGGATGGCATAGCGATCCAAATCTTCCTGTGCCTCGTCTTGAGACGACCTGGCCGGAAGCTCTTTGGCTATGACCCGCAAGAGAAACCCATTCGCTTTTATACGATAACTGGCCCATGCACGCCGACAGGATCCCGTGGCTACCTTAATTGTGAGTCCTTCACAATCTACATATAATTTGCAAGTTGGCATCGGTTCTTTTTTGATCAAAGTCATGAATTCTCATGAGGTTATAAGTTGCTATGTGGGGTTTCGCGAAAATAGTTTTTTGGACGTCACCTGGATTGTAACTTCCAATTATAGGTGAGAAAACAGGGTTTACTCGACAATTATTTTACCCCCTCAAGCAGCCCTAGATTTTCGAGAGCGTTGTCCAGCTTCCTGATATTTTTATGTAGCCGTTGCACCGACCTCATTTTCAAAAGAGCATTATCCCAATCATGCCCTACTGCCGTGATGTCTGGGGTTTCGATGACTTTGGCGACATAGGCATTAAGGGCGTTGTCCCAGGTAATACTTAGCGAGGGCTTGGCAAGATCACTCTTCGTGACCCAGATTTTCTTGGGTGATGTTCCGCCGTAAATCTCAAAATACATTTCCGGAAAATCACGCCTCACTGCTTCATGGGCGTTGCCCAGTTTTTCTTCCGGTATTTCTTTGAGACTTGCCGCTGCTTCAATCGGGTCAAATTTCCATCCCAGACACCATCGCCCAAACGAATAGCCTTTTTTCTCGAGTTCCTTTGTCAGGCGAGCATCGATATCGTAGGCGCGACCATATTCACTTCTGGCCATCGTCGGGATTAATTTGGCTTTCCGCAATACACCGTGGACAAAATCAACTCGCCAGTGCCAGAAGACTCTTACAATTTCTATCACGCTCATCCCGCCCACATACGCGGCGCAAATCTTTTCATGGAAAATAAGCTCCAGATCCTTAGTTTGCATGGAATTAAGTTCCGTAGCCATTAGGTACCTCCCCTTGTTAACCAGATATCGGTGTCAGTAGATGAATTGCTTTGCCGATGGCAATGTCCAGCATGAGGACCTCTTGGCCATCGAGATACACTTCGTTGATAATCTCATCATTTTTCTCAAGGTAAACTTGGAGGAAATTTTTATTGTTTTTTTGCCGGGCTATAAAATAAAGAGAATGTTTCCCGCCGTTGGGATGTTTTTTGGTTAGCCTTTTTGCAAAATCAATTCTGCTTTTCTCCTTTCCGGAACGCTTCCAATATCCCTGCATAAAATAAATGAGGGAGGATTTTACAAATGAAAGTTCCTGCAGATTTCCCATGAGGTGAAGGTCCCAAAATCGAACAGAAATTTTTATCTGGCGCTCAAATCTTGTCCTGCCTCGATTATTCGCATCTTTATAATCGTGACGCTCCATTTCGACTGTAATTTCAATCCTTATCCCATCTAATTTAAACTCAAGCATTCTCTTCCACCTCATGCCACAATTTCATCAGATAAGAAGGAGACACCTTGAGTTTTCGGGTTTTGCGCAAATAATCGGCAATAGGTCTGAACCCCATCCCATCTATCTTCAGCTCCTTAATTTCACCCCAATAGGCGAGAATTTTCCGACGTAAAACTGGTGTGCGGCCACGCTGGAGAAGCTCGGCAGTTTTGGCTCGTCGCAGGTGAGTAAAATCCTCATACTGTTCTTTCTGGGCAACCCGGTATCCCTTCCCTTTGATAGTGTCCCAACCAGCCCGGCGGGCAGCCACCACAAAAGCGCAGTACTTGTTGATCTTACCGGACAAGTCTGGACGTTCCTTCTGGAGCTGAAAAGATTTTTTAACTCCATCCTGAAAAATACCGATGACCTGTTCCTCCGGAAGAGAAGCTACCCAAGACAACAAGCACTTTCTCTCCTTGGCGGTTAGGCCGGTGATTGGATTTAACAAATCTTCCATAACCATTTCATCCCCCGGTATATGCCATGGTTTCCTGCATCCGAAAATGCGAGATCTCCAGCGAGGTCTGCTGCAAGGCCTGCTCATGGGACAATCCATGGCTAATACATTCAAGATAGCGCTCCTGAGCAAAGTTATGCTTGAGAGCATGGCTGCCACGACCTGGCACATACTGCCCCGTTTCTCGCGCTGCTCGGTTGACCGCCTCCACATAGGCTTGATAATCACTCTCCATCTGGCCATGAGTCTGTATGTATCTCTCCAGCCGCCTGTATGTTTCCGGAGAAACGAAATGTGCCGTCTCCTTGCCCCCTTTCTCTCTGGCAGCGACGATACCCACCAATTTGCCGGTGACGGGATCATTAACAATGCCGCGTAACCCTTTTTCTGTGAGGGGATTCTTCATTCTGCAATTACTGGGCGCGCCAACCCCCTCCGCCCGCAGGCCACCTTCATATTGCAGAGAGGCCTGTAATTGGTGTGTCTGATCGGCAATACTTTCGATAAGCCGGATTGGATCCGGATATGCTCGGTTACCGAAAACCTTGCTTGATTTTCGTAGCTGGGCCTTACTCCGGGCATAAAATTCCATGCACAGATTTTCAGTTTCCAAGGGGACTACATCAAGACCATGTTCCTCTATGTAATAATTAATCGCGTATTGGAATTTGCCCATCGCCGAGAGCAGAGTTTCCATGGTCTGGCGGGATCTTTTCTTCAAGATATAGTGATCAAGTTTTTCTAAGAGATACGCATCCATGTCCTCGGTCACCCCGACTGTGTCCAGCAAGCTGATGCGCCCTTTCTCCTGCATGTACTGCACAAAACGGTGGGCTTCATATCTATAAACCTTCCAGGAACCACAAGAGCGTATCCCAAAAGGACTCTGTACTTTAGCCTGGCGGAATGTCCGTATTCCTTGAAATACAGCTTCAGCCTGCGAATGCAACGATCGTGGCCATCTGTGATATTCCATAACGTTCTCCTAACCTTTACGGCCCACAACGAGTTGAGATGACATGCTCTTTTTATGACATCTCCATGCCGAGCGGTAGCAGCTCCGCTCATATAGAGCCTCTACATATTATGTGTACTGAGCACCGAGGCTCCATATCGCATTCAGCACACAGGCCCAAAATTTCCGAATCGGTTAATGCCTTACCAGGGCATCAAAACTCAGGGGTATAATTCCTGGTCCATTAAAAATAACCGGTTACAGATACGATCACGCAAGGGGGTGCCATTAACCTCGGGGTGAAAGAGCTAAATCTTCGGTTTGCCAGTCCCATTGGTGGTGTGTGGTGGGTCGGTCAACAAGGACACAACGCACTCAAGCGCACCGGTAGCAACGCTACATAAAAAATCTTATATTCTATTTATTAACTGTTTTGTTTTGTTTACTAAATAGGCTCAACATACTGAAAGAAAAGGATTTTTTCTTATTTCAAGATTCTCTCAGATTGCCTATTGTGTTCATTTTTGACCAGAAAATCGTGCCCAATATTCTTCAGTATCTGCGGCAGACTCAAATGCAGCGAATCGTGCTTCAACAGTAACAATAGGTGCCGGTTGCCCATTTAATTGCCGCTGCCACCGCAATAATTGCGCACGGCGTTCTGGGAGCAACCGTCCTCCTTCCAAGACTATTGCCTTGCGAACTGCAGAACGGAAATTCAGAGATTTCTCCTTATTACGACAATCAAAATGTACTGCGGCATGAATATACTCTTCCACTTCTTGGTCGTCCGTTTTGGAGGTGGTGGGTAATTGATTTAGGGTATTGGGGAATATGGGTGACAGATTTGTGGGAGGGGGGGTGACATTTTGTCGACTGCCCCTGTCAATTTTCACGGGATGACACTTTGACGGGGGTGACAGAATGTCACCTCTTAGCCAATAAACTCTGGATCGACCCGGACGATCCTGCCTTTCGATAAGGCCGTCTTTCTCCAACTCCCTCAGGTGCCGCTGTGCGGATCTTTCATCCATGCTGCATTTTTTGGCAAGATACCGCACCGAGGGCCAACACCTTCCCTCATCATCTGCAATATCAGCTAGAGCCAAAGCGACCAGCTTGCGTCCTGCTGAAGGCATAACTGTACTCCAAACAGCCGTCATCAAACGAATTGACACTGTACTGTCGCCGCCTATGCTTTGGGAGATTTTCTTGGGCGGCCTGGTTTTCGTTTCTGCCGTTCAGGTAAGAGGCTACCTCCGGCATCTATCCATTCTGCGAGATCATGTAACTTCACTCGAATGGCTCGGCCTACTCGTATTGCAGGGACTGGACATTGCCCAGCTGTAAGCCAATTGCGCCACGTTTTCGGGGAAAGCCCAGTGATTTTTGAAGCTTGCGATAGGGAAAGCAATGGCGGATAATCTCCTAACAGCTCAGACATACTCTTATGTTGCATTATTCTACTCCTGGTGTAATAGTCAGACAAACATTACTATTTAATAGCATTAAGTGTATATACTACACTATAATTTATAAAAGCAAACTTTTTTGGTATTATTTTGGAAAATTTAGGATCGCGTTTACGTACGATTAGGATTCGCTTGGATATTACCCAAGGTGAGATGGCCCAAAAAATTGGATCGTCTGCTACTGCTATTGGACAATATGAGAAAAGCGAAAAAGTCCCCGGAGGGAAAATTCTTGCTGGCTTGGCCCGCCTTGGCATCAATATTCACTGGCTTATGACCGGTGAGGTTTGCCCTGTTGACAGAAAATTAATGGAGACGATTATCGCTACTGTCGAAGGCCAATTAATGCGGGATTTACTCGAATTATCTCCCGAGAAAAAAGCCGAATTATTTGTTTTTCTGTATGAGTATTTTGTGAAAGAAGGAGCTGCGGGACTGTCTGGAGGTGATATTAAGGGAGATATTGCAGAAACGACTTTGCGTCTTATTAAATTTCGCGATGGAGGTAAACATAATGAACTCTAACAAAATATGTGAACTATATAGTCATGCCAAACCTGGTTTCTTTTTTAGTTCAAGAATCCTCGAATTACTGCAGGTCCTTTTTTTCCTGCCGATAATCGCAATAATATTACTGACCGGCTGCTTCCCCGACCCCATCACGAATAAGGTGTTCGCTATTTTGTCTATTGTTGGGGCAGTATATTATTTTTTTGGTTTAGTGTTATTATATTTTGTTGAAAAAAAAATGAGGCTAATTTCCCGTATCTTGCAGTTCATTACAAAGTAACTTGTCGTTACCTTGGGACATGCATGGGACTCCAGGAAAATTGTTTTGATTTCCACTTACGGGATCAAAATGGTCTTAATGGGACAAATAAGGGACACTGCCAGATCAAAAAGGTTCAATTTAGATCGAAACAAAAAAATTCAACCAGATAATAAATGGTTGAATTTACAATGTATTATTGGTGCGCCCGGAGGGATTCGAACCCCCGACACCCGGCTTCGAAGGCCGGACATGGTTATGCGCGTTAACCCTATGCAAGGCCAACATTTTCTGTAACTCTCTCGTAATTACAGACAGTTGACTGTTTGTCTTTATTGATATTGTTTTTCCTCTTTTTTCATTCTATTATCCCTTGAAGGTTGGATATAGGGTTGGATAAAAAAAGCAGGGAGACAAAATGGGCAACGAACGTCATTCCACCAATTACCCTGGGGTCTTTTACCGAATTCGCCGCCGGCTCGGTGGCCCTGGTGATGAAAAAGTATTCTATGTCGTGTACAAGCGCAACGAGAAATTAATTGAAACCCAGGTAGGCAGACAGTACCGCGATGACATGACTCCCGCAAGGGCAGCGTCCGTACGAGGCCAGCTCATCGAAGGAAAACGTTTAACCAATGCTGAAGAGAGAGCGGCCGCACAGCAGAAAACCTGGAACATTACGGCCATCTGGGAGGAGTACAGTGACCATTTGCCAAAGAACAGGAACACATCGGATGATAACAGGTTTCGAAAATATATCGAACCAGGCCTGGGCACAAAAAAACCAGCCGGATTGGTCCCACTGGACATTGACCGCTTAAGGATCAAGCTCCTTAAAACTCGATCTCCTCAGACTGTCAAGCATGTCATCGCGCTCATAAAGCGGATATGCAACTTTGGACAGAACAAAGGCCTTTGCCCGGGGCTCAGCTTCACTCCGCAGATGCCAGAGGTTGACAACAAGGTGACGGAAGATTTAACCCCGGATGAACTGGCCCGGCTCTTGAGCGCCATAGATGCCGATGAGAACAAACTGGTGGCGGCCATGATGAAACTGGCCCTTGTAACCGGCATGCGGCGCGGTGAGCTGTTTCGGTTGCAATGGCAGCATATTGACTTCAACAGATGCTTCATCCGCATTGTGACCCCAAAGGGCGGCAAAGAACAATCGATACCGTTCAACGATGCCGCCCGAGAATTGCTAAAAAACATGGGGCGCAGCAGCGAATATGTATTCCCTGGCGAAGGTGGCGCTCAGCGGGTAACTACTCCAAAGGCATCGAAGCGAATCATGGCACGAGCAGGACTCCCGAAAAGCTTCAGGCCTTTCCATGGCCTACGCCATGTTTTCGCATCTATGTTGGCCTCAAGCGGCCAGGTTGACTTATATGTTCTCCAGCGACTCCTGACCCATAAATCTCCAGCAATGACGCAACGCTATGCACATCTAAGGGATGATGCTTTACGGCAGGGGGCCAATATAGCAGCGGGAATAATAGCCACAGGTGAACAGGTAAAAAAAGGAGCGGCGTGACCTCATCCGGCTACTGGCTATCGCTGACGGCAAGGAAATGTCGACTCGTCAAAATGCCGGCAACCCAGATGGGGATGACCAACCAATGGCTGAAGGGTCAGGGCTTGTTGTCTGTCAAAGAACAGTGGGGAACATCCATTACCCCGCTACGGCGCGGTAGCTCATGGGAACCGCCTAGTGCGGACCCGCATGCTAGGTGGTGTGGGGAGGGGGAGGGAGATCCTCCCCCTTACCCGATTGGGCATTCTATCCACCAAATTAAGTCAGAAGGTGAATATTCAGCCCCCATTTTTCTTGTTGGTGTATATGCCTGCAGACACTCTAAAAGAGTATCTGGAACCCCATTGCCATTGGGGTTTGAAATAAATACTTTTTGCGGAAAATCACCATCAAGACCATAATCTAAAGGATGTCGACATGAGTCAACCAAAGGTTGTTCAGCGGCTGCTCTTATCAGTTGATGCAAGTGGCTTATTATGATTACTCCATCAACATTAAGAAACTTCAGTGAATTGCCCTCGTTGTCTAAGGCAAAAGAGTTGCCTGTGAAAAGACCGCTTCCTTCATGGATTAATGCAGTGATTGGCTCATAAATATAGTCGTCCCAAACAATGACTAATACACCGCTAAAATCGGTGTATTCTTCATTGAACGGCTTAAATTTCTCCTCTGCGCTAATAAGAAAGTCTTTAACTGGGTTGTCTCTAGGATAGGTAACCCCTTCTGATGCGTCAGGTAATTCTTCGATTTGTTGTTCCGTGAAGATTCTAGCAGATATCTGGGTGGGGTTAGTTGATCGTGTTTTTCTATGGGTTAAGAGTGAAGGAGCTTTCACTTCAACGCCAATGGTTTTGATGCCACCCTCAATAGTCAGTTCTGGATTTTTTCTGCTGTGATTTGTTGTCGGCTCATACTTAAATTTTGCCTCAAAAGGCCACTCATATGAGAGTAATTTTTGTAGAATATGCAATTCTGCTATTCTTTGTAATAATTGCTCATAATGTGGTTTATACTTTTCCCTGCCTGATATTGATGCAATTGCGTCAATAAACGATTTTGCAAAACCAGGAAGTTTATTCTCGCATAGCAGACAGGCATTAACGATGGATTGAGCAAATGGATGTTCGTAACCTCTCAATAAATGCCTGAAATGATATGCGTAATAATGCCATTCACTAAAAATTTTTGATTCATATATATACTGTAACAATTCTTTTTCTGGATGTGTTTCTTCCATCGCCTTTATCCGATATTTGCTGTTTCTTCAATTGCCAACGCCAGCATCACCAGTGGCGCAAATAAACAAGCGAAGCAGTCATGCCGTGATGCTAACGAAAAAAGCAGGGCCAAGTCTGGGAAGTCAATTTTCCCTGCCGCCGCAATAGAAAAATTTCTCAGTCCGCTTCGGCTAACTGTTAGTCTCCATTTCCTGAAGATTGTATTTTTCGTCACCCCCACCAGAATGGGCAGACTACTTTCCCATCTTCTGATCGCCACCACTGCGAAGGGGGTAACTTAATTATCGTTAGGCAAGAAGTGCCAGTTTACCCCACCCCGTCATCCCTCAGCCTCCAACCGCTTCGCTTTTTTCTCCATTCCCGCCCAGTCGCCTTCTCAAGGCATCGTTTTCCGTCTTGAGCCATTGATGCTCATTCCGATGGGCTAAAAATTCCTCGCTGAGCTTATCCAGCTTGGCCATAACCTCTCCATACTTGGCGTCTGCATCGGTTGCCATTTTTTTATTATCAACAGACCCAGAGAATGCTGCAAGACTGGCGTTAATGGCGCGGATCAAAACCAGATCACCAGATTCATAGATTTTTTTCAACCGCTCTATGCCAGCCAGCATATCTTCGCGTAATAAATCTTCCTCGGGGTGCATTGCCCCCGTCTTCGCGCTTTCTTGATCGTCAATGCCGACAATACCAATACCCCCCTTCCCTGTCAGGAGAGATTCCCGGCTGCAGCCGGTTTTTGCTGCAACGACATCAACCCACCCCTCTGGAATTTTTCGCTGTCTGGCCTTCGATATTCCCTGCGATCTAATTCCTAAAACTTGCGCAAGCTCAATATCGCTGCCAACACCCAATTCGGCCTTCATCCGAGCAATTATGGCATTGTTCTGCTGTTTATTTCCCATAGCCATCACCTTTCCGAGTCGAAGTCGGACATGGACTTCCCCAGGCCGACATCACTCCTTTGTCGCGATACGACAGACACGTTCAAAGTTTTTTTCTCTTGTATTGGGTGAAAAAATAAACCCCAGCAATTTTTATGGCTTGCGTTAGGGTAAAATTGGGTTTATTTATCAACCACTGATAAGCCATATGGGTTAAAAATTAAGCATCAGCTCGAAATAATCAGCTCGTCATTCACGAGGGTGGCCAACAGCTTAAGACCGCCAGTGTCAACGTAAGCAGTTTATCGCATGACCCCTGATCACGCGGAGCGACAGAATCATAGAACAACTGGTCAAAGAGACAGGTTGGCCAGTGGACGAAGTTTGGCCCGCTGACGCGGGCAAA
>DOZO01000078.1 GCA_003517965.1 Desulfobulbaceae bacterium
TGCCAAACAACCCGAACAGTTGTGATCCCGAAAACGGCATAAGGAGCCGTAAAGAATGGCCAAAAGGTACAAGTTATCTTGCAACGGCTCCTAAGTTTCTCGCCCACCGGATCACCGTCGGCTATCTGGAAAAAACACTGCCCCCGCCCATGAGCAACGAGGTGATTCTTCTCGATCCGCCCCGGCAGGGCACCTTGCCAGGGGTGATCGCGGCCCTGGCCCGCCGAAAGCCGAAAAAGGCGCTCCATATCTTCTGCGGGGTGGATCAGATCCCGCCGTCCTTAAGGGAATGGCAGGCCAATGGCTACCAGGTGCGACGCGTCGTTCCTCTGGACATGTTCCCAGGCTCGGCCAATCTCGAAGTCATGCTTTTGCTGGAAGCAAAAGTGTGATCTTCCATATAACTTTACTGTAGGGAGTTCCCTGTCGGACAATGTTTTCGCGGTTTCGGCTGCGTTGTCCCGACCACGGAAGGGCGGGACAGCAGACGCCTCGGAAGCAGACAGGATGTCTGCTGAGTGTCAATCGTCGGCAGCAGTGCCGACCATGAGCGAAAACATTATTCGATAGGGAACGGTTAAACACCACAAGGACCACTATCATGGCACAAAGCTTGTATATCGTGGCAATCGGCCCACAAAGCGGCAAATCGGTAGTCGCTCTGGGCCTCATGGAGCTATTGTCCCGCCGGTTGCGCCGGGTCGGCTATTTTCGTCCCATTATTCCTTCGCGAACCTTGGTGGACAACAACCTGCAATTGATCAAGGCCCGCTACCGTCTTGCTTTTGACTACGAAGAAATGTTTGCCATGTCTCACGACGAGGCCCAGCATCTTTCCGCAGACGGTCAACCAGACCAGATCATCAAAACCATTCTCGACAAATACAGGCAACTGGAGAGCAAATGCAATTTCGTCCTCTGCGAGGGCACCGATTTCAGCGGACTTTCCCTGCCCTTTGAATTCGAGTTCAACGCCGAGATGGCCAACAACCTGGGCTGCCCCATCCTCTTGCTGCTAAACTGCCATAACAAATCTCCGGCTGATATCTTCGACGCCCTGCATGTGGCCCAGGAATCCTTCCTCAAAAAAGGCTGCACCATCCTGGCCAGTGTGGTCAACCGGGTGGAGCCAGCGCTTATAGCAACGGTACGGGAAAAAATCGCGGCAGACGACCTGGAATGCGGAAAATGCAATATGGAATGCGGTCCGGTATATATCCTGCCAGAGGAGCCTTTTCTCGGCAAGCCCACGGTTGGCGAGATCACCAAGGCCCTGAATGCGAAGATCCTCATGGGCGACCCGGAGGAGATGAACCGGGGAGTGGCCGGCTTCAAGGTTGCGGCCATGAGCCTGCCGCATTTTCTCGACCATCTGGTGGAAGGCGACCTGATCATCGCCCCGGGCGACCGCTCGGAGATCATCCTCGGCACCCTGACTGCCAATTTCTCCAGCACCTACCCGAGCATCGCCGGGCTGCTGCTTTCCGGCGGCTTCGTCCCTGATCCTCAGATTGCCCTGCTCCTTGAAGGATTAAGGATGACCGTGCCCATCATTAGTGTGCAGACCGACACCTTTACCACCGCCATCAACGCCAGTGCCGTGCCCCCCATGCTCACCCCGGAAAACGACCGCAAGATCGCCACCGCCCTGGGCCTTTTTGAGACGCACATCAACCTGGCCGAACTGGAAAGCCGCATCTCCTTTATAAAATCCATTCGGGTAACCCCGCTGATGTTCGAATACAACCTGGTGGAGATGGCGCAAAGACACCGGCAGCACATCGTCCTGCCCGAAGGCACGGAAGAACGGGTGCTGAGAGCCAGTGAAATTCTTACCCGCCGTGGAGTCGCCGAGATCACCCTGCTGGGCAATCCCGCCGAGATTCGTGGCCTGGCCAGCAATCTCGGCCTCGACCTTACCGGCATCACGATTATCGACCCGGCCACCTCCGCCTTGCGCCAGGACTTTGCCCAGACCTACTTCGCGCTCCGCCAGCACAAGGGGATCACCGAGAAGACCGCCTTTGACACGGTGGCCGACGTCAACTATTTCGGCACCATGATGATCCACAAGGGCCTGGCCGACGGCATGGTTTCCGGGGCAGTGCATACCACCGGCGACACCATCCGCCCGGCCCTGCAGATCATCCGCACCCAGCCCGGGGTTTCCGTTGTCTCCAGCGTTTTTCTGATGTGTCTGGCCGACCGGGTGCTGGTCTACGGCGACTGCGCGGTAAACCCCGATCCCAACGCTCAGCAATTGGCGGAGATCGCCATAAGCTCGGCCCAAACGGCCAAACTCTATGGCATTGAACCCTTAGTCGCCATGTGCTCCTATGCCACCGGCGCCTCTGGCAAGGGCGCCGACGTGGATAAGGTGCGCGAGGCGACCCTGATCGCGAAAAAACTTCGGCCCGACCTCATGATAGAAGGCCCAATCCAGTACGATGCCGCCGCCGATGCCGGGGTGGCGAAAACCAAGATGCCGGACAGCCAGGTGGCAGGCAAGGCCACGGTATTTATCTTCCCGGATCTGAACACCGGCAACAACCTGTACAAGGCGGTGCAACGCTCAGCCAACGCCGTGGCCATCGGCCCGGTACTCCAGGGCTTGAACAAACCGGTCAACGACCTGAGTCGAGGCTGCACCGTACCCGACATCGTCAATACGGTGGCCATCACCGCCATCCAAGCTCAAGGAAGCAAGCCATGAAGGTTCTGGTGCTAAACTCCGGCAGCTCGTCCATCAAGTACCAGCTCTTCGACATGCGAGACGAATCGGTGCTAGCTGCGGGCAGTGTCGAACAGATCGGCGAAAAGGGCAGCCATCTCAGCCACTCTCAGCGAACACCGCTATCCGGGATGGAAAAAACGATCCGAAACCTGCCGATTTCTGATCACCGGCAGGGCTTTCAACTGATCTCCTCAATCTTAAGGGAAACCGGGGTGCTCACCGACCCTGGGGAACTCAAAGGCATCGGCCACCGGGTGGTGCACGGCGGCGAGAAATTCAAGGAGCCTGCCCGAGTTACTCCCGAGGTCCTAGCCGCAATCCGGGCCTTGATCCCCTTGGCTCCGCTGCACAACCCCGCCAATCTTCTCGGCATTGAAGTCGCCATGGAAAGCGCGCCAACTGTGCCCCAGGTGGCCGTATTCGACACCGCCTTCCATCAATCCCTTCCAGCCCATGCCTACCGCTACGCCATTCCCAAAAAACTCTACAAGGCGCATCAGATAAGGCGCTACGGCTTCCACGGCACCTCGCATTGCTATGTGGCAAAAAAGGCTGCCGAATTTCTTGGCAGGCCACTGGGCTCCCTCAACCTGATCAGCCTGCATCTGGGCAACGGGGCCAGCGCCGCCGCCATCCAGCAAGGAAAGTGCATCGACACCTCCATGGGCCTCACCCCCCTTGAGGGCTTGATCATGGGCACCCGTTGCGGGGATCTCGACCCGGCGATCATCTTTTATCTGGAGCGGGAAACCGGACTTTCCTCTGGAGAGATCGAGACGATTCTCAACAAGGAAAGCGGTCTCAAGGGGATCTGCGGGGCCAACGACATGCGCACCGTGGGAGAGCTGGCAGCAGACGGCGATCCGGAAGCACAGCTTGCCATCAGTATGTATTGCTACCGGATCAAGAAATACATCGGTGCCTATTATGCGGTGCTGGGGCCACTGGACGCCCTGATCTTCACCGGCGGTATCGGGGAACACGCATCTTTTATCCGGGAGGGATGCTGCGCAGGCCTTGCCCATCTGGGCCTAGAGTTGGAGCAAGAGAAAAACCGGGGTCTGAGAGATGGAGGCGCCGCCTTGGAGAGCAGGGACAGCCGGGTGAAAATCCTGGCGATCCCCACCAACGAAGAACTGGAGATTGCCGAACAGACAATTGCCTGCCTGGAGAAGTGAAAGGCTGAAAGCTTAAAGCTTAATACTGAAGTTTGTTTGCAGGTCGGAGCGAATCAGAATTTCCTTGGCAACGGAGAGGTATCCTTGCGGCCATTGAGCATTTTTTGTAATTGCTGACGTTCTGCCTGCGCTTCCTGCAGCTCGCCCTGTAGCACCAGCTCCTCCTCCGGCGAGGCAGACAGCAGCAACTTTTCCAGCCGCTCAACCTGCTGCTGCGCCCGATAAAGCTCCCTTGCCAGATCCCGTAAAGACATACGCCTACCTTTTTACACCCTGCGGGTATAAGTTTCGTTTGAGCAGACAAGCTGCTCAACTCAGCTTTAATCGTCCGTTTTCAGCCTGCGAAAGGCAGACAGGGCAGCGCCGTTGAGCCCCGCCCTGTCAGTGGTGATAATCCTGACCGGAACAGTGGCAAGAATCCCTGCCATGCGCCCTTTGCTGACAAAGCGTTCCATGAATTTTTTCGCATCAAAGAGGGGGAAGAGGCGAGGAAGCAGTCCGCCCCCCAGATAAAGCCCTCCGGTAGAGAGAAACTTAAGTGCCATGTTCCCTGCCTCAGCCGCCAGAACCGAAAAAAAGATCTCCATGCTCAAACGGGCAACTGCACCCTCTTTTTCCAGGGCCTGGGCCATAAGCACCTGAGTAATATCCGGGGCCGCATCCAGCGCCGCCTGTAAAGCCTTTGGCACCTTCATCCCGGCCCCTGCAGTCAGATAACGATAGATATTCGGGATGCCTTTGCCAGAGCAGATCAACTCATAGCTCACATGCGCATATTCCTCCCGCAAAAAAGAAAGCAGCCCCTGTTCTATCTCCGAAGTTGGCGCAAAATCGACATGCCCACCCTCTGAGGCATAGGCTGTATAGCCAGTGCCATCCCAACAAAGATAAGCCTCACCCAGCCCTGTCCCCGGCGCAAGAACCGCCCTGTTGCCTTGGAGAACCGACGTTCCGGCATTAACCACCAGCAGATCTTCCGAGGCCAGAGTTGATACCGCCTGGGCTACAGCCACCAGATCATTCAGCAAGATAACCTCGGTAAACTGAAACTGTTCCCGCAAGATCTCCTGGTCAAGGTGCCAGCCAAGATTGGTCATCCTGACTCTCCCGCCCGCAACCGGCCCGGCTACACCAAAGGCGGCTATTTGGGGATACTGCTCGGAACCAGCCAAAAAATCAGCGATTATTCCGAATAACCCGTCATAATCGCTGCTGGCAAAACGCTGCTCTTTGACCAGGGCATATCCCTGCCCTGTGGTGGCATACAAGGCCAGAATGGCTTTTGTCCCACCCAGATCTCCTGCCAGAAAATAGCTCATCATTTTCTCCCAAGCATGGGGAAACAGTTTTTGCCAGAACCAGCGCGGCACCAACAAGAAGGCCACACCCGATAAGGTGTGGCCTTCTTAATTTCTAAGCTCAGGAGCTTTCCAGGCCAGGCCTGCCACCCGCTTTATTTGCTTCAGGCCTTTCTTCCCTCAACCACCCGGGTAAGATGCCCGATATTGTCGCGCAGCATCATGCTCTGAGCAGTAACCGCTTCAGAGGCCGCAGCCAGCTCTTCGGCATTGGCCGCCATTTGCTGCGTACTGGTATCCATATCATTAACCGACTTGCTAATATGGAGAACCCCCTGGGTCTGCTCGCGGGAGGCGGTGGCAATCTCTGCAACCAACGTCGCTATCTTCTTGGAACCATGAATCACGTCCGCAGATTCAGCTACCACCTCATTCACCTTTTGCAGACCGTCATTGACATTACCAATGGCCCGTTCGATCAAATCACTGGAATTTCGTGCCGATTGGGCGGTGCGTTGGGCAAGATTTCGCACCTCATCGGCAACCACGGCGAAACCTGCTCCCAAAACCCCGGCCCTGGCCGCCTCTACCGCCGCATTCAAGGCGAGGAGATTGGTCTGGAAGGCTATCGCCTCAATCTCCCGAATAATTGAAGCGATAGCATCACTATCTTTTTTGATGTTATGCATAGAAGCCTGCATGGCTGCAACATTGACATTCGCCCTGGCACCAATCGCCTCATTCTGCTTCATCCCGGAATCTGCCTCAGCCGAGTTGTTGTCATTCTGCTGAACCATGGCGGTGATCTCTTCCAGGGAAGCGCTGGTCTCCTCAAGCGAGGCCGCCATCTCCGAAGCCATTTCCGCCACAACCTGAGAAACGCTGGCCGTGGCCCGGGCTTCTTCAGAGATCCGGTCAGCGCTTTCATCCAGCTCGTTGACAATGTTGTTGATAGAGCGGACAAGCATCCGCACGATAACAAAAGCAAACATTGCGACAACCGCAAGAGAGATAACCCCGCCAATGATGAAGAACAGACCAAAGCTCTTTACCTCACCCATGGCCTTTTTCTTGCTCATCTCCTGCCCGGTGCGCAACTCGTCAACCGCGGCCTTGGTGCTGGCCATCAGGCTGGAGAATTTATCAGAAAATTCTCCGTCAAAGGCTTCAAGGGCAGCGGCCTTATCACCTTTTTCCAGCGAGGGCAGGATCTTTTTGTTTAGGATCTCACGCATCTGCGGCCATAAGGCAGCCAGTTCGTCATGCGATACCGTCACCGACGGAGCCAAAGCCGTATCATGACATGAGCCGCAATACAGTTTTTTCCCTCCTGGGTTGACCATATTTCCCTGCATCTCAACAATGGCCTCATCAAACCGTGTGCCGGTTTTTTGCAGACCGCCCACGGAATCATGGTCGTAAGCCGCAAGCTGATCCTTGATCATACTGTGGAAATTACTGAGGTTAAAGCGGGTTCGCGCCAGATTATCAACATAACTCGCTTTAAGCTCGATGGCGCTATACAGCACCCCCCCGACCTGCACCCGATGGATGATAAACATGGCAATCACCACACTTGACACCATGGACAACCCGACAAAGCCAACAAGACAAAAAAGCTTTACCCGCAAACTCAAACCTTCAAACCATCCTTTCATAGCGACTCCTCATATGTGTCTCTGTTGTTGCCTCTACAAAACCGCCCCCTGTTTTTTATAAAGACAACGCCATGTCAATCTTCTGCCTATGCCATTGCGCAATATAGATGGACAATTCATATCCACAGGTTTTTTACTATATCGTATGCTCTTACTTTTTTACTACATATTTTTGTGAAAATCGCAACAAGACGCAATTACAACGGGGATCACTGCGCCGCTTCGCTGCTGTAAGGTTTAATCATGCGTCTAACCCTATTATCTTTTTCCTTTTTTACAAGTCCATCATTTTTCGTGACTCCTCAGACAAACAGATCGACCGGGCAGGTTTTCGGGACAACAGCCTTCATTCTTCAGTCTAAAGCTGAGTGGAGCAACTTGTCCGCTCACACGAAACTTGATGAACTCGTAACAACCTGAAAAGCTCACAGGCCCACCACACTAAATCAAACACTTACATTAATACCCGTTGTAATCGTGGCTTTTTACGATTTCAACAAACTTATACCCTTTGGGTGCAAATATTTATACCCGGTTCAACCCGTTTCCCCTAAATCCCTACAGTATCTAAAGGAATTTTTCAGAGTTCCCCCAACAAAACAACCTCCCCGCCAACACCAAAAAAACTTATACCACTACAANNGGTGCAAACGAAACTTATCCCCTTTGGGTGCAAATATTTATACCCGGTTCAACCCGTTTCCCCTAAATCCCTACAGTATCTAAAGGAATTTTTCAGAGTTCCCCCAACAAAACAACCTCCCCGCCAACACCAAAAAAACTTATACCACTACAACATGTTGAAATAACAAGATAAAAATAAAAAACTTCCCTTGCCACCGCTCTGTTGGTTTAAAATTTTGTATCCGACCCGTCTCCGGACTTCTGCGCTACACTTAGTAACATCCTATAATTACTACAAAAAATAAAAAACCCCCCGCGATCAAATTTCTGGCACGCTTGTTGCTTTACCAAAAGATAACTCTTATCTCCTTTCTCCTGAAAAAAAGACCGACTTCCCGCAAAGTCGGTCTTTTTTTTACCCCGTCAGAAAAATCCCAACCAGGCACTTTCCCCGTCAAATTTCTTTTGCTGTTTGCACTTTGCGCTCAAGCCAGATATATTGCAATCCCTGTGGCCGTCGGCGCCTTGCCCACCATCTAAGACTCCGCAGCCAACCTCCCCGAACCCGGCAAGGGGGTTCGGTTTATGGTAAACTCCATGCACACTCCCTTTATTCTGGCACCCATGGCCGGTTGCACCGACCTGCCCTTTCGTCTGCTCTGCAAAGAATATGGGGCTGATCTCTGCTATTCAGAGATGATCGACAGCCATGCTCTGGTCGCGCGACAGCAAGACTGCTTGGAACTACTCCTGACCAACACCGCAGAACAACCGGTGATCATGCAGCTTTACGGCAGCAATCCCGAGACAATGGGAGAGGCTGCGGCAATCCTTTCCGCACAGCCCATTGCCGGAATCGATATCAACATGGGCTGTCCCATGGAAAAAATTATCCAGACCGGCGCTGGAGCAGCCTTGATGAAAAGCCCACGGCTGGCTGAAAAAATTATCACCTCTGTCTGCAAAAAATCAACCATACCAATATCGGTCAAGATCCGCTCCAGCTGGAACCAGCACCTCATTACCGCCCCTGAGATTGCCCGAAGAGCAGAAGGTGCAGGCGCCCAAGCCATTGCCATCCATGCCCGCACCTTGAGCGATGGATTCACCGGCTCCATTGATCACAGGGTAATCCTGCAAACCATGGAAAGCGTCTCTATCCCGGTTTTTGCTAACGGCGATATTACATCCCATGAACAAGGCCAGGCTCTGCTTAAAAAACTCGGCTGCGCCGGAGTGATGATCGGCCGGGCCGCTCTGGGCGCACCATGGATCTTTTCCGGCACGGTAAATCAACAACCCTCCATGGCTTACAGAATCAAGGCCCTGCTCCGCCACCTTGAACTTGCCGAGACCCACCTTGGGCCGGAACCAGGCCTCTCCAAGATCAGAAATCATGCCTGGAAATACTTTCGTGGCACAACCACTGGCCCCGCCATCCGCAGGCAGATCGACGCCACCAACACCTACTCAGAGTTGAGGGTTTACGTTCACACCCTGGCAGAACGGCTGTTGTCGGCCTGAGATAACGCACCAAAAAAAGCCCGACCAACAATATAGTTGATCGAGCTTTTTGATTTTTATTGGTGCGCCCGGAGGGATTCGAACCCCCGACTCCCGGCTTCGAAGGCCGATATATTAATTTATAACTATTTGTTTTGTCTAATATAAAAAAATATGATACATTTTTTGGTGACACTCTTGGGACACTAAGCATAAAAAAGGAGCCTCACCAAAATGGCAACTTTCGAAAAAAGAGGCCCTTATCAAATCCGAGCCAAGGTTCGCAAACTCGGTCACAGAACAATCACAAAGACCTTCAACAACAAACGGGACGCCGAGGCTTGGGCCAGAGGAGTTGAGGCGGACATGGACCGAGGCGCCTTTATCCCATCGACAATAGCACAACGAACCACGATCCGCAAAGCCTTAGAGCGATATCAAGAAGAGGTATTTCCCCGCTTAGCCCGCAGCGGCAATGACGAAAAAGCCCGCCTTCGGCGTCTCGTTAATGACATGGGCGAACTTTCTCTCTCCGCCCTGGAAGCATCGCATGTCGCGAAATACCGAGACCAAAGACTAAAAGATGGCGCTGCCCCACAAACCGTTAAACATGAGATAGGTCTGCTCGGTCGCGTCCTCAAGCATTGCGTTATGGATTGGGGTATCCCACTCACCCGCGGCATCGTTACAAGTCATGTGCGAAAACCGTCCCTCCCCCCCGGACGAGACCGCCGCCTTGTTGACGAAGAGGAAGCACGTTTACTTGATGCAGCCAAAACCTCAAAAAGCAAAGAAATTGAAGCCATCATCGTTATCGCTTTGGAAACCGCTGCCCGGCGCGGAGAAATTGCTGCCATGACATGGGAGCACGTCAACTTTGTCCGGTGCACTTGGCACATCCCGCACACCAAAAACGGTGTCCCGCGCACAGTACCCCTTTCACCACGAGCGGTAGAATTTCTGCAAAGGATTCCTCAGCGAATCGATGGCAGGGTCTGGGCATTAAAAGCCAGTCACAGCATCACCCAAGCCTTTGACCGTATCTGCAAACGAGCCAAAATCGAAGGCCTCAATTTTCACGATCTTCGTCATGAAGCAACTACGCGTCTTTTTGAACAGGAGTTTGAAATAATGGAGGTGGCCAGCATCACCGGTCACAAAACCCTTGCCATGCTGCAACGCTACACGCATTTAAGGGCTGAGAACCTGGCAGCGAAGATGCGGTGAAATGAAATCAAGGCCCATGATGTGGCGGATATTGGCAAAGGGCGGCTCCGTGATAGCAACTCGCATGCTGTACAGCGCCATAAGGATTCTTCAATCTAAAAAAAACATCCAAGAAACAATTGCAACAGAACCACGGTGAGAAGCGCACCGGTAAGGTGAGCCACAACAAGATTGATCGTGAAACTGCTTTTAAATTCTTTCATTTCGCCACTGAACCAGTGGTTAAATTCCATCAAGTCCGATTTACGCAATCTACTATCGGCAGTGGCCGCAAAAATCTTTATCTGCCAATCAACAATAGCTTCGGCTTGTTGGCGGGAAAATCCTCCCTCCTCGAAATAGCTGATCATTTCATGCGTTTTTAAGATCATTTTTTTCTCCATTTCCAAAGCGGCAACAGAAGAGAATGAGCCTATATCCATTATGTTCTTGGAATCACCCACGCTCTTGCATACCAGCATTATATCGTAGGTGCTCGATGACTGATAGTGCTAATATCCTTGGAGACAATAAATACATGGTCTGAGACAATTCCGAATTCATGGCGCGGATTGGCTTACTACCGTATTTTTCAATATTGACTTTTGTGGGGCATTTACTGGATAGATAGGATAACTTCTGTGGTGGCTTATGGGCTCTCTGGAGCAATATCAAAAGCCATTAAGCGATAGATTGACCAGCAGAATGCCTGGATCTCACTTAGAGACAAAAAATGAAGAAACATGTTACTCTGATTTTCCTTTTAACAATCGGCTCATGGACATCTGCGCACGCTGAGACTAAGCTAAACTGCTATAAAAAACTCACCGGTGAGGTTGTATGCAAAGAGAGTGGCGGCGGTGAGTGGAAAGGGTACGAGAAATTGACCGGAGAGACTGTGTTCAAGGGGCCTCGGGGTGAGACTATAACTTTGGAGCCTGGAGTGAAACCGGAACAGATGGACGTTTAGGTAAAATAAAGCAGAGCAATTGAGATCAGTGGTGAGGATGAAGGAAACGAACAACAACAAACTGACGCGCTTTGGATTCAGTTTTGCACGAGGCGGTGCCCATACTGCTCGCACGATGATGCAAGAGGAGTTGGGGGCATTGCTGTCTTATGTTGACCGTCCCGAAGCAGGGAAGGCAGATTATCTGCATGCGATTGATGAGGAAAATTGCCTGGGCAAGCGTTCGGGGAAAACACGCATACTGACATACCGCCATCTGGTTGATCTTTACTCTCTCGATCCTGCAATCGTTCTCTACCGCGCCCTCCTTTTCTTCTGGCAACGAGACCCTGCCGGGCAGCCTTTGTTGGCAGTGCTTTGCACGTTTGCCCGCGATTCAATTTTTCGCTCCACCGCGTCTTTTGTTTTGGACTCCCCCGAAGGCGCAACGATTACCCGCGAAGCACTGGAAGAACTTATTGATGCCAGAGAGCCTGGCCGCTTCAGCAAAGCGACCCTGAAATCCACGGCGCAAAACATCAACTCTACTTGGACCAAATCCGGCCACATCGAGGGCCGGGTGCGCAAGATCAGAGCCCGCGCCGTGCCGACAGCCGGCAGCGTCTCCTATGCCTTGCTCCTCGGGTACCTGACTGGTGTTCGCGGCGAATCTCTTTTCAAAACCGAGTATGCCAAACTCCTCGATTGCTCGTTCGAGAGAGCTATTGAGTTCGCTGAAGAGGCATCGCGCAAAGGCTGGATTGTTTTTAAGCGGGTCGGTAAAGTCATTGAGGTGCTTTTCCCGAACCTCGTCAATACGCAAGAAATGGAGTGGCTTCGTGAGCAGAGTTAAACGCCTGATTCAGTCTTACAGCAAATACATCGCCGTACCCTGGCGAGACGACGCCGCAGCCGCCCAGCGCGTTATCTTTTGTGTCTACAACGAAGCCGAGGAACTTCGACTGCGGGCAAAGATTGATGAGTTTGAGATTGTCACCCGGCAGTCGAACCACGACTGGGCTGTCTTTGACCTGACCGACACCTTCGCTGACTGGCTTTCTTCTCAAAGATACGCAAAAAGCTACTTTCAGAAACCGCACCTGCTTCCCCCCCTGCTCCCGAAATATCTGGCCTTCATTACAACGGAGTTTGAAACCTTTCTGCAGAAGAATGAAATTGGTGAAGACACCGTGGTGGCGATCAAAGGCGTGGGTTCGCTATTCGGTTTTCAGAAGGTTAAAGAGGTCGTCGACAAATTCGCGCCCATGGTCAAGGGCCGCCTCTTGATCTTTTTTCCGGGAAGTTACGAGAACAACAACTACCGACTGCTGGATGGTTATGACGGCTGGAACTACCTCGCCGTGCCTATTACTGCGGACAAGGAATTTTGATGCACTCGCAAAAAAAGGAAAAGGCCACAGGTTCACAACACAAGTTCAACGAGTTACAAAGTGATACCCGTTGTAATCGCGGCTTTTTGCGATTACAACAATTTTGAGCGAGGGCTTGATAATGAACAATCGTGACATTTACCAAAAAGATCCGGCCACCAGAAAACTGATCAACGAAGGGGTGGCCAGCGTCAACGACGAGAAAACCAGCCAGGCCCTGGCGGTGCTCCGTTATGAGCTGGAAACCTTCGTTTGTGACGGCCAGTACGAAAAAGGTATGGCTCACATCCTTGAAACCTACCTGAAAAACATTGATCAGGCCCAGCAGCCTGCGGTGTGGGTGAGCGGCTTCTATGGTTCCGGCAAATCTCATCTGGTCAAGATGCTTCGAGCTCTGTGGATGGATACAGTCTTCGATGACGGCGCGACGGCGCGCGGGATTGCCAACCTTCCCCAAAACATCACTGATCAATTGAAGGAGCTCACTACACAGGCCAAGCGGCATGGTGGCCTGCACGGAACCTCCGGTACTTTAGGCGCTGGGGCCAGCGGCAGTGTCCGCCTCGCCCTGCTGCGGATTATCTTCAAGTCAGTAGGCCTCCCCGAGCAATATCCGGTAGCCCGTTTTGTAATGTGGCTTAAAGCTGAAGGGATCTATGACCAGGTGCGTAGCCACGTTACGCAAAATGGCTTTGATTGGGATGAGGAGCTCGATAACTTTTACGTCGCCGAGGGCCTTCATGACGCCCTGGTGCAGATTAAGCCGAAACTCTTCAGCTCACCTTCTTCTTGTGTGGAGACGTTGAACAATCTTTATCCCTATGTTCCAGACGTTTCCAGCGATGACATGCTGAAGGCCATGCGCCAGGCGTTGACCAGGGACGGAAAATTTCCGCTCACTCTGATTGTTCTTGATGAGGTGCAGCAGTACATCGGGGAAGACAGCCAGCGTTCCATTGACGTTCAGGAAGCTGTCGAAGCCTGCTGCAAGAACATCGGCGGCAAACTTCTCTTTATCGGCACCGGACAGACAGCTGTTACCGGCACCAGCAACCTGAAGAAACTTGAAGGTCGCTTCACCATCCGCGTGGAGCTTTCCGATGCCGATGTGGATGCGGTTATCCGCCAGGTTATCCTGGCCAAAAAACCAGAGGCCAAAGCCCACATCGAGCAGATGATGCAGACCAACCTGGGGGAAATCTCCAGGCATCTTGCAGGCACCAGCATCGGGCACCGGCAGGACGACATCCCCTACTTCCCGCAGGACTATCCAATCCTGCCGGTTCGTCGTCGCTTCTGGGAGAACACTCTGCGGGTCATTGACTCCACCGGCACAGACAGCCAGGTGCGCAATCAGCTCAGCCTTGTGTTCAAGGCGATCCAATCCAATATGGATCAGCCTGTGGGCAGTGTTGTCCCGGCGGATTTTCTCCTGTTTGATGTACTTGAACGAATCAACCAAAGTCGTGGCATACCGGCAAAAGCCTACCGATTGATCAAGATTTGGGAGGCAGGCAGCGAATCAGAACGACTCATGGCCCGCGCCTGCGGCCTCGTTTTTCTGATCAATAAACTTGCGGCCAGCAATAACGAAATCGACATACACGCCACCATCGATACTCTCGCCGATCTGCTGGTGGAGGATCTTTCTTTTGGCTCCAGCGCTCTGCGCAGTAAGCTCCCCGGGCTGCTCGACAAGTGTGAATTGCTGATAAAGGTTGGGGATGAGTATCGCATCCAGACCGAAGAGAGCTCCGCCTGGAGTGATGAATTTCTCGGGCAACGGTCCAGCCTGGCCAATGAAGCACACCGTATTGAGGCAGAACGTGACGACCGTATCCGCAGGAAATTCGGCGATCTGGTTCGCAAGCTCTCATTGACACAGGGCAGCTCCAAGGTCACCCGGGACATCTTTCCGGGTTTTGATACTCAGTTGCCGAATGATGCCGACCGACGCATCTGCGTATGGGTGCGTGATGGCTGGAGCATCGATGAGAATTCAGTCCGGGCGGAGGCTCGCCAATCGGGCAACCAGTCCCCTACGGTCTTTGTGTTTATTCCCAAGCGATCAGCCGATGATCTGCGTCATCACCTGATTGACTTCAAGGCCGCAAGTACCACCCTCGGGAACCGTGGTGTACCAAATACTCCAGAAGGCACTGAGGCCAAGGCGGCCATGGAAACCACCAAACAGACGGCTGAAAGTAAGATTCGCGAGTTACTGGATGATGCGTTTTCCGGGGGCCGTGTGTTCCAGGGCGGCGGAAATGAGATATTGGGCAATGACTTGCAGGAGATGGTACTGGAAGCCTCAGGCAACTCTCTCCAGCGGCTCTATCCGCAGTTTAATGCAGCGGATCATGGCGGTTGGTCCAAGGTATATGAAAAGGCACAAAAGGGAGCTCCCGATGCTTTGAAGGGTGTCGACGATGAGGGCGAACCAGCCAAGAATGCCGTGTGCAAAGCGATCCTTGGTTTTATTGCCGGAGGGAAAAAAGGCACTGACATCCGAACCGAATTTGAGGCCTCTCCCTATGGCTGGTCCCGTGACGCCGTGGATGGCGGGCTGCAGGTGTTACTGGTAGCCGGGCTCATTCGCGCTCAGGACGAGCGAGGCCAAACGGTCGATCCGAAAGAGCTGGAGCGCAAAGCCATCGGCAAGGTAATGTTCAAGGTGGAGTCCGCCATGGTCACCACCGCCCAACGCATTCAAATTCGCAAACTACTACAGAAGGTGGGGTTAACTACCAAGCCGGGCGAAGAGCTGCCATATCTGCCGCAGTTCCTGCAAAAGATGATGGAGCTGGCAGATCAGGCTGGTGCCGACGCACCCAAACCAACTCGTCCGGACACCTCATCTTTGGATGAAATTCGCCTGATCTCGGGCAATGAACAACTTCTCTCTCTATACAACCGCCGCGATGAGATCAGCCAGTGGATCGATAACTGGACTATGCTCGCAGAACGCATCACCAAACGGTGGCCGAGCTGGACCATCCTGAAACACCTGATGGCCCATGCGGTAGGTATGCAGGATGGCGAAGTGATCATGGCTCAGGTGCAAACCATCACGCAGCAGCGCCAATTACTCGAAGAGCCGGACCCGATCAAACCGCTGGTTGCCAATTTGACCCAACTGCTTCGCGATGAACTGAATCGTCTGGATGGGGAATATGAGAAACTCCATAAGCAGGGCATGGAGAGGCTGCGCGTGGATGATAATTGGCAACAACTTGAACCAGAACAGCGTAATCAATTACTCGCAGAACAAAAACTGACGCTGTCTGATCGTCCTAAGGTCGCTGTGCAAAGCACGACGGATGTGTTGGCTACCCTCGATAGCTGCGCCTTGTCCATGTTCGCCGACCGGGTGGCTGCGATGCCTGCCCGTTTCGATAATGTCGCTCGTGAAGCAGCCGAACTTCTCGAGCCGGAAGTCCAGTTTATCCAGGTACCGCGCC
>DOZO01000080.1 GCA_003517965.1 Desulfobulbaceae bacterium
CAACTCTCCTACCTCGGCGTTCCCCTTGCCCGGCCAAAGGTCGGCTTTTTTGAACTCACTTCCTGCGAAGGCTGCCAGTTGCAGTTATTAAACAACGAGGCGACCCTGCTCGATTTTCTCAATCTGGTGGAGATCGTCAACTTCCGCGAAGGGATGAGCGAACGAGCCGATACCTATGACATCGCCTTTGTTGAGGGCAGCGTCACCCGAAAGGATGAAATAACCCGACTCACCGAGATCCGCAAGAACGCCAAAATCCTGGTGGCCCTCGGCTCCTGCGCCTGCTTTGGTGGAGTCAACCAACTGAAAAACCGCTTCCGCGATCTGAACTGGGTCAAGAAAGAGGTATACGGCGACTTTCCCATCGAGACCATGGAGGTGCATCCTCTTGCGGATTTTGTCCAGGTTGACCTCGAAATCTTCGGCTGTCCCATTAAGAAAGAAGAGGTCGAGAGAATCGTCACCGATCTGGTAGTGGGCAAGACAGTCCGCCATCCGGAATACCCGGTGTGCATGGAATGCAAGGCCAACGAAAACCTCTGTCTGTTCGAACTCGGGGAGCCTTGCCTCGGCCCGGTAACCCGGGCGGGCTGCGATGCCTGGTGCACCAGCAACCGAAGAGGCTGCTGGGGTTGCCGTGGCCCGGCGGAAACAGCCAACCTCAAAGAGTTGGAAAAGATCATGCATACCTACGGCTTTGGCAGCGAGACCATCCTCGACCGCCTGGAATGTTTCGGCGGCTTTGCCTCCTTCGCCGACACAGTCCGCGCCAAAAACAAAAAAAGCCCGGCTAAGAGGAAAAAACCATGAAGCTTTCCTGCGAGGTCAATGTCCATCACCTTACCAGGGTGGAGGGGCACGGCAACATCACCATCAGCATCAAAAACGGGGTGGTTAAAAAAGCGCAATGGGAGGTGGTCGAGACTCCCCGCTTCTTCGAGGCCATGCTGGTGGGCAAGCACTGGGAAAACGCGCCCTACGTCTGCGGACGGATCTGCGGGATCTGCTCCATCGGCCACACCCTGGCCAGCATCCGGGCCGTGGAAAATGCCTTTGGCATCACCCCCTCGGCCCAAACCGCAAACCTGCGGCTCCTGCTCAAGCACATGGAAACCCTGCAGAGCCATATCCTGCACCTGTACTTTCTCGCCGCTCCGGATTTCCTGGGGGTGGGTAGCGTGCTTCCCTTGGCCAAGACCCATCCAGAGGTAGTCCAGCGCGCCCTGCGCCTGAAGCTGCTGGCCAACGATGCCTGCGATATCATCGGCGGTAGACGTATGCACCCGACCCGAACCGTGGTAGGCGGCTTCACCATGCTCCCGGAAAAAGACGAGCTGGAAAAAATCCGCCAGCGGCTGCTGGATTCGATTCCTGATCTTCTCGCTTCGGCGGAACTGTTTAAAAACTTTGTCATCCCCGATTTCAGCCGGGAAACAGAATTCGTCTCCCTCAATGGCGACACCGACTATCCCTTTATCGGCGGCGGGCTGGTTTCCACTGATGGGGTAGTGAAAAAGGAACACCAATACCGGGCCATGACCAACGAATACTGCGCGGAGGGCTTCACCTCCAAACTGAGCAAATTGTCCCGTGCCTCCTTTGCGGTTGGCGCCCTGGCCCGACTGAACAACAACTTTTCCCTGCTCCATCCCACCGCCAGGGAGATTTCTAAATCCCTGGGCCTTGTCCCGGTGAACCACAACCCGTACATGGCCAACGTGGCCCAACTGGTCGAATGTGTGCAGGTGGTCCTTGATTCCGTGCGGCTCATCGACACCTTGCTGGGCAGCCCCTGGCAGGAATTGCGTCAGCAGGTAAAGGCGAAACAAGGAGAAGGGGTCGGCGCGGTGGAGGTTCCCCGAGGCATTCTTTATCATTATTATAAATTTGATAAGCAGGGCAGAGTCATCAAGGCGGATTGCGTTATTCCCACCAGCCAGAACCACGCCAATATCCTGCACGACATAGAGGCACTGGCCAGTCAGTATGCCCGAACCGGGAAAAAAGATCGGGAGATTGAACTCCTGGCCGAGATGCTGGTGCGGGCCTACGACCCCTGCATCTCCTGTTCAGTGCATTAGGTGACGGGTTTGAGCATGAGCCAAAGCATCTCTCTTGTTCTCAATCAGGATATCAAAGCAAAAAAAATAACTCCATTTTTTTTGCAACACAGGGTATGGTATAAAGTCTTTTTTATAGGGAGTGCTTACATATGCCAGCTGAAGAATCTACAAATACCAGTGCCCATAATCGTCGGGAAAATTTTCGGATTGATGATCTGCTGACCACCTCGGTACGGAAAATCGAAAACGGCATCCTGCCTGTGGCCAGGATTATTCCCTTTGCCCTTTCTGATTCCGGCAGACGCGGAGCAGGGCTAAAGCCTCTTCCCCATGAAATCGATCAATCTTTTGCCCTGATGCTTCTTGAGGCCAACGCCAGACTTGATCTCCTGTCTGCAACCTACAAGCTGCCAAGATACAATGAGGAAAAAGACCTTCAGCCATCCATGACCCAGTTGCTCCTCCAAATCAACACCAAGCTGGAACAACTCCTTGATTTTCATCATATCGTCAGACAACAAGAGGAAACCAGGATTGGCGAGACAAACCTGAGCGCCAGCGGCATCAAGCTCAACTCCCCCGAAGCATTTGCAACTGGAGATACTGTTGAGGTTCATCTACTACTCTCCTCGGAACTACCCTGCTGGATCGTGGCTGCCGGTTCGGTCACCCGAACAACCCAACTTCCAGATGGCGGCTTTGAGGTGGCTATCAAGTTTGCCGCGACAAACTGGGCCATCAGAGATGCCATAGCCACCTATGCGCTCAAGAAACAAAAAAATCAACTCATCGGGAAACGCTGGTTAGAATCGTGATGCACTCGCAAAAAAAGGAAAAAGTTAACAGAGTCGCGATACAAAATTAACGAGTTATCAACGAATACCCGTTGTAATTGCGGCTTTTTGCGATTTCAACAATCCTGACCTTACAGCCCCTAAAGGAAAACAGATACCAACATGATCACCATTATAGGCATCGCGATTGTTCTCGGCTCGGTCATCGCCGGCTACGCCATGGGAAAAGGCAATTTTCACATCCTCTTCCAGCCGGCTGAGGTAATTATCATTTTCGGCGCGGCCATGGGCGCCCTGGTCATCTCCTCGTCAAGCAAGTCTCTGAAGGTCATTTTATCCCACGTCGGCGGCATTTTTGCAGATTCCCACCTGAGCAAAGACCTTTTTCTGGAATTGCTGCTGCTTATGAATGCCGTTTTCTTCAAGATCAAGAAAGAGGGGTTGGTCGCCATCGAGTCTGACATCGAAGATCATGAAAAAAGCCCGTTGTTTCAGAAATATAACCGGATCATGAAGGATCATGAAGTAGCGGCATTTATTTGCGACACGATTCGTACCATGCTTAGCGCCAATTACCCGGCCTACGAACTGGACAATCTCATGGAAATCGATCTGGAAGCCAATCAGCATGAACGGATGCTGCCGGCCCACAGCGTCGCCCGGGTTGGCGATGCCTTGCCCGGCCTTGGTATTGTCGCAGCGGTTCTGGGTATTGTTATCACTATGGGTTTTATCAACGAATCAGCCGAAGTTCTGGGCCACCATATCGGCGCGGCCTTGGTTGGAACCTTTTTCGGCGTGCTTGCCTGTTACGGATTTGTCGGGCCCATGGCGACCAAACTGGAACACCACGCCCATGAGCGGGAAGCCTATCTGCGAGTAGTCAAAACCTCCCTGCTGGCTGCGTATTCCACCAGTTTCATGGTGCAGTTCGCCGTTGAAGCAGGTCGGCGCGCCATTCCCGGTGATGATCGTCCCTCATTTGCCGAGGTTGAGGAGGCCATCAAGAAGTGGAAGACAAAAGCATAATCATAAAAAAAGTTAAGAAGGTCCAGGGTGGCGGCGGCCATGGCGGTAGCTGGAAGGTGGCCTTTGCCGACTTTATGACCGGAATGATGGCTTTTTTTCTCCTCATGTGGCTGGTCAATATGACCACCAAGCCGCAGAAGGAAAAACTCGCCCATTATTTTCAGGAGTACAGCATCTTTGGAGAGGGTGGCGCAGGGGGCACCACGGAAATGATCTCCAAGGATCAGGCCATGCCTGAAGCAGCGATCACCATTACCCAGTCTCCGGTTTCTTCCGACAGCGCAAACGAGGGCAGCACCGCAGGCCTGGAACGACTTAAGGAAAAGCTGGAGCAGGAAGTCCAACAGCAACTCGCCGAACTCAAAGATCAGGTGCGCATCGAGGTCTTCGAGGGAGGGGTCAAGGTGGACATCATGGACAAGGAGGGCAACCCCATGTTCCCCTTGGGCAGCACAGCCTTGACCGCAAGCGGCCAGAAGATTCTGAAGGTGCTCTGTGACAACATCAGGAATACCTCAAACCGCATCGAAATAGAAGGTCACACCGACGCAATCCTCTACGCAAAAAAAGAATTCGGCAACTGGGAGCTTTCCACCGCCAGGGCTTCTGCCGCGCGCCTTGAAGTGGAAAAAAATGGCATCCCGCCCGCTCGCCTTCTCCGGGTTTCTGGTTACGCCGCCACCGAGCCGATCATCAAGGATAATCCTCTTGACCCCCGAAACCGAAGAATAAGCCTGCGTCTATACCCGGAAAAAAACAAACCTTCTGCCCCGACACAGCCAGGGACACAACCTCAGGCGCAGGTGCAGACCCAGACACAGGCCTCGCCACAACAGGTTACGCCTCAGGTTACGCCTCGTCAGGTTGAACCTCATGTTGGGCCTAAGGTTACGCCTCAGGTTGGGCCTCAAGTCTCCCCGCAGTCAGCACCCATGGTTCAGCCAGCCCGGATGAAGTAACTGCGAGTCTGCCTGATTTTAACAACAAGAGCCGCCACCAGGTTTTCCCTCAACCGAGCAACAGGCTTCGCTGCTGCGACCCAGCATGGTATTGAATACCGCCTGAGCGCAGCCAACTCCGCTTTGCACCCAAATCGCCCCAACCGGACAATTCACCATACAGGCTCCACACTCCATGCAGGCGTCCTGTTCGCTGATCCGCACCTTTTTGCCGTGCTCCATCATGGCAAAAACCTCCTGCGGACAGACCGTCAGACACATGCCGCAACCGATACAGGTATCCTGCTCAAGCCGCAGGGTGGCAACTCCTTTAAGATATAGCCGCCGCCTTTTCATCATCATAGTCTCCTTGTCCAGATCAACAGCAGCAGCCCGCATAGCGCCGTAGCCATTTGCAATGGCACGGCAAGACGCATCTCCTTCTTCACCCCGGAAAGCGAGGTATAGGTCGAGGCTCCGGTAAATTCCATGCCGAGAAAAGAGGCGATAGCTGGAATAAGCAACAGCCAGGCTAAACTGGTAAGCCCATTGCCCAAGGCCCCTGACCAGGAAAAAAAGACAGTGACAAATAACAGGGCAACCAGGAGACCAGCCGCTCCCCCCTTTACGGAAAAGGCCCGACCAGGCAACACCGGCAGCAACATTGGGGTTAGCACCGCCCCGGCAACAATGCCGCTCCATAGACCGGCCACTGTCCAGCCGCCCTGTTCCCTCACATTCTCCCAGAATGATACCGGCCCCAAAAGACCGCTCATCACAATTAACAACACGGACAGGGGCAACGCCCATTTACAGACGATGACACCTTCCACCGGTACCAGCGTCAACCGTTCCAAAAAGGGAAAGGTCTTGCGCCGCATGGCCGGGGTGGCCTGCATCCCACGAGTCAGAAACTCCGGCAGATCTCGGGCCATGACTGGCCCATACAGCACGGAAAAACCGCTCTCTTTTTTCACCGCATGCGCCGAGATCCCCGGCGCGCCGAGTTGGGGCACAACCAGCCTGCGCTGGCGGACCAATTGGGCAAGTTGGCTTGCAGACACCTGGGCACAGAGTGCGGCAGTGCCAAAGGTTCCCTTGCCCGCCGCACACCAGACATTAATGCCTTTGGTGTCAAGGACCAGAATCCAAGCAGCCTGTCCGCTTAGAGCAGCACGCAGATGGTCAAAGCTCAACTTGTAATTGGCGGTGACCAGAACAGGTGAATCCTCGGTCGGCATGCCAACAGCATATAGACCAGGCTCCACGGTATAGCGCATCCGGCCAAAGCCCAGACGAACCAGAAACGTGCCCCAACGATCCCGGCCCGCAAGCACCGTAGCTACCTGCGGCACCGGACCCACCGACGTCTCAAGCACTGCGGTCACAAAGGCCTGGTCAGCAATGGCCACTCCTGCCCGAGGAGGGATTTTCGGGCCTCAACAGCTTTGCTGGCTGCCTGGTAAAGTATTCTCTGTATTTTTCATTGGCGCTGCCCTCACATTTTTTTAATGAACAGGTGCCTTTCAGTCTATACTCAGAGAAGATCACCCGTCAAGTTCTGAAAAGCAGTTGACAGAGATGCTGGCCTTTTGTAAACGAATTCTTTGACGACAACCAACCCCCCTGGAACCCACATGAAAAAAATACTCTTTTTTTCAATAATGTCCTTTTTTTTCACAAGCGCAGCCTGGGCGACAGAACCCCTTACCTTGACGGAGGCACTGGCAACCGCCGCCAAAAATCATCCCCAGATCGAAGAAGCAGTGGCCAACCTTGCGGCCACCGAAGCCAGACTCGGCCAGAGCAAGGCCAATTACTGGCCCCAGATCAATCTGGCCGCTGACTGGAACAAGGGCGACAGCTTTCTTACCGCTCTGGGCGGGATCAAAAAAACCGAGGTTGCCACCACCTCGGTCGTGCTCAGACAGAATCTCTATGATTTTGGCCGCACCGCCGGGGCCTCTGCCGCAGCCCTCGGGGCCAAGGCCGCGGCAGAGGAAGGAGTGTCGGTCAGCCGTCAGGATGTGGCCTTCCGGGTCAAGGCCGCTTGGTATCTTGTCCTGGCCGCGGAAAGACAGGTGGAAGCCAGCCGAAAAACCGTAATGGCCCGAGAGGGTCTGGCCCGTCAGGCCGGGGAGTTTTTTCGGCACGGCATCCGTTCCAGGGTAGAAGTGGCCAGAAGCGAAGCCTCCCTGTTCGCGGGCAAAAGTCTGCTGATCAGGGCTAAGAACAACCGGGACCTGGCCCGTCTGGAACTGGCCAACGCCATGGGCCTTAACTCTCTTGCAGACCGCTCTCTGGCCGAACCGGAAGCCCATACCGATCATCCGGTTCCAGAAACTCTGACCAGCCTGCGAGAGGAGGCATTGCGCAACAGAAACGAACTTAAACGGCTTGCCTCCCTCAAGGATGCGGCCTCCGGTTCCCTACGTTCCGCCCGTAGCGGCTACCTTCCCACTCTTTCAGGTACAGCCAGCTATGGCGAGGCCGCGCAAAGCCTGCTCCCGGAAGGCCAGGTCTGGGCTCTGGGGGTCAATCTCTCCCTGCCGGTTTTTTCCGGCTTCGCTACCCAGGAGCAGGTGCGTGAAGCCGACGCCGCTATCCATAGCGTAAATGCCCAACAAAAAAATCTGCAGCTGCAGGTCGCCCGTGAGGTGGAATCCGCCTGGCTGGGAATCAGTGAGGCCCAAGCCCGCCTTACGGCAAGCAGTAAAGAAGCAGAGGCAGCCCAGGAAAGCCAGCGTCTATCCCTGGAACGTTATCAAGAGGGACTGGGAACAATGGTCGAGGCTCTTGATGCCCAGGCCCAGTCCTTGAACGCGGAAACCGCTCAGATCCAGGCGGGATACGATCAAAAGATTGCCAGGGCACGACTTGACCGCGCCCTATCCAGACCATAGGGTAATGGGGAGAATAATAATGCGAGCTCCGACGATGCTGAGAATACAGAAAAAACATCTCCTGACCCTGGCCGCGCTCCTGACCCTTGGCCTTATTCTGCGGCTCACGGTTTTTGCCCCAGCCAAGGTGCAGGTGGTAAGCATTGCCAAGCGGGATCTGGTTGCTGAGGTGTATGGCAACGGCACTGTGGAAGCCAAGATCGTGGTCAGTATCTCCAGCAAAATCACCGGTCGGCTGGCCGAGGTTTTGGTTGATCAGGGGGATCTGGTCAAACGCGGGCAGGTGCTGGCAAAACTGGACGCCACCGAGTTGCAGGCCCAATCCCGGCAAGCCAAGGCTACGATGGAAAAATCTGCCGCCACCGTAGCCTTGGAACAGGCCAATCTGCAAAAGGCTCAAGCCAGTCAGCTACTGGCCGAAAAAAACAACAGGCGCTTCAGCGCCTTGGCCAGCAAAGAACTGGTCTCCACCCAGGAGGCAGAACAGTATGAAACCGCCCTGATCCTTGCCAGACAAGAGACAGCCCGCGCCACTGCCGCCTTGAATTCCGCTGGTCGAGAAAGAACTGCCGCTACCGCCGCCATGGCGGCCAGCCACTCCCGTCTGGACGAGGCCCTGATTTTGGCGCCGGAGGATGGGGTTATTATCCGGCGGGACCTTGAACCAGGGGCCACCGTTACTGCGGGACTGCCGATTTTCCTGTTGGCCAATCCAAATACCGTCTGGGTCAAAGCCAATGTCGATGAATCACAGCTTAAGGGGGTAGCGCCCGGGCAACCGGCAACAATCACCCTTCGTTCCGCGCCGGGTGAAAAATTTCCTGGTCAGGTTGCCCGGCTTGCCTGGGAAAGCGATCGGATTACCGAGTCGTTGGAGGTAGATGTGGCCTTTACCCCGGCCCTCAAAAATTTCCGCCTCGGGGAACAGGCAGAGGTTCTGATCGCAGCCAACTCTAAACAGGGCGCGCCGTCCATTCCCAAAGCTGCGCTGATCACCAGAGAAAAGCAGCGCGGGGTCTGGGTGATCGTGGGCAACCGCCTGCAATTCCGGGAGGTAGTCACCGGGATTGAGGACAACCACTTTGTCGAGATCACCAGCGGCCTTGCCGACCAGGAGACCGTTGCCCTTGCCGCTCCCGAACAGCTGCAAAAGTTCAGCGACGGCCAGAAGGTTCGGGTTCGCAAATGAATCTGGCGCTGCGCGACATCCGCCATAACCGGAGCCGCTTCATCCAGACCTGCCTTGGCATCGGCATGCTGCTCGGAGTGGTGATGAGCATGAGCGGCATCTACCGGGGGCTGTTCGCTGATGCCACCGGCATTTTGAGCAGTACGGCGGCTGATATCTGGGTAGTGCAGCAAGATACCAGCGGCCCCTTTGCCGCCACCTCCCGCATTCCGGAGGATATCAAGTACCGGATTCGTTTGGTTCCGGGGATCGCCCAAGCCTCGGCCCTATCTTTTCAAAATATCCAGAGCGAACGGCAGGGCAAGCCCTTCCGTTTTTTCCTGATCGGCTATGAACAGGGCGGCCTGGGCGGGCCAGCACGGATCATTGCCGGACGGGCCATCCAGCAGAAGCATTATGAGATCGTGGTGGATCGGGCCATGAAGATCCCGGTGGGCGAAAAACTGCGTTTGGCCGGAGACGATTATACCGTGGTGGGGATCACCAATAAGATGGTCTCCTCGGCCGGCGATCCGGTGGCCTATGTCACTCTGGCCGATGCTCAGAAAATCCAGTTTCAGGATGACGACAATGCCATCCGCAACAACCGGGCCAAACTGAGCGCCCAGATAAACCGCCTGCCCCTCCTTTCGCCGGGGCAGGCTAAGCAACTGACCCCACAGATTACCGAGATTATCGGCTCCACCCATATTGCCAATACCGTGGTTGCCCGCCTGATGCCGGGGGCCAATCTCGCGGAGGTGCAGGAACGGATCAGCCGCTGGAACCACTTCCGTCCCCTGACCGTTGCCGACCAGGAACGCATCCTCACCGAGGGCATGATCAAAAAAGCCAAGATGCAGTTGGGTCTTTTTCGGGCCATCCTGCTTATTATCTCCGGGGTTATCATCTCGCTGATTATCTACACCATGACCTTGGACAAGCTGCGGGTGATCGCCACCCTCAAACTGATCGGCACCAGAAACCGGGTCATCGTCGGCCTGATCCTCCAGCAGTCGCTGTTGATGGGAGTAGTTGCCTACGGCATAGGCTTTACCCTGATCGGTCTGACCCACGACAAGTTCCCCCGCCGGGTAGAACTGGTGGCTGCGGATATGCAGGTCCTGTTCGTTATTGTGATTTTGATCTGTGTGGCAGCAAGCCTGATCGGCATCCGCAAAGCCATGCGAGTCGAACCGGCAGAGGCCTTGGGCGGGTGAGGCAAATGTACGCAGTGCAGATTGAAAACCTGACCAAGATTTACGGCAGCGGCAATACCGAGGTTGTAGCCTTAGCCGACGCCACCTTTAACGTGGCGCCTGGAGAACTGGTAGCCATCCTCGGGCCTTCCGGCTCCGGCAAAACCACCTTGCTCACCACCATCGGCTTAGTCACCGAACCGACCCGAGGCAAAGTTGTGCTGGACGGAGAACTGATCGCCGACGACGGCTGGCCCACCGGGCTTGACCTTAAACGAATCCGGCGGGAAAAACTGGGCTTCATCTTCCAGGCCCACAACCTGATCCCCTTCCTTACCGCCGTGGAAAACGTAATGATCGCCCTGGAAAACAACGGGATCGGCGTCAAGGAGGCGCGACGACAGAGCGTGGCCTTACTCGAAAGCCTCGGTCTTGGCCACCGCCTTAACCATTATCCGGCCCTGCTCTCGGGCGGCGAATCGCAGCGTACCGCCATTGCCCGGGCCCTGGCCAACCGACCCCGGGTGATCCTGGCCGATGAGCCCACCGCTGCACTGGACACAGAAAACGGCAAGCACGTCATGACCCTGCTCAAAAAACTGGCGGTGGAGAACGACTCCGCCATTTTAGTGGTTACCCACGATCAGCGAATGGTGGAAGGCTTTGACCGGATCTTCACCTTCAGCGATGGCCGGATAGTTGACGAGAAACGGAACTGAACCTAAGTCAGCTAAGCCTTCTTTACAAATTCTGATTTCAGCTTCATTGCCCCAATGCCGTCAATCTTACAGTCAATATCATGATCGCCATCAACCAAGCGGATATTTTTAACTTTAGTGCCGACCTTGACCACCAACGATGAGCCTTTAACCTTGAGACTTTTGATCACGGTGACCGTATCGCCGTCTTTAAGCGGATTCCCGTTGGCGTCTTTAATAATACGCTCACTATCGCTGCTCTCTACAGTCGCATCTACTATTGCCCATTCATGCGTACATTCCGGACACACATACATCGATGCATCTTCGTAAGTGTATTGCGAATTACATTTCGGACATTGAGGAAAAATTTTCATGCTTCACCTTGATTTTGCTTGGCTGATATTGAGTTCAGTAACGGACTGCGTGGCCTAACGACCACCGGGGACGGCCTTCACACTTCTTACTTGTTGGCCACTACAACCTTGACGATGCCTTGGTGAATCTTCCCTGACGAGTGGCATGTGGACATCTTCCGGGAAGAAAATCACAAACGCTCCACTTTTAATCGAGGACCAGATAACGTAGAGTTGAGCGGGCTGCGCGGCTGTTTGCGTAGCTCCGCTCGAACGCCGGGTTAGCCATTTTCACCGTACGTTAATACAAAACCATTTCCGAGACCAAAGGGACGCTTCAGTTCCTCTATGTGATTGCCCACCCGACTGTTTGCCCCCATGGAACAGATAGCACCAGTGGGAAACAGAGAAATCAGCTTCACGTTAATGTACGGTTGCAGTTCTTCGATGGTCAGTGGGTTGAGCACGACGGGAATGGATCTCTGGGGATTTGCTGCCAGTGACGTTGCAACCGCTTCCCCAAAAAGCTCCGAGAGCAGCTGATAGAGTGACTCTATGGATACGGCACCTTTAGGGGAGAGTAGACCCTTGTACTGATGCAGTGCCTTCCGGTCTATGATTTTTTTATGCGCCATTTTGTGGTGCTTGTCGCATAGAAGTATTAGGTTCCCCAATACATTGTTGGTTCTATCCTCATCGATGTGATGTATCTCCAAATACGTGTGCTCATGGCATTTTTTTACGGCACAAGCGTGGCCGGACTCAACTTCGACCGCACGCCGGATGTCGGCCGGTATAGGCGGTCGGGAATCGTCGTATTTACCTTCAGTCATCGGACCTCCTATTGATGGCTCAACAGTATATCAGACAGAATGGGTTGATATTGTGCTACACAGAAAAAGACAAAAACTACCAACCCGAGATTTTCCCACTTCTCAACTCAAGCGTTAAAGAAACTCCTCGAAATAATCCAGATCCTTGTGAAAGGTCTCTTCAAGCCCTCTCAGAGCAAGAAAGGCAACCACCAGACATATCGCGCCAACCACCAAGGCGCTGGACTCCATACTGAGATAATGACGGCCAAGCTGAAACGCCGTGGTGATCGGCACCACCATGCCCCGCACAAAGTTGGGTACGGTGGTGGCAACCGTGGCCCGCAGGTTGGTGCCGAACTGCTCCGCCGCCACGGTGACAAAGATTGCCCAATAGCCCCCGGCAAAACCAAGGAAGGTGCAGACGCCGTAAAAAAAGGCTGGGCTTTGACCACCCTGTAAAAAATAGAGACCTATCCCGGCCATGCTCATAAGCATAAAGATGAAGATGGCCTTTTTTCGGCTCTTGAGGATCTGGCTCAAAAAACCACTGCTGAAATCCCCGAAGATCAACCCCAGATAACAAAACATCACCGCATTCCCGGCCGAGACCGGCCCGGTGATGTTTAGCGAAAGGGCAAACTCCGGCGAAAAGGTAATCAGCACCCCAACCACAAACCAGATGGGAATACCGATCATAATCGAATTGAGATAGCGGCGGAAGCGTTGCCGGTCAGTGAACAAGGCCAGGAAGTTACCCCGGCGAACCCCGGCCTGATCATCCATGGCCCGAAACATCCCCGACTCCGCCACCCTGATCCGGGTAATCAGCAGGAGCAGGCCAAGCACCCCGCCGATGACAAAGGCCATACGCCAATCAAAGGTGCTGGCAACCAGGTTGGCCAGGATGGCCCCGGACACACCCACCGAAGCGACCAGCATGGTGCCGTATCCACGGATACTTTTGGGCAGGATCTCGGAAACCAGGGTGATGCCCGCCCCCAGCTCTCCGGCCAGGCCGATGCCGGCAATAAAGCGAAGCGCTGCGTAGGCCGGCAGCGAGCTGGCCATGGCGTTGGCCAGGTTAGCCAGGGAATAGAGGAAGATCGAGGCGAACATGACCTTGAGCCGCCCCTGACGATCCCCGAGAACACCCCAGAGAATCCCGCCAACCAGCATCCCCGCCATCTGCATGTTTAAAAGAAACACGCCGTTATCAATCAATGCCTGACCTGAAAACCCCAGGGCCTTGAGGCTCGACACCCTGACGATGCTGAAAAGCACCAGATCATAGATATCAACGAAATAGCCCAGGGCGGCAACAATAACCGGCAGGCTGAAGATCTGGCTAAAACTCGCTTTCGCCTGTGATTTCATAGTGAGGTCCTTGCGCAAATACTTGGCTAAATTTCGCTAATTAGAGGCAACATCCAGTACCTTGCGCACTGCCTGGGCCAATTCATCACGCAGCACCGGCTTCATCAGCAGTCGGCGAATGCCCAAGGCCACGGCCTTCTCCTCGTTAATGAGCTCACTAAAGCCGGTACAGATAATGATCGGCAACTCGGGCCTGATGGCCAGCATCCGTTGCGCCAACTCTGCTCCGGTCAAAAACGGCATGGTCATATCGCTGATTACCAGATCAAAATCTGCCGGGTGGGCCTCAAATTGTTCCAACGCCAGGCGGGGGTCGAGGCAGATAGTTACCTGATAGCCAAGTCCTTCAAGGATCATACAGGTAAGTCTGGCGATCACTTTTTCATCGTCTATTACCAGGATACGTTCATGCCCCATAGGCAGAGAAGGTGCCGCCACCATTGCCTCACCCGCTCCTGTTTCCCCAAGATATTTGGGAAAGTAGACATGAAATGTACTGCCTTTGCCAGGTTCGCTGTATACGGTAACATGACCGCCAAGTTTACTGACTATGCCGTGCACCACGGAGAGCCCCAGACCGGTACCTTCCCCCTGGGCCCTGGTGGTAAAGTACGGCTCGAAGATCCTTTCCACAATGTGACGCGGCATACCGCAACCGGTGTCGCTTACCTCCAGCCGCAGATAAGGGCCGGGCTTAAGGTCTATCACGAAGGTATAGTCCTCAGGCCCGATTTTCACCTCCGTCAGGGAAACGGCCAGAACCCCGCCAGACTCCCGCATGGCGTAATAAGCGTTGGTACAGAGATTCATCATCACCTGGTGGATCATGGTTGGGTCGGCCAGAACCATGGCCTCGCTGGAGATATCCTGCTTGATCTCAATGGTGGTGGGCAGGGAAGAACGAAGCAGCTTGAGCGCCTCTTTGACTAACAGATAGATCTGGATAGGGCTGCTCACCTGCTTGCTTTGCCGACTGAAGGTTAGAATTTGCTTCACCAGATCCCGCGCTCGCTTACCAGCCTTCAACACCTCACGGGCCATATCAATTAGAGGACTCTCGGCAGGCAGGCCTCTGATGATCAGCTCCGAATAGGCCAGCACCGGGGTGAGGATGTTGTTGAAATCATGGGCAATACCACCAGCCAGAGCACCTACGGCCTCCATCTTTTGAGACTGGCGCAACCGTTCTTCCAACCCCTTCATCTCCGTGATGTCCTTCGAGACACAGATAATACTCGCCAACCTGTTGTCCGAATCAAAAACAGGAGAAGCCGAGACCGAGAAGGTCTTGCCCAATCGTTCATGCACGATTTCCGCAGTATGGGTAGTCGCATCTTTGGCGGTAAGCACGGCCGGGCAGCCGTCACAAGGCAGGGTCCCGCCATGAAATACCTCATAGCAAAATGTGCCCACCAGATCCTGAGACTGCTGAACCCCGAGTACCTCGCAAGCCCGCTGGTTAGCCCGGAGGATACGATAGGAGGGATCCTGGATGGTGGCAACGTCGCCAATGGCCGCAAAGGTTCGTTCCCATTCCTCCTTGGCCTTGCGAATATCCTCTTCCGCCTGTTTGCGCTTAGTGATGTTGTCCCACTCTCTTAAGGCCCGTCGCGCACTCCGCGGCATATCCAGCAAGGTTTCCACCGACTTCACGATATAATCCAGGGCGCCGTGCTTCATCGCCTAAACCGCCCAGGCCTCGTTGCCGTGGCTGGTCGTGATGATTACCGGAAAAAGGGGCGCGCCGGATTCATCTCGCCCAATCAGCTCGATCCCGTCGCCATCGGGCAGTTTCCAGTCGGTAATTACCAGCGTGGGGGCAAGCGTGGCGATCTGCAGCCGGGCCTCCTGAATGGTGCTCGCTCGTTCAAGACGAAAGCCAGGGTCTTTGTCGCCAAACCCCCTCTGGATAAGTTCGAAATGGTCATCCTCATCCTCAACGATCAGGATCACTTGCAGATCGGTCATAATTTCCTCGGTGCTCAGGTATTATTTCAAAGGATTGACATTCCATCCCAGCCAGTAAAAGCCCAGATCATGCATCAGTCTGGTGAATTTCTCAAAATCAAGGGGCTTGACCAGATAACTGTTGGCATGAAAAGCATAAACCTTACAGATATCCTGTTCCGATTCTGAAGAGGTAAGCACAACCACGGGGATAGATTTGAGCTTTTCATCGGTCTTGATGGTCTTCAGCACTTCCAGGCCGTCGATCTTTGGCAGTCTCAAGTCGAGGAGGATCAGATGGGGACAGGGGCTCTTGGTCTTGTCGGCATAAGTCCCTCGCTGATAAAGATAATCCAGGGCCTCCTCGCCATCCTGAACCCAGTAAATCCTGTTGGCCACCTGGTTTTCCTCTAAACTCCTCCGAATCAACTCGGCATGATCCTCATTGTCTTCAACCAGCAGGATATTCAGTAGCTCTCCCTTCATCCTCTTTCCCCCCTCAGGCAGGCTGCTGTGGCAGTGTGAAATAAAAGATAGAGCCTTGATCGGCCCCCGCAGATTCGACCCAGATCGTCCCGTGATGAAGCTCGATGATTCGTTTGACCAAGGCCAGGCCGATACCGGTCCCTTCCGAATGGGGATCCAATTTCTCAAACAGCCCGAAGATTTTATCACTAAATTTCATGTCAATGCCAAGGCCGTTATCCTTGACAAAATAAGCCTGCCGCCCGTCGGCCAGAAAACGACAGCCCACTGCAACTTGTGGCTCAGTCTGGTTTCCCATATATTTAACGGCGTTTTCAATCAGATTTTGCATGACCTCCCTGATTCGGTGGAGATCAGCAAAAACCACTGGCATATCTGGTTCGATTGTAACCTTAACACCTTTAGCCCTGATTATGCCATACAGAACCTCAATGGCATCCTGAGCCGCCGCGGTCATAGAAAATTTTATCGACGGTTGCACCATCCGGCCGATTCTGGACAGTTCCAACACGTCTTCCATAAGAGCTTGCATTTTATCAGTCGCCCCAGCGATGCGTTTGATGTCACCTTCCATCCGCGCAATATTTCCGGCCTTAGCATCAGCGACCAAGGAACCAAGGAAACCCTTAATGGTGATAATGGGGCTCTTCAAATCATGGGAGATGGTGTAAGTGAAGCGTTCTAGTTCCGCGTTTTTTTGTTCAAGTTGCTGTTCAGCCTTTTTCCGTTCGGTTATATCCTCGAAACTGCCCAACAGCGCGGTCACCTCCCCTGCCTCGTTACGGATCGGCACTTTAATCGTCCGCACCATGCGATCCTGGCCTAAAACGGTATACGCCTCCTCAATGTTTTTCAATTTACCGCTTTCCATGACCTCCCGATCGTCAGCCCTGTACTTCCTGGCCAATTCCGCCGGGTAAAAGACGAAGTCATCCTTGCCCACGAACTCTTCTACTTTCAAGGCATGGTCATCGGCATAGGCTTTATTGACAGAGAGGTAGACAGAATTACGATCCTTCAGGAAGATCTTTAGGGGGAGGCTTTCGAGGATGATGTGCTTGATGGTCTCGCTCTCCTGCAGCGCCGCAAGGGTCGCCTGGAAACTCGCGGCCATCTGGTTGAAATTCAGCAAAACCCTCTGCAACTCAGGACTGCCGGCGATCTTGACTCGAACCGACAAATCCCCCTGGGTCAGGGTTTTGCTTACTTCCGCGAGAGATAACAGTGGATGCAAAGCTTTACGCAACACAAACCAGATGCTGAGCAGGACTAACGCAAGGGAGAAGCACATTGCCTGAACCAGATACAGGTAACGGTCCCACCCTCGGTTGATAATCCGACTGGGTGACATGGAGAGGGAAAGAAGCCCGTAATACACTCCCTCAACGATAATGGGCCTATTGACGTAGATGGTTTCAAGCCCGCACCAACGGGCGAAAAATAGCGGGGTTTCAAGCTTAATAATGCGCTCCTGGCTGAAGGCCGCCACATCCGTGGTGTCGCGAAAGCTGACCTGCGTTACATCAGCGCTGTACTTAAAATTAGAGAGCACCTCTATTAGTCGTTCCACATCAAAATTATGGCTGCTCTTGCCATCAAGAAATGAGACTAAGACAACAAGCGACTCCAGCGCCTCCATTTGCTGATTGTATTCGACGATTAGATTATCCTGAGTTCTGCGAATGATGTATTGGGTGGATTGATATACAGTCCCTGTCACCACCAGGAGGATGCTCAAGGTCACAACGAGCGATAAGCGGGGGACCAGATTCAAACGAGCCCATAAACGGGAAGTAAGCCAGGTCACAGATCACCTTCCTCGATTCGGCAGGGCATCAGGGGTAAAGGTCAGGGGTTGGAACCCTTCTGGCTTAAGCTTATACCCAAGGCCTGGATCACCAAAATGCTGGATGAGGGTGTATCTGTTGTCCAGGAGATCATAGGCGAAGTAACACCTGGCCAGGGGCATTTGCGCATCATAAAGAGGGGTCTGGGCGATAAACATGCCCTTACTGAGCTGATCGTTGCGGCTGTACGCGTCGCTCATCCCCGCTCCACTCCAGTCTTCATCAAAGTAGAATATCCGGCGCGAGATGGTGTGTTTCTTCCCTGGCTTACGGGTGGCTTCCACCACCCAGACGCGGTGCAGCTCCCATCTTACAAAGTCTGGACTGAGGTGATTGGGCGTCAATATCTGCGCGGCCCTGGACTGAAACACCAGACGGTAATTGTTATAGGGGATATACATTTCCCGCTTCCCAAGCAGCTTGAAATCAAACAGATCAAGCCTGCCTAAGGATAAATAGCCTTCATCGTAAGTGGTTATACCGCCCTGCGAGGCTATGGGCGTGTCGTAGGTATAGTCCGGGGCAATCCGGATGCGGCGGGTGGCGGCGGAATAGCTCCAGGATCGGCGTGGTTGTTCGACTGGATCCAGGGTATCGACAGAATAGGCGGCATTCCCCGCGGCATTTGGCGGGGCAGTGAAGTGATAAGCAGCCTTAAAAAAAGAATTGCCCTTCTTCTTCAGTTCGTCCGCTCCCCAGTGGAAGGTGTAATAGTCGCTTTGCAGGGAACATTTCAGCTCTCCGGTATTGATGGCGCGGCCAGTCTTGTCAACATACCAGTTGCGGCCCAGGTATTCAGCGGGATAGCCATTATAGGCAAGCATATGATTCCACATCACCTCATTGCCGTTTTTGGGAATGGGAAAGGGTATGCCGCCCACCGCCCCTTCCAGCGTCAGCCCCTCCTTGGTGAGCCTGGCGCTGGTAGCATTTTTCAGGGTGTTGTTAAGAACCCAGGCTGGATAAGCAACGCTGCGATGGCTGGGATAGATATCCATGCGGTAAGAGGGGTACAGCCGCAACAAGGCTTTGCTGGCCTCGCTGAGTTTGCTGGCATGTTCGGCCAGGTTCCGGCTGGAGATCGAATAAAGCGGTTTTTCATTGGGGAAGGGATTAGTCCATATTCCTGATCCTTTTTGAAAGTCCGGAGGAAGGTCGTTTACGGAAAGGCCACCCGTATAGGCGGGGATGGTGCCCGCGCGATTGCCAGCTTTTTCCGCGCCAAAAGAGGTTAAGGAGTCACCGAGTTGGCGCGCTTCGCTGGCGCTGATTCCGGCCTGGGTACTGTTGACCCAGATAGTACCCGTGAGAAACAGAGATAACAATATTGCTAAAGACAGGTATTTCATAAAAGACACCCAATGTCCTCGGTTTAGAAGGCAACCTGATAGGTAAACGAGAGCCAGCCCTTGTCTTTGTAGGGAGCGCCAAGAATGCGAGAGCCAAAAATGGAATCAGCCGCCGGCTCAATTTTCTGGTCATAGCCGGTATAGGCCAGGTCAAATTGATGGCGGGCATATACCTTTGCCGTCAGGCCGATCTTGAAGGTAGTGACCCCCTCGTTGCCCCCGCCGTTGGAAGGGGCATTACCTTTGAAATTTTTGGCAAAGAACAAAGGCATTTCCAGATCCACCCCTGGATATACCTGCAGCCAGGTTGGCACGAAAGACAGCGCCAGGCTCATAAATTCTTTATCCGCGCAGCCTCGCAAGGTGGGGTCAGAATCACAGGCCGGAAGATAACCCTGGGCCCGGTAAAGTTCGGGATTATGGGTAACCCGGTCGAGTCTGGACCAGGTAAATTCAGCTGACAGCACAGAAGATTGGCACACGGGGCTGGACCCGAAACTTGTCACGCTGTTGATCAGGCCATGCCAGGTATCGCCTCTGGCCCCCGCGTATCCGTTCGCCGCCCCAGCGGAGGCCGCGCTGTCGCTGACCAAAGGGTCATTGCTGCGATGTGACAACTCAGCGCCCACAGAAGTTCCGCCGATATTCTTGCTCAGCGTCACCCCCAGCAGCCCTATATCACGAGCATAGACCGCGCGTGTTTGCCCGCCATCGGCCACCTGTGCCAGCCAGCCGCCCTTATCATCGAAGTGACGTCCATAAATGCCCAACATGCCGTCCAGCCAGACTGGCCGCCAATTAAGGCCCAATCCCAAGTCGCCGCCCCCACCTTCGAGAGCGGCAAGCCGATTCACGTTCGGGCCTTCATTCACGCCGTCAGCGCCGAAATATGTGCCACCTTCAGGGAGGCGATTTGGCCGCCATTCAAACCCCAGTTGAGCCACCAAAGAAACCGTGGGATTGATTTGGCTCAGCAAGGACAACTGATTTAAGGGGAGCGCAGTTTCTTTGGCTGAGGCGCCTGGATTGGAGATCGCCTTAATGCCGTCACTGGGTACTTGGGAATACGAGACCGCGTGCGCGCTGCCGAATAGAGATTCGCCCCAGACAAGGGCGTGACGCCCCAGTTTCACATTGCTGACGGCAGGGCCTATTTCAAAGGAGCCAAAGACAAAGGCATCGAGCAGTTCGGCATAAGGGCCATTGGCATAGCGCTGAACAGCGGAGGTGAACTCGCCGTTAAGGTAGCTCACAGGCGCTGCCCCCGCGCCAAGCGCGTTCGGATTGCTGTGGCTGTGGGGATCATAAGCCGCGTCGTACCAAGCGGCAGCCGTAACGCGCAAGCCGTACCGTTCATGAAAACTTAAGTCTAACTCACTCAGCCAATCAAGCCGATTGGTAATCGTGCCGTAGCGGTTGACAAGCGCGTCACCCTGATCATAAAGCGCGTTGTTGGCAATGAGTGGATTACGCTCCTGCATTCTCATTCCCCAGTTGTATCGCAGGGAATTGTTCCAGCTTACCTGCAGATCCGGGACTTCGGTGGAAATTGGCATAGCGTAGCTCGCTTGGGGCAACAAAATCAGCACGCTGATAAACCCCAGCAACATGATGATTAAAGGCCGTTGAGACAACAAAGCTATGCTTCGCGTAATTTTCATTTTGTCAAAATGTTTATCTTCTAAGCTGAATTAAGACAAGCATCACCTGCCCCCCATCCTACTTCACCCCATAATTACCCAGAGCTTTAAGGTACGGGCCGAACAGGTCCTGATAATCGTTCAGCCCCCTTTTCAGAATAAGGGAAAAATGATTGGCGTCGCTATCATTTACCACCAGATTGGCGCTGTTTGCCAGGGCTTCCAGATCGTAGAAGGTGTGGAACTCAGAGCCGATCAGAATATAGAAGATATAGCGTCGCCGGGTCATGGCCATCTCCCGCAGATACTGGTGGACCGTAGAACTTGCCAGGTCTCCACCCTCAAACCTGCTATGCAGGGCCACCGCCTCAAAATTAACAAACTGCATCTTTTCAATGGCCTCTTCTGCCGACCGGGCGTAGGTGGGTTGATAGCCCATCTCGCCAAAGGCTGTGGTTACCCTGGCAGTTATCTCCTGATCAGCGATCATGATCAAGGCGTGGGGCACATTCTCAACAACTTCCTTTTCGCTATACGCGCCGCTAACCAGCCAATCGAGAGCGGGCGGCACTGGGGCTGGCGGAGGCTGGCGCACCGGCTGGGGCTTTTTAAGAGCCGCAATCGCACTCCCCAACTCAGCCTGGTTGGCCACCGAGCCATCGGCATTCAGCACGATCGGCTGCCCGCATTTAGGGCAACCCATTCTCAGGGTTTTCCCCGCAGACAACGAAGCAAGGGCTGTCTTGAGCTTTTCAAGCTGGGATTCACTCAGCAGAAGGTTTTGCTGACAATGGGGGCATTGAGCAAGCATGGGTATCTCCGAGATAAACCGTTGTAAAAAATAATAGGGTATGCGACCAAGTCCGGCGCGGCATTGTTATTCGAGTTGCAATAGAATTCACATTGGTGTTAACATATGGCCGTATGTACAAATAAAAAATGGGAAATCGCCTAAATGTCGGATTTAACGATACGTTTTTTGGAAAAAGATGAATATTCCAGGTGGGATAAACTGGTAGATTCCACCGAAGATACAACTATATTTGATGAGACATGGTGGTTAGAAGCTGTGTCGGATGTAGTGCAATGCAACATAAAAATCCTGGGAGTCTTCCGGGCCGGAGAACTCATCGGCGGCGTACCCCTGAAAATCTCACGCTGCCTATGCATGCCGACCGCTACCCGCATCCCCTTGTCCCCTACAAATTCCATTGTCTTTGCACCTTCCAATACAATATTTTCTTCAAAGGCAACCAGTCATGTACTCGAAATAATGGACGGCATAGCCTCTTTTCTGTCTAATAATTTTCATTATTCCGTTCTTACGAATCACCCCCGCATAATAGACATTCGCTCGTTCAACTGGCAGCACTGGAAAACTCTCATCTGCTACACTTATATCGTCAACCTTGCAGAGGCTGATTTTGCAAAACTGCCCCGCCAAAGACGGCAGCATATACGAAATGCCGAAAAAGCAGGGGTTTCTGTTGAAAGAGAAAATTGTTGCTATACGGCTCATACCCTGCTTGACAAGTCATTAACAGCAAGCGGGGTCTCCACCCCTCTTAGCGCTGTGCAAATGAATCAGCTTTACCTCAAATGTGCCGATCATATCGTGCAATTTACTGCCAGGACTCCCGACGGAAAACCGGCAGCAATATTTGTCTGTCTGCCTGACTGGAAAAGGAAAATAGTCCATGCCCTTTTTTCCGGAAACGATAAGGATTATAATGATCTCAACGCATCCTCTTTTGTGATCTGGAAAAGCATCGAATATTTCAAGGAGCAGGGCCTTAATAGCATGGATCTGGTTGGGGCTGAAAATAAAACCATAGCAAGGTTCAAGGCCGCCTTTGGCGGTCAACTCGTCCCCTACTTCCAATTGTCCAAGGGTTCCATGCCGTACAGAATTCTAAACCGTCTCTGTCGCATATAACAATCGACCCCTACTGTCTTTAAATCAGATATTCTCTTTATGGCCTTACAACAGGCAAAAGTTTCCTGCTTATAATCTCCGCCGCCAACTTTGAGCCGACATCATTAAAATGGACAGGATCATATAGATATTGATTGGTGTGTGGTATCTCCCGGTCAAGATCAATCAGCAAAAGCCCTTCTTTCTTGGCCGCGTCCCTGGTAACTTGATTGAGCATATCATAAAGGGCCTTATAATCCTTGTATTCTATAGCAAAATCATTCTTCAGCTTGTTGGCGACGGTCCTTAAAATCAGACTGTCCGGAACCTCCGTAAACCTGTTCTCCTGCGTCATAAGCACCGGGGTTATCCGTCTCGCCTTACAAATATTAATAAAGGTCTGAAGATTCAATGCAAATGCATCTTTGATGCCCACCATATCTATCTCCAGGCGTTTGCCCCGGAGCTCCACAAATTCATCCTCGCCAGCAGAATACTTCCTTTCAAATACAGCCAGAAGATTAGTCGCCGCTCCTGAAAGATTAGGGATAAAATGGCTAATAAATTGTTTCGCGAGTTTTAAAAGAGATGGCCTGGGAATCTCAATAACGGGCGGTCTCCTGGTGCTTTTCCAATAATCTTTTTCATACAGCAGGGCAGTTATCTCATTTATATTGTGCATGAATACAACCGCGTCAGGCTTAAGAGGTATCACCTTGTTGATCAATGCGTCTATGGAATGCAATGAATTATTGCC
>DOZO01000070.1 GCA_003517965.1 Desulfobulbaceae bacterium
TCGCTTTATAGCGAAGCTCTTTCGCAGGTAGAATAATTTTTGAAATCGTAAAAAATAACTTTCCAGCTTGGAGCCGGAAAGTAAGAAAAACCACGAGACGTAACTGTTCAGCAGTGCTGCAGATGATAGGAAGAGGCCTGCGAAGTGTGCTATGCACATGCGCAGGCCGATGACAACGCAGATGCGGTGCTGCTGGGCAGTTACACAGAAAGGAGACTGGCATGGCGATACGAATAGGAATCAACGGTTTTGGCCGCATCGGCCGCAACATCTTTCGGGCCATTAACAAAGATCCACTCTTTGCCGAAATCGAGGTCGTCGCTATCAACGACCTGACCAACAATGCCACCCTGGCTCATCTGCTCAAGTACGACTCGATCATGGGCGTGTATGACAAAAGCGTGACGGCCAACGAGAATGGACTGGTCGTCAATGGCCGTCAGGTAAGAATTTTCAACCACCGCAATCCCGCCGAAATTCCCTGGGGCGAGATGGGGGTCGAGTATGTGGTCGAATCCACCGGCCTCTTCACCGATGGGGATAAAGCTGGCCTGCATCTTGAGGCCGGAGCCAAAAAGGTAATAATCTCCGCCCCGGCCAAGGGCAAGGTCAAGACCATCGTCATGGGGGTCAACGAGGACGAATACGACCCCACCGAAGATCATATCATCTCCAACGCCTCCTGCACCACCAACTGCCTGGCGCCCATGGCCAAGGTCATTCTTGACCGCTTCGGCATCAAGACCGGCCTGATGACCACAATCCACTCCTACACCAATGACCAGTCCATTCTGGATTTCCCTCACAGTGACCTGCGCCGGGCCAGGGCGGCAGCGCTTTCCATGATCCCCACCAAAACCGGGGCCGCAGCCGCAGTCTCCCTGGTTATCCCCGAGCTGAAAGGCAAGTTTGACGGCCTGGCGGTGCGGGTGCCAACCCCCAACGTCTCCTTAGTGGACGCAGTCATGGAGGTGGAAAAGGCAACCACGGTACAGGAGGTGAATCAGGCCCTCAAGGAAGCCGCCAACCGCTACCTCGGCTATTCCGATGAGCCGCTGGTTTCCATCGATTACCAGGGCAATCCGCATTCTTCGGTGGTGGATGCCATGTCCACCAAGGTGATCGGCACCTCGGTCAAGGTGCTGTCCTGGTATGACAACGAATGGGGCTACTCCAACCGGGTGCTGGATCTGATTTTGATGATGGAGAGCCAGAAGCCGCTGTAAGCGAAAAGAAATCGGACAATATGGACAACACCCCCAGAAGGCTCCACTAAGATGATTAACAATATCCATAAGTGGCTGATTATCAGGCTGGCAATGGTCTGCCTCGTCCTATCGCTGGTAATCGGCGGCCTGGTTCAGTATATCGGCCATACCCGACTGGATGACCATGTTATCCAAATGGCCCAGACTGAAACCGCACCGTATGCCGCCGAATTTATCTCTTATCTACAATTTACCACGGAAGAGGCCCTGGCTTATTTTAACCTAAAAATTCACGATTTGATCAAAAACGACAACTTGATTGTAGTAGAATTTTATGATGCAGACGCCCAGAAAATCACCGAGGTAATCAAGCCTTCGGCAGCAGAGATCGAAAAAAGACTGCCCAAGCATGGCACCGAATTTGCTCTTACCAAAGGGATCATCTGCGAAAAAATAACCATGGATCAGGGTATTTTTTTACGGGTCTTTATTCCTCTCTACGACAAAATCGGGACCAAATTAGGGTCAATGGAGGGAATCTATAAGGCACCCGGTGAGATCATCGCCCAGAACAGAAGCCAAACCCTCTGGGCCTTGATCCTCGTTGTGCTGATCATCTTCGTAACCAGCCTGACCTTGTATCCACTCATAATCCGCCTAAACCGCAAGTTGATAGATTACTCGCACATCCTGGCTTTGACCAATATCGGGATGCTGAAGGTACTTGGCAGTGCCATTGCAAAACGAGACAGCGACACCAATATTCATAATTTTCGGGTGATGCTTTACTCGGTGCGGATTGCTGAAAAACTAAAACTTTCACATATCGCCATCCAGGGCTTAATCAAAGGATCTTTCCTCCATGACGTTGGCAAGATCGCTATCCCCGATGCAATCCTGCTCAAACCCGGCAAACTGACAGCGGAAGAATTTGCGGTCATGAAAACCCACGTAGGACATGGTGGAGATATTATTCGGAGTTATGACTGGCTAAAGGATGCCGACGAGGTGGTGCGTTGCCATCATGAAAAATTTGATGGCAACGGTTATCCCCAAGGATTGCTTGGGGAAGAGATCCCGCTCAGCGCTCGTATTTTTGCTGTAGTGGACGTTTTTGATGCCCTGACTTCAAAACGTCCATATAAGGAGCCGTTCAGCATTGAGGCGTCAATGAAGATTATTGAGGAGGCACGAGGAAGTCATTTCGATCCGGTAATTGCCGATTTGTTTCTGGCCCAGGCAAAGACTTTGGTTGCGGAGATTTGCAACGAGGAAGAATCTGTGCTGCATGGCAAACTGGAGGAGTACATCAAGACCTATTTTTAGGAGCCGTTAAAAAACAACCTGTACTTTCTTGACCATTTCGTTACGGCTCCTTATGTCGTTTGCGGGATCACAATTATTTAAGGTATTTTTTAACAACGGCTTAATAGTCTTGCCTGCACATCCGGGCCGCAAAAAAACCATCCAGCCCCTGCTCGGGTGTGGTTTTCAAGAAACCCTGCCCGTCGCAGAAGCCTTTGGCCGCTTCCGGGAGATACTCCTGGGCCGGGGTGAGTAAAAATTCAGGATGTGCCTGGAGAAAACCCTCAAGCACTTCCTCATTTTCCCGTGGGTCAATGCTGCAGGTCGCATAAACAAGCACCCCGCCGTTTTCCAAAAGCCCTGCCGCTGCTTCCAGCAACGCCCGTTGTTTATCCTGATAACCTTGCAAGGCCGCCAGCGATCTCTTCCCCTTAATATCTGGCTGACGCCGAATCACCCCCAGGCCAGAACAGGGCGCATCAATAAGGATTCCCGCAAAGCCCTCCTGGTTCTGCCCGGCAAACTCCTGTAGCGTTTGCCCACAAATCTCTATCTCCGGCCCGCCAATACGCTGCAGGTTTTCCTTGAGCAGGGCTTGACGTTTTCGGCTGGGCTCTACCGCCACTATCCTGGCGCCTGCCGGGACCAACTGAGACAGATGCAGGGTCTTACCTCCAAGCCCGGCGCAACCGTCAAGGTATCTACCCCGAACAAACGGGGCCAGCAACTGCGCAACCAGCTGGGCCGCCTCATCCTGCACCACAAAAAAGCCCTGGCCAAAGCCGGGCAGCACCATAACGCTGCCTTGAAAATTATTGATCCGCACCGCCTCCGTGGCAAAAAGGCCGCGTTCACAATCAAAACCATTTTCCCGTAATAAGACCAGATAATCGTCGGTAGAGATACGACCATGATTAACCCGCACCACCATCGGCGGCGGGGTATTATTGAGCCAGCAAATCCTTCTGGTTCGCTCCTGGCCGAAAAGCCCTTCCCAGCGCGCCACCAACCAGGCCGGATGGCTCAACACCGCCGCCGCCTCATCGGGCGCGGCCAGACTCGCACGTTGGCGGACCATGGCGCGCAGCACCCCATTGACAAACCCGGTAAGCCATTTCGGCTGCCGGGCCAGTTTCAAGGCCTGGACCGTTTCATTGATGGCGGCAGATTCCGGCACCCGATCAAGAAAAACCAACTGATACAGACCAACCCGCAAGGCCGCTAAGGTGAGAGGCTTCATACCTGACAAGGGATGGCGGGAAAATTTCTGAATGTGCGCATCAAGATAGCCTTGCCAGCGGACAACCCCATAAACAAGGGCCATGATAAACTGCTTGTCACGCTGATCGTCCATGGCCACACCAGAGACAATGCTGTCCAGCACCTGGTCCAGCGACTCCTGTGATTTCTCCCAGGCAAGCAACACCTCCATGGCTATGGCACGGGAATTTTTCATCAACGATCACCCTGTTGCTTTGACACCAACCCAATTACCGAGGCAAAGCGGCCGGTCACCCTGTCCCGGCGATAGGAAAAATAATCTCCCTCGCAAACTGTACATTTCTCCGCGATTTCGATCTGCTCGCCCCGCACCCCACTATCGCGGAGCTGATCCCGGCTGATAGCCCAGAAATCAAAATGATTGGGGCGTACCTGATAGCCATGAAAGGTCTCGGGCAACTCTTGGCAATAGTTAACAAACTCCCCACAGCATGGCCCCAGGGATGGACTGATAGCGGCGAACAGGCTGGTTGGCCTTGTCCCGTAAACCGCAGTCATGGCGGCCACAGTTTTGCCAATGATATTCGCCACGCTACCCAACCAGCCGGAATGGATATTGGCCACCGCCGCATGTTCAGGGTCATAGAGCATGACCGCCTGACAATCAGCCTGCTGGATCATCAGGCCGAGGCCGGGAATGTTGGTCATGAGAGCGTCATACCCGGCATGCTCAAAGTCCGCCTCCGGCAACCAGTCCACCACCAAAACGCTGTCTCCATGTACCTGCCGCGCCGAAACCAGGCGCGACAGCCCAAGCTCTTCCCTGATCACCGCCCTGTTTTGCAGCACCAGCACCTCATCATCGCCCACCTGCAAGCCAACATTGCGCGAATGATACGGGGCCTCACTCGCGCCGCCATGCCGCGAAAAAGTTGCGCTGGAAACTGCCGGTAGATGGGGAAAAAAAATCATGGGTGGCCCTTTTGTTGACTACGCATTGTTCAAGATGCCAGAAACTAATTTGCCCGTGCAACAGCAGTATGCCCAGCGCACGGTGAAGAAAAGAAAAAGCCCTGATTTATCAGGGCTTTCGGGATGAAACCGGATGTTACCGGATTATGATCTGGTGGGATGCAGTCCATTAAACTGACATCATAACATTTCGATATTTATATATTTTGTTGAGACGCAAAAATATAAATACCCCAAAAAATACCCCCAAAACATAAAATGCTCTAGCCCACTACGGCTTACTTATAATTCTAAAAAGCGTTTTTGGGCACCTTTTATTTAGGTGTTGAGCGCTGGCCACGGACACGGACGACAAAATCCGAACGACAACCCAGCGCAATGGAACATAGGACGGGTCACCCTGCGCCCCTTCGTGGCTTGGCGGCAATGATGACCACCTGGAAGAGCCGGAGGCGGGTAGGACTATTGGAGACAAAGGACGGGCAGACCATAGCAGAGTGACGAAACGGGCCAGAGGCGCACCTGATGGGACAGGTGGCAGAAAGATGAAGGTGGGCCAGTATGTCGGCGCTGGAGGTGGGGAGGAGATGCAGGTGACCCTACGCAGAGCGGAGCGGCCAGGTGGGCGGGCCGAAAAGTTGATGAGAGCCGAATCCTGGCAAGCGCTGAACCTCGCAAGGGTGCCGTTGCTTCTGCTCTGTTCAGATTGTATGCCGTGAATAGTACCCCGGCACTCGAACTGCTGATAACTGGCGTGGTGGTTGCTGGGCGTGGCGTCCCGGCTGCCCACGGGTAAGACGTGACCACGGCAAACACCATGACAGCGAAACGGATCACGAAGACAGAAGGTGCCTTGATTTGCGCCCTTCGGCGGTGGCTGGCGGGACTTTTGCAATGTCGCATAATTACCGCGTTATGTTTGAATGGGTGCAGTGTCCCATTAAACATAATGCTTGAATTATGCGGGGTGCCGTTTACCCGAAACATTCGTGCAAAAGGCATGACAGCCGCCGCCTTCCGATGACGTTGGCGTTGGGACATCGCCGTACCGATGCGGTTAAAGGGCGACTGGAAGCCGCTTGCCGTTTGTCCGATGTAAAGTACCTTTCAGATCAGGTGCTGAAACGCGCATCTATGCCCAGCGACTACGCCCGAAGCCCACCCCTGTTATCGCTCTGGTGATGCTGGTCGATGGAGCCTGAAGGCAACGGGCTGCCGATGCACTGGATAACTACAACTAGGGGGGTGGGCTTTTTTAGGGCGGGGGAGGCTGGCTGGTCTATGTGAAGTACCGCTAGCTCGGGCGTTGTTTGCCCGGCGGTCCCGTGGCTTATCACGCCAGAGATTCAGCCCTTCGCCCCCGGAGACTGCATATCCACCCCAGCCCCACGCAATTTCTTGAATACTGCCTCCGCAATCTCGTCAGCACCAGACTGCACGGTCTGTTGTGGCGCCGCCAAGCCCCGAATGATCTCCCCTTGGCGCCGGCATTCAACCGCGCCATAGCTCAGAAAGGTGGTCAACACCTTCTCATGCCCCAGGTTCTGGCTCCAGGCCTTGAACTGTTCAGGGGTTTTGCAAACTTCCTGGCCAAGTTGGACAAGGGTATTTCGGAAGCTATGCGGGTTGAAATACGGCAGGCCCGCAGAGACAAAGGCCTCGCGGAATACTTTCCGAATGGGCGTGGCATTGCTCCAATGGTCCCGTGATAGCCCCGCCGCTTCGAATTGGCAAGATGCCCCCAATCTTACGCCTGTCGCCGGGAAAAGCGGGTCATCGTTGCCCCAGAGTTTTTCATCCCGGAGATATGCCACCCACTCCACCACGATCCCGCGCACTTCCTCACCCACCGGAAAGAAGAAGGTGTCGAAGGTCTTGCTGAATTTCGTCTTTACCTCGCGGGCATCCTGGTTGACGCAGCCAACAATCAGATCGACATGCTTCAACTTCATCGAGGCAATGGCGCTGTCTCTCGCCCCGGTCAGGAGAGTAAATGCCACCAGGGCACGGTTACGCCGCTCTATATCGGTGTCGGCCGACATCATCTTGATGACGTGCTTGATCTGTTCCAGGGTCGGCACCTTTGGTTGCCGTTGGGCCGTAGCGACGCGAGTATCCTTGTCCGACAGATTGAAATACTCGGCATCGGCATACTGAAAACGCGACTTATAGCCAGGCAGCCAGGCCAGCCACTGGAAGAATCGTTTAAGTTGGGTGAGTGTCGCATGCAGGGTCGCCTTGCTCAACCTCACCCCCGACTGCTGCCCCTTCTGTTCGGCAAGATGCTTCTTGAAGGCGATTGCCTGTTCAAAGTGAAAGGCCTTGAAATCCCGATACTTGGTATAGACCTCGAACCGATTTAGGGCCTTCGCCGCCGCATCGACGGTCGGCTCGCCATGGCGCTTGGCCTCCTTCAAAAAGGCGAAATACTTGCGCTTGATCCGTTCATTTTCTGCACTGTGTTTTTTCATGGTTTGATACCCCTATTTCAAGTCACTGTTCACGGTGGGTTTAGTACTCTCAACTACATGTTGCCGTGCTTGCGGAAAGCTGATGTCCATTATGCCGCGTATCTGGTCGATTTTGGCCAAACTGACCCGCTGATTCATGATGGTATGGCAGGCCGGACAGATCGCTGTCAGGTTGCCAAACTTCTCGGTGACCGGGGTATAATCCGCCATGCCAGCCGCTGGTAATTTCGGGGCGCGGCAGCGGAAGCAATATAGTTCTCCCGGCTTGCAAGGCCGCTTGTTTTTCGCCCGGCGTCCCTGGAGAAATGCCGCCAGTTCATGGCCAAGAATCAGCATGGGCCGTTTGTCATCGCTGGTGGCAATACCGGCCTTGACCCAGTGACGCACGGTATTTTTGTGGATGCCGAACAGCTCGGCGACTTCTTCCACTGTGTAGTTGCGGTGGATTTTCACAAGGCGGTGGTTGGGGTGGCGTTTTTTCATTGCCCACCCCCAAACAGGGCCATTTGTTCGCCCCTACTGGTGCTGACATTAACCTTGCCTTGATTCATTGTCCCGCTGACAGTTTTCTCAACCAGCGGGGTGAAAGGCGGTGAAGGCGTTAAAGGAGGTGGTTCCGGAGATTTGACGGCCACCACCCGCCAGGCGGTACGTCCATCGGCCTCTGCCTGCTGAAACTCAAAGCCACCGACAATCCGGTTCGCATTCTTTTTCAGCAGCCAGCCCAGCTTCGAGCGATTGATCTCACCGCGCTCTTCCACTGGGAGTTCGCGCATTGCATCGAGCAGATTGGGCTGGTGATAAATTGCCGTTTCCACCGCTTTGCGCACCGTCGTCGCGGTTGAGCCGAATACCGCGTACCATTCGGTCATCAAGCCGCTGAGTGCATCGCCGTCAGGGTCATGGCGAACCTGCTCCAGCAATGCCGTGGCCGGATCAGGCTGCCCCAGCCACATCAGCGGATACCGGCAATAGTCCGACCAGGCGCCGCCGAAGGTAACAATACTGTCCGCCGCAGCGCGGGGCATCCCCGCCTTGCGCCAGGCCAGGATGATGGTCAGCACCGCCGCCACATACTTCCCCCGGTTCTGGCGCACCTTGTCAACCGGAAAACCCTTGTAGGTCATCGTGGCTGGAGTCGCGCAGCGCGGGTCGATATGAATCGTCAGCACGCGCCGCAGTAGATCGCGTATCGGGCCGACGTTGTTGCCCGACCCCAGAAACAAGGTACGGGTGCTCACCGTTGCCGTCTTGCTCACCCCCAGAATCCGGTCGGTGATCTGCTCCGCCGTCAGCATCCGCTTGATGGTGCCGTGTGGTATCCAGTCGGTGTCCATGTCATCGAACTCAATCACGGCCGGGCTGGCCAGCAGCAAGGACAGAATCACCTTGGTGGCTTCCTCCGAGGTGGTTGGGTAGCTCACCTTGGCATTGCCGCCTGGCCCGGCGAAGGCACCAATCAATTCGCAGAGATAGGTCTTGCCGCTGCCAAACACTGGCGCACGGACATGAAACCCAGGCGCATACGGCAGCGACGGGCGCACCACGGCGGTGAAGATCGCCGACAGCGCGGCAGCGAAGTCGGTGGGGGCGACAAAGTGAAACTCGGTGAGTAAGTCTTCCAGCAAGGCCAGCGCCGCCCTTGCGGTATCGGGTGTCGGGTCGGGGATGACAAACTGCCGGGCATCGAACACCCCGAAACGCTGCGCCGTTTTGTCGTAACCGGCCTGGGTGATGAGTTCGCCGTCCACCTCGCGGAAGTACGGTTGCCGCACCACGCCTGTTAGCGGGGGCAGGTAACGGAAGCTCTGCGAATCGTAAAGAATAGCCGCGTGCCGCGTCGGTGGATCACAGCGCACCCACTCTTCGGCGCGTCCGTCGTATTTCTCCCAGGTTGCCGCAACCGACAGTTCCCGCGTCAGTGCCGGTGAGCTGGTTGGCATAATCGACGGATCGCCATTGGTTGGATCGGTGACGACAGAGACGATCAAGCCGCCCGTCTGATAATGTCGCCCACGGTTCGCCAGTTCTTTCTCCGCCGCATCCACTACGCGATGCAGGTCACCGGCCACCACCCGGATCACTGGTTTGTGCCGTGCCTCGGCGTTACGCACCCCAAGGTATTCGAGCAAGGCACGAATGTGGTACTTGTCCCGGTGCGAATGCTGGCAGCAAAAACCACCCAAGGTATAAAACTCGTCCGGCTCAAAGTAGGCCGCGCCGGTATCCAGACCATCGGTATGCTCATGCACCCACGGGCAGGTCATGTCGTGCTTGCCTGAACCGAGCGGTGTCTTGTACAGCAAACGTGCCTTGAGCGCCGCGACGACCGGGTTCTCCGCTGCTTTGGGCGTCAGCACCTCGTCGGCATCGTTGCCGATGTTGCGCGAAACATCACCAGATGCCGCAGAGGACTTCGCCGTTTTTTTCGGTCGCCCTGCCGGGGCAAGTTCCAATTGCAGTCGCTCCACAATCTCTTGTGGCGTATAGCGTTTGTCCGGCCGCCATTCGATCAGACGACACTGAAACGGCGCACCATCTTCGTCCGCATACTTCGGCTTGCCATTGATCGCCATCGGCAGTCGCGCCCAGCGGCTCAACGGCCCAGTCGCCCCAGCATCACACAGGCCCGAGTCGATCACCGCGCCCAGCAGTCGCACGGCCACGGCAGCATCGGTCAGCGGTTCGGCGAGGATGATCCCGCCCTGATGATTGCCGGGGCTGGTCTCGATCAGCCAGGACAACTCAAAACCACCCAGCCGCTCAATCGGCACCTTGGTGCCCAGGTCGTCGAGCATCAAAAAATGGCAGGCGGCAAACTGGGCTTTACGCGCCTTGAATGAACCATCGTCGCCAGGATAGAAGCTCGCACAACTGATGTAGTTGTTATTCGCGGCAGAGATTACTGCCACCTGATCGGCGCGACTGGCTGGCCATCCGCCCAGGCCGGGATCACCGCTCTTCGAGCATACCGCCGCGAACGCGCCTTCAGGCAGAAGCGGGAACACCGCCGCCACAAAATCGGCATTGGTTATCTGGAAATTATGTCTCGTAAGGACGGTATCCTGTGGGGCACCGCCTTTGCCGCCTTTACCGGCTTCACCCGGTTCGATCGGAAAAACTGTCATGGGAGTAGTCATCATTACCCCCTTACGCCGCATTTTTACGAGCTGCTTCCAGCTTCACCACCAAGTCGCGGACTTCTTCGTCAGTCTTCCCCGCAATACGAGCCGCGTTGATCGACTCGACTTCATCGGAGGGCCAGCCCACCGCCCGTGCCCCGAGGCTCACCGGCCTTGTCCACAAGCCATCCGCAATACGCTGATAGATAGTGGAGCGGGAAAGCCCAGATTCAGATTTTACGGCCGGAATCCTCAGTATGGTACGCTTCATCTTCAAACCTCCTTGAGTAGTAGTGGATCGTTGAGATGAAGATGGCTGGGCGATTTGGGCGATACAATACCCGGACAAGGCTCAGCGAGGGCTATAGCATTGTCTTGAAAATCAAGAGGTTAGATATTGCAGGGATGGTTGTATCTGCGGGGGTTAAGCCAAGGGATGGGCAGAAAAACGACAGATTTACAAGGAGTTATTTGGGCGAAAAAATTCCGCCCAACTTTCTTCATTTCTTCATGTTTCTAAGGATGGTGCCAACGACGCAACCTATGGCAATGTCTGACTTGGCGATCTTATTTGCATACCAGCTATTGGTTTTTCCTGGCTTCTCACGTTTTAACTCACGATATTTTTTCTGCCAGCTCGCATGCCTGGCTTGTGTGTCCAATTTGCGGGCTTCCCGCTTGACCTCGCTTGGCGTATAGCGGTTATCCGCCGTGGTCGCGGCATCCACCATCTGGCGGATCATGGCACCATCAAGCGAATATCCGCCGTCTTGATATTCAATCAACTCGGCCAACGGTATTTTGCTATTTCCGGCTACCAGGATCAACACGCCATTACCTTGCAGGCATAGCATCTGGCTACGCTTGTCACCGGTAGCAATGCCAATTTCCCACAGGTCGGCGCGGGTTGTTTGCTTATCGCTACGGCGCAAACCAAGGCTGGCCGCAACAAACCCGCATACGGCATCGACACTACACTGCCACTGGGTCAACCGCTCGATGGGAACCGGCACCCGGTTGATATCGCTGCGTTTGTCGCAGACGATGAACGATACCGGGGCGCCTGTAGATGCAGGCTGGGTATGCACCGGCATGACACATTCGCTCTCGCACCCTGGGCATAGCGCACTGGGGGCCGGTCGCGCTTTCGCTATCAGCTTCTGAGATTTCATGGCTTTTACTGCTGCGCTCGGCCATTGGCGCAATTCATCGTCATTAACCAGAACCGCAACGCCCTGATTGGCCCCCAATCGTCCTAAAAGCTCGATCAAGGCAGCTTGTGGCGTCATTCTTCAACCACGGCGCTTTCAGCCATCTCCTTGGGCTCGATCCCGGATGCTTCCAGCATCTCGCGCAATTTTAGACCCAACTCATCGTACTTGAGCGAGCAGGAGTTGGGATAGCTAATACGGACTGTCACCGCCTTCGCCGCCTTGTCTGCATCCCCAGCAATCGAAACCGAAAGCTCCACCTGGCTGACGTTGTACATATCCAGCGGCAAGGATTTTCTGACCTGATCGAGCAAAACATAAACGGCATCAGGATTTTGAACAGTATCGGCTTCCAAGGTAATGCGGTCGCCCTTTTTCACCTGCGAGGCAAGCCGTAATTTCTTCACGGTTACTTTTTCGATCCCGCAGCCAACGGCGTAAGTAAAATCAAAACTTTTTTGGAGCAGCGGGGCCAGATCATAAATGCGCTTGTCCTTCGGGTCGGGCGGCAGTGCATCGAGCTTGAGAATCGCCGTGGCGAACATCCCCTGGAGTGGCTCAATGGCCTTGGTGGAGCCGCGAAAATTCAGATCGATCGAACCCTCCTTTTGCGAGTAAACATAAATGATCTCAAAGGCCGGGTTATGCGGGCGGCGGTCAAACTCACCATTCACCCACTCGATGCTTTGCTGTGAATAATCTTCGGGATACGCAAAGAAATAATCAAGCTCCCCCCGGCGGAATGGCTCCACCACGCAGTTTCTACCCCGGCCCTCGGTGTGATGGAAATAGTTGCGGATAAGTTCGGCAAGTTGCCCAATACTGGCCTCGTCCACCGCTGCCGCCTGGTGCGGGAAGTTTTTGCGCTTGCGCCAGTAGGGCAGGCTATCCGCATGATAGAAGTAAGTCGCCCCTCTCCAGCAAATATTGTGATCCAGAAAGGTGATCATCGCCCGCTCATAGTGATTGGGTAATGCCGACAGCATTTCGATAAAAGGCTTGATGGCGTCGGGTGTCTCCCGCAACTGATAGGGAGCCTCGTCCAGGATCGCCCGGAAGCCCTTTTCGCAGCTCATCTCGAAGATGTCCCGAAATTCGGCATCCATCGCATTTCGCTGGTCATCGGGCAGGGCCAGCCAGGCAGTAAACAGCTCGTCAGGCTTGCCCTCCTTCATGGCGGTGAAGTCCAGATCAGTGAAAAGTCCCTTTCCCTGAAAATAGCGGGCGAGCAGGGTATTCGGAATCTGCCGGAAAAAATCCTTAACAGAGTAGTGCCTGGCCATTTTTCCCCTCCTTATGCGATAAGCATCAGACAATCAGGGTCGGTTCTTGTGGTTCCAATCTTTCGTGCAAAATCCACTTTGGCATAATCTATCAACGCAACATCAAATCTTTATTTACTGCACTAACGGATCAAGCAGATCATGAATGCCCTCCCGCCAGGCAAGCTGTTCCTGCACATCTCTTCTTTCCTTGGCCAGCCAGGCGAGCGACTGACTCACATCATAGAGATTTCGGCATTCCGACGGTGTGCCCGGCACTTCCTTTGACTTCTTGACCGGAATCGTGGTCGGGCTGTTATCCTTATAGGGGCCGATAATTTCTGCATCATGACCGGTACGACAAATATGATAAAGGCGGGCAGCTGCCTTGAATCCCCAACCATTTTTCAACTCCTTATCGATCCAGGGGGCAAGCCCCTTTGACGTAATAGCCTTGTTGCGCCACTGTTCAAAATTTTTCTTCTCCTTGGCCGATTCATTGATGCCAGAGGCCAACACCGCAGCCACATCATTAAGCCCCAGGTCGCCAACATGCCGCCGCCGAACATCGGACCGAGTAACACCGATGACCAGGCCATTACTGCAAACAAAGCGGAACCAGCCCATCAGCGCCCGGAACCGGGTGCTGCCGTCCACGGAGTTGAAGCACTCCAGCCGCATCGCCATTGGATGACTATCACCGGGATCAAAAGAAAAATTCTTTGGCAGATAGAGGCTCAAGGCCATCCGCTCACCGTATTCGGTGATTGCCATCTTGGCTTTCACCTTCTCCGGGGCTATCTTCACCTCATCGAAGGCTTCCATCGCCACATCAAGCACGGCCATATGCGGCACAAGTGCGTATTCCTTGGAAACCACTCCAACCGGGACAAAGTTTTGGTCGTCACCAAACGGCTTACGGACAATCGTATCAAGCCGCGTATTCATCAGGGTACGCTCATTGCCCGGCTGGGTGAGAGAGAAAGGGCGCCTTTCAAAACTGGGGATATAAACGCCGATATCCTTCAGGGTTCCTTCATGGAAAGTCACGGGGGAGTTAAACCATTTCGGCTGATTGCGGTCTGGGGGCGTAACGGTTTGCCATATCTGGTCGGATGAATGACTTTGCATTATGCTGCTCTCCCTGTGTTTTGGTAGATTGGGAACTTTGTCCTTTTGCGCCCCCAGGCCACCCGCCACCGTTCATCTGTCTTCGACTCAGAACAATTTACCCTGCCCATTCGGATGGAGAAGCCGAACCCGGATGTTCGTGGCCTTGTACTCCTCAACCTTCCCGGCCTTTTTGAGATAAGTCAACGCCCAGCCAATTTTCTTGGTCAGCTGGTTTTTCGGAGCTCCCCGAGTAATGATGCCGAAGTGCTTGCATACGCGTTTAGTCAGGTCATCTTTCTTCGACGTGTAGTTTGGACACTCTTCCAAAATATTGCAGATAACTCTTCCCGCATCCCGAGGCGTCATCGAAAGCACTTGGTCCAGTGGTGATTTTGTCAGCGTGAATTTCTTGTTCGACAGGGGCGTTATCTTTGCTCTTCGTGCTGATCGTACTTCCTTCTTAGCTTCCACAGTTGACGCATCTTCACTCCCTTCGCCGCTGTCAGCTTTCCTTGTGGCTACAGACTTATCACCTGGCTGTTCTGGCCCTTGCTGGCCGACATTAGGCTTAATCCCGGTTCCCTTTTCCTCCTCAATTCTGTCCTCGCTAAAAACTGACGGTTTGAAATTTTCATCAACTCCATCGTGCGTTTCCATCATTTTCCAGAGTGGAAGGAGTGAGTCATCTGGGTTGCGGTAGAAGTGGCTGCCCCGGACTCGGAAGAACTCCCATCCGCATCGTTCGAGCTGGCTCTGCCTGTGGAGATCCTCAGCGTACTGCTGTGGTCCGTGCCACCAGTCTCCATCGCATTCAACAGCAACCTTGCGGGTACCTCCAACAATCACGATGTCGATGCGATAGCCATGCACCTCATACTGCGGAATGGCCAAGTGCCCCTGACCTGCGATTGACAAGAACACATCGACCTCAAACCAGCTGTCGAAAGGACTTGGTTGGTTACCCCTGTTCCTAGGGTTATTTCGAGCGAATTGACGGAGTTCTTCTACCGTCCAGGGTAGTTGTGCGGTAGGATCGACCGGTGGTTGCTTCATGTGTGCCAGCAATCGCCGACGAAGACAGCTCTGCCCTAATTCTCCTTCCTGAACTGAATGAAATAATTGCACTTGATCGCGTGCCCGACTTACAGCAACATTGAAGCGTCTTTTAGCCTTATCATCCGACATAGTGCCAATACGTCCGTGGTCACTACGGGCAGAAACCATGCTTAGAAAGATGACATCACGTTCATCGCCCTGAAAATCATAAGCGTCTCCGCAGACGATGTTCCGCTGCTCGATCTCCTCAGCATCAAGACGTTTTATGAGCAGACTCTCAATCGCCTGGGCTTGGTCAGAGGAGTGGAGCAGGCTGATGACTCCGAAAGTCTTCCCAGCGAAAGCAGGATCCTCACAACACCGCTCAATGGCGGAGACCACGGCCTCCGCCTCGACCGGATTGACCTTTGTCCTTTCTACCTGGTAGCCTCCGGAAATGTAGTGAGCGTTAAGCACCGGGGTCAGACGCTTACTTCCAAATTGGCGAAGGGGAACGAGTGGTTGGTCCTGGTAGCAAAGGCGATTAGAGAAAGAGATGATCTCGGGCATACATCGGAAGTGTTCACGGAGGCGAATCGGCGTTCCAAAAAACACAGCCGCAGCACTGAAAAGGCTTTGGGGAGGGCCGAAGAGAAAAGCGTTCGGGATGTCGAAGAGGTGTTTAGCCTGCAACTGATGTACTGGAGTTAGGTCAAGCCCCACATAGTCTGGCCGGATCTGTTGATCATCACCCACAACAACGATCTGCTTGGTTAGGAAAGATAGAAATAGTGCTTCAACGCCGGATTGGCTTGCCTCATCTATGATAACCACATCGAAAAGTTCTCGACGTACATGGACAGTCTCCAGCACTTTGTAAAGTGGCATGACCCAGGCGGGGACGGCATCTCGGCATCCATCGAGACACTCCCGTGCTATCTGTCTGTGATGTTCTGCAAACTTTCCCGTACCTCCGCCCACATTCGCGATTGCGGTACTCCATGCCATAAGGTTTTGATAGGCCTGGGGGTTCTTATCCAAGGAAACCATGCAGTGTTGCCACGCTTTCTCCGCTGCAAGCTTTGACAGAGTGGACGAGGCCTTACTCCTTGCCTGTTTGACCTGTTGATTGAGCAATCCCTCAAGACGAGGGTCCGCCATTTGCGATAGCCACTTGTCAGCACACAGCCAGTTCCAGGCATCCCCGAGCCTGCTGATACGGCCGTCCCATGCGTCATCCTGGAAGGAGAAGGTCAAAGCTTGAATAATTTCTGGTAGCTCAGCGGCCATCACAGAGAGAAGCTGGTCTCTCTCTTCGTAGGCTAGTCGGCACTTCCATAGACTGGCCAACTCCTCATAGCTGCGTATAAATTCTTCCACAGAACGGGTATGGATCGCGTTTTTAAGGCGATGGTTCTCTGCCGCCGATTCTGGCTGAAGGCAAACGCCATGTACCGCTGCTTCAGCTTCTGCAATCGTATGACTTGCCTCCAGCAGTTCACGTTGGGCTATGAGCACGGCCACTAAATTCCGGAGCCTACCGACAGCCTCGAGATCATGCCAGAGCCGCAGAGCACCCTTGTCATATGCGTCTAGTCGTCTGTTAAACGCCGTTGCTTTCTTTCCAAGCGTCAATGTAGCTTCAAGCCTGGCCTGGAGTTGCTTATACTGGCCTATTCCTTGATTCAGAGGAAGATGTTCCGTGTCAACAACCGTTAATGCGCCCCATTGCTCACCCAATTTTTTGATAGATTCGTGGAGCTGTAGCCAGCGCTCCAATTTGCTTAGAGAATCAGGCGAATCGCATCTCCGCCCATCGATTGTCACCTCCCGCATCAAGTAAAGGCCTTGCTTCACAACAGCTGGCCGGAACATCAAGAGTCCCTTTCTTCCCCCTTGCTCAAGATGTACCTTAAGTTCCCGAACATCTTGCAAGATGGCACGATGGGATTTGTCTCCCAACCCCGCAACTTCGATGTCGGATACTTCCTTCGCTTCCCTTTGGATGTGATCCAATAACTCGCCGGATGTCATCTTCAGGGCCTCAAAGGGTACGGAGTTGCCCCGCAGTATTTCTTCAGCAATGCGCCACTCCCAATCGGAGTCTGTATTCTTTGCTCCCCGTAGACATCCATGGAAGTCATCAAACTCGTCGAGGAGTTCAGACAGCTCGATGGCACTCAAGGTAGAGAGGGCATCAGCTGTCGGATGGTCCAGGCAGTGCTTCTGATTGATGAAGGCCATTTTCGCTTTTTCTTCGGCAAGGACCATTGCTCTGAATTGGTCAACACTTGGGATGTTACTCAACGGCAGTAGATGTGCGCGGGCGTTGGCTTCATCCTCGGGGGTAATCTGGCGCAACAGGTGCAGAAGTCGTTCGGCATCAGTTCGCTCGACGGGTAGAGGGGGTGGAGGTTGGTTGATGAGGGTGATCGAGTCGGGAAGTCGGTCACTAAACCAAGCGAAGGTTCCTGCGTCCCGGCGCGCTTGCCACGCAATTTCACTTATTGTTCCCTCGTACATACTAAACAGTGAGGAGTGAGTGAAAGTCTCCTTCTCCCTGACAGCGCATAATGCTTCGAACGCCTTAGCTTCTTCTCTACGTGCATTGGCCAATTCGGTATGCAAATTTTGGTTCATTCGTAAAAAAGT
>DOZO01000043.1:0-329 GCA_003517965.1 Desulfobulbaceae bacterium
ACGTAAAGTTGAGGGGCGCCGCACTTCTGCGGCGTCCAGCTCGAACGCAAGGTTAGATTTTCGTCGAGCCAACTCCTTCTTCTGCCATTCATATACTGGAACCTCTGCCGGTGTAGCCGCCAGATCATCCCAGAGATCTTCTACCAGTTGCAGCTTCTCTGGTGGACTTAGATCAAACACGGAAACGGTATTTGTATTCATTGTTAACCTCTACGGTTCGGCGATTTTTACCGGTTTATTTTTGCAGTAAACCTCATTCATTTTCAAGGCTACTTCAAGGGAAGGGCTAAGGGGACACTGGTTATAAGTGAACTTGTTAAGTAGTTTTA
>DOZO01000043.1:589-12908 GCA_003517965.1 Desulfobulbaceae bacterium
CCTGAAGGGCATAAAATCCGGCAAGCTGCTCAACTCAGCTTTAATTCTCCCCGGCGGTTGTCTTGCAAAACTCCTGAATCTCGCCAAGAAAATCCGCGCCGTAGCGTTCGAGCTTATGGGCGCCGACTCCGTGGATCCGCAGGAAAGCCTCGTTGTTTGTGGGTAGATGGGCGGCCATCTCCGCCAGGGCGGCATCGCTGAAGATAACAAAGGGTGGCACCCCGGCCGCGTCGGCCATGGCTTTGCGCACCGTACGCAGCCTGGCAAACAGCTCCTGATTGTATTCAAGCTCCCCTGGTTTGCGCCGGATCGCCTTGGGCAGGGCAACGGCCTTGGCCCTGGGTTTGGCCATGCTCAGGGTTTGCTCCCCGCGCAACAGGGGCCGGGCTGACTCGCTCAGTTTGAGTACCGAATAATTGCCCACATCCTGTTCCAGATATCCCTGCTGCACCAGATGTCTCAGGATACTGCCCCAGTACTCCTGGCTTTTGTCCGCGCCGATTCCGTAAGTGGAAAGCCGGTTATGTCCCAGTTGCAAAAGCCGCTCTTTTTTTGAGCCGCGCAGCACCTCGATCACATGCCCCACCCCGAAACGCTGATCCACCCGAAAGACACAGGACAAGGCCTTGCGGGCGTCCTCCGTCACCTCGATCAGTTCCGGCGGATTGAGACAGATATCGCAGTTACCGCAATCTTCGCTCAACCGCTCGCCAAAATAACCAAGCAGCACCTGGCGTCTGCAACTCAAGGCCTCGGCAAAGCCCACCATAGTATTGAGTTTGTGAAGTTCGATCCGCTTCTGTTCGGCATTGTCGCTGTTCTCAATCAAGCCCCGGGCCAGGGCGATATCCCCGTAACCGAACAGGAGCAGGGCTTCGGACGCCAGCCCGTCGCGGCCGGCGCGGCCTGTTTCCTGGTAATAGCTTTCGAGATTCTTGGGGATATCGTAATGCACCACATAGCGGATATTAGATTTGTCAATGCCCATACCGAAGGCCACCGTGGCCACGATGATCTGAACATCGTCTTTCAGGAAATCCTCCTGCACCCGCTGACGCTCCGCCGCCGGCAACCCGGCATGGTAGGAGGCCGCGGAAAACCCGGCCTCCCGCAACTGCTCCGTCACCTTCTCCACTCGTTTCCGGCTCAGGCAGTAGACGATGCCCGCCTCCTCCCGCCGCCCCTTTAGAAAGGTAACCAGTTGCGCGAAAGGCTTTAGTTTTTCCAGGACGGTGTAGCGGATATTGGGCCGGTCAAAACCGGAGACATGGCACTGGGAGGGGGTCAAGCCCAGCCGCGCCAGGATATCCTTGCGGGTGTGGGGCTCGGCCGTGGCAGTGAGAGCGATCAAGGGGATATCGGGAAAAAGCTGGCGCAGCTGGCCGAGTTTGGCGTATTCGGGGCGAAAGTCGTGGCCCCACTGGGAGATGCAGTGCGCTTCGTCGATGGCGAACAGGGCGATGGGGATCTCGCGGAGCCGCTCGACAAACCCCTCGCTCATCAACCGCTCCGGCGCAACGTAAAGCAGATCCAGCTCCTCTGCGTGCAGCAGGGCAAGAACCCGGCGGGCCTCCTCGCTCTTGAGGGAAGAGTTGTAAAAAGCCGCCCGAACCCCGCAGGCGACCAAGGCATCCACTTGATCCTTCATCAGGGAAATCAGGGGAGAAACCACAATCCCCACCCCGGCTCGATGCAGGGCCGGGATCTGATAGCACAGCGATTTGCCGCCGCCGGTGGGCATCAGGACAAAGGCGTCCTCGCCCCGGATGAGTCCTTCAATGATCTCCTGCTGGGGGGGCCGAAAGGTGGGGTAACCGAATATCTTCTTGAGACTTTCCAGAGGGGTAGTGTGCATGCGATTCAGAGATCCTCTCCTTTGTTATTAAACGATCTCTGATCTTACCCGTCATGGCAACACTCCTGCTACCCTTTATCGACTATCCTTAAACATAACCCTGCATTACCTGCCGCAACCCCTCCCGGGAAACCTCCTGCCGGGCGAGCGGTCCGTTTTTTAGGACCGCGAACTGTTCCTCGAATAGTGGCTTTTCCATGGCGTAGATAACACCAAGAGGAATCCGTTCTCCAAATTCCAGGGCTGTGCCAAGAGCCTGGGCATGATCGGTGGGATCATAATCATCGGCAAGTTCGTAACAATGCTCCTTGTACCATTGAAAGGTATTGACCTTGTTAAACGACACGCAGGGTTGCAAAATATCAACCAGGGCCGTGCCCCGATGCTTGATCGCCTGGGCGATAAGGCCGGCGAGATGCTCCGGCATGCCCGCATAGCCCCGAGCCACAAAGGAGGCGCCCATGGTCACCGCCACGGCCACCGGGTTGAAGGACGCGGCAAAAGCGCCGTGGGGCTGGGTTTTGGTCACAAACCCCTGCTCCGAGGTGGGACTGGCCTGCCCCTTGGTAAGAGCGTACACCCGGTTGTCGTGCGCCAGGATGGTGAGGTTGAGATTGCGGCGCAGGGCGGCAAGGAAATGGTTACCGCCCTCCCCGTACATGCAGCCATCGCCGCTTTCGGCAATCACCGTAAGTTCGGGGTTGGCAAGCTTGGCCCCGATCGCCACCGGCAGGCTGCGGCCGTGCAGGCCGTTAAAGACATTGGCCTTCAGATAATGGGGGGCCTTGGCCGCCTGACCGATGCCGGAAACCAGCAACACCTGATGGGGCGCAAGCTCGCAGGCAACCAGGGCATGTTTCAGGGCGTTGAGAATTCCGAAATTGCCGCAACCGGGGCACCAGGCTGTTTCGTATTTGCCATAATCCTCGATGGATGTCATGGGCGGGCCTCCACGGCGATAAGTTTTTCCAGACGCGCCAGGATGTAGCGGGCGGTAAAGGGCAGCCCGTCATAGCGCGCTATCCGGCTCGGCATAGCAAAACAGGTCTCCCGTTGAATAAGCCGGGCAAACTGGCCGGTGGCGTTGCCCTCCACGCAGACGACCTTGCCGGATGCCTGAAGGATGTCGAGAAACTGGGCCGGAACCAGCGGCCAGACCTGGGAAAAATGCAGCATCGCGACACTGCGCCCCGCGTCGCGCAGAACGGCAACGGCCTCTTGCACCGGGCCCTGGCCGGAGCCCCAGCAGACGAGGAGAAGATCCGCGCCCTTTTCCCCGTTAAGCTCGGGGGCAATGGCCTCCTGCTGGAGAAGGGCAAATTTGCGGAGCCTTTTTTCCACCATCCCGATGCGCACCCCGTGGTCTTCGCTGATATGGCCCTCTTCGTCATGCTCGTCGCTGTCCGCCACTACCAGATGCGTTGACAGGCCGGGCAGCAGCCGGGGCGAGAGGCCGTCATCGGTAAAACGATAGCGCTGGTAAGGGGTCACCGCCGTATCCGGCTCGGCCCCCGCCCTGACCGGGACGATGGCGGTCGGGTCAAAAGGTGCTACAGGCCTTGCCGAATCGGCGAGGAACTGGTCGGTCAGGAGAAAAACCGGCGATTGGGACAGCTCGGCCAGGGCCAAGGCCTTCTGGGTCAGCTGGTAACAGGCTTCGATACTGCCCGGGGCAAAGATCGCCCGGGGGAATTCGCCATGCCCGGCATGGAGGACGAATTCCAGATCCGCCTGCTCGGTGCGGGTGGGCATGCCGGTGGCCGGGCCGGGCCGCTGGGCCACCACGATCAGCACCGGGGTTTCGGTCATGGCTGCCAGGCTCACCCCCTCGGCCATCAGGGCAAAACCGCCGCCCGAGGTGGCCACCATGCTGGGGGCTCCGGCGAAAGCGGCGCCGATGGCCATGTTGACGGCAGCAATCTCGTCTTCCGCCTGCTCGAATACGCAGCCCATGGTCTCGGCATGGGCGATCAGCTCAAGGACAATGGAGGTGGCCGGAGTCATGGGATAAAAGGCGCAGAACTTGAGGCCGCCGGCCAGAGCGCCCAGGGCGATGGCCTCATTGCCGTTCAGCAAAAGACGATCCGCTACGGGCGACCCGCCGGCCAAGGCAAAGTCATGCTCCGGCACATGGGCCTCGGCCCAGACCCGGCTTTTCTCCATGATCTCCCGGTTTTCGGCCAGCGCTTCCGGGTGTTTTTTGCCGAGCATCGCCTCCACCGCCTGATAAAGGGGTTCGAGGGAAAGGCCCAGAATGTTGCCGAGCAGGGCGAGGGCGGCGGTGTTCCAGAGCGGCTCCGGGCCGAGCTCGGCAAAGGGCACCGAAATCGTGCCCGGCAGATCGGGGTCAAAAGCGGAATCGGCAATGAGCAGCGCCCAGCCGGTCAGTTGCTCCCGATGCAGCTCCACGGTTTCGGCGTTGAGCGCCACCAGGATATCAATGGACTCGCGGGGCGCAAAAAATGGCCCCTCTCCCAAACGGATGGCATAGGTGTTGTGCCCCCCGCGAATCCTGGAATGATAACTCTGGCTGACAAAAACCTCATACCCGGCCCGGACCAGCGCCTTGCTCAACAGCTGACCGATAGTCACCAGGCCCTGGCCGGCTTCGCCGCCGATAAGAAGCTGAATATCCCGTGGCATGCGCATCTCCCCCGATGCTATTTTTTGACCGCCTTGTAACGGGCGTACAGATCATGGACACGATGGCGCAGGTCGCTGATCTTTTTCGAATCTTCCTTGGAGAGCCAGCGCGGTTCGCTGATCGAGAAGATGACCTTGGCCAGCTCATCGAGGACGTTCTCGGTGGCCAGGCACCACTCATCGGTGCAGATCTGCGCCATCTCCCCCGCCTCGGCAATATCCTGAGCCAGGAGATTGAGGGATTTATCGAGATTCGCCATAAACTCCCGATGCGCGAGCAACATGATTTCTTCCATTTCGACCTGACGTTGCATGATGTTCCTCCTCTTGCGGTTAGTAGCTAAAGACCTTTTCCCCCAGGTTGCCGGATGTCAACAGGAAAAGCCGGCCCCTGATATCATGGTCGCAAAGCCTCTCTGGACGCTTCCTTGCAGCAAATCCCCGGATCGAGGCTGGCGAGCCCGTCAATATTCATCCAGGTGGTGCCACTCCGAATTCTCAAGCCAGTTCCCCGGTTCCGGCTTTGAAACGAACTCCAGGATATTTTCCATTATCCGCAAATGGTGGGCTTCTTCCCTTGCCAACCGGGAAAATATCCGCCGTTCGTTTTCGTCTTCGCTCTGCCCGGCTTTTTCCCGATAAAATTCTTCACTCGCCGCCTCTATGACGCAAGCCTTCCTGTAACTGACGGTCGCCGCTGTGCTATCGATGGATAATTGCTCTTTTTCATCCCGCATGCTGCTGAAAACATTTTTGACATTTCCAAGTATCGCGGTCTCAGCCAGTTGCGGATTTTTCTCCTTCCGGCTCAACAGCACAACCACCGCGTAATGCTTTACTTCCTCGTCAGCCAGCATGGTGAATATTTTTGCAAGTCCAGAAACGGTTGCTTCCCTTGCGAGCCGGCGATAGAAATCTTCCCCGTCCTTTTCCATCTGCATGGCAAATTGGTAGATATTCATAGAAAACCTCCAGTTTTTTATCCAGCGCCGGAAATCGTCCCTGCCTTATCCCTGCACAAAAAATACCTTAGAACTAACAGCACTGCTCCAGCAAGTAATGCTTACCGTCAACACTTACGAAATGAACGCCTTCCAGCTTGGGAAGCCCGGCTATTTTCCATGCCTTTTCTGGATTCATGAATGCTTCGCTAACGCATTCCCGTGGTTGATGGATATTTTTGCAGACATAATTCAGGATCGGAAAGGCATTGAATTTTTTGTAGTATGTCCGCAGAAACCTGACCACTTCCAGCATCTCTTCGCTCAAAACCAGGACATCTTCCCTGGCGGCGAGGGCCTGAGCCACGCTCTCGCTCCAGTCTTCAGGATTGACGAGGTAGCCTTCCTCATCAATCTCCACGCTTCCTCCGACATAGTTCATTTTTACCATCCTGCACCTCCTGTGATTTTTAAGCATATTCATTCCGAGACCACCCCCATAATCCCTGTTCGCGCATCTGCGCTGGTCGCCATTTTGGCGCTTTCCCGCGAACCACGAAAGCCGGGCGGCGGCAGACAGGCCTTTCCTTGGCAAGCAGGCTCAAAGAAGCCGATAGGGATAAGCGCGCTTGGTCCATTCACTGTCGGGGAAAGAGGCGCGCAGCTTTTCATAGGCCGCCTTCAGCGGCTTAGGGTCGTGCGACCGTTTGTAGCGGCAGACTCCGGCCAGAAAGACCGCCTCCGGGGCGCTGCCGCTTATGCCATATCCGTCAACCAGTTGCTCAAGGCGAATCAGCGCCTCGTCAAAACGATCATTTTCAAAATAATATTTACCAAGCCCCAGCAGAAGCGAGGGAATCAACTCCTCGGGCCCGAGAAAGCCCACGGTGCGATGATGTTCCTGAGCTTCCGGACTCAAGGTTATCAGGGTGGGCGTCCACTTGACGTTGAAGGTGTCCGAATGGGGCTTGCTGTCGGATGGAACACGGAGCGGAATGAAATTTTCTTCAATGAAGCGGACAACCTTGCTCTCGGGATACGTAACTGTATCCATCTGTTGGCAGCCAATTCAGTTGGGGTTGAAAAAATCAAGCAGGATCGGTTTGCCCACCTTCTGCCCCAGACACAGGGCATCATCCATTTCTGCACGCCATTGGATTTTTTCTGTCATGATTGTTCCTCCTGATGAGTTCGCGGATAAACACCCCTTTCCACCAGTCTGCACCAAAACTTGCAACCCCGGCTAAAGTTGTTCGATATTCTGCCTGAGCTGGCCGATCTGAATCCCCAGCGAAACGCACTGCTTGCCGTCCATGCATTCCTGCGCCTCGGATTCTTCGAGAAAGGTCTTGAGTTCGTGTTTGCCTTTCTTGAGGTCGACAACCCAGGCCTTGTTGTTCCCATCGTAATCAACCATAAGATTGATGCCGCAGGCGCCGATTTCCGGAAAAACCGCCTTGATCTTCTCGCACAGATCCTCTTTGGTAGGCATGATGTCTCCTCCTCTTGCTCGGTTATTCTGAAGCCTTTTATTTTGTTGTAGGCCTTCTGAAACGGGATGTCAAGAGGTGGTGGGAAATTACCCCAAAGGCTTATCCGGGGAGGGATTTCGGGGCAGATGGCTCTTTGCGGAGAGGCAAAAAACGCTGGGCTCTCCGCGAAAAGAGAAGTGGAAAGGAGGGCGATTCTGAAATTCTAATGACCGACTACTGAAGAGCCTGGACAATCTCCTGCTGCATGGCCTCAATGACCGCAACGGGATCAACAGCCCTGGAGATGGGCCGACCCACGACTACCTGATCGGCACCGCTTTCAATGGCGCGACCGGCAGTCATAATCCGGGTCTGATCGTCGGCGGTGTCGAGCACATTGGCGCCAGGTCTGATCCCTGGCGTAACCACTAACAGCTTCCCGCCAAGCCCGGCCCGTAGCCGAGCCGCCTCAAGGCCGGAAGAGACCACCCCATCGCAACCCAGTTCCAGCGCCCGTTTGGCCCGAAAATAAACCAGGTCTTCAATGGACTGAGTCATGCCCATGGCCCGCAGGTCTTCTTCGCCAAAGCTGGTAAGCACGGTCACGGCCAGCAGCTTGATCTCCCCCTTTTCCTCCAGCGCCGCCCGAATGATCGGGTCATTGCCATGAACAGTGGCCAGGCTCACCCCGTGTTTCCTGAGTTGAGCCATGGCCAGCTTGACGGTTTCCGGAATATCGAAAAACTTGAGATCAAGCATTACCTTGTGGCCCCGGTCAACCAGCCAGTCAACAGTGTTGAACCAGTCGGCCATAAAGAGCTGCAAGCCTACCTTGTAATAGCCCAGATGGGACTCGGTCTTTTTCACCAGCTCCCGGGCCTGCTCCGACGTCTCCACATCGAGAGCCAGAATGATCTTTTCTTTCAAGGGAATATTTTTCATACGCTACCTTTTTCCTTCTACCTTGCCTCAGCCCTATCGGATATCCACCTGCACCCGACCGCGAATATCATAGGAATCCTGCTGCATATCATACACCATCCCCTTGCCATGGATGTCAATGCCTTTGCCTGTGATCTGTACCGGGGCCATGGTCGTGATCTCTCGGGTCTGCTCATCATAGTTGAGAGTATCGGACTGAATCAGCATGCCATTCTCGGCCTGCACCTTGGCCCCGTTTCGGATGATGAGGTTCTTTTTCTTGCTGTTATATTCGCCCTTCTTACCGGTGATCACGAACCTGCGCTCGGCATTTTTAAAAACCTGCGCCTCCACCGTTGCGAGCTGCATTCGATCCTGATCTTCCCCCGAATAAAGCCGCTTAGCCTTAATCTGCCAATCCCGCACCCCATTTTTCAGTTGTGAAAACAAGATCCCCTCCATACTGAAACCAGCACCGGTGGTCTCTGCCTGAGACGCAGCAAAAGTGGGGCCAAGGTTCATACCGCCACGTGGAACCAGAACCCTGGTAAAGACCCCGCCCCATACCGGCCAGGAAAGCAACAAGGTCACAGGCAATAACCAGAGGATATTCCGATAGCCGCTCATCATCGCAGGTACCGCCCAAGCAGTTCTTCCCGCTGCCCCCTAGCTTCGATGATCAAGTCGCACACCTCCCGCACCGCCCCTCGGCCCCCTTCCCGCCTGGTTACATAATGGACAACCGCCTTGACCTCGGCCACGGCATCAGCCACCGTTACCGCCAGGCCGACCCGGCTGAGCAGGGGCAGATCAAGCCAGTCATCCCCCATGTAAGCGACCTCCTTGGCGACAAGCTGCTGCTCGGCAAGAATCCGGGCAAAAATATCGATCTTGTTGCGCACCCCCTGATAAACATGGGCCAGCTTCAAATCCTGGGCCCGACGCTGCACCGCCTCGGAGCTGCGGGCCGTAATCAGGCCCACCTCCACCCCGGCCTCCTGCAAAAGGCGAATGCCAAAGCCGTCCTTGGTGTTAAAGGATTTCAATTCGCTGCCGGACTGGGCATAAACCACGGAACCATCGGTGAGTACCCCGTCCACATCCAGAAGCAGCAGGCGGATTTCCTTGGCCAGCGGCAGGCAGTTGCGCCAGACATAGCCGCGCTCGTCCTGTTCGGTGCGGGCCAAGGCCCGTTGCCGCAAGCCCGCCATAACCTCACAGTCGGAAGGATATTTACCGCCGCAGGAGCCGAGGTCGCTCATGGGCCGACCTCCCCCATCTGACGCTGGACAAGGGTATGAATCTCCAAGAGATGAGCGAGCAAGGGCTCCACCGCCTTAATCGGCATGGAATTGGGCCCGTCGCAAAGGGCCTTGGCCGGATCGGGATGGATCTCCATGAACAGACCATCGATCCCGGCTGCCACCGCCGCCCTGGCCAGGGTTGGGATAAACTCGCGCTGGCCACCGGAGCTGCCCCCTGCCCCGCCTGGTAGCTGGACACTATGGGTCGCGTCATAAATAACCGGACAACCAAAAGAGCGCATCACCGGCAGGGCGCGCATATCAACAACCAGGTTATTGTAACCAAAGGTGGTGCCACGCTCCATGAGCATCAATCGATTCTTGGCCACTGCGTTGATCTTGCTCACCGCGTGCCGCATATCCCAAGGCGAGACAAACTGGCCTTTCTTGAGACTCACCACCTTGCCACTTTGCGCCGCAGCCACCAGCAGATCAGTCTGCCGACAGAGAAAAGCGGGAATCTGCAAGACATCCAACACCTCGGCGGCCGGTCCCACCTGAGCCACCTCATGCACATCGGCAACCACCGGCACCCCTAAATCCCGGCGGATATCAGCCAGGATGCGCAGACCCTCTACCAGGCCTGGGCCACGAAAAGAATCAAGGGAGGTGCGGTTGGCCTTGTCGAAAGAGGCCTTGAATATGTAGGAGATACCCAGCCGACCGCAGATCTCCTTAAGCCCTGCGGCGACCTCGCGGCACAGATCGGCCGATTCGATAACACACGGCCCGCCAATCAACAAAAAAGGCCGGTTGGGGCCGACCTCAAAAAAACCGGGAATGGAAACAGGCTCCACTTTTGCTCTCCTTACAGTAAGGCCCAAGGGGCAATCTTGATAAACTTGCCAAAAGGGAAAGAGGATGCATCCTTGGGCATCCGCTCACCCTTGATAATGATGGCCGGAAATGTTAGTCAACAAATCAACAATGGCCTCTAACGCCCTATTCAGCTATGACCGTGAAACTGGACGTGCTGTCGGTTGAACGAACATCACGATAGTCTCAATCTCTTCAAGCGTCGTGTCGAACCATTCGGTTCCTGGTGCCTTACACTTTGAGCCTCTTGCTTCCAGCGTCGAATGGATTGCATCTTCGATGGCAGCAACCCTCTGGACCTCCCATGTTTTAATTACCAAAGGATATTCAAAGCAGCAAGTCTGTTTGCATTGCTGCTTAACTCTCGCATCAGTATCGCCAGTCGTAGTTAATCCGACCTTGATTGGGAATTTGCCGTCATTCTTCATTATTGAGGGGAAGGAATAGGCGTAGATGATGCCAGAATCGTTCGAATCGATATCAGTGGCAACGGCATCCGCTTCAGCTAATTCCTCGTCGATTGAGATGTTCCTGAACTGCCCGCTGCCAAGGTTTTCGAAGACCCGCAGGCCCTCGGCCAGAAAGGGGATGTAAAACCCGAAGATGTTACTCATCTTCTCCGTCACGTCTGATGTCGCTTTTTTGATACGAATTTCCAACTGCTCCGGCGTATAAGTCTCCGAAAGCAATCGCTTGGAAACCTCACGAAGAAGGAACAGTTCGTCTCCGCGGTCGCGAACTATCTCCGCTATGTGCGGAAGCAGCTCGTATCGGGCTGCTTTGTAAACGTAGGAACGTGTTGGCTCGAATTGAATAGTCATGTCTCGATAGTAGAAGATTTTCGTTAGAGTCGTTAGGGGGTGAACGGAGAGGTGTAAACGGGGGGCACTGTTAATTTGTTGGCTATCTCAACACTCACAGCCACTATCCCTCTTTCTTTCCTGCCAGTAGTTCGGATCACGATGCAGATGCATTACCGCAATCACTTCGATTTTATCAGGTCGATCACGAAAAAGAACCCCGAAAGGAAATATCTTTGTAAGGCACCGCTGAACATCGAGTTCCACAACAGGATATAAAGCTGAGTTGAGCAGCTTGTCTGCTCAAACGAAACTTATACCCCTTGGGTGCAAACTCGGGTTCAACAAAATGCGATTAATAGCGTCCTGCACTGCGGCAAGAAATCGCCTGCCGAGATCACCTTGCTGAGCCTCGTAATAGGCTGCTGCTTCAAGCATCTCGGTTTCGGCATCTTCCTGAAAAACAACCGCTTTCATGCAAGCGACGCATAGGCGTTTTTGAATACTGTATCGGCATCGCGCAGCCGGTCGGTGGAATTGTCAATTTCGACGCAACGGCGCCGGATTTCTACTTGCCATGCTGCCGACAGGGGGTAGTCTTGAACATCGAGACTCTCGATAAGTTTCTCTGCCACAAACGCCCTTAGTGCCGGAGGGAGCCCCATAGCCTCATTCATGATTTTTTCTACTTTGGCAGCCATATATTCTCCACCTGACCGAAAAAACTTTCAACACGCACAGTGTGCCTCTTCCTCCGTCTGACCCCGTTAAAACAAAATCACCTCAAACTCCGGCAATTTCGCGGCATCAGCCATGATTATATCCGCGATAGCCAGAATGACCGCGCCTGTCTCCCTTGTGATCACATGGCGAATGGCGTTCATTGAGATACCATTTTGCCTGGGCACTGGTGTCCAAATAAATTCCACTGCTCATCGTTCATCCCTGTCCATCCGGACAAGCTGTTCGCTACCGGCATCCAGATACGCGGATTTATCTCTGAGGGCTCTATGAGAGGGGATGACAAGTTCTCGGTTAAGCGGGAGAAGACGGGCTATTGCTTTTCCCCTTCTGGTAATGGTCACCTCGCCTTCCTGGGTCAAAATCTGCTCAAGATTCGACAATGATTGACGCGCTTCGCGGATAAAAAGTTGCACGCTGGCTATGGCTCCTTGCAATGATTGATGTGGCACATCATTAGCTATTTATTGCACATTAAAGGGAGAGCAAACCAAAAATCGTGGAGGCGGAGACAGCGCCCCTCAAATCCCCGCGTTCTCCAAGGCTGCCTTGATAAAATTCGTGAACAGAGGATGCGGCTTCATAGGGCCGGATTTGAATTCCGGATGAAACTGGCAGCCAAGAAACCAGGGATGGTCGGGCAGTTCGACAATCTCCACCAGCTTCTCGTCCGGCGAGGTGCCGCTGATAATGAGCCCATGTTTCACCAGCTCGTCCTTAAAGACGTTGTTGAATTCGTAGCGGTGCCGATGCCGTTCTGATATCTCGTCCGTGCCATAGGCCTGATGGGCAAAGGTGTCCTGCACCATCTTGCAGGGATACGCGC
>DOZO01000034.1:0-6590 GCA_003517965.1 Desulfobulbaceae bacterium
TCTTGGTTTGTATAGGCTGGAGGATTTCCACTGCGACAAATTGTCACATCCTTTGTTGCGATAATACCACGAGGTGGTATCTTGGCAAGGACATTTTTTCTCTTACTGAAAAAAAATCAGGGGCAGCATCTATGGGTAAAAAAATCCTGGCAGCTTTTTTCCTCTGTTCCCTGTCTCTGCTTCTCGTTGCCTGTCCCGGCGGTGATCAGGCGGCGAAAAGATTAAAAATCGGCGATTCGGCTCCTGATTTTTCCGGCACCGATCTGAACGGCCAGCCGGTCAGTCTTGCCGCCTACAAAGGAAAGCCGGTCATCCTTCGTTTCTGGTCTACGGAATGCAAGTTCTGTCGGGCCGACACCCCGATTTTTAACCGTTACTTCGATAAATACAAGGATGCCGGCCTGCGGGTGGTGTATGTCAACCGGCATTCCGATGAGGCAACGGTGCGCAAGTTTGTGGAGGATCTGGAGATAGGTTTTCCGGTGCTGGTCGACAGCGACGGCAAGATTGCGGATCGCTACAATATAAAGGTAGAGCCGCAGACCATCTTTATCAGCCCTGATCACAAGCTTATGACTGCCATCCTCGGAGGGGTAAGCGAGGCGGAGCTGAAAAAAATACTGGGCGGATTTTTTGCTAAGCCTAAAAATACAAAAAACAACATGGAGATTGAAAATGTTGAGTAAGATTATAGCTGAGTTGAGCAGCTTGCCGGATTTTATGCCCTTTAGGGTGCAAACGAAACTGATGTCCTTTGGGTATAATAGCAAAATCCTGATGAAAAAACGTGCCATAGTTGCCTGTTTTGGCGCCATTATTTTAATGGCAACGCCGCTTATGGCTCAGCCCAATAAGGAGATCTCCCCTCAGGAGCGTTGTCCGGTTTGTGGAATGTTTGCGGCTAAATATCCGAACTGGATAACCCAGGTTCGGCTGGGTAACGGCACAGTGAAATTTTTCGACGGGGTAAAGGATATGATGGCCTTTACGTTCAACCCCGCTTCCTACGGGGCACCAGGCCAGACAGCTCAGGAAATCTGGGTTAAAGATTATTACACCTTGGACTGGTTTGATGGCCGCTCGGCTTTTTATGTTGTCGGCAGTGATGTTTCCGGCCCCATGGGTCATGAGTTTATTCCCTTTTCTTCCGCGGCCGCGGCGGAGAGTTTCCGCAAGGATCACAAAGGAACCAGGGTGGTGCGTTTTGACGAAATTACCGAGCCGCTGGTGCAGTCCATGCGTCACGGCCATAAGATGCGCTGAACCGATGCGGCCCGCTCTGGTTTTCGGCCTGATTCTTTGTCTGTTGCTGGCTCTTGACGGGGTGCTGTTTGTCGATGGCCTGATCAGGCGCAAGGCCGAGGATGCAACCTCTGCCAAATTGGAGGTGGTCACCAGCGGACTGGGCCTCACCGATCTGGCCGTGGCCACCGAGGCCCGCTACACCCGGCATCCGGCAGTGAGCGACGCAATGGCCCCCTTTATGGATCATCCCGGGGCCATCGAACATTTTCCCACCGGCACCTTCTGGCTGCTGCCCCAACGCTGATTACCATGGCTCAACGCAATCTTGAAAAACAGTTAAACATCCTGGATTACGCCCTCTCTTCCTTGTGGCGGCGACGGCTGAAAAGCCTCAGCCTGCTGCTGGTTTTTGCCGCGGTCATTTTCTTGCTCGCCTCCTTTCAGATGGTGACCCAGGCCTTAACCGACAAAGCCAGGCAGGTGCTGGTTTATACCCCAGAGATCACCTTGCAAAAGATGTCGGTTGGCCGGCAGGAAGCCATCCCTTTGGCCTATCGGGAGCAGCTTGCCGGGATCTTCGGTATCCGGCGGGTGGTGCCCCGGATCTGGGGTTATTATTTTGACGAGGTGCGCCTGGCCAATTACACGGTTATGGGCATGGAATTGGGCGAGATGCCAGAGGGCGCCCGTCTCGACACGACTCTATCCGGCGGTGCCATGCCAGGTACTGATGAGCGGGGTCGGGTGGTTATCGGGCAGTCTATTAAAAAAGCTTTGGCACTTGAAGGGCGGACTACTTTTTCTCTGTTCCGGCCTGATCTTTCCTTAACCTCCTTTGAGGTAAGCGGGGAGTTTTCGCCGGACACCGACATCATGACTAACGACCTTATTGTGATGGGCCTGGCCGAGGCCCGCGATCTTTTCGCTATTCCCGCAGGTCTGGTTACGGATCTTTGTGTGTATGTGGCCAACCCCACCGAGATTGAGACCATTGCCAAAAAAATTTCCGCGACTCTGCCCTCGGTTCGAGTATTGACCAGGCCCCAGATCCAGAAAACCTATCAGGTAGTTTTTGGTTGGCGCAGCGGCTTCGGCTCCATCTGCCTGCTGACCGCGCTGGCCGCCTTTGTTATCCTGGCCTGGGACAAGGCCTCCGGACTTTCCCCGGAAGAGCGGCGGGAAATCGCCATCCTCAAGGTGCTGGGCTGGGAAACCAGCGACATCCTGGCGGTCCGTTTCTGGGAGTCGGTGCTTGTTTCCGGCCTGGCCTGCCTGGCGGGGATGACCGCGGCCTACATCCATGTGGTCTATTTTGCCGCCGCTCTTTTCCGACCGGTGCTCATGGGCTGGTCTGTGCTTCGGCCGGAGCTGCATCTGGCGCCCCGGATCGAGGTGGGGAATATCCTGCTGATCCTGGCCTTCACCGTGCTTCCCTATCTGGCGGCCACGGTGATTCCTGCCTGGCGCAGCGCCACGGTTCCCGCCGATTCGGCGCTGGGAGGCTGAGGCGATGCTGATCGAACTTTCCGGGGTGAGCAAGATCTACAATCAGGGGAAGGCCAACGAGGTGAAGGCCCTTGCCGATATTGATCTTGAGGTGGAGCAGGGGAGCATGGTCTGTCTCAAGGGGCCGAGCGGTTCGGGTAAGAGCACTCTGCTGGCTATAATCGGCTGCATCTTTCCGCCCACCAGCGGCAGGGCCGCCATTGCTGGCCGGCAACTGGCCAGACTGCCGGATCGTTTTCTTACCCTGCACCGGAGAGAGACCATCGGTTTTATCTTTCAGCGTTTCAATATCTTGCCTGAGCTTACCGTGCTGGACAACATCACCCTGCCTCTGTTGCCGCTCGGCGTGCCGCCCAGGGAGCGCAGACAGCGGGCGGAAGAGCTTATGGAGCGCTTTGCCATCAGCCATCGAGCCCAGTTCCCGGCCGGGCAGATTTCCGGCGGCGAGCTGCAGCGGGTGGCTATTGCCCGGGCCTTGATCAACAGTCAGCCCATCATTCTGGCCGATGAACCCACGGCCCATCTCGATACGGTTCTGAGCCAGGAATTTATGGAGATCATGCAGCAACTGAAGACAACTGGCAAGACCATTGTCATCGCCTCCCACGATCCCCTGGCCTTTGAACATCCGGCTATTGACCGGATTGTTATCATCAAAGACGGCTCAATCCATGTTCCTTAATCCCTGGAGTCTGGCTCTAAGCCTTTGTAGTTTGGTGGCGCTGGTGCTTGGCGCGGTTGCAGGCCGAACGGCGGTGCGGGTCTTGCGGTTCTGGGAGCCGGGTAGCGACAGCAACCGGCAGATCCGGCTGGAAAACGAGATCTGGCTTTCTTCCACCCTGGTCGCCTACGGTCTGGGTTTTCAGATCATTACCCTGATCCTCTTCGTGCTGGCAGCCGATCAGTTCTGCCAGGTCATTGTCGGAGCCATGTGCGCCACCGGCGCCCTGCTGGCTAATCCCTACGGCATGCCCGCACTCCTGGTCAAGCTGGTGGGGATTTTCTTCTACGGTTTCTGGATTCTCATCCACCAGCTGGACATCCGCTCGGAACACTACCCTCTGGTGCGGATCAAGTATTTGGCTCTGTTGCTGCTTCTGCCTTTGCTGGTTCTTGATGCCAGCCTGCAAACCCTGTACATCGCCGGAATCAAGCCGGACATCATCACCTCCTGCTGCGCCGTGGTCTTCGGCGAGAGCGCCGGTGACGCCACCGGCAATCTCATCACCGGCCTTTCGCAACAGGGGTTACTCGCGGCCTTTCTCGTCTCCCTTGCCGGGCTTGTGCTTGCGGGGTTTAGTTTGCTGAAGCGGTGGCGGCCCTGGCTTGCGGGACTTTATGCCGTAGGTTGGCTCTGGTTTTTCGGCCTTTCCCTGGTGGTGATCACCTCCGTGATCTCATCCTATGTCTACGCCATGCCCTATCATAAATGCCCGTTCTGCATGCTCAAGCCGGAGTATTATTATTTCGGCTTCGCCCTGTACGGTGCCTTGATTCCTGCCGCCTTCTTCGGAGCCAGCGCGGCGCTGGCAGGTCTGGTGCGGGGCAAGGCAGGATTGAGGGGAGTGGTTGACCGCTACCAGCAGCTGGCGATCAAGATCTCGCTGGTTCTGTTGCTGATTTTTTCCGGGCTGTCTTGCTACCACTATCTCAAATACCTGATTAGCGGGGGGGAAGGGTAGAGGTTTGCAATTAATACAGGGAATGGCCCATCTCCTCATGCGGCCCGTCATGTTTGACAAAATTGCCCGAGAAGGGTAGTCATATCGTAAAGTCCTTGGCGTATCCGCCATCATAACAGCCCCGATTGCGGTGATCATGCCCCCATTTGATTTCAAAGAATTTCTCCCCACCGTTTCCTTGCAGCCCGGCGTCTATTTGATGAAGAGCCGGGCTGGTGAGGTGCTCTATGTCGGTAAGGCCAGGGAGTTGCGCAAGCGGCTATCCTCTTACGCCCGCATCGATCAGGCCCTGCACGGCAAGACCGCGATGCTGGTGTCCCAGGTGCGCCTGATCGAGACCATTGTCACCAATACCGAAAAAGAGGCCCTGATCCTTGAGTCCTCGCTGATCAAGCAGTACCGGCCCAAGTACAATGTCATTCTTCGCGACGACAAGAGTTATCCGCTCCTCAAGGTGACGGTGCAGGAGGAGTGGCCCCGGTTGGTGATGACCCGGCGGCGGGTCAAGGATGGGGCTCGTTATTTTGGGCCGTTTTCTTCTCCCGCGGCCATGTGGGAAACCATTCGCTATCTCAACTCGCTCTTCCCCCTGCGCCGCTGCAAGGAAAAGAGCCTTACGCCCAAGTCCCGTCCCTGCCTCAATCACCAGATGGGCCGCTGCCTTGCCCCCTGCGCGGATAAGGTCAGCCGCGAAGAGTACCGGGAGTTGGTCAAGAATGTACTCTTGGTGCTGGAGGGGAAGAATCAGGAGCTGGTTAAGGAGCTGTCCCGAAAGATGGCTCTGGCTGCGGCAGATCTGCGCTTTGAGGAGGCGGCCCAACTGCGGGACCGGATTTCCTCCCTGAACAAGACCCTGGAAAAGCAGCAGGTGGTTGCGGCGCACGGCAGGGATCAGGATGTGCTGGGTTTTGTCCGCCAGGATGGTTCCGTGGCTGTGGCTCTGCTTTTTATCCGTAAGGGGGTGATTACAGGCCAGCAGGCCTTTTTTCTTGCTGAGCCGGTGGGCTCTGACCCGGAAGTGCTGACCGAGGTGCTTTCCCGGTTTTACGGCGAAGAGGGGCGCTATCTTCCCCAGGAGATTCTGCTGCCCTTTGCCGGAACCGATGATCCGCTGCTGGCGGAATGGTTGAGCGAAGAGAAGGGCAGCGCGGTGGTCATCTCCTGTCCGCGGCGGGGTGACAGGGTGCGGTTGCTGGAGATGGCAGAGACCAATGCCCGACAGGTTTTGCATGCACGCCAGAGCAAACAGATCTCCTGGCAGGCCCTGGCCGAGGCTCTGCAGAGGGCGCTTGGTCTGGCAAGACTTCCAGAGCGGATCGAGTGTCTGGATATCTCGAACCTCGGCGGCAAGCAGGCGGTGGGTTCCCTGGTCTGCTTTATCGGAGGAGATATGGCCAAGGATCGTTACCGGCATTATGGAATCCACACGGTGCAGGGGTCGGACGATTATGCCATGATGGCCGAGGTGTTGGCCCGGCGCTTTGCCAGAGGTCTGGCGGAAGGGGATATGCCCGATCTTCTCCTGGTTGACGGCGGCAAGGGCCAGTTGGGGGTGGCGATGAAGGTCTGCGCCGAACTTGGTGTGCCTGCCGCGGTGGAGCTTGCCGGTATCGCCAAGGAGAAAGAAGGGGAGGGGGAGAAGCTTTTTCGCCCCGGCCGGAAGAACGCGATACTCCTGCCCGGCCACCACGCCCCGGCGCTGCTCTACCTCATGCGGATCAGGGATGAGGCGCATCGCTATGGCATAACCTTGCATCGAAAATTGCGGGCAAAAGAGAGTCTGACCTCTTCCCTTGAGCAAATTCCCGGGGTGGGCAAGGCTCGCCGGGAGCTGCTGCTGCGGGAGCTTGGCAGCAGGCAGCGCATTGCCCATGCCAGTGTGGAGGAGCTTGGTGCGGTGGCGGGGATTGGCCCGGCCCTGGCTGCCCAGATTTGGGAGCATCTGCATGAAAATAAGGCTGATGGCTGAAGGCTGAAGGCATAATGATTATTGTTGCTTTTTGACCCTTGAAAAACTAAGTTGTTTTGTTTCAAAAATAATTTGCAGGCTGTTTGCTTTACAGGCAATCTGCCTCTTTTTGCCTTGATTACCAGGAGATCGTAATCGTTCACCGAAGGTACCAAAATTTAGGTCAACCCAGGAATGTAAGCGTTCAG
>DOZO01000034.1:6772-19000 GCA_003517965.1 Desulfobulbaceae bacterium
GGTGCTGCTGAACGCTTACAGGAGATTAGAGTACTTATTGCACATGAGCAGGCCGATGACAAAGCAGATGTGGTGCTGCTGAACGCTTACAGGAGATTAGAGTACTATGTGGGAATATACAGACAAGGTTCGGGATCATTTCATGAATCCCCGCAATGTGGGGGAAATTGAAAATGCGGACGGGATCGGTGAGGTCGGCTCCCTGGCCTGTGGCGATGCCCTTAAACTTTTTCTTAAGCTGGACGATAACGAGCGGATTGTCGAGGCCAAGTTTCAGACCTTCGGCTGCGCCAGCGCCATCGCCTCATCCTCCGCCCTTACCGAGATAATCAAGGGGATGACTCTTGATGAGGCGGCCACGGTTACCAATCAGGATATCGCCGAATATCTCGGCGGCCTGCCCAAGGAAAAAATGCACTGCTCGGTGATGGGCAGAGAGGCGCTCGAAGCCGCCATTGCCAACTATCGCGGCATCCCCCTGCCCATGGCGGAAGGGGAGGTGGTCTGCGAATGCTTCGGGGTGACCGATCTTGAGGTCAAGCGGGCCATCGAGGAAAACAAGCTTAAGACTGTTGAGGAAATCACCAACTTTACCAAGGCCGGCGGCGGCTGCGGCAAATGCCTCGACCGCCTGGCAGAGATTCTCCGGGAGACCCTGCATGAGGCTATGCCGCTGATCCCCGACCGGCGGCCAGGGCGGCTCACCACCATCCAGAAGATCAAGCGGATCGAGGAGGTGCTCGAACGGGAGGTCCGCCCCGCCCTGCGCAAGGACGGCGGCGATATCGAACTGATCGACGTGGACGGCGATTTTGTCATCGTCTCCCTGCGCGGCGCTTGCGGCACCTGCAAGAAATCGCAGACCACTCTTAAGGAGTATGTGGAAAAGAAGCTGCGCGAACAGGTGCTGGATACCCTGATTGTCGAGGAGGGCAAATAATGAATACGGTTTATATGGACAATAACGCCACTACCCGGGTTGCCCCGGAGGTGGTCGAGGTCATGCTTCCGTATTATTCCGAGCTATATGGTAATCCTTCCAGTATGCACACCTTCGGCGGTCAGGTGGGTCGGGCGGTTGAAGAGGCCAGGGGCAAGATCGCCTCGTTGCTTGGCGCCCAGCCCGACGAACTGACCTTTACCAGCTGCGGCACGGAGTCCGACTCCACCGCCATTCACTCCGCTCTGCAGTCCTTCCCGGAAAAACGGCATATCGTTACCACCAGGGTCGAGCATCCGGCGGTGAAAAATCTCTGCGAGAGTCTGGATAAACTCACCGGCCACAAGCACCGGATCACCCAGTTGCCGGTGAACAGTGATGGCACCCTTGACCTCAAGCTCTACGCCGAGAGCCTCACGGACGAAACCGCCATTGTCAGCGCCATGTGGGCCAACAACGAGACCGGGGTTATCTTTCCTATCAAGGAAATGGCCGAAATTGCCAAAAGCAGGGGGATTTTGTTTCACACCGACGCGGTGCAGGCGGTGGGGAAAATTCCCATCGACCTGTCACAAGTACCGATTGATTTCCTCTCGCTTTCCGGGCATAAACTACATGCCCCCAAGGGGATTGGCGTTCTCTATGTCCGCAAGGGTACGCCTTTTGTCCCCTTTATTATCGGCGGGCATCAGGAACATGGCCGTCGGGGCGGCACGGAAAACGTCGCCTCCATCGTCGGCCTTGGCAAGGCCTGTGAGCTGGCGGCCCGGCAGATGCAGGATGAAAATACCAGGGTGAAGGCCCTGCGGGACAAACTGGAGGATGGGCTGCTGGCCAGTATTCCCAGCTCCCTGCTCAACGGGCATAAGACCCTGCGCTTGCCCAATACGACCAATATCAGTTTTGAGTATGTGGAGGGCGAGGCGATTCTCCTGCATCTTGATCGTTTCGGGATTTGCGCCTCATCCGGTTCCGCCTGCACCTCCGGGTCGCTTGAGCCTTCGCATGTTATGCGGGCCATGGGCGTGCCTTTTACCGCGGCGCACGGCTCGATCCGCCTGAGTCTCAGCGTGTACAACACCGAGGCTGAGGTGGATTTTGTGCTGGAAAAATTACCCCCGGTCATCGCCCAGCTTCGCGAGATGTCGCCCTTCTGGCAGGGCGAACATAAAGGTAAAACCGGCGGCACTCAGTGTGCGTGCAGTTGCTCCTAAAGAGGATAACAACATGAAGGTTATACCGGCTTCGTTTCAGATACTTGAGGAACTGGACCATCAGAGCCTGGCGGTGCGCATCGAGGCGTGTGGTCGTCTGTGCTATAAATCAGAGGATAAAATAAGTGAGGATTCGGCCGAGCCTTTTGTAAAGGGGATTGTCAAGCACGGCCATAATTCGGTGCTGGAGATGGCGGCCCTTACCCTGCGGGTTGAGATTGACAGCGAATCGCTGGTCAGCCAGTTTTTGAGTGTGATCCCAAAATTTATCCAGTTCGACCGGCTTGAAAAAAAGGTACTGCTCATCACCGGGACGATCCGGGCTTTTCGTGAACTGGCTCGCGATTATGGCAAGGTCAAGCTGATCAAGGCCATGGCCTGGCATCTGGCCGCCTCGTATCCACTCTTCTTTTTTGATCTGGCCCCGAAACGCGGCTGGCTCCCTCAGGATGGGGTGAATGTTACCCGGCTATTACGTGCCGAGGTCGATGCTCTTCCTCCTGAGCTGCTGGTAAAACATCGTTATCTGGCAGTGCGCTTTATTACCAACCGGGCCGTGACCCATGAGCTGGTTCGGCACCGTCCCTGTTCTTTTTTGCAGGAAAGCCAGCGCTACTGCCGCTATGCTGATGACAAGTTCGGCAACGAGCTCACCTTTATCGCCCCGATGTTTTTTGCCGAGGGCAGTAAGGAATATAAACTCTGGGAAAGGGCGATGCTGGAGACGGAGAAGATCTATCTGGAACTGCTGGCCACCTCTTCGCCTCAGGCCGCCCGCACCGTATTGCCTAACTCCTGCAAGACTGAGATCATTGTTTTTGCCAATCTGCTGGAGTGGCTGCATATCTTCCGGCTGCGCACCCCAAAGAATGCTGAACCTTCCATGCGCGAGGTGATGATTCCGCTGGCTGGGGAGTTTGGTCGGAGGTTTTCGGCGGTGGTTGGGGAGTTTGGGGTGGGGGAGTGATTCTGCTGAAGAGCAAACGGAAAAAAACGGCGGTGACAATTTCTCTATTATTATTAAAGCCACAATCTAAAGGAAAAGCCACTTCACGAAGGAGGTGTTGCCGATGTTGCGCATGATGAGTTGCCTGTTAGCGTTAATTGTAATGTTGCAAGGGTGTGTAAGCGCCATAAACTATAAAGATCCCAATCTTACACTCAATGACTTTACCGAACAAATGGCAGGAAACCGCAGTCCCCAAAGCTGGAACGGCAAACAGAGCAGTGAGTGTACATACGTTACCCAAGTCAGGCGGCAGTTTCCTTCGAGGAATAGTGGATCTTCTGCCAATGATCCTGTCGATTCTATTATCAAAGAGTATGAGCGTTATTGTACCGTCACTAAGGGCGGAAGTTTCGTTCGGGGCATTAATTCGTGCGGGGATCACGATGGGAACGAATTGTTTTCAGTTAAGTTAGACAGCAGGCCAGAACAAGAGTTTTACTTGCAGATGACTGGAAGTCCTACCAGTATGGAAATATTATTGTGACAACTACTTTGCCGGTTGCCAGTGAGGTTAAAAAGGATAATTTCCGCTTCTCAAAAGAAGCCGTCATAACACCGCATGTGATCGATGAGAGCGGTTATTACGAAAACGAAACTTTGGCAACGTACAGCTTGGTCCCAAAAACGATCTTGTCGTGCAACACAAAAAGTGAGGATTTGAGTTATTCCTTGCAGACGGTTTTGTCTTCAGTGGTTGTGGGTGGTAAAAAAAAATATGTTATCATGAAAGAACCTTTGCCTGACGTTGTTAGGTACAGCGGAAATCGATACCAATTAAATCCTGAAATAATTGTAAAAAAGCGGATTTTCACTGAACTCTATCCGAAAAAAGAGGTTTTCAAAGATGGTGGTGTCGAGTTCAAGATTATGTCTGTAGACCTAGTGTCAGGCACGGCTAATATTGAGATTAGCAACAATACTAAAACGTATGTAGACTTCAATGGCTTGTCCCTGCATTTCGGTGGAAAGGTATTTGTTGCATCGGACAAAGAAGCCATCCCGCCTAAATCTCAGACTGTCAGATATGTTAATTTTGGTAAATTTTACGGGTTTAGCAATGAGATATTCTATGCTGGGGGTGGCCGTATTGCTACCGACAAAAAAACGGCGCAGTCTACAATGCTTGAGCTTGGCATTTCGACGAAGCTTCGCATTGACGGGAAAGAATCGACTTTTCTGAAGACACACCAATATATCCTCGCAAATATCATCAAGCAGAATTAGGTCTGGTTAACGGCTATGCAGCGTAACCCGATCTGCCGTGCTTCCGTCTGCGTGATCACATGACCTGTGACAAAAAAAGAAGGGATGTCTGGCATGCAAGATGAAAATGAAAAGACTCCCTGGTACTTCCGAACATCCTTCATCATTATCGCCTTTTGTTCCGTGGGGCCGCTGGCCCTGCCTATGGTCTGGTGGCGGCCGCAAACCTCTTTGGTCTGGAAAATCTGTATCACCATCTTAACCCTGGTGCTCAGTTATTATCTGTATCAGGCTACGATGGAATCCCTGCGGACTCTCAGGGAATATTACAAGCTGCTTGGCTGACCTCATCCTGTTTTTTGTTTAAGGGTTTCTACCTATTGTTTTCCTGTCTGCAATCCGGTAATTTTGCAAGGTTTGATGGCCTCGAAAAAAGCCGCTCCGCCATCGGTTTTAACGGTGTAACCTGTTAATATTGTGTTGCGGACCTGTGGATTTTTTACTTGTTTTGCGAGTGCATCAGGTTTTGTTCTGTTTCTTTCCGTAGCGTAATCATTATTTTCACTTTTCAAAAGTGACGCAGTTATTGGAATTTGACCAGCATTACAACCAAAAAACACTAAGAAGGAGAACGAAATGGCTTTTGATGCGGTGAATATGGCGGACTGGCAGATTTCCGAGGCTGCCGAAAAGAACATGCCTACCCCTGAGGAGTGGCGAGACAAATTAGGGCTCGAGAAATACGAAATTCTCCCCATGGGCCGGTTGGCCAAGCTCGATTTTCTTAAAATCATCAACCGTCTCAAAGATAAGCCGGACGGCAAGTACATCGAGGTAACCGCGATTACCCCAACCCCGCTGGGCGAAGGAAAGTCCACCACCTCCTGCGGTCTGATGGAAGGTCTGGGCAAGCGCGGTAAGCTTGCCGGCGGTTCCCTGCGCCAGCCTTCCGGCGGCCCGACCATGAACGTCAAGGGGACGGCGGCAGGCGGCGGCAATTCCCTCTTGATCCCGATGACTGAGTTCTCCTTGGGATTGACCGGGGATATCAACGACATCATGAACGCCCACAACCTGGGCATGGTGGCCATGACCTCCCGCATGCAGCATGAGCGGAACTATAACGATGAGCAGCTGGCCCGCTTGACCGGGATGCGGCGGTTGGACATCGACCCCACCCGGGTGGAATTCGGTTGGGTAATCGACTTCTGCGCTCAGGCTCTGCGCAATATCGTCATCGGCCTCGGCGGCCGGACGGACGGGTACACCATGCAGTCAAAATTCGGCATCGCCGTAGGTTCGGAACTGATGGCCATCCTCGCCATTGCCACCGACCTGGCCGACCTGAAGGAACGGATCAACAACATCACCGTGGCCTTCGACAAGAGCGGCAAGCCGGTCACCTGCCGCGACCTGGAAGTCGGCAACGCCATGGTCGCCTTCATGCGCAACACCATCAACCCGACCCTGATGTGCACCGCCGAGTACAACCCCTGCCTGGTCCACGCCGGACCTTTCGCCAATATCGCCGTCGGTCAGTCTTCGATCATCGCCGATCGGGTGGCCCTGAAACTCTTTGAATACAACGTCACTGAGTCTGGCTTTGCCGCTGATATCGGTTTCGAGAAATTCTGGAACGTCAAATGCCGCTATTCCGGGCTCAAACCGCATGTCTCCGTGCTCACCGCCACCATCCGCGCCTTGAAGATGCACGGCGGCGGGCCTAAAGTCGTGCCGGGCAAGCCTCTCGATGCCGCCTATACCAAGGAAAACATCGGGCTGGTCGAGAAGGGCTGCGAGAACATGGTGCATCTGATCAACGTGATCCGCAAGGCTGGGATCAACCCGGTGGTCTGCATCAACCGCTTCTATTCCGACACCGACGCAGAGTGCCGGGTGGTGCGCCGGATCGCCGAGGCGGCCGGGGCCCGTTGCGCCGAGTCCAAGCATTGGGAACTGGGTGGCGACGGGGCGCTCGAGTTTGCCGATGCGGTGATCGACGCCTGCAACGAAGAGAACGACTTCAAGTTCCTCTACCCGCTGGAGATGAAACTGCGCGACCGGGTTGAGCTGATCACCAAGGAAGTCTACGGCGGCGACGGGGTGGATTGGTCTCCGGAGGCCTTGACCAAGGCCAAGATGCTGGAGAATGATCCCCAGTATGCCGACTATGCCACCATGATGGTCAAGAGCCACTTGAGCCTGACGCATGATCCGACCCTCAAGGGCGTGCCCAAGGGCTGGCGTCTGCCGGTGCGGGATATCCTGATCTATTCCGGCGCCAAGTTCCTTTGCCCCTGTGCCGGCACGATCAGTCTGATGCCCGGCACCAGCTCAAATCCGGCCTTCCGCCGTATCGATGTCGACCCGGAAACCGGGAAGGTTTCAGGGCTGTTCTAAAACAACCGTTTATCCCTCTTCTCATTGCACGCTGGTCAAAGGACGCACGTCTTTTGACCAGCGTTTTTTTTGTAGACTTACCCGCTCTGGATTTTTTTCTGAATCATCTGCAGATCAAGCCAGGTTGCCTTTTTCATCTCCTCGTTTTTTAAAAGAAATTCCGGCGAGAAGGTGGGCATCAGCGGAATACCTTGAAAGGCGTGGAATCTGCCGCGCAGCTGGCTGAGGGGCCTGCTGGTGTGGAGCAGCTTCTGGGCGGCGAGCGGGCCCATGGTACAGATGATCTTGGGGTCAATGAGCGTGATTTCCTTGAGCAGAAAGGGCAGGCAGGTTTCCATGGCCTCTTGGTTCAGCGGTTCTGGCGCATGGCATCTGGTAAGCAGGCTCAGGTGGATTTTTGTCCGGTTCAGGCCGATGGCAGCCAGCATCTTGTCGAGAAGCAGGCCAGGTTCCCCGCTCATGGGCAGGCCGGAAAGATCATCCTCGGCAGAGGGCGCATCGCCAATGATCAGAAGCTTGACTCCGGTGCTGCCTTCTTCGGTTATCACCCTGCTCCGGCTCTGGTGCCGTGGGCAACGTTGGCAGCCTTGCATCTCGGTATAAAGGGCAGCCAGAGTTGTCTCCGGTATGGTGGGCATGGTGGCGGCGGTGGTCTGTTGGGGTGCCGGGGCCGCCGGTTGTGGTTGTTTGGCAATAAAGTGGGTAAGTTCCGGGGTGCGGGGGTAGCCTTCGATGCCGATTGCCTGCTGAAAGCCGACAAGCTGCCTGACATCCTGGAGAAATTCCAGAGCGGCTTGCGCTGGAATCGGTGGGGGTGTGGTGTAGTTCTTGTCTGGCGTGGTCATGGGTGGTCCTTGATTTTTGCCCATTATAGCTCAGAGCAGGGGTAAGGCCAAAAGAAAAGATGGGTGGGCAAAACTGCTACAACCTCACCGGGATGGAAAGAATCTCTTCCTGCTTGAACCAGAACCCAGATTTCCGTTTAATTCTTACTGTCACCGACTTGCCGGTTTCCTTGCCAAGCATGATGATCTTAAGATCGTCGATGGTGGCCACCGGTTCTTCATCCAGGGCCAGGATCACGTCTTTTGCCTGGATGCCTGCCGCTCCGGCCTTGCTTTTTTCTGACAAACCTTCTACCAGCGGACCCTCGGGCGTGTTGGCGAGCATCACCCCGAGAAGCGCGGCCGGGGGCAGCTCTACGGACTTGTAAAAGATCAGGTAGTCCGCCTCGGCCTGCTCAAGTTCTCCACCCTCGCTGTTCAGGATCACGGCCTGGCTGATCGTCGGCAGACGGCGGGCGACCCGGGGCGGAATGGCCGTGGCCTTGTCGGTGTGCCCCTGGCCGGCCAGCATCACCATCCGGCTTTCCGGGTTGGCGTTCAGGAAGCTGGTCACGGATTCGGCCATGGTCTCATCCCAGAGGGCCTGGGCCTGGAAAAAGCTGTTGAGCTGTTCAGGGCCTCCGTCTTTCTGGCTGTGCATGGCAAAAACCTCGGCGATCCGCGCACGATAGCCGGGGAGGGCAAGGTCGCGGTCTGTTGGAAGCTTGGCGATCTCTTCGGCGGTCAGGGAGGAGACGCCCTCTTTGAAGACCTTGCTGACGATCTCCTTTTCCTGGTTGAGGGCCACGATGGGCAGATGGTGGAGCCGGGCAAAATTGATGATCTCCCGATACAGGCGGTAATCGAAGCCCCATTTGGAAAAATATCCCGATTGCTTCAAGAATTCCCGCTCGCTCAGTTCCCCGGCCACATACCGGTCAAGAACGGGCTGCGCCTCCCGGCTGAACATCTCCATGCCGATGGCAAGTTTGGGGTTTTGGGCGAAGAGCGCCCGGATCACCCGCAGTTGCAGGAGATGGTCTTCGTAGCGGGTGTGGCTTTCGCCCACATACACCACCCGTCTGTCGGCGAGTTGCTCCATGATGGCGACAAAGGAAAGGGCCTGTGGCAGGGCGACGCCCATGGGCGGGGTGTCGATGGTCAGATGCATCCCCTGGTCGGTCTCGGCGATGGTTTTTCGCTCGATTCGGCCCTGGTTGAAATGCAGGGTGCTGTATTTGCCGTAATGGGCGAGTTTGGGCGCGGCGGCCGCTGTTTCCGCGGCGCTGGCCGAAGCGATCAGCACCGCGATCTGGCCGGGTGCTAAAGGATTCTCCCGCACCTCCAGGGCAAAGCCTGTGCCGGGTTGGGGCTGCCCGGCAAAGATGGAGCGGGCCAGGCGGCTGTCGGCGCCGAGGAAAAGCACGGCCTTGTCTGCCAGATCCTTGTCCGTGGCCTCGTTGGCACCCTTGATCGGGCAGTCCATGGCGGCAAGGAGTTCGATGAGGGGGGCATAAAGATGCCGGGCCTCTCCCTCCGGGACAAGGGCCAGCCTCTCGCGGGCTCCGAGGAAGCGCGCCCAGGTGGGCGGCAGTTCTTTTGGGGCCAGGGCCCGCATCAGGTCGTAGTCCGGATCACCAACCACCCGCAAGGGATAATCAGCCAGGCGGATTTTCAGTTTGGTTTCGTTTTCGGTAAGGCTCACTTCGAACCGCTCCTTGTCCTTGGCGGTGACGATATCCAGAGGCAATCGCAGCCGGTAGGGCTTTTCCTGGAGCTGCTTGATGGTGAGAGCAAGTTCCAGCTGACCCTCCTTTTCCGTCAGGGGGGTGGCGGTGATTTGCAGGCGGGGAAGATCGGGCCGGTTGAGCCATTGGCTGAAAAACGGGGCAAGATCCCGGCCCGCGTTTTTGTTGAAACTTGCGGCCAGATTCTGCCAGCCGGCCTGCCGGTGCCGGAAAATGGCGTAAAAATCCCGAAGTCCGGCATGAAAGGCGGGATTGCCGATCTCCCGGCGCAACATGTGGAAAACCATGCTGGTCTTCTCGTAACCCACCGCCCGGGCCGCCTTGTTTTCGGAAGAAAGATGGCTGCCTGCCCCGCTGAAATCCGTGATAGCCATGGTGCTGTCGGCGCCCACATAGCTCTGGTAGGTGATGAGCTGCTGCTTTCTGAACGCGGCCCCGGCCCCGGCCTCCGCGGCGAAGGCCTGATCCGCCAGGTAGGTGGTCAGCCCTTCGCACCAGTTGCCCTGGGCGGGATCCACGTCAACCGCGTTGCCGAACCAGCTGTGCAACACCTCATGGCCTAGGGAGGTCTCGGTGATGAAGGGCAGCCGGACCACGGCTTGGCCGAGCAAGGTGAAGGTGGGCATGGCGTACCCGGTGGGGAGCCGGTTTTCCACGATGCTGAAACGCTGGTAGGGATAGGGGCCGATCAGCTCCTGGTAGCGTTTGAGGTAGGCAAGCGCTTTTTTCCGGTATTCCGCGGCTAGTTCTTTATCTTCCGCAAAGAAATAGGAATAGAGGGTTTGGCCGGGGCCGATGGGCTCCTGCTCCACCACATAGGGGCCGGCGACAAAGTTCAGACCCTCCAGGGGATGGTCGAACCGGAAGTGGACGATGCGGATGTTCCCGGCCACCGTGCTGTTGATCTCCTCGGCTTCGGAGATGGCGGTAAACTGTTTGGGGATGGCGGCGGTCAATTCATGGCGGCAAAGGGAGTCGAGGCGCGGATGCCAGAGGCCGGTGAGGGCGATGCCGTTGGGCCCGATGAGTCCGTTGAGTCCGTCGGCCTGATCGTCGGCGTATGTTTTGTGAAAGCTGATGGCCACCTGCTGTTCTTTCGGGGCCGGGGAGATGATTAGCTGCTCCGCGGCCTGAAGCGAGAGGTCGTTTACTTGCAGGGTGGTGACCTTCAAACCTGCCAGCGAGATGGTGGCTGCGGTCTGGGCGGGGATGGTGATGCGCGATGTGCCGCTAAGTCGGTGGCCTTGCAGGTCAAAGGCAATATCGAGCTGTTGCTGGGGGATAGGCGGGGCTGCGGCGGAGGATGAGGTCACGGAGAGGGTCAGCAGGCCGAAGAGCAGGAGAAGGCAAAGCAGAGGCCGGTCATACTTAGGCCGGTTCCAGCTTTTCCGCATCGCAGAATTGTTTGAGGGAAGCCAGGGCTGTTTGGGCACGGTGTTGTCCTCGCAATTTTTTGGCAAGCTTCGTCTCCCAAGCCGGGAACAGGCCGAAGTTGATGTTGGAGGGCTGGAAATGCTTGGGATCAGTCTGGGTCAAATGACCGATCAAGGCACCCAGGGCGGTGTCATTGGGCAGGTCAAGGCCCACCTGATCATGAGCCCGGCGCACCGCGTTAATTCCAGCCAGCAGCCCCATGGCCGTGGATTCCACATACCCTTCCACTCCGGTTATTTGCCCGGCCAGCAGGAGGTCTGGTCGGCCTTTCACCTGCAGGCTGGGGAGCAGCACCTTGGGCCCGCAAACAAAGGTGTTGCGGTGGATGCTGCCGAGCCGGGCGAATTCCGCCTGGGCCATGCCCGGAATCAGCCGGAACACCGCCTGCTGCGCCCCATAGGTCAGCTTGGTCTGAAAGCCCACCATATTATAGAGCAATCCATCTTTTTTCTCCATGCGGAGCTGGACCACGGCGTACGGATCGCGGCCGGTGCGCGGATCGGGCAGACCCACCGGTTTCATGGGGCCGAAGCGAAGGGTGTTTTCGCCGCGTTCCATCATGACCTCAATGGGCAGACAGCCCTCGAAATATTTTTGTTCCTCGAATTCCTTGAGCGGCACCTTGTCGGCGCTGCGCAATGCCTCGATAAAGGCCGCGTATTCGTCACGGTTCATGGGACAGTTGAGATAGTCGCCCGGTCCGTCGTCATAGCGGGAAGCCCGGTAGACGATGCTCATGTCCAGGGAGTCGGCGGTAACGATGGGAGCGATGGCATCGTAAAAGGCCAGATGTTCTTCGCCGGTGAGCTGGGCAAGGGACGCGGCAAGCGGGCTTGAGGTCAGCGGGCCGCTGGCCAGGATCACCGGCCATTTTCCGGGGGGGGGAAGTTCGGTGACCTCCTCCCGGACCACGGTGATGGCCGGATGGTTTTCGATTTTTTCGGTGATGAATTGGGCAAAGAGGTCGCGGTCCACGGCCAGGGCCCGACCGGCCGGAACCTGGGTCTGGTCGGCCGCCGCCATGATCAGGGAGCCCAAGTGCCGCATCTCCTCCTTGAGCAGACCCACGGCGGAAGAGACATCGGCGGAGCGCAGGGAATTGCTGCAGACCAGTTCCGCCAACTGCGGTGACTCGTGGGCCGGACTAAAGCGCACCGGCTTCATTTCGTAAAGCCGTACCCGGCAGCCGCGCTGGGCGGCTTGCCAGGCGGCCTCGCATCCCGCGAGACCGCCGCCGATGATAGTAATATTCGGGATTTTAGAGGCCAAGTTGTTTCTTGATGGCGTCAACCACCACATCGCTGGAGGTGCCGACGATGGATTTCAGCAGACCGGCCTTTTCATAGAAACCGGCCAGGGGCGCGGTTTTCTCGTTGTAGGTGTCCAGCCGGTGGGCGATGGCCTCCTGGGTTTCGTCCTCGCGCTGGATCGCTGGGCTGCCGCACTTGTCGCAGAT
>DOZO01000003.1:0-2439 GCA_003517965.1 Desulfobulbaceae bacterium
CGGGCCTGCCGCCGCAATGGTATCCAACCCACACGAATGCCTATTACATGGGGGTTACAGGCGGTTCATTCACGGAAGTGTCGTGCATGGGCAGGCCCAGTCTCATTCCACACCTGCAGGCCAAGAACCGCTACGGCAATCCGTTCGGCACCGAGATCGCGCTGTTCCGCACCAGTGAAGGAAGCATGGCCCGAACGGCGATCAGTTGGGACATCCCGGGCACCGGTGACGAAACGGGTCGAATCTGGACCGAGAAGGGGGCTTTCGACGGTTTTTTCAAAGGTATGGATGGGAAGGAGGTCCCATTGCTTGAACGGCCGCCTCTGCCGCCGGGAGTCCAGCCCGGTGGCCACAACGGGTCGCACGGCTATCTGACGAATGAGTTCGTAGAGGCCATCCTGCTGGACCGCAAGCCGCTTGTGGATGTGGCGCAGGCATTGAACCTGACGGTGGCCGGCATTGTCGCGCACCAGTCGGCGATGCGGAACGGGGAATTGCTGAAGATTCCCCAGTATGTTCTCTGATTCGTAGCCGTCATTCCGGCGGCCCATCCCCTGGGCCTGGGCCGCACCCGCCCGTTTTGCAACGGGCTGTTATGCGTATTTGACCGGCAAGCGCGCCTCCCTTCTGAACGCCTTACCGCCTGTACCGCAATTGCGTGGTGAGCGATACCTTCTTCGGAGTAATGTATGTCCCGCCAAATCGTCCACATCTCGCTCACAGCCAGAGACACCCCCGCCCGCCTGAGCGAACAGCCCCCGGTGGTTTTTGAAGCAACCCAATCGGAAACCCCCGCCATAACCATCGATCCGCGCAAGCGCTTCCAGAAGATGGAAGGCTTTGGCGGAGCATTCACCGAATCGGCTGCCGTTACTTGGCAAAAACTCCCGGCGGAAAAGCAAGCCGAGGTTATGCGGGCATACTTCGACCCGCACCATGGCCTGGGGTATACTATGGGGCGAACCCATATCAACAGTTGCGATTTTGCCCTGGGGAATTACGCCCATGATGAAGTGGCTGGCGATTTTGCGCTGCAGCATTTTTCCATCGAGCGTGACCGCGCCGCTATTCTGCCTATGCTCAAGGAAGCCCTGCGTCTCAGCGGCGTCCTTAAGTTGTTCGCTTCCCCCTGGAGCCCACCGGCGTGGATGAAGACCAATAAGCAGATGAATGGCGGCGGCCGACTGCTCCCGGAATGCCGGGATGTTTGGGCGCGTTACTATTGCCGCTACATTCGGGAATATGAAAAAGAAGGCATCCCCTTCTGGGGCCTCACCGTCCAGAATGAACCGGAAGCCAGCCAATCCTGGGATTCCTGCCTGTACTCCGCCGAAGAGGAGCGCGATTTTGTCCGTGATTATTTAGGGCCGATCCTGCAAAAAGAGGGGCTGGGCCATCTTAACCTGATGATTTGGGACCACAACCGTGATGCAATCTACGAGCGCGCCAGTGTCGTGTACGATGACCCGCAGGCTGCGCAATACGTATGGGGTGCGGCTTTTCACTGGTATATGGGGGATCATTTCGATAATCTGACCGCCTTGCACGAAGCCTTTCCGGACAAACGGCTGCTCTTCAGCGAAGGGTGTCAGGAAGACGGCCCGCACACAGGCGAATGGGGCGTAGGCGAGCGCTACGGGCGTTCGCTCATCAATGACCTGAACCGCTGGACCGTGGCGTGGGTGGATTGGAATCTTCTCTTGGATGAAGGCGGCGGCCCCAATCATGCCGGCAACTATTGCAGCGCGCCCATCCTGGTGGATACCCAGGCAGGCCTGCCCCTGTATCAGAGTTCGTTCTACTATCTTGGCCATTTCTCCCGGTACATTCGCCCCGGCGCCGAACGCATCCTGTACGCCAGTACGACCGATGAACTCGAGACAACGGCCTTCCTCAATCCGGATGGGATAATCGCCGTCGTGGTCATGAATCGCACAGAGCAGGCGATTCCCTTTGCCCTGCAATACCACGATCAGGCCGCCCGCACGATCAGTCCGCCTCATTCCATTATGACCTTGCGGTTTGTCAATTTTTCTGGATAAGCCATCAAGCGGTGCAATGATTTTTCCATCACTCGCAATAAGATGTTGACGGAGTCACAGGCTTTTTGTAGGAATTGACAGGGTGATCTTGACAGGGGATCCTGGACGGATTGAGATGGCCGGATACCAGCCGAAAGAACATTTTTTTAATAGCCTTTATAACCTGAGCCCAGATGCCTAATTCCCTCGATTTTCTCGTTGAATTTCTTCGCCTGTCCAAGCTGTTTTGGCGCTCAAAACAAAAGCTGAAGATTCGGGGCACCACCTTCCTCCTGGCGCTCCTGACCATCATGCAAATGATCCTGGCGGTAGTGATTACCCAGTGGAGCGCGGCGCTGTTCAACGCCTTGGAGCAACACTCCATGCGCGGCCTTATCACCCAGATCGGCGTGCTGGC
>DOZO01000003.1:2724-15651 GCA_003517965.1 Desulfobulbaceae bacterium
CGTATTGCCGAGGATTGCCGGGTTGCCAGCGAGTCAGCGGTCGCCCTGGGCCACTCGTTGTTTTACTGCATTTTACTGCTGATCGGCTTCTCGCAGGTGCTCTGGTCCAATTCCGGGGTGGTGACGCTCGACCTGGGAGAGTGGCAAATCCCCATCCACGGGCATCTGGTCTGGATCGCGATCATCTATACGGCCTTGGCCTCCTGGCTTGGCTGGCAGGTGAGTCTCCCCCTGACCGGAGCCACCAACGCCCGGCAATCGGCGGAGGCTAACTTCCGCGCCGGTCTGCGGGAGGCGCAGGAAAACAGCCAGGCCATCGCTCTGATCCATGCTGACAGCCATGAGCGGCATCTTTTTCATGAACTGTTCTACATGATTCGCAAGACATGGGACACGCAAACCGCGGCCTGGCGAAATATCCAGATATTCAGCACCGGCTATGCCTCTTTGAACATGGCATTTCCAATCCTGATCACCGCCCCCCGATACATCCTGGGGAGCATCACCCTGGGTGCGATGATGCAGGCCGCCCAGGCATTCCAGCAAATGGTTGGCGCCCTCTCCTGGCCGGTCGGCAATGCGGGCGGGATCGCCGAGTGGCGTGCCTCGGTGGAACGTACCCTGAGTTTACTCAAGGTGTTGGCTAATCTGGAAAAGGAGCTGGGCAAACCGGATCACTGGATCCAGGTGAAGAGCTCAAACCGGCCGGTATTAGCCTTCCGCGACCTCAGTATCGCCAAATACGACGGCCCGGTATTGGCCCAAAACATCAATATGGAGATCGGCCAGGGCGAACATGTGCTGATCACCGGCAATACCTACACCGGGACAAAGCTGTTTCGCGCCATTGCCGGGATAAGACCCTGGGGCCGCGGCGTCATCGAACTCCCCAGCCAAGGACGCCTCTTTTTCATGCCGCCTCGGCCGTATCTGCCCACCAGCACCCTGCGCAACGCCATCTGCTACCCAGCCTCTCGCCGGGTTTTCAGCCAGGAACAACTCGAGCAGGCGCTGCGTTTGGTGGGCCTTGAAAACCTCATCGACCAGCTCGATCAGCAGGACAATTGGATCAACACCCTGGCCCGGGGGGAGCAGCAACTCCTGGGCATGGTGCGCCTGCTGCTCAACCGTCCCCAGTGGATTTTCCTGCAGGAGGCCTTCGATTCCCTGGACTCTCAGGAAGAGGAACGAATGCTGCGCCTGATCGGTGAACAGCTCCCCGATGCCACGCTGCTTGTAATTTCCCATCTGCCAAACGGCGCCTCTTTCTACTCACGCCGCCTGGCCCTGTAAAACTATGCAAAAGGACCACCCATGACTATCCAAACTGTTCATGAAGGCGGTAGCAAACTCCGCGGCGTCAATCTCGGCGGCTGGCTGGTGTTGGAAAAATGGATTACCCCGAGTCTGTTTGCGGGGCTTAACGCCACCGACGAGACCTCCTACTGCGTCGAGCTGGGCGAGGCCGAGGCTACCCGGCGCCTGCACCATCACTGGAACACCTTCATCACCCGTGACGACTTCGCCTGGCTGAAACTGGCCGGCATCAATGCCGTGCGGTTGCCGGTCGGCCACTGGCTCTTCGGCAAGGACTATCCCTACCACCGCAGCTATCAGGAGGCGCGCTATCCCTTCGTGGAAGGGGGGCTTGCCATCGTCGACAAGGTCTTTGAGTGGGCCGGGGAGTTCGGCCTGCGGGTGGTTCTCGATCTCCATGCCGCGCCGGGGTGTCAGAACGGCTTTGACAACGGCGGCATCCTCGACGTTTGCGAGTGGCATACCAGCGAGGAGTACATCGAACATTCCCTGGCTATGCTGGAACGGTTGGCCGAGCGGTACGCCGATCAGCCGGCGCTGCACGGCATCGAAACGCTCAATGAACCGCGCTGGGATATCCCCACCGATCTCGTGAAGCGCTTCAACAGCGAGGCCTACCTCCGCATCCGCCGCCACTGCCCGCCCGAGCGGGTGACGGTGGTGTTCCACGACGGCTTCCGCAGCTTCCGGGAGTTTGCAGGGTTTCTTCTGGAGCCGGAGTTTCGCAACGTGGCCCTCGATATCCACCGCTATCAATGCTTTATGGATTATGACACCAGCTTGGACATCTTCGGCCACATCCGGAAGTCCGCCGTGGACTGGCGCGACGAAGCGGATGAGATTATCCGTGAGTCGGGCTATCAGGTGTATTGCGGGGAATGGAGCCTGGGGCTGGATCTGAAGATGGTCTCCCTCTGGGCGGAGGGGCCGTTCAATCATGCCCTGGAGGAAATGGATCTGTTTCAAATGTCGGCGGCCTATCGCGGCTATGCCTCGGCCCAAGTACTGACCTTCGAAAAATACGCCGGCTGGTTCTTCTGGACTTACCGGACCGAGACTACTCCGGAATGGTGCTATCGGGACTGCGTGGATCAGGGGTTCTTTCCTCATCTGGGCCGACCGGAGCAGTTCGCGGGCATCCGAGGCACCCTGGAACGGGCCAAGAATCCATAAGCCCGACCGCAGGAGGGCCCGACCATGATCAAGGTGATGAGCTTCAACATCCGTGTTGGCCTGGCCGACGACGGCGAGAATCACTGGAGCCGCCGCAAGTCCTTTGCCCTCGAAAGAATCCGTGCCTTCGAGCCCGATCTGCTCGGCCTCCAGGAATGCCTGGACACCGAGCAGGCCGAGTTTGTCCGCACCAACCTGCCGGACTACCATTTTTTCGGCATCCATCGGGGCGGCCCCGGAGATACGGCGCTGGAGATGGCGCCCCTGCTCTTTCGCCGCTCTCCCTTCCACCTTCTCGATACGGGATGTTTCTGGCTGAGTGAGACCCCGGAGATCCCCGGCAGCATGAGTTGGGGAAGCAACTATCCACGAACGGTGAGCTGGGCCAGGCTCGCCTGCCGGTTGACCGGGTCGGTGCTTACCTTCGTCAACACCCATTTTGACTACGAACCGACGGCCATCGAGGGGGATGCCCGGGTCCTGCGCCAATGGCTCGACCGGATCCGCCAAGAGACCGATACCGCGCTCATCGTGACCGGCGATTTCAATGCCGACAAGGATGCAAACGCCTACCGCCTCCTGACCGGCGATGGAATGCTGATCGACGCCTTACGGCAAATTCAGCCAAACGGGGAAGATGAGGCCACCTTTCATGCCTATGGGCACCAGGAAGAAATGGCAGCCATTGACTGGATTCTGGTCTCCGACCATTTCCGGGTTCGTGATGCGCAGATCGACCATTCCCGCCAAGGCAACCTCTTCCCCTCGGATCATTACCCCATAACGGCAGTGCTCGACTGGAAGGCTTTTTTTCGGGGACATAATACCTAATTATTGTTTATCTTCAGAGGATTTCCGTCCTGGCCTCCCTTGGTGTAAGCCCCTGCCGGTCAGGCATTCTGCTTTTTCGTAAAAGGTCTCGCTGCCACAGGGCCGTCCGGTCCGCGTTTTTTCGCGCAGAAAATCAAGGCCGTCATTTTCTTTTGACAGGAAAAGACGCCAGTCGTCGATCCCTGCGAGCATCCCATCTTCCGTCACCAACGGGTCATCATTGACCATCACCGCATGATACCGGGCGCTGGACCATTCGTAGTCCCAGGCATGCTTTATCTCCTTGACCACCCCAACGGGATTTTTTTCTACATAACGCACACAGGCATAGAGATATTTCTCATCAAGGGGGCATGAAAAGAATCTACCCTGAAATAAATATCCTCTGACATCTTGCCGGAAATTGACCATGCGGGTGTAAAGCCGGTGGCCCTCGCCGATTGCCCTTGCCAAAGAGTCCTCCTGCTCGGGCACCGCGACCAGATGGACATGGTTGCTCATCAGGCAGTAGGATACAAAGCGCAGACCGAAACGGTCACCCTGTTGGCGCATCAGGTGCAGGTATTCATGCCGGTCGTCGTCATCATGGAAGATTTCCATGGAACGAACACCGCGTTGGGTTACGTGATGTGGATAATCGGGCATTACTACCCTTGCCATGCGTGCCATGTGAAAAAAATACCTTACAACATATAGGATTGGCAAGAGAAATAGGTATTATGTCCCCGGATATCCCTTGCCGAAAAGGTGGCCCTGTTAAAGGGTTTCAAAGGTGTTGGCGCAGGCACACAGGCCAGCCTAATGGCGGCGTTGCCCGAACTGGGCAGCCTTAGTCACGAGCAAATCGGCAAACTTGTGGGCGTGGCTCCGCTGAATTGCGATAGCGGCAAACAGAAGGGCAAGCGCATTACCTGGGGTGGACGAGCTGATGTGCGATCAATGCTGTACATGGCAACCATGAGTGCTATACGCTTCAACGCGGTGATCAAACCGTTCTATGACCGACTCCTCGCCAAGGGAAAACCCAAGAAAGTGGTTATCGTTGCTTGTATGCATAAAATGTTGACCATTTTGAATGCAATCATGAAGTCCAATAAACCTTGGGACGAACATCATCTTGTCCCTAAAACGGCTTGACTTTGAACACAGTTGCTACTCTACCTCGGGCACTTCTACGGCAGAAGGGCCTGAACGCCTAACCCGACAGGTCTTATTCCCTCCGATAAATCATGTCGATCTCCCCCGGATTTCTGAAGGTCAGCGTCGCGCCGTAAACACTGTAGGACGCTGCGGATTCAATGCCAATGGCGACGCCACAAGAGGCGGGGCTAACGGAAAGCGATTTTTGCTCGATGTAATTAACGCCATCTACCTGCGAGGTCAGGTAGGAAAATGTCACAGCACAGGCACCGCTTGAACTCACCAGTTCGCAGGAAGAGAATGCCAGTCTCCGGTCCGTTGTGTTTTTGCTGGTTCCGCGGAAGTTACCGAGCAGGGCTCTGTCATTGTTCCGGCAGGTCTTGGCAGGCGCGTGGGTATTGGCGTTCTCAGCGCTCAAGGAGGGACGGGGCGAGGGTAGGATTGCGCTGAAAGTCAGGCAGATCGGGTCCGCGGAATCGCTGCGCTCAAATTCCGGATCAAACGCGGGTGACGACGGATTCTCGCGAATGGCTGACACGGTCCAGCAGTAGGTTCCCGCAGCACCTACGCGAGATTGATGCGTTGTGCGCTCCCTGCCTTCTGTGACCAGGAGAGGCAATTGGGTTTTCGACTGGATGTAATGACCCGCAGAAACAGAAGACGGCGCATCCTTCTTCTGGTGAATGTGATACCCGGTGGCGCCATCAGATTGACCCCAGGACAACCGATAGGCCAGATCACCCGTTTGTACGGCGCGGAAGTTTCTCGGTGCCCGCAGAAATACCTGGCGCAATGGAGGCGGGGGAAGTGGTTTCGCGAGAGAAGCCCGAATGCTTGATGGTGTAATAAGTGTGGGCGATATGGCAGACCAGGCCGGTATGGGTTTGGGTGCCACGGGAGCGGGCGTCGTGCTGTAGCGCGTCGGACTGGAAAGCTCCCCGTACTCCCGGATATCTTCTTGCGAGGCAGCAGCATCCGTAATGTGGATCTCTTCGCGCTGACCATTCAGTAGCGCGCCGAAAAAGGCAAAGGGCCCCTTGAGTTTTTCTGTAATGTGCTCCCGAGCACCTCTGAGCTCTTCTCGGATGCGATCCCTGTTATTGTGTGCAATCGAACCCACGATAACGCCGGCCACCACGGGTGAAGCAAGGGCAACGGCAGCGCCTTCCACAACAACTCCCAGTGATGTTGTGATCGCGGCCCCCGCCTTAGCCGGCCCCAGGGTGGCGGCCGCACCGCCCAATACCGCCACCACGCCATAGAAGTAGATCGACTGAGCTTCTTCCAGGACCGCCTGGGCCATGGCTTGCGTACCCAGGGCGACCTCCTGAGCATAGGCCGTAGATATCAGGGAAAACCCGTGACTCGGTCGCCACCCCGTCTTCCCGGAGCGCCCTGCTGGCTTGTCTGCGCGGGACAGCCCTTGAGTAACCTGCGCCGTCACATCCGAGACATTGACCAAGCTGTCATAACCTGCAAATGCCTCGGTGAACATCAAACCCTGCATCCATTTACTATCCATGAGATACAGCACGGCCCCGTACAGGAACTTGCCCTTGTCCGAGTAGTTGCGGTATTCGACGCGCTCCCTGCCGACATAACGCACCGTCAGGCGCAGGCCCGTGTCCATCGCCAAGATCTCCTGCAAGGTGCCGGTGTCGCTGAGGACGGTCCGGATACGGTCGCCCGGAGTGCCGCTATAAATATGCCAAGTACCCTTCCCGACTGGGCCGCGATGTGAAAATCGAACCGGAGTGCCTTGAAGTTTCCCCCTGAAAAATAAGGCGCCATCGGCCTGCCGCGAGGCCTTCAAGGTGCTCGATCGGTCATTGGCGCTTACCGGGTCCGCTTTCTCACGGACAGACTCGGCATCGGGTCGATGCCAATCGGGCGGGATGCGCGACGGGCCCGGCGCCGAAGCGCTGCGTCCGGCAGGCTCAGCCAGGGTTCTCGTCGCTGTGGGGGTGGCGGGGGAGGCTTGGGCGACGGTTTCGGCCCGTACCGTTTGCTTGCCCCTGACCGGATACTGGAGGGTGATCTTGTCGACCGCGCAGGCCAGAGCGGTCTTCAAACCGCGAAACTGGACCTTTCCGTCCAGCGTCACCCCATAGTTTCCCGTACGGGCATAGACGTGCGTGTCGCTGGCGCGTTTCTGCCCGGCCTCCAGACGCAGCGACTTGCTGCTGCCGTCACCGTAATCGATCTGGACGGCGCAGGTTTCGCCGTTGGCGGCGCGGCTGACGACGAACTCGACGCTCTGCCCGATCGTCGCTTCGCCCGCCGACGGCTGCAAGCGATAGTCCTTGACCTGTTCGGCAAGCACCGACGCCGGCCAAGCCAGCGCCAGACCGGTGGCCAGAATGCCCAGGCGCAGCCGCTGCCAGGCTCCGTTTGCGTCGATCGTTTTCATCCTGCCTCTCTGTTTGTCACGCTGGACCGCGATGTGAGGAGCGAACCGGAGTGCCTTGAAGTTTCCCCTTGAAACATAAGGCGCCGTCGGCCTGCCGCGAGGCCTTCAAGGTGCTCGATTGGTCATTGGCGGTTACCTGGCCTGCTTTCTCACGGACAGACTCGGCATCGGGTCGATGCCAATCGGCAAATAGCAGCGCCATCGTCACGACGGTCAGAACGAACGATAATCTGCGGACGACGCATTACCTTCGGCCGTAGGTATAGTTGCCGAACTTAAGGCTCCCGCCAGAAATGGCATAAGCCTGCTGATGCGTTTTAGACCACTGAGGCGTACTGGGCGCATTGGCAGGCGTTTTGTCATAGGCCATGCTCGGATCGACAGTGTTGATCAGTGCGGCGCGCACAATTTTGTAGGTCATGGTGTTGTTGTCACACGAAGAGATGGCAAGCTCGGTGATCTGCTGTGCGGCCGAACCATAGTTGGTCGAGTTCAATACCAATCGTGCGTTGCTGCCGTTGAAGCTCCAGGTGCCGCCAACCGGATGCTTCCATGATCCGGACAACTGACTGAAGCAGGCCGCTCCCCCCGCAGCACTGCCGTTCGGTAACGGTTCTGCCATGGCGTTAACTTTAGTACCACCCCAGGCAGCACCAGTCAGTGAAGAAGAATTTCCGGCCTGCAAAGCCATGTTCTCAAGAGCACCCCCAACGATCTGGCTTCCGGTAGTGCCCGAGGACCGGATTTGAGTAGCAGCCTGATTAATGATGCCGGCACCTAACTGATTGACGATTGCATCGCCGGCGGATAGCTGAGAGTCTGATGAAGAAGCCCCCGGTGAAGCTTGGGCCTGGTTCATCTGATTACCCAATTCAACACCCTTCGCAAACGCTCGCATGGAAGCGTTGCCGCTACCTCCGGCGCCCGCAGCAACGCGGCCCATCAACGCACCGAATATGCCGGAACCCGGTCGTTGTGCAGCTTGTGTTGGCGGCTCATTTGCAGGCTTGGCACGCTCGGCTTGTGCGGCTTGAGCGGCTTGCTGCTCCCGTGCCGCCTGCTCCCGGGCGAATGTGGCCCGCTCCCGCTGCAGTTCTTTTTTAACAAGCTGGCGAATTTCTTCAGCGTTCTGTTGCGCCCATTCGGTCGCGTCCGCCGCGATCTGTGACTCGCCCACCGCAACGTGATGGTACTGATAGGTCTTGGTCGTACGACTGCCGTAATCCCCCTCCGTGACCATCAAAGTCTGGGTCCCCGCTTGTGGCAACACATGTTCCCGAGCCGATTGGTTGTAGTTGTATGCGCCAATCTTCGAGAACTTCGTACCCATATCTTCGAGGTAGTAGTCATCGTACGAGGAGTCCACCATCTTGTTATCGTAGTTGGGCATGATGGTTTTGCCCTGACAACGTATCTTCCACGCCGCGCCTGTCAGTCGGGAATCGAGTTCTTGCGCCGATCCCTTGCTCACTACTTCGCAGGAGGAGGTTGTCGTCGAATCGTACTTGCTATCCGATGGATCGGCAGACTGGGAGCGGAACGACATCCGGGCGCCGAGCCTCATGGGGAACAGGCTGCCCTGAAGTTGGTCGAGGCTCTTGATTACGGTCGAAGGTTTTCCATTGACGATGCTGCCCAGGTAGACACTTCCGCATGAATAATTATCCATGGCGAAGTTTGGTGAGGTCTGGTGGTGCTTATTGCAGCGATCACCGATCGGTGTAATCTCTGAAGTAGTTGACTCGACCTTGGGGGGGGGCATCTTTAAGGAGACCACTTTTGCCCCGGTGTAAACGGTCTGACTCTCGTAGCTGCTTCTGGTCCTTAGCGGTTGCTGCCGCGGATGGTTGAGATAGGCTTCCGAGGTCTCGAGGGCTTTCCAGACATCCTCGCTGATCTCAAGGGGAATGTGCGGTCTCGGCGGCGGACGTTGGTACGCATCGTCCATCTGTCGGACTTGCGTCGAACCTTGGCGTGACCGTTCTGCGGTCGGCCGCGCGGCTTCCATACGTGGTGCTACAGTCTGCTCAACTCGGGCTGCCTTCTGCTCGTCAAAATTCTTGTAGCCCATCTCAGTGGTTTCAATCATCGCCTGCTCAAGCTGGCCACGAATTTCGGCCGGCAAGCGCTCCCAGAACTTCGTATTGACGAAGACAGAGAAACCCAAATCACCAAAGGCAATGCCATTCACGGAGCGGAGGTCGAACACCGTTACTCCGCCTACACGTTTGGCAAGCTTGGCTAAAGAGGGGGCCAACATCTGAACCGCGCCAAGTTGTAGAGCTTCGATCTCCTCCTTGGTTTTGTAAAGCGCGCCGTTCGGATACACCTCGATTTTGACCCTGCCATGGGTCAGTTCTGCGGCCCTCACGGCAAAGAGCTCGGCGGCTTTGCCCTTGGGCGTATCGGTAGCGGCCACGAGATTGAATTTGATGACAATGGGTTGCTGGGACGACGCAGGTAGAACCACGATGGCATGGGACGACGTGGGCAGAACCAGGATAACAGCCGTGATCCCCAGGAGTAGATTGAAAAGTCGCATGAATATCTTTCTGTCCATTAGTTGCGCGGTTACTGATGTGTTCATTAGAGCCCCAACATTTAGCGTTTTGTCGGTTGTCCCGCAGTGGATAAACCATGCGGGAATTGCGACCTGAGTCGGTGGCAAAGACACCAGAGGGGGCAACAATTTCGCGGGAGGATCGATAAAATGTTGTTGAACTGAGCCGCGATGCGCCACCACTCTATGGAATTTATATAGCTGGCGGGTATCTCGATAGCAAGGTGAAATTTTGACGGGCCTGTAAATAATTTTGTGTAAATGGTTTTTTGATTTTCAATAAGCCGGCATTCTGTCACCAGACAAAATAGAGAAGCGGTTCAAGGCGGCCTTCCAGTCCCTGATTGGCAGAGTCCATTTTTTGGCTATATTGTTCAATGCCAAGTAGAGTAGTTTGATCATAGCTTCGTCATTGGGGAATGAGCCCCGGTTTTTGGTCACTTTTCGTAGCGACATATTCAATGATTCTATGGCGTTAGTCGTATAGATGACCTTGCGTATCTCAGGAGAATAAGCAAAAAATGGGGTAATCCGCTCCCAATTTTTCCGCCAGGATTGGCTGATAGAAGGATGCGTTTCATCCCATTTCCTGATGCGCTAATCTTCCGCAGTGTGGTTGGTAGGACGCTATATGTCCCAGTACCTATGGTATTTTTCATGACAACCAAAGGAGGTCGTCATGAAAATGAATCGAATTCAGTTTCAACAGGGTCTGAGCTTGAACCAGTTTTTTGCTCAGTATGGAAAAGAGCAGCAATGTGAATCGATCCTTGAATATGCTCGCTGGCCACATGGATTTATTTGTCCCAAGTGCAATAGCAACCAGCACGGCACTTACTGGAGAAACCATAGAGTCAAGATTTTCCAGTGTAAAGCATGCCGAGGCCAGACGACATTGACAGAAGGCACCATTTTTCATTCGTCAAAACTGCCCTTAACCACATGGTTTCAGGCGAGGCCGAAGGGGACGCTGGTTCTAAACTGCTTATTCTGGGCAGTCCTCTCTCGTGTTGCCGACCCGATCTCAACCATCTCGTGCGTATCCACGAAATGGTCTTCAGCCTGTTGGCCGCTGTTGTTTGCGCAGGACTTTCCTTCCCCGTCCAGGGGCTGGCCGTCAAGTTACCCTTCTGCTCGCACCATCACGCTTCTCTCATTTGTTCTTCGATAAATTCCTGCATATCCTCTTTCTTCGGCAGCTCCATCAGGTATTTGGAAACGAACAACTAGTTGTCCATGCCAGCCAGGGCGTATTCGGCCAAGGCATGGTTCTTGTCGGTGCAGAGCAAGATGCCTACCGGCGGGTTGTCGCCGCCGGTCATCATGTGTTGCCGGTACCAGCTCACATAGGTGTTGAGCTGGCCGAGGTTTTCATGGCTGAACTTTTCCAGCTTCAGTTCAACCAGCACATGACATTTGAGGATGCGGTGATAAAAGACCAGATCGACGAAAAAATGCTCGTCGCCGATGAGGATGCGTTTCTGACGCGACTCGAAGCAGAAACCGTGGCCGAGTTCGAGCAGAAATGCTTGCAGCTTGTCGGTAAGTTGCTGCTCCAGATGCGATTCACTCATCACCTCTGAGGGTTTGAGGCCGAGGAATTCAAAGATGTAGGGATCGCGGATGTTGAAGACCGGCTGTGGCTCCGCCCCCTGCCGCGCCTGTTTTGCTAGTTTTTTCTTGTCCAGCGACAGACCGGAGCGCTCGTAGTAGAGGCTGCCGATCTGGCGCTTGAGTTCGCGCACCGACCAGTTGCCGCGGATGCACTCGATCTCGTAAAAGGCCCGTTTGGTGGCATCGTCAATATCAACCAGTTCGTCAAAATGACTGTAGCTGAGCCGGGTTATCAGATCCCGTGACACCTGTTCAGATTGCACGGGCGCTGTCGGCACAATTCTCTTTTCAGCCAGCAGCGGCAGTTGTTTGAATTGTGGGGGCAGTGTCCCCACAATTCCGGGATGGAAGCTGTAGAACCGATGATAGCGGTAAAGTTGACGCCGGTTGCAATTGCTTATCCCTGTTAATTGGTTAGCGAGTTCGCTGAACAGCCGATCCCCATACTCCGCCCGATCCTTGCCGTTCATCTCGTATTCGGCGATGTAATACCCGATCAGCCAGTTGCGAAGGGTAAGGCTGATGTTGACCGCTTTGCCTGCCTGCGCGGCCAACTCGCGGTGCGCGGTTTGAATGCTCTCAATGAGTCGAGTAAAGGTGGCCTCGTTCTTCACTTCCTCACCCCCAGCACGCCAAGCAGTCGCAGGTAATCCGGCGACTGGCGAAGGATTCGGCCGCCGGCCTCGGTCAGCAGTTGGGGGCAGAAAGGGGTCTGAGTTAGCGTGATAGCTTGCTGGCTTGTTATCATATTAAACGAACTCCGGTAGAACTCCCGCATCTGGGCATCCACCGTGGTGTTGCCGATCTTGAGCAGGCTCTTGTATTGAGGGTTGGTGTCCTCATAGGCGTAGAACCCCGGCTTTGGAAAATCAACTTTTTCTGCAACCATGATCTGCACCCGTACGATCAAGAGCAGGGGCATCAAGAGAAGGAAAATCCGTTTTATGTCCCTCCTGGGCATCTTATCCGGAATACGGCGAATTCTCAGAAGCTCTTGTCAGTTTACACACAAAACGTCGAGAAGCCATATCTTTTTACAAGAGATGCATGCCTACCTTGACCACTACTTTTTTTGTAAAGACAGGTGTTTGCTGGGTCATGAGCGATGGCATGTGGACATCGTGGGGGAACAGGGCCATGAAATTTTCCGGAAACAGGTCCACCCGCACCATCCCTTGTGCGCCGCGTCATCAATGGAGTAGGCATAGATGCGCGGCATGGCTTCCGGCTTGGGCGCGAGGATTTCTTCAATGGTCTTACTCATCGGCGAGGTCCTCCAGGGTGGACTCGATGAGATGCCGTTCCTTCTCGATCTCCAGCCGGAGCTGTTCTTCCGTCGGCAGGTTTGGCAGGTATTTGGATGCAAAAATCTGTCTGCTCTCGTTCAGGATCGAGTATTTGGCAACCGCCTCGCTTTTGTCCGAGCAGAGCAGCAGACCGATGGTGGGATTGTCGCCGGGGATTTTGAACCGGTCTTCGTAAAGTCTGACATAACCGTCCATCTGCCCGACATCGGCGTGGGTCAGCTTGCCAATTTTCAGATCAATCAGCAGGAAGCATTTGAGGACGTAGTTGTAGAAAACCAGATCAATGTAGAAATCGTCGTCTCCAAAGCGTATGCGCTTTTGGCGGGCGACAAAAGAAAAACCCTTGCCGAGTTCCAGCAGAAAGTTTTGCAAGTTGTCGATAATTGCCTGTTCGAGTCTGCTTTCATGTAGCTCACGGGAATTGGGGAGCCCCAGAAACTCCAGCACCATAGGCGACTTGAGCAGATGGGCTGGCTGAACCCTTTCGCCGGGCAGACGTTCCCTTTTTTCGGACAGCAGCCCTTTCACCCCGCGATTGGCAACAATCCGGTCGTAGTAAAAACTGTGAATCTGCC
>DOZO01000003.1:15785-24000 GCA_003517965.1 Desulfobulbaceae bacterium
TTCCAGTTGCGCCTTCGACCAGCCGCATTCACTGGCTTCCCGCTCGTAGAAATCGCGGGCAGCGCCATTTTCTACCCGCATCAGGGCGCGGTAATGGGACCAGGAGAGATGCGGCGAGAAACCTTGCGGTAATTCGTCACCCGCTGGGTGCTTTTTATTTGGCGGAATCAATTCCGTACCTGTTGGGCGTGAAATCCCTGGCTCGGACGATTCTCTTCCCGCTGGGGAGAGAATCCTTGCTGTAGAAGATTCTCTTCCCGGCGGGAAGAGAATCGCATCCCTGTCGGAATACACCAGGTAGAATTGCCTGAAACTCCACAACACCTGTGAGGAAAACCCTTTCCCATACCGCTCCGTCAGCCGTGCCGACAGCTCTTCGACGACCTTTTTGCCGTACGCCGCCCGCTCCTCGCCCCCCTGCAATTCCTGAACAATCTCTCGCCCGATCAACCAGTAGGCCAGCACCATGTTGGTGTTGACAGCCCTGACGACATTGCCCTGTGCCTGTTCAAGGATGGAGACGACGCGTCCAAAGAGCGCATCCGGATGCTCGGCGGCAACGTTCTTTTTTGGCTTACTCATACTCAGAGGCTCCATTGAATTTCCATCGGGCGGACAACCTTCTCGATGAACGCGATCTCACTGGCTTAGATGTCATATTTCGTGTAGAGGTCCTCGTCTTATCCGGAATACAGCGGATTCTCAGAAGCTCTGATCAGTTTACACACAAAACGTCGAGGAGCCATATCTTTTTATAAGAGATGCATGCCTACCTTGACCACCACTTTTTTTGTAAAGACAGGTGTTTGCTGGGTCATGAGCGATGGCATGTGGGCATCGTGGGGGAACAGGGCCATGAAATTTCCCGGAAACAGGTCTACCCGCAGCATCCCTTGCTCGGGGTGCCTGTATAATTCCACATCCTTAGCGGCGTCATAGGGCGTGTCAATCTGCAGTGCGTCGGCCTGGCACCAGCCAATCACCTCTTTTCCGGTGAGGACCGCTTGAATATCCAGATACTTCCGGTGCGCTTCCAGCTCGGAGGTTTCCGGGGAGCGGGTTTCATAGCTCATGACAATGGCGAAGAGATCATCGCCTTGCAGGTGGTACTTTTTTTCTTCCGCATCGGCAGGCAACGACTGGAGAAAATCAAAGGCTAATTGCCAGGCCTTGCCAAAGGGGTAACATTTGTAATTGGACAAACGATCAACGATCATAGCTGAGAAATCCTGTTTGGCTGTTTTGCTTGGGCGAGGTTGGGGTTCCTCGGGTCTTCTTCGCAAGATCAAGGGGGGCTGATAAAAACTGCATTCAGCGCACCACCAAATCCAGTTTTGTCGGCACTCCCTTGTCTTTTTCCTCCTGTTGGCTGGACGGGCCAACGTTTACCCGGTCGGCCTCAATCCCGGCTCGTTTGGTGAGCTCTCGGACGATGGCCGTGCCCCGCTGATCCGCCAATTCTTGCAGGTCTTTTTCAGCCAAGGGGGTATTCTCTGCCAGATATTCAAAGAGGGCTCGATAAAAATCGCGATCTTCGCTGGCTCGTCCGATCATGGCCATAGCCGGGTTTATCCGCTTAGCTTTTTTGCCGGTGGCTTGCTGGTAATCCGCCTCAAAAGCGGTCAATTTGCCGCCAGTCATGCCTTCCAAGGCCCGTTGGGTTTTTGCGTTGTCAAAGGCGATTGGGCCGGGGTCTTCGTCTGCTGCGAGTTTGAGCCCGAGTTTACTGGCCAGGGCGCGATGGGTTTGCGTTTTTTTAAGGGCCTTGCCGTCCAGGACAGGTGCAAAGCCGCCCTGCACCGTAAGCTTGAGCTGTTTGCGTTTTTCCAGGGCGTTGGCCACTTTTTTTAGTTTTTCCTGCTCAGGCGGGGCAAGATCGGCCTGGCCAGGCTCAAAAATAATGGTGTCGAGATTTTCACCTCCGCCGCCAAACAGAGAGGCCAAAGCCCGGAACGGGGCGGTGACGATCTTGCTGAGCACATTGGTAATGGTCTGCCAGACCAGGTGCCCGTAAGAAAACTCCGGATGATCCACATTACCGCGTATCGGTAAAGACAGGTCTATCTTGCCATCACTGTCGGTGAGCAGGGCAATGGCCAGATCAAGGGGCAGTTTCATAGCCCCGGGGCTTTCCACCCGTTCGCCCAGGCTGAAGCGCTCCAGAATCACCGAATTGTCGCCCAGCAGTTCGCTGTCTTTGATTTTGTAGCCTAAATCGAGGTTCAGCTTGCCGCCGGAGATGGTCCGCCCGGCAAAGGTGGCGGTGTAGGGGGAAAGGGGCGGCATCTCTACATTGCGAAATATTACCCTGATGTCGGTGAATTTCTTCGGCGCGGATGGGATCAGACTGCCTTCAGCCTTAGCCTGACCGAATTCGCCCACCCTGCCGTCAATCTTCAGCCTGGTCAGGCTGTCCGCCCTGGTTGAGATCCCGGTGATGATGCCTCGGCTCTGTTCGATTTTGGCGGCAAAGGGTAAAACCAGACTGAAATCGGCAAAGTCAATGGTACCTTTTTCCAAGCGGACCCGTTCCACGTAAACCGGAAAGGGCGGCTCTGCCTGCCGATCTTCCGCCTTACTCGGCGGCGGTGATTTTTCTGCATTCACAGGCGCCTGTGTTTTGCGAATCTTAGCCAGGTTTACGCTCTTGTCTTTAAAGATGATGATCTTGGCCCCGGGCTCCAGCAGCCTAACCTCCTTGATCTCCAGATGATCCGGATTGAGACTTAGGTCAAGGCCGCCCGCGGCAATCTCTTTGGCGGCAAGGAAACGGTCACCAGTATCATCCTCGTTCAGGAGAAGATTGCTGATTCGGACCTGTCCTGTCAGGCTGAGCTGGGGTTTAGTTTCCCTGGGCACATAGCGCAGGCTGGTGTCGGCTGAAAGGTCAGCGGAAACCAGAGTAAGGGCAACCTCTTTAGCCAACAGGCCTGTCAGCGGCTTGAGATTTAAGCGGTCAATGGTGATTTGTGTCTCGATTTTTTCGATTTTGGTATTTTTTCTGGCTACAGTTCCTTTAAGACTCAAGGCGCCACCCTGCTGGATCTTGCTGTTCAGGGCAAAGGCTATGGGTTTTGCGCCAGGCAGGGCCAGACCGGTTATTTCGGTCTGCAGGCCGGTAAGATTATACGCCAGAGGGGTTGCGCTTTGCCGGTCAACGAAACCAAGGTCAAGGCCGTTTATGGTAAACAGGTTAAGGGCCAGTTTCCAGGGCGGCTGTTCTTCTGCCTTCGCCGGGTCGGCTTTTTCGGCTGTTGCTTTGGCCGTTTGCTCCTTACCGGCCTCTCCCCTGATGAGATTTATTGATTTGCTGTTGATGGCAAGTTTGGTGAGCGCAGCTTCCTTGCGTTTAGAATCAATGCTTGCTCCGCTGAGCAGTAAATCAAGCTGGGCTTTGAAATCTATGGGCGCAGGTCTGCTTTTGTCCGTAAAATTTATGGCGAGATTTTTGACGCTCAGAGCGTCAAGATTGACTAACCAGCCTGGTTTTTCCGGCTCTTCCGGCTGCTCTTTGATCAGGTTCTGCCAGTTTGTTGAACCGTCTTGATTGACAAGCAGCTCGATTTTGCTATCTGCCAGCTCAATTTCAGGGAGCGCTATCTTGCGGGCGGCAAGATCAATTCTGGCCTCGGAGATATTCAGCTTTTTGAGGTCGAGGATTGGTTGAGTTGCGTCCTTTCCGGCCAGGGTCAGTCCGTTTAAGGTCAGCTTGTTCAGGTTGATGAGTAGTGCAGGTTTTAGCTCAGGCAGGGAAAACTCATAGCCGGCTGACAGAGAAATGGTGCCAGATGGTTCGGCGATGTTGACTTGATCTTGCAAGAAGGTGAAGACGGTGGCAGCTTTAAGCCCTTTGATTTCAATTTTGCCGGAGGCGGTTATTGGCTTAAGAGTCATGCCCCCCTGCCAATCGAGCTTAGCGCCATCGGGAAGGGCGGCGGTAATGGTGTAGGCGCCGCGCTGATTGGCCAGGGTTGAGATGTTTTTCAGCTCAATGGCAACCGGGGCGGAGGTGAGTTCTACCGGCTTTTCCCCGGACTTATCGGTGAGCCGCACCGAGCCGCCGGTCAGCTTCAGATGTCTCAGCAGCAGACCGGGAAGTTCTTTGTCAGCCGGTTCCGGTTCAGCTGATTTGGGCAGCTTTCCGGCGATTCTGGCCAGATTAAGCTGGCCATCAGCTTCGATTGCCAGATGCACCACCGGGTCTTCTACGATCAGGTCGGCAAAGGTCCAGGCCTGGCTAAAGAGGCTCTCCAATTCAAAATCAACAAATAATCTTTTCAGGGCAAAAATCGGTTGGCTTTCTTCTTTCAGGCTTAAGTCCGTTATCTCAACAGTGAACAGCAGGGGGTTAATTTTTATCTGGCCGGGCGCAAGCTGCAGGTCAAGTTGCCGGGTCGCATAGGGGGGAGCGTACTTAGTGATCAGCCAGGGGGCCAGGAAAAACCCGGCCAGGGTGTAGAGCGTGAAAAGTCCGCTCAGACCGCAGATCGTGATGATCAGGCCCCGGCGCCAGGTGGAGAGCAGGGCAAAAAAACGGGGGATTATCTGGGCAGGCTCTGGCATGGCTCACTCCCTTAGACAGGTAACTCCTGCAGTGACGTTGATTTGAAAGGCTATCTGCCTATAGCATAGCAGAAAAGCTGCAGGAGGATAAGACTGTAAATTCCGGCCAGGACATCATCTAAAACAATGCCCGTGCCGCCGTTGATTCGCTGGTCGATGAGGCGGATGGGCCAGGGTTTGAAGATGTCGAAAAAGCGGAAAAGGCCAAAGCCAAGCAGCCAGATCAGGAGATTGTTTGGCGCGGCGATGAGGGTGATGAGCATGCCGATGATCTCGTCGATTACTACCACCCCAGGGTCTTTGCGGTCCAGGATTTTTTCCGCCTGTCCGGCGCTGATAACGGCGATAAAAAAAATGGCCCCCAGGGCAAGGGCATAATGGTTTGGCGATAGTTGGCGCAGAAAAAAATGCAGGGGTAGAGCCAGCAGGGAGCCCCAGGTTCCGGGGGCCTTGGGCAGATAGCCTGCGCCAAAGCCGGTGGCGATGCCCATGAAAAGACGATCCATCTAATTATCCCTTTTATACCCAAAGTGCATAAGTTTTGTTTGAGCAGACAAGCTGCTCAACTCAGCTTTAAATTCGTTGCATCCGGAACATCCCACTGCGGCGTACACCTCCTTGAGCGGGACTCCGTACGCGGTCGCCACCCGTTTGCAATCCTCATATTCCGGGGTCAAGATTTCTCCAGTCGGAGTTGTGACCTTCTTTACCCGCACTTCGCCCCAAGGGGTTGGCACCGTGCCCATTTCCCTGGGCAGAGTCCAGCGCTGTTCTGTGCGAAAACGCAGGCCGATGGCCGTGGTCTCGCTCAAGATACACTCCTTGAGCGGCAGGGATGCAGCACGGTCGCAGATCACCCTCAGGAGAAAACCGGGCCGTCCCTTTTTCATCTGGATGGGGATTAGAACCACATCCAAAGCATTCAGGGTAAAGAGGCGTTCACTGAGATAGGGGAAGGTCTCAGGCGACCAGTCGTCAAGATGTGTTTCAATAACCTCGACTTCCTGGGCCTCGTTTACGATTCTGGCAGTACCGAGGATCAGGCGGAGCAAGTTGGGCTGTGCATTGCTCAGCTCCTGGCTGCCGGCCCCGTAACCCACCCCGGTTATGGTCATGGGCGGCATGGGGCCATAGCCGGTGGCCAGGGCCTTGACTATGGCCGCACCGGTTGGGGTGACCAGCTCCTGGGTCAGTTCGCTTCCGTAGGAGGGTACTCCTTGCAGCAGCTCGCAGACTGCGGGCGCGGGCAAGGGCAGCAGACCATGGGCGCAGTTGACCCAGCCGCGCGGCATGGGCAGAGGGGAGCAATGCAGGCGCTTGATTTTCAGGGTTTCAAGCCCGATGGCCGCGCCGACTATGTCCACGATGGCGTCGATGCCGCCCACCTCATGGAAATGCACGCTTGCCACCGGGCGGCCATGTACTTTTGCCTCGGCCTCGGCCAGCAGGGAGAAGATGACCAAAGCTCTTTCCTTGACCGGCTCCGCAAGCCCGCTTGCCCTGATGATCTGCCGGATGTCCGCCAGGCTGCGGTGCGGATGGCCCTCGTCAGCTTTGACTATAACGGTGGTGGCGGCAATGGCCCCGTCGGTCTTCTTGCCCACGCTCAGGGTGTAGTTGGCAAGGCCGAGCAAGTTAAGCTGTCGGCGCAATTCCGCCTCCGGCAATCCGGCGTCGAGCAAGGCGGCAAGGAACATGTCGCCGCTAATCCCGGAAAAGCAGTCAAGATAGGCGATGGCACAGTGGTCAGTCATCTTTCTCCGGTTGGCCTGGGATGTTTGAGCCGTTCTCTGGAAAAGTCCGCCTGCTGTAGTGGCTGAGCCAGGCGAGAAGCCGTTTGTGGTAGAAGGCGTACGGAATGGCGATCAGGGCGGAGATCCCCAGGAGGATCACAAATTTCAGATAGTTGCCCTGGTAGATTTCCGCTCCCTGAAAAGAAAGAAGCAGGGTGCCCGGGATCCGGCCCACCGCGGTGATGAAGAAAAAGACCGGCATGGGCATGTGACTCATGCCCAGCAGATAGGCCAGCGAGTCTTTGGGGAAGCCGGGCAGAAGAAAGAGGATAAAGGGGATGGCAAAATCTCCCTTGCTGACCAGATGGTTGAACCGTTTGTAGAGGGCGGCATGTTCCAGACGCCGGCGCACCAGATCGCTCAACAGACGGCCAATCATGAAAGCCAGCATGCTGCCGATGGTCAACCCGATGGAAGAATAGGCAAGGGCTGGCAGGACACCGAAAAGATAGCCGCCCAGAATACCGCTTGCCTCCCCGGGGATGGGGGCGATAAGCACTTGGAGCGCCTGGATGGCGATGAAGATCAGCGGGGCGAAAGCGCCTTTGCTAAGAATCAGCTCCCGAAGATGTTCCCCGTGCTGCCGGGAATTCTGTAAATAGGAAACGGTTCTGCCAAAAAGGTTGTCCTGCTGGAGCGCGTAGCAGGCGACAGCGGCAATCACCGCGAAGATGAGTAGCAGATAGAAAATGCGGTTTTTCAGAAATCTGGTCATGTGGGAAAGCGCAGCCCCGCAGCCAATGGTCTGCCCCGGAGAAAGGCATCCGCGCTCATTCGTTTGCCTCCTTCAAGCTGCACCTCGCCAAGGCGCAGGTAATCCTCGCCGGTGGCCACGGTCAAGCCGTTTTTGTCAGCCCGGCACAGGGTGCCGGAGGGTACGTGCACAGGGCCGGGGATCACTTGCGGGGTAAAAAGCCGGAGCCATTTGCCCTCCAGGGTGGTGTGGGCCATGGGCCATGGATCCAGGCCCCTGATCTGGCAGCTGATTTCCAGGGCTGGTCTTTGCCAGTCGATCTCGCTTAATTCCTTGGACAGCGGCGGGGCCAGGGTGGCCAGTTGATCATCCTGTTTTTGTCGGGGCAGGTTTCCGGCCTTGAGCCTTTCCAGGGCTTCAATCAGCAGCCTGCCTCCGAGCTTGGCCATCTTTACGGCCAGGCTGCCAGAGGTGTCATCGGGGGATATGGTCAGGCGGTCGGTCAGAAGAATATCCCCGGTATCCATGCCCTCGTCCACCTGCATGATGGTGATGCCGGTTTCCGGGTCGCCATTTAATACCGCCCATTGAATCGGAGCCGCGCCCCTATATTTGGGGAGAAGCGAGCCGTGCACGTTGATGGTGCCCAGCGGCGGCAGATTGAGTAACGGCCCTGGCAGGATGCGGCCATAAGCGGTCACCACTATAAGATCTGGTTGATAGCCGCGGATCTCTTCTAAAAACTCAGGCGTTCTGACCCTGGTTGGCTGGAGAACAGGGATACCTTCAGCCTGGGCCAACTCTTTCACCGGCGGCGGGCTCAGCTTGCGGCCACGGCCCTTGGGCTTGTCCGGTTGACAGGCCACGGCCACGACCTGTTCCCCGTGCTCAATAAGCGCCTGCAGCGAGGGTGCGGCAAATTCCGGCGTGCCCATGAAGATTATGCGAGTGCTGGTCGTCACCGGTTATTTCCCCTCTTCTTCGGCCTTGAGCATTTTTTTGAGCTTCTTTTTATAGAGCGTCCGCTTGAGAGAGCTGATCCGGTCAATGAACAGGGTGCCATGCAGGTGATCGAGTTCGTGCTGAATCACCCGGGCGTAATAGCCTTCGGCCTCGAAATTAAGGGGTTGGCCAGTGATGTCCTGGGCCTCCACCCAGATCCTGG
>DOZO01000003.1:24163-37880 GCA_003517965.1 Desulfobulbaceae bacterium
TCGATCTCCTGACCCTCGCCCTTGATGATTTTGGGGTTGGCCAGCACGATCAATTCTCGGGGGCCATCCTTGGGTGAAATATCAATGACGCAGAGTTGCAAGGGGATGTTGATCTGCGGAGCGGCAAGGCCGACACCGGGAGCGGTGTACATGGTTTCGGCCATATCAGCCACCAGCTTTGTCAACTCCGGGCCGAAGTCGGTTACCGGTTTGGCCGTGTCCTTGAGAATGGGAAAAGGATAGGTGACAATCTCTCGTAATGCCATGGGGGTGTCCTTAATCGGGTTGATTGTGTGATGGCATGGTGAAGACCGGCTGCGTCAGGTGCGCAGTGGCCCTGGTCACACTTTGCCGGAAAGCTTTTCATAGACCTGCCCGCAGGTCCAGCAGATATGGTGGGCGATACTGGGATCGAACCAGTGACCCCTGCCGTGTGAAGGCAGTGCTCTCCCGCTGAGCTAATCGCCCTGATGGCTTGTTGAATAATAGTATATTCCGCCGCCGTCAACAACCGAACTTTGCCGCGGCAAAAGAAGCTGGGGAGTGGCCCTGGTTTTCCACTGACCCCGGAGTTCCCATTTACCCGGTGGTTGGCAATTCACAATGGACTTCCTTGGTGGAGCCTGGACCGGCCAAGGGACGAAAGCATTTCTTGGTCGCGCCGCAGACTGGACACCGCCATTCCTCGGGCAGTTCGGCGAAGCTGGTTCCCGGGGGTATTTTCCCTTTCCGGTCACCTCGGTCGGGGTCGTAGACATACCCGCAATTCGAGGTCTGGCACTGATACATCTCTTCCGGTTTCGCCATGGCGGCTCCTCCTGACAGATTGGTTATGCACTGTCCCGATTTCCCACAACTTTTGGGAGTACACTCAAAGTTCGTTATGAGATTATGGCCACTTCCTGTATTTTCAGGAAAACCAGTTCAGGTCTTGCACTTGCCGCTTTCGATTTTTGGGAAACCTTGCAGGTTGAAACTCTGGCCGCAACCGCAGGTGGTTTTGGTGTTGGAATTGGTGAACTGCAGGCCGCCGTTGATCAGCTCGTCGGAGTAGTCGATGACCAGACCGTCAATAAATTTCCTGCTTGCTTCATCCGTCACAATCCGGATTGATCCTGCCGTATGGGCCACACTTTCTCCGTCGCTCATCTCTCCAGCGATTTCAGCGCCGTAGGTCAGACCGGCGCATCCCCCTTCCTTGACAAAGACTCGCAGAAATTGGTCCGGTGTCAGCTTGCTGTTCAGCATCGCCTCTGCTTTTTCTTTAATGGTGATATTCATAAAAGCCTCCTTCTGCAAAATCACTTTGTTATTCCATTTCTAAGTCAAAAGAACATTTTCCCATAATCCCTTCCGGCAAGGGGATAAGGGCACGGCATGCCGTGCCCCTACTGTTCAGCTTTATAACATATTCTCCGGATCAACATCCACCGACAAGTTCACGGCCCCGCCCAGGCGAACCTGCTCCTGTTCCAGCTCATGGCAAAGGTGGTGTAACTCTTCAAGATTCGGTCCTTTAAGCAGAAGCTGCCAGCGAAACCTGCCGCGCAGGCGGGAGATCGGCGCTGGCGCCGGGCCGAGGATTTCGGTTTTTTTAGGGCGGCGCAGTCTTTTGCCAATAGCGCTTAAGGTGTTGGCCCGGCCTTGCACCGCCTCCTCATCTTCGCCGTCAAGTACCAGGTTGATCAAGCGGCTGAAGGGCGGATAGCCTAAAGCCTTGCGCAGCCCGGTTTCTTTGGCAAAAAAACGGGGATAATCGTGATCGCGGGCTGCGGTAATGCTGTAATGGTCGGGTTGGTGGGTCTGAACGATAACCTTGCCTGGCTGCTCGCCCCGGCCCGCTCGGCCAGTTACCTGAGCCAGGAGCTGGAAGGTGCGTTCGCCAGCCTTGTAATCGGGCAGGCCCAGCCCGGCATCGGCCCAGACAATTCCTACCAGGGTTACATGAGGAAAATGATGACCCTTGGTGATTATTTGGGTGCCCACCAGAATATCCACCTCCCGGTCATGCACGGCCCTGAGGATGCGGAGGAAATCCTGACGCTTGCGGGTGGTGTCATGATCGAGTCGGGCGATGCGGGCTTTGGGGAACATCCCCGTAAGTTCCTCTTCGATACGTTCCGTGCCGAAACCGATGGGCGCGAGGTTGAGTGAGCGGCAATTACTACAAACCGTGCGGCTGTTGCTGGCAAAGCCGCAGTAATGGCAGAGCAGTTCGCCCCTTCCCTTGTGGAGGGTCAAGGTTATCCGACAATGAGGACATTGTACCGCCTGGCCGCAGTCGGAGCAGAGCATGCAGTTGGCAAAGCCGCGGCGGTTTAAAAAAATGAGGCTTTGCTCTTGCCGGGCCAGGGTTGCCCGCAGGGCCTGTTTGAGTTGCGGAGAAAAGAGCGGGGGTCGACCGGAGACCGTGTTTACGGCCTGGAGATCGATTAGCGCCACCTGGGGCAAGGGTCGGTTTTCTATTCTGGCCGGCAGGCTTAACAGGGTGTACTTGCCATTCAGCGCATGTTGATAGCTGGCGAGCGAGGGAGTGGCTGAACCGAGCAATACTGTGGCCTGGCCCTGGCTGCCTCGCACCAGGGCCAGGTCACGGCCCTGGTAGCGCAGGCCGTCTTCCTGTTTGTAGGCACCGTCGTGTTCTTCATCGACGATGATGAGCCCTGGGTCAGCAAGGGGGGCGAAGATGGCCGAGCGGGCGCCAATTACGATGCGCGCCTCTCCGGAAACAACCCGCTGCCACTGGTCAAAACGCTCACCCCTGGCCAGGCCGCTGTGCATCAGGGCCACGGTCTCGCCGAAGCGGGAGAAGAAATGCGCCTCCAGTTGGGTGGCCAGAGCAATCTCCGGCACCAGCACCAGGACGCTACGCCCCTGGGCCAGAGTGGTTTCCGCCGCCTGCAGATAGACCTCGGTCTTGCCGCTACCGGTGACGCCGTGCAGTAGGAAGGCGCTGTACTTTTTTTGGATGATGGCCGGGTTCAGGCGGGCAAGAGCAAGATTTTGCTCGGCGGTCAGCCTCGCTGGCCTGGGGAAAAAAGGTGGGGCCTCGCCAAAGGGGTCACGATAAACCGGACGTTTGCTGAGATGGATGATGCCTTGGCCGGTCAGGGAGGCGATGGACTTTGCCGCGCCGCTGTAAGCCTTGGTTAGTTCCCGGCGAGGAATCCCTTGCGTCGAATCTGCCTGCCTCTCCTTAATTAGGGCGATGGTTTTTTGTTCCGAGTGCTTGAGGCTGGACAAGATCTTAGGGGTAAGTGCTTCGGAGATGAGAGACACGCAGATCTCTGTTTTCTGGCCGATGCTTGCCCCGGCAATAATCTGTTCTACCGAGATCTGGCCTTGTTCCACCCATTGCTCGATGAGGCGTCGTTCCTTCCCCCGCCAGAGCTTGCGCATGGTGGCTGGGCTTAGTTTTTTCTTGGCCGTCAAATTGGCAAGCCAGGGATGCTCATGGATCAGCTGCGGCTGTTCAACAAGAAAATAGTGCAGTCCTTCTTCAGTGGCCTTGAGTTGGCGGCCACTTTGTGAGGTGAGCCCGCCAGGCAGAGCGCCACGGATTACTTCGCCAATGGGATAATGATAGTAGCGGGCCACCCAGCGAAAAAAAGGAACCAACCCTTCCGGGAAAACCGGAAAATCATCCAGGATTTCGCTCACCGGTTTGAGACGAAACTCGGGCTTTTCTTCGCTTAAGACCAGCACATAACCGGTGAGCAGGCGTCCGCCTAAGGGGATCAGCACTCGTTGTCCTGGCCTGGGGATCTCCCCGCTGGTCGGGATGGCATAGGTCAGGGTTTGCGGCAGGGGCGCGGCTACGGCTATTTCAAGATAAGTAGGGGATGCGGACATGGCGCGTTGACTGCTCAGGTGGATAGTCTGACTAAGCCGTTGTAACAAAATAAGGTCGTCATCTGGATGACCTCAACGGCATAAAGAGCCGTAAACGAAATGGTCGAGTAGGCAGAAAGTATTTCGTAACGGCTCCTAAAAATCAGCGCAGACTTCCTTGATGTGTTTCTTGAAATCCTTGCATAACACGGGATGCCTCAGGGCATAGGCTACAATGGCCTTGAGATAGCCGAGCTTGTCTCCGGCGTCAAAGCGGGTGCCCGTGAATTCATAGGCATACATGGGTCGTTGTTTCGCCAGGGCCAGGAGAGCGTCGGTGAGCTGGATTTCTCCGCCGTGGCCAGGGGTGGTTTTTTCGAGCAAGGGAAAGATCTCCGGGTCCAGCAGATAACGGCCAATGATTGCCAGGTTGGAGTCAGTGGTGCCGGGGGCTGGCTTTTCTATCATGCGGTCTACCTGATACACCCCTTCCCTAATTTTGGTGCCCTCTACGATTCCGTATTGGCTGGTTTCTTCCGTGGGGACCCTCTGAATCGCCACGATGGGTGCGTTCAGCTCCTGGTGCAGGGTGCGCATCTGCTGGCAGCACGGGATTTTGCTCAATACCAGATCATCACCCAAGAGCACCATGAAGGGTTCGTTGCCAATGACATTTCTGGTAGCCCAAATGGCATGACCCAGTCCTAATGGTTTTTTCTGGCGGACCGTGGTAATGTCGATGAGGTTTGAGATGTGGTTGATCTCTTCGCAGAGGGCATCCTTGCCCTTCATTTTGAGGATGGTGTCGAGTTCGAAATCATAGTCAAAATGATTTTCAATGGCTGATTTGCCCTGGCTGGTGACAAAAACAATCTCTTCAATCCCGGAGGCGACCACCTCTTCGACAATATACTGGATGGTAGGTCGATCAACGATGGTGAGCATTTCTTTGGGGATCGCCTTGCTGGCAGGAAGAAAGCGCGTACCCTTTCCGGCCACTGGGATAACAGCTTTGCGTACGTTCATTTGAGATCCGTTGCTTAATGGTTTTCGTAAAAAAAGAATGCGTTTCAGTAATGTATATCACATAGTCAAAGACAGATGCTTCTTCAAGATAATAATGACCAGCAGATGAAACGTATGCATTTTTTTATAAAAAAGATAGAAAAAATTATTAGGCGTGAGGGATTTATTGCCTCTGGAGAGCGTTGTGTCGTGGGGGTATCCGGCGGGCCGGATTCCATGGCCCTGCTGCAGGTTTTGGCGCAGTTGGCCCCGGTCTTTGACCTTTTTTTGGTGGTTGCCCATGTGGATCATGGCCTGCGACCCAATGAGGCTGAAGCGGAGGCTCATCTGGTAAGGGAAGCAGCCAAAGCTCTGCAGCTTGTCTGTGAATGCGGCAAGGTGGAGGTTGCCGTTTATGCTCAGGAGCAGGGCTTGTCCCTTGAACATGCCGCCCGTAATCTGCGTTACGGATTTATGGAAGAGGTGGCGGCACGGTACCGGGCTACGAAGATTGCCGTGGCACATACGGCGGATGATCAGGCCGAGGAGATTTTGCTGCGCCTTATCCGTGGTACAGGTCGCGCTGGCCTGACCGGGATGGCGAGATTGCGCGATGATCTTGTGGTCCGGCCTTTTCTGGGGATCGCCAAGGAAGAGATTCTTCATTATCTTAGTGCGGGAAATATCCCCTATTGTCTCGACAGTTCCAATCAGGAGCGGATTTATCTGCGCAATCGGATCAGACTTGATTTGCTTCCCTATTTGCAAGAGCATTTCAACGCCAATATCGGTAATTCCCTGCGGGAAACGGCGGCTATCTTGGAGGGGGAGGAAGAGTTGCTGGCGGAAATGGCCAGCCAGTCCTATGCCAAGGTGGTTGAGGTGGGCGGAGGCGCACCTGTTGAGCTGACGCTCAAGCTGGTAGATTTTCTGGATCAGCCTTTGGCTATCAGACGGCGTATTCTGGAAACAGCCTGTTGGCACATGAGTTGTCGGCCAACGTTCAGGCAGATTGCTCAACTTCTGGCGCTGGCGGAAAACGGAGGCAATGGCGCTGGTCTGCATCTGGCTCGTGGTTTAAGGGTTATCAAGACAGAGGGACGGCTTGATTTTTGTTATCCACAGGGGCGGCAGGCTTTACGCGGCAAGCTCCTGGCTGCGGGCATGGAAGAGATTTATTTTGCCAGGGAAATTTCCGGCCCGGGTGAGTATGTTGTTGAGGCCATGGACGCAAGGATTACGCTGTGCCTTCTGGAGACACTTTCTGAAGGCTGGGCAGAACAGACTCCAGAGATTCTGTACTGTGATGCCGAAAAAGTTTGTTTCCCCCTGATGATCAGGGCCTTCCAGGATGGAGACCGTTTTCATCCTCTGGGGGCGCCGGGCCGCAAAAAGGTAGGCGATTTTTTTACTGATCAGAAGATCCCTTTGGACCAACGGAGGCGGATACCAATACTGGTTGATCAAGGGGGAATCATCGCTCTTCTTGGTGTGCGCTCTGACCAACGGGCGGCCATTGACCCCAGTACCAGAAGGATTCTGGCGGTAAGCCTGCACCCTTTGTCCCACGGTGAAAATGGCTTTACTGGAAAAGCGATACATGGTAAGTAAGGTGCCATTAAGAACATGATACCCTGAGGGCGGGTAGCTCAGTTGGATAGAGTGTTGGCCTCCGAAGCCAAAGGTCGTGGGTTCGATCCCCGCTCCGCCCACCATTATAATAGTAAGGCCTGATTGATGACAGAAAGTGTTACTGATGATCTGCTTGACATGGAGATGCTGGGGCAAGCAGCTGAGTGTTTGAGGACTTTGTCACATCCTCATCGGCTTAGGATGATTCAAATCTTGCTTCGGGAAGCCTGTTCGGTTGGTGGGCTTGCTCATGCCTGTGAGATTCCCAGCAATATGGCCTCTGAGCATCTGCGTTTGCTTAAGGACCGCGGTTTTCTGACCTGCACGCGTCAGGGACGTCAGGTGTTTTACCATATTGCTGAGCCGGGCCTGGTTCATATTATGCATTGTGTTGAAATGCGTTTTGGCTCTGGTTCATCCGATTTTTTGTAACTTCGTTGTAACCATCCGGATTTTTAGTTTGCCAGCGCCAGGTGTCAGCGCACATTTCTTCCAGGCCTCGTTGTGCCTGCCAGCCGAGTTCGCGCAGAGCTAGGCTTGGGTCTGCGTAGCATTCTGCGATATCTCCCGGTCGCCGGGCGGCGATCCGATACGCCACTTTGCGTCCCGAGGCCTTGGCAAAGGCCTTGACCATTTCCAGCACTGAATAACCGTAGCCGGTTCCCAGGTTACAGGTGAACACGACAGGGTAACCCCCCTCTACCAATGGACGTTTAGCGAGATAGTCCAGAGTAGCGATATGGCCCTGGGCTAAATCGACTACGTGAATATAATCCCGTACTCCGGTGCCGTCCGGCGTGCAATAATCATTGCCGAAAACTACCAGCTCTGGCAACCGGCCAACAGCCACCTGGGAAATGAAAGGCATCAGGTTGTTGGGAATGCCGTCGGGGTCTTCGCCGATCAGACCGCTTAAATGGGCTCCCACCGGGTTGAAATAACGCAACAGGGCAATATTCCACTCTTGATCCGCCACCCAGAGATCTCGCAGAATCTCCTCGATCATCAACTTGCAGCGGCCATAGGGGTTAGTGGCTGTAAGCGGAAAGTCCTCCTGAATGGGCATTTTCTCCGCCGCCCCGTAAACCGTGGCAGAAGAACTGAAAACCATGGTCTTGACTCCTGCTTCAGCCATTACCATCAACAGAGTCAAGGTGCCGCCGATATTGTTTTCGTAATAACGGAGAGGCATGGCTACCGATTCCCCCACCGCCTTTAATCCGGCAAAATGAATCACTGCCCCGATATCATGGTCGGCGAAAATCTGGCGTAATGCCTCTGCGTCCCGAATGTCAGCTTGATAGAAAACCGGTTGCTGGCCGCTGATCATTTCTACCCGCCGCAGTGATTCCCGGCTGCTGTTATCCAGATTATCCACCACGATTACCGTGTAACCTGTGGCCAGTAATTCCACACAGGTATGACTGCCGATATATCCCGCTCCCCCAGTTACCAGCACGGTTTTGTTGTTGTTTTCCCCATTGCCCATATTATTTACCCCAGTTCCTTTGAATCCGGCGCACCGCTTCCTGCACGTTTTCGCGTGAGCCAAAGGCCGAGAGACGAAAAAATCCCTCGCCGCTTGGGCCAAAGCCACTGCCAGGGGTGCCTACCACATGGCATTCGTTGAGCAGCTTGTCGAAGAAATCCCAGCTTTTGATGTCGTGGGGTGTTTTTAGCCAGATATAGGGGGCATTAACGCCGCCGTAGCAGGTGATGCCAGCCGCCGAGAGTCCGTCCAGAATGAGACGGGCATTTTCCATGTAAAAGGCGATAGTTTCCTTTACCTGCGACCAGCCTTCGTTTGAATAGACTGCGGCCGCAGCCCGTTGCACCGGATAGGAAACCCCGTTGAACTTGGTGCATTGCCGGCGATGCCAGAGCTTGTTTAAGCTCACCTTTTCGCCGTCTGCGGTAAGGGCCATGAGTTGCTCTGGAATCACGGTCAGGCCGCAGCGTACCCCGGTAAAGCCTGCGGTTTTTGAGAAGGAACGAAATTCAATGGCGCAATCTTTTGCCCCCTCAATCTCGTAGATGGAGTGGGGTATCCCCGGCTCGGTGATAAAGGCCTCGTAAGCCGCGTCAAAAAATATTATGGCCTGGTTTGTCCGGGCGTAGTCCACCCAGGCCTGTAGCTGTTCTCGAGAGGCCACCATGCCGGTGGGATTGTTGGGGTAACAGAGGTAGATGATGTCAACTTTTTCTTTGGGGATGGCCGGAGTAAAGCCATTTTCTTCGGTGCAGGGCATATAGATAAGGCCCTGATAGTAGCCCTTTTCATCTGCTTCGCCGCTGCGTCCGATCATCACGTTGGTGTCGTTGTAGACGGGATAGACCGGGTCGCAGATGGCTACCTTGTTGTCGAGCGCGAAGATGTCGAGGATATTGGCGCTGTCGCACTTGGAACCATCGGAGATGAAGACCTCAGAGGGCAGGAGCTCCACGCCAAGGGGTTGGTATGATTTTTCAATAATTACCTTGTTCAGCCATTCGTAGCCCTGTTCCGGGCCGTAGCCGTGGAAGGTTGCGTTACGGCTCAGATCTTCTACCCCCTCATGAAATGCCTTGATGATTGCCGGCGCCAGGGGGCGGGTCACGTCGCCAATGCCCAGGCGAATGACCATGGCCTCTGGGTTACTGTCGCTGAAGGCCTTGACCCTCTGGCCAATCTCAGGGAAAAGATAACCGGCTTTCAGTTTAAGATAGTGTTCGTTGATTAACGTCATTATTTTCTCCTGCTCATTTTGGAATTTCATATCACGATAAGATGACAAATTTTACTTGTGGATGGCAAAAAACGAAACAAAAATGATGGGCTTGCAAAAAAGGAAAAAGTTAACAGGAGCGTGATACAAAAATCTCTTGGCTTTTCGTGAGCCATCAAGGATGTGGAGCAGACTCATGCGCCACGGGGTTGTATCCGGTCTTCGATGATTTTACCGTCCTGAAGCAGAATCACCCGGTCGGCCAAAGAGATGATGCGTGGGTCATGTGAGGAATAAAGTATTGTGGTACGGTGTTCTCTGTTTAAATGGTGCAAGAGTTCAAGAATGGCTGCGCCGCTGGTTGAATCGAGGTTGCCGGTTGGCTCGTCGGCAAGAATCAGCAGGGGATTGCCGATCAAGGCCCGGGCCACAGCCACCCGCTGCTGCTGGCCACCGCTCAGCTCCGTAACCCGGCGTTGGGCAAGCTCGGTAAGCCCTGTCGCAGCGAGCATCATTGTTACCCGTGTCTGGCGTTCGTCCGTCCCTATGCCTTGCAACACCAGGACATATTCTACATTTTCAAAGACGGTCAGTACCGGAATGAGATTAAAGGTCTGGAAGATAAAACCGATGGCGCTTCGCCGAAAGAGGGCGCTTGCCGATCGACTCAAGCTGGAGATCTCTCTGTTGTCGAAGTGGATGGTGCCACTGGAGGGCTGATCCAGGGTGCCGATCAGGTTGAGCAGCGTGCTCTTGCCAGAGCCGGAAGGCCCGGCCAGGCAGACAAACTCGCCCTGGCGCAGGATAAGATTGATGCCAGCTACAGCTTGTACCTGGTGGTTGTTGGGGGTGTAGACCCTAGTGATGTCACGCAGAGTAAGCTGGATTCTGGTGGCATCAGACATGGGAGAGAGCCTTGACCGGGTTCAGCCTGGACGCCTTCCAGGCGGGATAGAGTCCAGCCATTGCCGCGGTTGCCAGGGTAATGACGTTGGCCAGCACAAGATCGCTTGGAATAAGTATCGCTTTGAGTACCGAGCCAGCCACGAAATATTGGTTGGCGCTGGTGAAGTGAGTCAGGTCAATGCCGTAGCGGGCAAGGTAGGCGCAAGCCCCAATGGCCGCCAGACTGCCGGTAAGGGCGGCGAACAGGCCGAGAAGCAGGGATTCGGTCATCACCAGGCTGACGATGCCTCCAGGAGTGACGCCTAAGGCGGTCAGGGTGCCGAATTCCCGGAAGCGTTCGAAGATGACGGTGGTCATGGTATTGGCAATGCCCATGGCCACAATGACGAAGAGGATGAGGATCAGCAAGCGGAAGGTGGCGTCATTGAGCTCCATGAGTTGGGCCAGATCCGGAACCAGCTCTTGCCAGACTTTCACCTGATAAGTGGCAGCCGGCAAGGATTGTTGCAGGCGAGCGGCCAGTTCGGCCGCCTGGGCTGGCGGGCAGGAGATGGCCATTTCGCTGATGGCATCTTCGGCTTCGAGCAGGGTTTGGGCTGCGGTCAGCGAGAGATAGACGTGACTCTGGTCAAAGGATTCAAGCCCGGTGGCAAAGAGGCCGCCTACCGTGAATCTGCCGGTTCTGGTCTGGCCGAAGAGACTTTGTACCATGAGGGTTATGGAATCGTTGAGGGTGAGGCCGAGCGCCTCGGCCAGTCCTTTGCTGATCAGGATCTGGTCAGGGCCGAGCTGGTAGGTGCCCTGGCTGGTTTTCTGCCGGACCAGAGTGATTGTTGCCTCCTGACTTGGGTTGATCCCGCTCAGGAGTACCGAGGCGCTATGGCGACCGGCGAGAATCAACGCCTGGGCCTTGAGGCGTGGCGCGAAGCTGGTAATCCCGGCGGTGGCCAAGGCAGGGGCAATGGCCCCGGGGTTTGCCAGGGGCAGCAGACGAGTCTGGTTTCGGTTAAAATCGGCGGCGTGGATTTGAATGACTCCGGTATCGAGGTTGAGCGCACTCTCCATCATTTTCTGGTGCAGGCCGGCTATTAGCGCTTGAAAGACGATGAGACAGAAGACGCTGAAGGCCACCGCCGCCACGGTGAGCAGAGAACGCCGCCGATGGCGTAGAATATTGCGCAGGGCGATCTGGAGATGGGCTGTGAACAGAGCCAGGGAAAAGGAGCTGCCGGAGAGGAGGTTGCGGGTCATCGGCATGGGACAACACCCGGCTGGTCAAGGATAGGTTTTATGGCGGCGAAGAAGGAAATCAGGCCATGGAGATGGGCAAGACGCTGAATTTTGACAAATCCTGCCGCCTTCATCATGCTGGGTAGCTGCCCTTGCAGGTTGTCCTCAAGTTCCGGTTGCAGCAGGAGATAGCGACCGCCCCAGCCCACTGCCTTCGCCAGCAGGGTGCTGGGGCGATCAATATCTGCGGTGATCAGTTGGCCACCTGGTTGTAAGGTGCGCCAAGCCTCGGCAAAGAAGCGTTGCTTTAACTCACGGTCGAGGTGATGGGTAAACATGGAGTTTACCACGATGTTGAAAAAATTATCGGCAAAGTCAAGCTGTTCCGCAACTCCCATTTGAAACCGTGCCGCATTTGCAGCACGGTTGGCTTTTTGTTTAGCGATGGTGATCATGCGTGGGGCAGCGTCGATGCCGATGGTTTCTCCCTGTTCAGCGAGAGCCTCGGCGATCATCAGGGTCAGGGTGCCGGTGCCGCAGCCGACATCGAGTACCCGGTCAGTCGGGGCAAGTGCCAGCAAGGTCATGGTCTTGGTCCGGAAGTGTTGTTCCCGACCAAAGGAGAGTTTTTCGATTAGCGGGTCGTAGAGCCAGGCAACATGGTTGAGATCGCGGCCACGGGTAATTGGGCTGGTCTTTGTTTTGGTCATGGCGGCGTAGGCCCCGTAGCTGTCGCAGGCGGGAAAAAAGGCAGGAGTTGTTTTACCCCTCGCAGCACAAAGAGCTGGCGCACCAGGTCATAGGCCTGCTGCTGGTTGAGCCAGTATCCCGCCTCCTGAAGCAGGGCAAAGCCATGCAACGCCTCACTGACCGATTTGGCCATAACCTGCCGGAGGGTGGCTGGAAAGGTTGTTTCGATGGCGGGGCCGTTGGCAGGGTTGTCGAGGATGGTTCGGAGTTGACGCTGTTCCTCGGCGGAGCCTTGATGAAAGATCGAGGAGACCAGATAGTTGTGATTGTCGGCCAGGATATCTTCATAAAAATCGGTGAGATCGTCAATCAACTGCAGGGCCACCCCAATGTGGAAGATCCCCTGGTCGGCGCAGGCGAGCCGGGTCTGGAATGCGGGCGGCTCCAGCAGTCGGGGTGCGACAAAGGAAAGACAGAGAAGTTTGCCGCCCTTGTACATATGCACGGTATCGAGCACCGCCGCCGGGGTGATGATCTCCTTGACGCCGCCTTCTTCCTGGGCCTCTTCCGCGCCTATGGGCACAATGGCCTTAAAAAGAGCGGTGTCCAGGCTGACGCTGCCGGAAGGAAGCAGCTGCAGATTGCGGAAACGCTCATGGATTCGGAAGAGCATCCGATCAAAAAGCAGAAGGTGCATGATGCTCTTGAAACGGGTCGCAGGCTCTGGAAAGTTCAAGGGTAGCAGCTCTTTATATTCGTCGTCCAGCAGGTTGTCTGCACCGGTGACAATACCGCGCAGGCAGTGGTTGAGCATGCCGTAGAGCAACCGGCGTTCGGCCGGAATGCCGATTGACTCATAGATGGAGAGAAAGAGGATGGAGAAGAAATGGCGTTGGGCATAAGCCAGCGGGTTACGGCGAGGCAGGCCTGATGATCGGATGTGTGCCGCTTCCAGCAGTTCGGCCAGTAACAGCTGGATTTCGTCTTCTACCCGGCGGTGCTCTCTGAGTGAGGAATATAGTTTGCGGTAGGCGATAAGTGGGAACATTATGGGGGGGCCTTATTGGTAACGATTGAGCATGTTCTTGGGGCGAGGCCAGGGCAATAGCATGGGCACCTGCTTTCTGTATTCAACATAATCCTTCTGGAAGCGGCGGGAAAGGAGATATTCTTCTTTTCTGAGAAAATGGAGCTGCCAGACAAGCATGAGGGGAAAGCTGATCAGGAGCATGGCCCAGGACCGGCAGAGCAGGATGATGCTCAGGGCAGCAAGATCGTAGCCCAGAAACATCGGGTGACGACACCAACGGTATGAGGAAGTAATAACGAGGATTTTTGCCGGTCGGTAAGGGTTGGGAGTGCCATGACCGTATTGCTTGAGATCCTTGGTTGCCTTGCCTATCAGCCATGTTCCTGCTATTAACAAAATCGGTACACTGCTGGTGAGTGCAAGGCCTGTCGGCAGTCGGGAAAATCCAAAAAGGCGGTCAATTGCCAGGCCGGAGAAAACGACTGCTGCCGGGATGAGCAGCCAGTACACGATTGCATCACGGAGTTGTTGTTTTAAGATTTCTGGATGAAAGATTTCCATGATCCTCAAAGGTAAAAAGGCCTCACCCCGGCTATTGGGGATGAGGCCTTTTGGCTGTCGGACGAGATAAAAGACAGGTTACTTAGTCGGTTCCAGTGCCTTGGCCCGGCCTTCCAGGAATTTCCAG
>DOZO01000003.1:38060-60309 GCA_003517965.1 Desulfobulbaceae bacterium
CGGTAGCGGTTCTCGTTCAAGGCGTATTCGGCAAAGGGAATAGATGGCGCCTTGCTGTCGATGGTTAGAGGATTCTTGCCTTGTTCCTCCAGTTCCGGGTTATAGCGGTAGAGGGGCCAGTGGCCGCAGGCAACCGCTTTCTTCTGCTGGTCAAAGCCCTTGGTCATGTCAATGCCGTGGTTGATGCAATGGGCGTAGGCGATGATCAGGGAGGGACCCTCGTAGGCCTCTGCTTCGGCAAACGCCTTGACCACCTGAGTGGGGTTGGCGCCGAGAGCGATCTTGGCCACATAGGCATTGCCATAAGTGGAAAAGATCATGCCGATATCTTTCTTGGGCATTTTCTTGCCGCCTGCGGCGAACTGGGCCGTGGCCGCGCGCGGGGTGGACTTGGACATCTGGCCGCCGGTGTTGGAGTAAACCTCGGTGTCCATGATCAGGACGTTGACGTTCTCGCCTGAGGCCAGCACATGATCCAGACCGCCGTAGCCGATATCATAGGCCCAGCCGTCACCGCCGAAGATCCAGACAGATTTTTTCACCAGGTAGTCCGCCACCGGCAGGAGCCGTTTGGCGATTACCGAGGTGCTGCCGGTGAGCGCAACTTTCAGTTTGGCAACTCGACCGCGTTGGGCTTCGATCTCGTCCTGGGTTTTTTGGGCGGCGGAGGTGATCTCGTTAGCCATTTTTTGGGCGATGATTTTTTCCGTCACTGCTTTTGCCAGCAGTTCCGCTGCCTGTTCCGCGAATTTGTTAGCGGTGTTGCGCATACCAAGGCCGAACTCAGCGTTGTCTTCAAACAGGGAGTTGGCCCAAGCAGGGCCACGGCCATCGGCTCGCTTGCAGTACGGGGTGGTGGGCAGGTTGCCGCCGTAGATCGAGGAACAACCCGTGGCGTTGGCAATCAGCATCCGGTCGCCGAACATCTGGGTGGCAAGCTTGATGTAGGGGGTTTCGCCGCAACCGGCGCAGGCCCCGGAGAACTCGAACAGGGGCCGGATCAGCTGGCTGCCCTTGACCGTGGCAGGATCGATTTCCTTATTTGCGACCTCGGGCAGGTTCAGGAAATATTTGATGTTGGGGATTTCCTGGGTGCGGATCTTTTCGCTGTTTTCGATCATCTTCAGGGCTTTTTCCTTGGCCGGGCAGACATCGACACAGAGGGTACAGCCGCAGCAGTCTTCGGTGAAGACCTGGATGATGGTTTTGCTTCCCTTGAACTGGGCGCCGACCGCATCGACACTTTTCAGGGTCTTGGGCTGTTTCTTGAGATCAGCAGCTTTAACGATCTTCATCCGGATGGCGGCATGAGGGCAAGCCAGGGAACACCGACCGCATTGGATGCAGTTGGTCGGCAGCCACTCGGGTACATGCACTGCGATATTGCGTTTTTCATACTGGGTGGTGCCGGTGGGCCAGGTCCCGTCGCAGGGCATCTGAGAGACCTTGATCTGGTCGCCCTTGCCCTCGATCATCTTAGCGGTTACTTCTTTGACGAAGGTCGGGGCATCAACGGAAACGACCGGGGGCTTCTCATGGCCATCGGCGCTCTTGGGCATTTTGACCTCAACGATGTTGTTCACCGCCACATCTACCGCGCCGTAGTTCATGTTGACGACCTTGTCGCCTTTCTTGCCGTAGGTTTTCTTGATCGCATCCTTGATGGCCTTGATGGCTTCATCCTTGGTGAGAATGCCGGAGATCAGGAAGAAGGCGGTCTGCATGATCATGTTTATTCTGGCACCCAAGCCGATGGCCTCAGCCAGGGTGATGGCATCGATGATGTAGAATTTGGCCTTTTTCTCGATCAGATCTTTCTGTACCACGGAGGGCAGTTGCTTCCAGACCTGATCTTTGTTGAAGGTGGTGGTCAGGAGCAGGGTGCCGCCGGTCTCCAAATTGCCCAACAGGTCGTACTTGTCGAGGAAAGAGAAGTTGTGGCAGGCTACGAAATTCGCCTTGTTGATCAGGTATGGGGCAACAATCTTGTTCTTGCCAAAACGCAGGTGACTGGTGGTGATGGACCCAGATTTTTTGGAGTCGTAGACAAAGTAGCCTTGGGCGTTGTTGGCGGTTTCGGTGCCGATGATCTTGATTGTATTCTTATTGGCACCTACGGTGCCGTCTGCGCCCAGACCGTAAAACATGGCCCGGTAGACGTCCTTGCCCTCGATATCGAAGGAGGGGTTGTACTTGAGGCTGGTGTTGGCTACATCGTCATCTGGCCCTACGCAGAAGTTGTTCTTTGCTTTTTTTGCGGCCATGTTGTCGAACACCGCTTTGACCATGGCCGGGGTGAACTCGGCGGAGCCGAGGCCGTAACGGCCACCTATGATGCTGGGGCTGGCTGTGAGGGTTCCTGCCTCAACTGCCTCGCCGATTGCGGCGCGGATGTCAAGATAAAGGGGCTCACCTGCGGCACCTGGCTCCTTGGTGCGGTCAAGCACGGTGATGCGTTTGACTTTTTTAGGCAACGCCTTGATCAGAGCGGCGGAGTCAAAAGGACGGAAGAGCCGAACAATGACCAGACCGAGCTTTTTGCCTTTCTTGGCCAGATGCTCAACTGTGGCGATAACGGTTTCGGCGCCGGAACCCATCATGATGATGATATCCTCGGCATCCGGGGAGCCGTAGTAATCGAAGAGATGGTACTTGCGGCCGGTGAGCTTGGCGAACTTGTCCATGGTCTTTTGGACGATGGTCGGAGTGGCCTTGTAAAATTTGTTTACCGTTTCACGGCCGGTAAAATAGACGTCTGGGTTCTGGGCGGTGCCGCGCATCATGGGCCGATCCGGGGAGAGCCCCCGTTCGCGGTGGGCGAGAATCAAATTCTCGTCGACCATCTTGCGCATATCGTCGAAGGTGAGTTGCTCGATCTTCTGGATCTCGTGAGAGGTGCGGAAACCATCGAAAAAGTGCATGAAGGGGATGCGGGTCTGCAAGGCGGCTTGGGTGGCAATCAGGGCCATATCCTGACATTCCTGGACGTTTTGAGAGCAGAGCATGGCCCAGCCGGTCTGACGGGCGGCCATGACATCGCCGTGGTCGCCGAAGATGGAAAGACCCTGACAGGCGATGGAGCGGGCTGTGATATGGAAAACGGTGGGGGTTAATTCGCCGGCCAGTTTATACATGTTGGGGATCATCAGCAAGAGACCCTGCGAGGCGGTGAAGGTGGTACAGAGTGCGCCGGTAGTCAGACTGCCGTGCAGGGCCCCGGCTACGCCGCCTTCGGATTGCATCTGGGTGACAACCGGAATGGATCCCCAGATGTTTTCCTGCTTGGCAGTTGCCTTGGTGTCGGACTCCGCCGCCATGGGAGTAGAGGGGGTGATGGGATAGATCGTGATGATCTCGCTGGTGGCGTAAGCCACATGGGTACATGCCTGATTACCATCAATGGTGACCATTTTCCGGGACATAGACTCATCTCCTTCAATTCTGATTGGGTTGATAATAGTATAAAGCTTTTAAGGGCTGCACCCCGTTGCGCGCGGGGCAGGAATGAGGTGCGGCCAAAATAACGTTGTTATTGATCGGCAGAAATCAAATTTACAGATGGTTCTTCAGGCCTGGCTCTGAGAGGTTATGATCTTCTCTTTATGTGCCATTCTGACTGAACAAGGCAATCTAAACGAAGTTTTCCGGAATATCCAGTTTTTATTTTACCTTACCGACTGGTTTGGCGTGGTTTTCATGATCAATTCCTGGGATTTGAGCAAGACTTTGGTGTCGGGCGGCACAGACTGGGTCAGCCAAGTATTGCCGCCGATGACTGAACGGGCGCCGATGATGGTGTCGCCGCCTAAAATAGTGCTGCCTGCATAGACCGTGACCTCGTCTTCAATGGTGGGATGGCGTTTACTCTGCCGGTCAAGATCTCCGGAATCGTCCCGTTTGAAGGACATGGCACCCAAGGTCACGCCTTGATAGAGCTTGACCTGTTGGCCGATGACACTGGTCTGCCCTATAACTACGCCGGTGCCATGGTCGATAAAAAACGAGGCGCCGATGGTGGCACCGGGGTGAATGTCGATGCCGGTAATGCCATGGGCGTATTCGCTCATGATGCGCGGCAGGATGGGAACCCCCAGGATGTAGAGTTCGTGGGCTACTCGGTAGACCATTATGGCGTGAATGCCAGGATAGCTGAAGATGATTTCATCAAAACTGCCGGCAGCTGGGTCGCCTTCGTAGGCCGCTCGCACGTCCGTGGCCAGAATCTCCCGCAGGGCCGGTAGCGAGGTGATGAATTTGAAGGCGTTTTCCTTTCCCGTGTCTTCGCAGTGTTGGCAACTGGTACCATGGCGGAGGCACTCGTGGCGTATGGCGTTGGTTATTTCTCTGGTCAGTTTTTCATAGAGACCGGAGATCTCCAGGCCCAACTGGTATTTGAGGCTGATCTTGTCAATACCCTGGTTGCGAAAATAACCGGGGAAGAGAATGTCACGGCATGATTCCAGAATATCGATGATGTGCTGGCGGCTGGGCAGGGGATTTGCTTCGATGTGCTCAAAACAGATGTTGTTGTAGCAGGTGTCCACCACCTGATCAACCAGTTGCGGCAGCCGGCTGCGAAAGTCGGCGGTAGCTGGGTGCTCCTTGGAGCAGGCATCATTTTGGGCAAGAGGAATTTTGGGTGGCTGAGTCACGGCGGGGCCTCCGATTTTTATATAAAAACAGGACAAGAATTAAGTAACGGCATATAGTTTTGAGATAGTAACAATGATTTGTTGTTCGCTCAAGAAATCCCTGCAAAGATTTGATCTTTTTGAGGAGACGGATAGAGATTCCAGACAGCAGGCCTCATGACGCATCTTTATTGCTTTTCGCCGTCGCCATAAACACCGGGATCGCGGCGAGAAGCATGGCGGCCATCAGCCAGAATGTTGGCAGATAGTCGAAACGCGCGATCAGAACGCCGGCCAGGATGGGGCCTGCGGCGTGGCCGATATCGAAGATGGTGCCGAAGGTGCCCATGGCTGCGCCAAAGTGCTTTTCCTTGCAGATATCGATGATCAGGGCCGCAGAGGAGGAGGTCACCAGGGCCTCGCCAAGGCCGAAGATCAGGGCGGCAAGGCCGAGAAGATAAAAATTCGATAGCAGGGGGATGGCGCCAAAGGAGACGGCGCACAGGAACAGACCGGCGGTGATCAGCGGTTTTCTGCCGTATTCGTCCGAGGTTTTGCCCATGATTGGCTTTGAGACAATCGTGGCCACCACCTGCACCCCCCAGAGCAGGCCCGCCTGAAAGGCAGTGAGGCCGACCACGGTCACCGCATAGATGGGCAGGAATGCCTCCAGCGCGCCGACGGTCATATTCTGCAACCCTTCCATATTCGAGGTGATAATGACCCGCCGGTCGCTGGCAACCTCCTTGATCCCGGAGACAAAACGCATGGATGCCTCCCGGAGGCTGTGGTGGTTTTCCGTTTTCTGGTCATTTTTCAGCACGCCCAAGGCCAGGACCAGGGCCATGACCCCGGCGAAACCGCTGGCCAGGTAAGCAAGATGGAAATCGCCTATTGCCGGGCCTGCGGAGCCGGGAGAGGTGTTCAAGATAAAACCGCCCAGCGGGGCGCCGAGGAGGTTGCCGATGATCGTTACCGAGGAAAACCAGGAAAGTAGTTCGCCCTTGCGCTCTCCGGCCACATCGGCGACCACGGCCATCGACACCGGCCCGTAAATGGCGGTGGCCAGGCCATGGATGAAGCGAACTATGATGAGGGTCTGATAGTTGTCGATGAGCAGATAGGCAAACGGCAGAACCGCAAAGACGACCAAGCCGATCAGCATCGTCTTTTTCCTGCCGATCACGTCGGACAGCGCCCCGGAGGGCAGTTTGAAAAATATTCCGGTTACGGTGGAAATCCCTACGGCAAAGCCGATCGCCTCTGGGCCTGCTCCGAGATAGAGAGCGAACAGCGGCAGCACCGGACTCCTTGCCAGGGCATAGGAAAGCCTGGCAAAGAAACCCACAGTGCAGAGCGCGGTAAACGGTGATAAAAAAGTCATTTTTCCTCACTTTTGAGCAGGTGCTTTCCTGTCAAAGTAAATGCTTTTTCCCGTAACGCTCAGGGGGATGCCCATGACCACCTCACTCTTGATGAGACCAATGGCCCGCGCCGCCGCACCGACCCGCTGCTGCACCCGGCAGTCTACGTTGAGAAGACTGGCGGTCTTTGCCGCCGAGGAGAGGGCCACGCCGATGTCGATCATCCGCATGACGCAATGGGGGCCGGTATATCCCATTTCCTTGTCCGTGAGCTTCCTGTTTTTGGCGAATTCCGCGCAGGTGGGATAACCGCAGGCCCCGCAGTCATAACCGGCGGTCACCGGTTTGCTCAGGCCAACGAGCAGCAGGGCTTGTGAGTTTTCGATGTTGGCTGCATCCCTGAGCCAGAAGGCTTCGTTGGTGCTCCTGGGGGCATATTCTTCCATGGCCTTGGCGATCTTCTGCAAATCATTGTCCTGGGTGATCACGACGATTTCAAGAAAGTCCTTGCCGCCAGCCTTGGGGGCTGTGCGCGCCGATACCGCCATGAGTTGTGCCGCCATGTCAATCGCTTCCTGCATAATGCCGCTCCTTGTCATTATTCTTTCTTTTTGTCGCTGCTGATAGGGCATTCCTCGTTCTGATCACTAAAAGCGGTGCAGGCAAAGGCATCCTCAACCGAGTCCAGCGAGGAACCATTTTTGCCTGCATCGCCTACTTTCTCCCCACTGCCGATTGGGCAGGGTACACCCTCTTCCGCGAAAGCGGAGCAGGCCATGGTGTTTTCGATTTCTTCCGTCGTGGGGTGTTTTTTCTCGCTCATTTGCATTCTCCTTTGGCCCTTGATTATCTGGCATTATTTGCATGACGGCGGTTCTGGTTCGCGCTCTTCTCTGACCAGAATCGCCACACTGGAAAACCCTATTTCCTGGAGATTATTCTACCCGCTTCGTTGAGCAACATAAAGGATTTTTGCGGATTGTGTAGAGGAAGATTTTTTTGGGGGAGGGAAAAGCGGGCATAGGGTATAATGGCATTATGCGCCAGACAATCCCACAACCAGAATCTATGCCGGATGTCCCCGGCAGTCAGACAATCGTTTCTGTAACCGGCCTTAGCAAGCGGTTCGGCGAACGGCTCGTAGTGGATAACATCTCTTTTGTTATCCAGCGGGGCCAATGTGTTGGCTTTCTTGGTCCCAACGGGGCAGGGAAAACCACCTGCATCAACATGCTCCTCGGTCTGGTGGAAAAAAGCGCGGGTAAGATCCGGGTTTTTGACTTGGAGGCGCCGCGCTTTCATCGGGAGATCAAGGCTCGCATCGGGGTAGTGCCCCAGGCAGACAGTCTTGATCCGGATCTGAGTGTGGAAGAAAACCTGCGCACCTATGCCGGATATTTCCGAATGCCGCGCCGCCTTGCCCGGAAACGGGTTGACGAACTCCTGCATTTTTTTGCCCTGCATAACCGGCGGGAGGAGATCATTGAACATCTCTCCGGGGGGCAGCGGCGGCGATTGTTGCTGGCTCGCGCCCTGCTCAATGAGCCGGAGCTGTTGATTCTCGACGAACCCACTATCGGCCTTGATCCCCAGGCCAGACACCTTATCTGGGAACGTCTGGCGATTCTGCAGGCTCAGGGAACCACTATGCTCCTGACCAGTCATTATCTCGATGAAGTTGCCCGTTTGAGTCAGCAGGTGTTGATCCTTGATCATGGCCATGTTGTGGTACAGGGTGAACCGCGACAACTTATCACGGACCTCGTTGGGTTGGAGGTTTTCGAGGTCGAGGGAACACCGGCTGAGCTTGAAGCTATGGGGGCTTCGTTTGCGCAGTGCAATGCCCGGCTGGAAAGGGTGGGAGACAAGCTGTATGTCTATGCCAGGGAGGACTGCTCCCGCCTGACAAAGGTGATGGACACCTCGGGTAGCTGGGTCAGGCGCCCGGCCAATCTGGAGGATCTTTTTATTCAGCTCACCGGCAGATCGTTGAGGGAATCTTGATGTACTTGCAAAAAAGGAAAAAGGTCACAGGATCGCAACACACAATCAACAAGTTACCAACGAATACCCGTTGTAATCGCGGTTTTTTTGCGATTTCAACAATCATGCGCGGATTTTCTTTCTGCACCATTTGGCTGCGCAACTGGCGGGTTTGGAAAAAACATATCCTGGCCGCTCTGATCGGCAATCTGGGGCAGCCCCTGTTGTTTCTTCTGGCCATGGGCTATGGGCTGGGCCGCGACGTGGGGCCGATGAATGGGTTGACCTATCTGCAGTTCATCGCTCCAGGTCTGGTTGCCTCGGCGGTAATGTACAGCGCCGCCCTTGAAACCACCTACGGTTCCTATACCCGGCTCACTGTGCAGAAAACCTATGAGGCCATCCTGATGACCCCCCTTGGCGTTGTTGATCTGGTTTTGGGGGAGATTGTCTGGGGAGCGAGCAAGGGGTTGCTTGCCGGTGTGATTATGCTGCTGGCCTTGCCACTTTTTGGGGTGGTGCCTTCTCCCTGGGTCCTTGCCCTGCTGCCGGTTCTGTTTCTCTCCGGCATGTTCTTTTCCGCCTTTGGCTTGATCATGACAGCGTTGGCGAAAAACTATGATTTTTTCAACTACTTTACTTCGCTGGTTATTACCCCGCTCTTTCTCTTTTCCGGGATATTCTTTCCGGTGCAGACTATGGCCCAGCCCGTCAGGGGCTTGCTTGAAATGCTGCCTCTGACCCCCATCGTCAGTCTGGCCCGTATTTTTTGTTATGGGCGGTTCGACGAACCTATCCTGTTGAAATTTCTCGGTTCTATCCTGGTGACTGGTTGTGCTGTATGGCTGGCTGGGTATCTTCTCAGACGGCGTTTGATTCAGTAAGGTAAAAGTGTAAGCGGTTTTATCTGGAAGTATCCTCCGGCAGGTGTTGCTCGATAAAATGGCGGATCATCCGTGGCGTGAGGATGAGGCCGGTAAGAGTAGCTCTGCCGATTTTGATGGTCGGCACGCTCTTAATCCCGGCCTGGTAAGAGCGAATCAGGTTGGTGGCGACTTCAATGGTTTCGAGTTCGAGGTGCGGGGCGTGGGCCACGATCTTTTTGAGAGTGCGGCTTACGAACAGACAGCGAGGGCAGAGGATGGTGCGGTAAAGTTCGATTTTCATGTAATCGTTCACCAAGGGCAGCCAATTTCAGATAAACCCGGGACTGTAAGCGTTCAGCAGTGTCGCAGATGCGCGAAAGAGGCCTGTCGCTATACATACGGTATGCGCAGGCTGATGACAAAGCAGATGTGGTGCTGCTGAACGCTTACATTTTCATGGTGCCTGCTGGTCGTCTGTGGTTATCCCTCAATTAGGGCTTTGATATAGCTTTGTTCATCCTGGGGAGGGATAAAAATCTCCAGGTTGTTGTTCCACCTGCTCACATAATGCTGCGTGAGCAGGTTGCGCATCGCATTCTTGAGTTGAATGGCTGTGGTATATTCCTGAATGAAGTATTCGCCGTAGCTGTTTTCCGTAATCATGGTTGATTTTAGAGTTTTTGCTCCCTTCACCGGGGTTTTGTCGAAATTGACAATTGCGAGCGCCCGCAGCACGGTTTCCCGTTTAAGCAGGTTTGCTGGGGAAATGTGAGAAAAATGGATGAGGGGGAAGGTTTTCAGCAGAAGCTCGGTGAGTTTCTGAATATCCACTAAGTCAATGGGCAGAAAATTTTTTGTTAGATGGAGTTGGGTTTTGGCAGCTAAAATGCCATTGATCAGGAGCCAGACAATAAGCCGGACCAGGTTGTCTTCTCGTTTGATTACTGAATCCATGTTGTTTTTCACTGTTTGGTGGTCATGTTGACCCTGAAAGGCATAGTAGTGAAATACTCCTTCGTATTTGGTAATATGGATGGTGATATGGTGTTGTGCCATCAGGTCGCGGGAAACACTGCGAATATAATCGATCTTGTCTTCTTTCTGCTCATAGAAGGTGAACAATTTGCGACCTAAAACAGAGATGTCCCGTTCGGTAATGGTCAGGCCCGTGTCGTTGCTAAAACTTTTAAATATTCCGCGCAGCCTTTTATAGGTCTCGATTAGATAAGCATGCACTTCGGCACCAAAGGTTATGAGTTCCTTGTATTTCCAATCGCGGAATTGCAGGAAATGGCTAAATTTTTCAGGGAGAAGGTGCCAGTTCTGCATGATGTCCATTGTTGTTTTACGGGGATCGGTTTGGCCGAATTTGTTATATTTTTTTGAGTCAAACCCCTCAAACGCCTTGAGAAAAAGGCATTCCCTGATTAGGGAGGCTCTTTTATATGCGGCTTTCTCCTGGGTGTAAAAGGCGATGATGTCTCGGGCCAGCAGGAGATATGGGTCAATCTCGGCCAGGTTCATGACACCCTGTTCCGCGGCTGGAAGCTTTTCCGGATAGGTTACCATGCATTTTACTCTGTCCGAGAATAGAGGGAGAGTGGTGGTATCCACATGTAGGAGGAGTTCGAGATATGCAAGCTTGATGACCGATTTGAATGGGCTGTCCAGAGCCTTGTTCATCTGCCAGAGACAGGCGCCAAAAATTTCTGCTTTGGGGATATCTGAGAGGTAACCGAGATCAATAAAGTTATTGGCACGTAATTGGTTGCGCAATACGATATTCTGGACAAAGTTACGATATTCTCCTTCGGTAAGGCCTGGGGGGATAAGCCACCAGAGAAGCATCTTGCCGGCTACCAGGATATGGGTACGGAAAAGCTCATCTTTAAGCAGAAGCTTGATGGCTGAGCCTGCCGACTCCTCATCTGTTTCCGACTCGAAGTTGTTTTCCCTGGTTTGGTCAATATCCATTAAGAAAAAATGGACTTCCGCACCCCGTTTCAACGTCCATTCTTCGATAGCCCTGCATTTTGCCTGTAAAAGCTGTCGCCCTTTTTCGCCAAGTTCTTTCTTGTACATACTGACCCAGTAATCGCAGTCAGAAATCGTTGATTGAGCTATGGTGCCAATACTGCCGATGGTTTTTAGGGAGTGAATGCAAGGTTTGTTGGTAAAAGGAGAAGGTCTGTCGGTCCGCATGGCGGTCGAGTTGGGGAAATAACGGCGAAAGAGTTCATGAGAAAATTCTGCTGTCGGGTTGAAGAGGTGAATGCCATATGGACAATCAGCGTCATCGATAAAACCTGGGAGATCAGGGTAGTTGCTGTGGAGCAGAAAGGGGATAACCTTGAGTAAAAGGTTACTCTGGTTTGTGTTGAAAAGTACCGCCTTGGCTTTTCGCTCCTCATTATACTTTTTGTAGCGGGTCTGTTTTTGCAGGAAAGAGTTTGCTGCGGTTTCCGGGTTGGTCTCCATGTAATGGTCATTTCCTGTTAAGGTGTCTGGAGTATGGCCTCATGCAGACGAACGGCCTGCATGGTTTTCTCCACGTCATGTGCTCGGATAATATCTGCCCTTTGGGCTGCGCACCAGGATGAAATCATGGCCGTGGCCAGATCCCTTTCCTGTGTTTCCAAGGCAAGGAGTTTGCCGATGAAGGCCTTGCGGGAATGTCCGACCATTAACGGGTAGCCCAGATTTTTAAACACACGCAGATTTTTAAGGATAGTCAGATTATGGACTACAGTTTTGCCGAAACCGAGGCCGGGGTCAACAATAATCCGTTGCCTGCCAAGTCCGTGTTCCGTTGCCCAGGATATCCGCTCGGCTAAAAACTCCATGATTTCCTGAATAACATCATCGTACTTCGGTTCATCCTGCATGTCTTTGGGAGTTTTACGCATATGCATGAGGATTACTGGGGCCTCATGGGCAACGGCGACTTGAATCATGGCTGGATCGAAACGTAGAGCGCTAATATCGTTAATAATATCAGCTCCAGCGTTTAAAGCCTGGTGCGCCACCTCCGCTTTGGTTGTATCAATGGAAATAGGGATGCTGTGATGCTGTGCGCGAATGCTGGTGATGGCAGGAAGAACCCGACGCAGTTCCTCCTGCTCCGATACCGGATCAGCATATGGTCTGGTTGATTCGCCGCCCACATCAATGAGGTCTGCCCCGTTGTCCAGTATGTTTTTGATCTGGGCGTTGAGGGGTTTATGTTGAGTAAAGCGTCCGCCATCAGAAAAAGAGTCCGGGGTGACGTTTAGAATGCCCATGACCAAGGGGCGGATGCCAAAGGATATGATTTTGTTTTTGGCTATAATCTTCACGGGGCTACCTGCAACGTGAGCCTTTTAGTTTGGTGGATTGCCAAAGGGATCACGTTTATTGGGAAGGGAAAGCAGGGGCATCGGTCATTCGGTAAGGTTTTGTGACTCCTGAATATCCACCGGCGATGCTATTTTATTGCCGCGCCCCATGATTGTTTCGATATCATCCAGGCAGAGAGTTTCCCTTTCAAGGAGCGCCTGGGCAATGGATTTTAAAATCTCGATGTTTTCTGCCAGCAATTGATGGACATTTTCGTTGGCCTTCAGGACAATACGTTTCACCTCATCGTCAATCCGGACGGCGGTTGATTCGCTGTAGTCACGGTGTTGCGCTATTTCCCGGCCCAAGAATATATGTTCTTCTTTTTTACCGTAGGACAGGGGGCCCATCTCTTCGCTCATACCCCATTCGCAGACCATTTTTCGCGCCAGTTGGGTGCAACGTTCGATATCATTGCCGCTGCCGGTGGTGATTTCACCAAAGATCAGTTGCTCAGCAACCCTGCCGCTGAGCAGAATGCAGAGATTGTTCTGGAGAAATGATCTGGCATAGGTATGTTTTTCATCTGTCGGCAGTTGCATAGTAAGGCCAAGGGCGCGTCCCCTGGGGATAATGGTTACTTTGTGGATGGGATCGGTGCCGGGCAGCAGCATGGCTACCAATGCGTGACCTGCCTCGTGATAGGCGGTGATCTCTTTTTCCTTTTCGGTGATGATCATGCTGCGGCGCTCGGCCCCCATCATAACTTTGTCCTTGGCCTGTTCCATATGGATCATGGTGATCTTGTCCGCATCGGCTCGGGCGGCAAGCAGTGCGGCCTCGTTTACCATATTTTCCAGATCAGCTCCGGAAAAACCGGGGGTGCCACGGGCTATTACCTCCCATTTTATATCATCAGAGAGAGCTTTTTTCTGACCGTGTACCTCAAGGATCTTCTCCCGACCCTTCACGTCTGGCACCGGCACTACCACCTGTCGGTCAAAACGGCCTGGCCGGAGCAGGGCCGGGTCAAGCACATCGGGACGGTTGGTGGCCGAGATGATGATTACTCCTTCATTGGATTCAAAACCATCCATCTCTACCAGTAGTTGGTTCAGGGTTTGTTCCCGCTCGTCGTGGCCTCCGCCCAGGCCTGCGCCACGGTGGCGCCCAACGGCATCGATTTCATCGATGAAAATGATACAGGGTGCGTTTTTTTTGCCTTGGATGAACAGATCACGCACCCGGGAAGCGCCAACACCGACAAACATCTCGACAAAATCGGAACCGCTGATGGAATAGAACGGAACCTCGGCTTCGCCGGCAACGGCCTTGGCCAGTAAGGTTTTACCGGTTCCCGGCGCACCGGCCAGCAATACCCCCTTGGGAATGCGGCCACCCAGTCGGGTAAATTTTTTGGGATCTTTGAGAAAATCGATGATCTCGGAAAGTTCTTCCTTGGCTTCTTCAATGCCAGCGACATCGGCAAAGGTGACCTTGGTCTGGTCTTTGTCCAGGAGGCGAGCCCGACTTTTGCCAAAACTCATGGCTTTTCCGCCACCACCCTGCATCTGGCGCATGAAGAAGATCCAGACGCCAATGAGGAGGAGCATGGGAAACCAGGAGACCAGGACGGTGACGTACCAAGGTGATTCTTCTTTTTGTTTGACCAGGATATTGACCTTGGCCTTGCGCAGGATGGGGATAAGTTCTGAGTCAGCGGGGGGGGTGACTACCTTGAACTCTTTGCCGCCGCTACCCTTGCCGGTAACCTCATTCTCCTGGATATTTACTGAGGAGATCTGGCCGGATTCGACACTGGTCAGGAAATCGCTGTAGTTCATTTCCATCACAGATGATTGCGGCTTGTTGAACAGGTTGAAAAGCAGAATCATAGCGAGGCCGATTATCAGCCACATGGCTAAATTTTTATAAAAACTGTTCAAGCAGAACCTCCATTATTATTGATAAAGTCGCAAAAAAATCGCATGTCAATCATCGGCAGAAGTGCCGATAGCACAATGGGTATTCGTTGGTGACTTGTTGATTTTGTGTCACGAGTCTGATTTTTTCTTTTCCATCATAAGATAGATGCAGAAGAAAGTCCATAGAGGTTGAGCTTGCCCTCTTCGAATCAGGCGAAATATTCCTGCACTGACTTTGGCTCCATGGATTCCTGCTGCATGGTGCCGATGGCCTTGACCATGGACTCAGCCCCGGCAATGGTGGTGGTGTAGGGAAGATGGTAGTTCAGGGCTGCCCGACGAATGGTATAGGCGTCTTCCGTGGTTCTGGTGCCAAGCGAGGTGTTGACAATCCACTGAATCTGCTTGTCCTGGATCTTGTCGAGGATATGTGGTCGGCCTTCTGAAACCTTGTGGACACTGACGCAGGCAACGCCGTTTTCCGCAAGAATTCTGGCGGTTCCTCTGGTTGCGACAATATTGAAGCCCAAGGCGCGCAGTTTTTTGGCGATAGGCAATAGAGCAGGTTTGTCGCTGTGTCGTACGCTTAGAAAAACATTGCCTTCGGTGGGGATTTTTTGACCCGCGGCTAACTGAGCTTTGGCGAAGGCCAGACCGAGGCAGACATCCATGCCCATTACCTCGCCGGTAGATTTCATTTCTGGCCCCAGCAAGGTGTCCACGTTTTCAAAACGATCAAAGGGAAAAACCGCTTCTTTAACCGCATAGTGGGCAACTACCACTTCTTCAATCAGGCCCAGCTCTGCCAAGGTCTTGCCGAGCATGACTTTGGTGGCCAGCTTGGCAAGGGGGACGCCAGTTGCTTTGCTGACAAAGGGGACAGTCCGCGAGGCGCGCGGGTTAACCTCAAGGATATAGAGCAGATTTTCCTTGACGGCAAACTGGATATTCATCAGGCCCTTGACCTTGAGTTCGGTGGCCATGGCCCGGGTAGCATTTTTAATCGTCTCGATCATTTCTTTGGAAATGCTGTGGGGCGGCAGAACGCAGGCTGAATCACCGGAATGAATTCCCGCTTCCTCGATGTGCTGCATGATTCCGCCGATGATGGTGGTTTCTCCGTCGGAGATGGCATCCACGTCGATCTCGATCGCATCCTTGAGAAATTTGTCAATCAGGATGGGCCGGTCGGGCGAGACGTCGATGGCCGAATTCATATAGGAGGTAAGGTCTCTTCCATTATAAACGATGCGCATGGCTCGTCCGCCAAGGACGTATGATGGGCGAACCACCACCGGATAACCGATCTTAGCGGCTATAATCAGGGCTTCTTCTGCGGTTTGTGCGGTGCCGTTTTCCGGCTGCAACAGGTTTAGTTTGTGCAGGAACTGCTGGAAGCGTTTGCGGTCTTCCGCCCGATCAATGCTGTCCGGAGAGGTGCCGAGGATGGGTACTCCGGCCTTGGCCAAAGGCACCGCCAGATTAAGGGGGGTCTGTCCACCGAACTGCACGATAACCCCATCGGGCTTTTCTTTTTTGATAATATGCAGCACGTCTTCCCGGGTTAGCGGCTCAAAGTAGAGCTTGTCTGAGGTGTCATAATCGGTACTTACTGTCTCCGGGTTGGAGTTGACCATGATCGACTCAATCCCCATTTCTTTAAGGGCAAAAGCGGCATGGACGCAGCAGTAGTCGAATTCGATACCCTGGCCGATCCGATTGGGGCCACCGCCCAGAATCATCACCTTTGGGCCTGTGGTTTCCCTGGCCTCGTCTTCTTGCTCGTAGGTGGAGTAATAATAGGGAGTGTAGGCCTCAAATTCGGCGGCACAGGTATCGACCAGTTTGTACACCGGCTGCACGGCAAGCTTTTCCCGCAGATCCCAGACATCCTCTTCCGAAGTGCGAGTGAGGAAAGCGAGTTGGCGATCAGAGTAGCCGAGCTGTTTTACCTCCTTGAGAAAGTCATGGTCCAACCCGTTAAAGCCTCTGTCCCGGATGTGGGCCTCCATTTCGATAATTTGTTTGAAGTTGTGCAAAAACCAGGGGTCGATAAAGGAGATTTCGTAAATCTTGTCAACGCTCATCCCCCGACGCAAGGCCTCGAATACTTGAAAATATCGTTTGGAGTTTGGTTTGCGCAGGCCGCTTTCAAGATCCTGTTGATCCATGGCTTCAAGGTTAAATTTTGGGTCAGCGCCAAAGCCGCTCACCCCGATTTCGAGTGAGCGCATTCCTTTTTGGAAGGCCTCCTTGAAGGTGCGGCCAATGGCCATGGTCTCGCCCACCGACTTCATGGCCGTGGTAAGAAAGTCATCGGCCTCGGGAAATTTCTCAAAGGTAAAACGGGGGATCTTGACCACGCAGTAATCAATGCTTGGCTCAAAGGCCGCCATGGTTTCCCGGGTGATGTCGTTCTTGAGCTCGTCCAGGGTGTAGCCCACGGCGAGTTTCGCGGCGATCTTGGCGATGGGGAAGCCGGTTGCCTTGGAAGCCAGGGCGGAACTCCGGGAAACCCTGGGGTTCATCTCGATGATCATCAGCTCGCCATCTACAGGGTTTACGGCAAACTGGACGTTTGAGCCGCCGGTTTCTACGCCGATTTCCCGCATGATGGCTATGGCGGCGTTGCGCATCTCCTGGTATTCCCGGTCGGTCAGGGTTTGGGCTGGGGCCACGGTGATGGAGTCTCCGGTGTGCACCCCCATGGCGTCAACATTTTCGATGGAACAGATGATTACCACGTTGTCGGCCTTGTCGCGCATCACCTCAAGTTCATACTCCTTCCAGCCCAACAGGCTCCTTTCGAGCATGACCTCTGAATTCATGCTTAAGTCAAGACCGGCTTTGCAGAATTCATCGAGCTCTTGCGAGTTATAGGCGATGCCGCCGCCGGTGCCTCCCAGGGTAAAGCTGGGGCGGACAATGATGGGAAAGCCGATCTGTTCGCTGGCGGCCTTGGTCTCTGCAATGGTGTGGATGATGGTGCTTTCCGGAACCTTGAGACCGATTTTGCGCATGGCATCTCGGAATGAGTCCCGTCCTTCTGCTTTTTTAATGACCTCGATATTGGCGCCGAGCAATTCCACCCCGTATTTTTCCAGCACGCCCAACTCGGCGACCTTGATCGCGGTATTAAGGGCGGTCTGTCCTCCCAGGGTAGGCAAAAGTGCGTCCGGGCGTTCTCGTTCGATGATCTTGGCCACCATTTCCGGGGTAATGGGCTCGATGTAAGTTCGATCGGCAATCTCGGGATCGGTCATGATGGTGGCTGGATTGGAATTGATGAGGATGACCTCGTAGCCTTCCTCTTTCAGGGCCTTCACCGCCTGGGTGCCGGAATAGTCGAACTCGCAGGCCTGGCTGATGATGATGGGGCCGGAGCCGATAATCAGGATCTTTTTAATGTCGGTTCTTTTTGGCATCTGATTTTTTACCTGCCTGTTATTATGTCGAGTTGTTATTTTTGGGTAACCGTTCAGCAGCACCACATCTTCGGACGATCGGCCCGGCTTACGTACACGAGATACGCAGCGCCGATCCGATCGTCCAAATCTGCGGCACTGCTGAACGGTTACAGTCCGGCGGTTATTGGTGCTTTGGTGACCGCCCCGGTGAACGGTTACATTTTTTGTACAGTTGTCAGTACTGCCTGTTGCTATTGCTCCTGCATCATCTTGATGAATCTGTCAAAGAGATACAGTGAGTCATGCGGGCCTGGGGCGTTTTCCGGATGATACTGTACTGAGAATATCGGGTATTTCCTGTGCCGCATGCCTTCGACACTGTTGTCGTTAAGGTTGATATGCGTTAATTCGATATCCTTTGGATTCAGGGTGGTTGAGTCAACACAGAATCCATGATTTTGTGAAGTTATTTCAACCTTGCCGGTAAGGAGATCCTTAACCGGCTGGTTGGCACCACGGTGGCCGAATTTGAGCTTGTAAGTGGTGCCGCCATAGGCAAGCCCGAGAAGCTGATTGCCCAGACAGATGCCGAAGATGGGTGTTTTGCCGAAGAGAGCGCGAATATTGTCGACAATTCCCGGAATGCCGGCCGGATCACCTGGGCCATTGGAAAGAAAGATCCCGTCCGGACTCATGGCCAGGATCTCATCGGCGGAGGTGGTGCAGGGGACAACCTGCACGGCGCAGTCTCGTGCGGCCAGGAGCCTGAGCTGATTGTATTTCAGGCCGAAATCATAGGCGACTACTCTGTATTTGCCAGGGGCGGCTGTGCTGAAATTGTTGCCGGGAGCGGGTCGGTTGTCGCGCCAGCCATAGGGTTCGGCACAGGTGACTTCCCGAACCAGATCCCGTCCGACAAGGCCGGGGGAATTATTGGCCTTTTGAATGAGGGATTTGGGGTCGAGGTCCTTAGTGGAAACAATGCCTTTGAGAGCCCCGGCTGTACGGATGTGACGGGTGAGCGCCCGGGTGTCGATGCCCTCAATCCCGAGAATATTGTCTTTTTTGAGAAAATCGGCAAGTGTCCCGGTTGAGCGGAAGTTGCTGGGGATAGCATTGTATTCCTTGATGAGAAAAGCCTCGACCTGCACTCTGTCTGATTCCATGTCCTCGGGATTGACCCCGTAGTTGCCGATGAGCGGATAGGTCATGGTGACGATCTGTCCCTTGTAGGAAGGATCGGTGAGTACTTCCTGATAGCCGCTCATCCCGGTGTTGAATACGATCTCGCCACTGGTTTCTCCGGAGCCGGTAAAGGATTTTCCTTCAAAAATAGTGCCGTCTTCAAGGGCGATAAGTGCTTTCATAGAATTTTTTTAACCTCTAAGCCGTTGTTCTGTTCATACAGTGCGACTTGAAAATGATATAAGCGGCATAATGGGTTATAAATGAACAAATTAAAAAGCACAATTTATTCATTAACAGCCCTAACTTGTAGAATGTACGCAAGATGAGTTTGTGACGGAATGCAAATCCTCTTTGATAAGTGCGATCTGTTTTTGGGCTGAACCCTGTTGCCTGTTCGCTACCTTAAGGGCACTTCGCCCGGCTACAGCATATTCTTCTGGTTTTTCAATAAAATAGAGAAGTCTGCCGACGAGTTCCTGAGAGGTGTTCACGCAGAACCCGGCATTTTCTGTTTCAAGCAGTGCCTTGGCATCGAGAAAGTCATCCATGTGGGGCCCGTAAAAAACAGGGATTCCCCACGCTGCAGCCTCTAAGACATTATGGCCGCCGCGTTTTACCAAGCTTCCTCCACAGAAAACATAGGTGGCTATTGAATAAAGACTTGCCAATTCACCCATGGTGTCAACCAGGACCACCTCGGCGCTGCGGCCTTGTTCCTGAGCCTGACGCAAGCGCATGCTGGTGATTCCCTGGGTCTTGAAGAGGGTTTCAATTTCAGTGAGCCGTTGGAGATGCCTGGGAGCAACTATCCAGACAAGATCCGGGAGCCGCTGTTGCAGGGCACGAAAAACCTTAATCAGCATCGCCTCTTCGCCCGTATGGGTGCTACCGGTAACCAGCACCGGTTGCTGGTTATGGAAATTCAGTATCTGCCGATAATGTTTTGTTAGATTGCAGTCTGCCTTAGTGATTGGCTGGTCGTATTTGGCGCTACCCAGGATACGTATGCGGGTTGGGTCTGCGCCTAAGGCTCTGAACCGTTTGGCGTCAATCCCCTGGATAACGGAAATTTTGGTGAAACAGGCGAGCAAATCTCGCATTAAACCTTGTACCTTTTTATAGCCGGCATACGAATTTTCAGAAAGGCGACCGTTTAGCAGGAAGAGCTTTGCGCCGTGATGTTGCGCCTGTCGGATGATGTTTGGCCATAGCTCTGTTTCTAAGCAGATATAAATAGTTGGTTGGATCGTCTGCAAAGTCAGATTGACAATACCTATGAGGTCAAGCGGAGCAAAAAAACATGGGACATCTTTCGGGAGTTGGTTTGTCGCCACAGCGATTCCATGCCGATTTCCGCTGGATACAACTATTGATGCCTCGGGCAACTGTTTTTTTATTTCGTTAATCAATGCCTTGACGATCTGGATCTCGCCGACAGAGGCAGCGTGCAGCCAGATGCGGACGGGTTTGTCTTCATCAAGTGGTACATCTTCCACATCGCCAAAGCGTTGACGGAGACCTTGGCGATGTTTGCCCGAGAAAACAAGATACACACAGGCAAAAGGGGAAATGGCCATGAAAAATAGCCAACCTAAGAGTTTATACAGGTTATATAGCAAGGATAAGGGAGCCCTTTCTGTGCGAGAAAATATATCGAGTACAGACCTTAGATGAAAATCAACGCAATAAAACTGATTGTGGCTTTTTCGTCAATAAGTTTTACGGTACTATGCTATGTGGCAAGAGAGGGACTCGCTTGTCTGTGTGTCTGATGCAGTCGTCGACTGATCCCCGGCATAAGGAGCCATAACGAACCAAGTGTTTCGTAACGGCTCCTAAAAAATGCCGGCGATAGCTGCTTGGCAATGCTGGCAGTTTCTGCCGTCCATATATTGTTGTATTACCTTGAAACCAGTTCGTTTTATGACCAGTTTTCCGCAGTTTGGACAGATGGTGCTTTCCCCGGTGTCGCCAGGGATATTGCCGACATAGACATAGCGTAGACCCTCGGTCAGGCCGATCTCTCTGGCGCGGATGAGAGTGGAGTGCGGGGTGGGTGGATGGTCGGTCATCATATAAGTGGGCCAGAACCTGCTGACATGCCATGGTATGTCAGCAGAGATGCTTTTTATGAAACGGGCAATGTCGGTCAGTTCGTCCTCTGAATCGTTCCAGCCAGGAATCACCAGGGTAGTGACCTCTATCCAGACTCCAAGTTCCTTCATCAACCGGATCGTATCAAGGACTGGCTGTAGTCTGGCCCCGCATACCTCTTTGTAAAACTTGTCAGTGAAGGCCTTGAGATCGATATTGTTGGCGTCAAGATAGGGGGCCAGTTCCCTGGTGGCTTCTGGGCCGGTATAGCCGTTGCTGACAAAGATATTCTTCAGCCCTGCCGTCTGTGCCAGTTTAGCGGTATCAAGGGCGAATTCGTAGAAGATGGTAGGTTCCACATAGGTGTAGCTGATGGACTGGCAACTGGATCGTTGCGCGGATTCGACTACTTCTGCCGGAGTGCGCTCGGTGCCGGGGATATCTCCGGCATGTCGATGGGGATATTGGGAGATCTCGTAATTCTGGCAGTGTTTGCAGTGGAAATTGCAGCCTACTGTGGCAATGGAATAAGAAAGGGAACCAGGCAGCAGATGAAAGAGAGGTTTTTTCTCGATGGGGTCGATATTTTCGCTGATCAAACGACCATAGTTGAGGCTGTAGAGGATCCCGCCTCGATTTTCCCGGACCTTGCAGATTCCCCGATGGCCCTCACCGATCAAGCAATTGTGGTGGCAGAGCAGGCAACGGACAGGGCCAGGGGAATTAGTTGTTTTGGTATAAAAAAGCGCTTCGTGCATGGTCATCCTCTCAAGGCAATAGATTTATTGCTTAGTTTAGGATTATGTACTCTGGAAAAATGATTCATGGATATTAATTCACAAACAAAGAAGGACGGTCAACAATAAAAAATATAATTTATTTCAATGGATTAGTGTACTTTTTGTTGGGTGATGAATAAAAAGTTAAAAATAGGGTTGACGAGGGGGGCTGGATCGACTACTTTGCCGCTCTCCGCAACGACGGAAGCTAAGACTGACTTAGGGTCAGACCCCTGGCGACAGCGATCATTGAAAACTGAATAGTGAGCAAAGTAGAAGATGGGCCCCAAGAAACCGGAGCTTTGGCTTCGGGAGTTTTTATTGCAGTAAAGAGATCAGAATCTCTGTTAAAGAAGAGTGGGTTTTTAGGAACCTGTTCAGATATTAAACTGGAGAGTTTGATCCTGGCTCAGATTGAACGCTGGCGGCGTGCTTAACACATGCAAGTCGAACGAGAAAGGGACTTCGGTCCTGAGTAGAGTGGCGCACGGGTGAGTAACGCGTAGGTAATCTACCTCTGCATCTGGGATAACACTTCGAAAGGGGTGCTAATACCGGATACACTTATGTGTCGCAAGACGTATAAGGAAAGGAGACCTCTCCTTGGAAGTTTCTGTGTAGAGATGAGCCTGCGTCCCATTAGCTAGTTGGTAGGGTAAAGGCCTACCAAGGCTACGATGGGTAGCGGGTCTGAGAG
>DOZO01000015.1:0-1340 GCA_003517965.1 Desulfobulbaceae bacterium
ATGGCCGATGTTAAGTTCTTCGATGATTCCCAGGCTGGCAACCCGGCGGGTGTTGAGATAGTTGAGACCATGCCCGGCGTTTACCCGCAGGCCTCTTTCGTAAGCCTCTTCCGCCGCGGTGGCGATGAGGGAAAATTCGTAGTCTCGCGTCTGTTCTGTAGTGGCGTCGCAATAGCGGCCGGTATGGATCTCGATAAAGGCCGCCCCCACTTGGTGGGCCGCACTGATCTGCCTGGAGTCGGGGTCGATGAACAGGCTTACCGGGATGCCGGCCTTGCCCATCCGGGCGATGACTTCTTCCAACCTCTTCTTTTGTCCGGCAACATTTAGCCCGCCTTCGGTGGTAAGCTCCCGGCGTTTTTCTGGCACCAGGGTGATCATGTCCGGCTTGATCTCCAGCGCTATGGCGATGATCTCTTCGCTTGCCCCCATTTCCAGATTGAGCTTGGTTTTCACCGTCTGCCTGAGCAGGCGCAGATCCCGGTCCTGGATATGGCGACGATCTTCCCGGAGATGGACGACAATCCCCTGGGCTCCTGCCAGTTCGCAGATGCCTGCGGCCAGCACCGGGTCTGGTTCGGTAATGCCGCGGGCCTGACGCAGGGTGGCGACATGATCGACATTGATGGCGAGACTGACCATTGTTCTTCTCCTCTCTTCGCTTGTTAACTGATGTAAAAGTAGCGTTTCTCGCTCGACCATGGCCTTGGCCTCGGCGCGGGAGCGTTCGTGATCGTAGCCCAGCAAGTGCAATAGTCCGTGAATCAAAAGGATCGTCACCCTTTGGTGCATGGTCACCTGGTCGCTGATGGCTTCACGGGTCGCAGTGTCCAGTGAGATGATGACATCGCCGAGAAGCTCTGTTGGCAGATGCTCCCCTCCTCCTTCCTGCATGGCAAAGGCCAGGACGTTGGTAGGCCCTGATTTTTTACGGTATTGCTTGTTGAGCTGTGCCATATTATGGTCGTCAACCAGCAGGATGCTAAGTTCGCTCTGCTTGCGATCACAGAGGGTCAGCAGCTTTTCGGCCCGCTGCCGGAGTTGTTTCAGGCAGATGTTCGGGGGGAAAATCGTTTGGCTGGTGATAAGTACGGGCATGAAAGGTCACTGTTTCCTGACAGCTGTGTGGCGGGGCTGAGGGTTTTCCTTGGCGGCGTAAGCACGGATGATTTCCTGTACCAGCCGGTGCCGGATCACGTCCTCTTCGGAGAAATGATTAAGAGCGATGCCCTCGATGTTTTGCAGGATGCGGGCGGCCTCGACAAGACCGGACTGTTTGTCTTCCGGCAGGTCTATCTGCGTTACGTCCCCGGTGATTACCGCCTTGGAGTTTAAGCCTA
>DOZO01000015.1:1522-12615 GCA_003517965.1 Desulfobulbaceae bacterium
GATTTCGATCAGGCCTTCTTCGATCAGGTCGGCAACCTTGCCTCGGCCCAGCATGGCGTTTAAGGCCTCGTGCAGAGGACGAAGGTAGGGGTTGATCTTCTGGACAAGATCGCCGGGGAGAAAGCCCATGCGTTCACCGGCCTCTATCGCCGGGCGGGTCAGTATGATGGAGCGGACCTGCTTGTTGACAAAAGCGGAGACAGCCATAGCCACGGCAAGATAGGTTTTCCCGGTGCCAGCCGGGCCGATGCCGAAAACAATATCGTTGGTGCGGATGCTGTCGATGTAAAGTTTCTGGTTGATGCTCTTGGGAGCGATCACCTTTTGCTCGGCGGTGATGTAGACCTTGTCGAGAAAGATTTCCTTGAGGTTTGCCTTGGGCGAGGCCTGAAGGATGCGCAAGGCGTAAGCAACATCCGCAGGATACACCGGATAGCCGGCGCGAATCAGCTCCTGGAGTTTGTCGATGAGCGAAACCGCCAGCTCAACCTCGTGTTTCGGTCCATTTATAATGAGCTGACTGCCCTTGACCTGGATGCTGACCTTTGCTCCAGTTTCGATGGCGGCAAGGTTACTGTTTAGGGCTCCGTAGACGAGCAGGGCAATGTTATTGTCGGCCAGAATGATTTCACGTTTGCTCAACGTTGGGGCCCTCCCTTGTTACGTTTGCCCATTTCCTGGCCGATCAGCCTTTCCAGATCTTTGATGTTACGTTCCTTCAGCAGACGGCCATTAACAAAGATGGTCGGGGTACTTCGCACTCCGGCCAGCTGAGCGTCATATATATCGCGGGCAAGAGCCTGCTGGTTGGTTGGCGCTTTATACTCCTTGTTGAATTTTTCCAGATCAAGCCCAAGCTTTTTGGCAAGCTCTGTATATTTTGCCTCGGAAAGAGTTTTCTGGTTTTCAAAAAGTAGATCGTGATAGGCCCAGAACTTGCCCTGACGGTGGGCGGCCATGGAGGCAAGGGCGGCAGATTGGGCTTGTTTGTGCATGTTAAGAGGAAAATGTTTAAAAACAACTTTGACGTCTTTAGGATGTTTGGCCAGAACCTCTTCCATCAAGGTTCCTACTGTGCCGCAATAAGGGCACTCGAAATCGCTGAATTCAACAATGGTGACTGGGGCGTTTTCCGGCCCAAGAAATGGAGCGCCCTGAATGTTGATCTGCACGGAAAAATCCAGGGTGATGGTCTGGATGGTTTTGTTTTTGCTGCTGGCCAGATAGATGCGGTCGGGGAGGTTGGCCCCTTGCAGGCCGGAAGAGGCTATTTGGCTCATGGTCGGGTCAACGGCAATGGTCTCTTCCAAAGTACCCTTGGCGGAATAAATAAGGAGCTTGCCGCCCTCGGTCAGGACAAAGGTCCATTTGCCGTCCAGCGAAGCGGCAATGTCCAAGGGTGTATTCGGGGTCTTAAGAGTGTTGCTTATCTCCCAGTCAACTCCGGCCTGGCAGGGGGAGGATAGAAGCAGTGCCGCGCAAATTATGGATAAACATCTGAAAAAATGTCGAAAAATAAAGACCATTGTTGGTTCTCCTCATTGTGGTTAAGAAAAATAAGGCAGCCGAAGGTACTCCTCCGGCAATCTCTCTGAGTTGACAACCTGTCAGACGAATACATTATAATGCCTGAAAAAATTACGCAAGAAGCAGCAGGAGAATAGTTGTAAAATTTCGGTTTGCATTCAGGTCAGAGAAACTCTGCCAAAACAAGGGCCAGGTGTCTAACATCTGGTTGTGTTGGGTCATGGCTCAGGCCCTGCTGGATATGGATGAGACAGCCAGAGCAGGTAGTGGTCACCAGGTCGGGGGCGACCTGTTTTATTTGCTCTAACAAATGGTCTCTGATTTTTTCTGTCAGCTCCGGTTGGGCCAGATGAAACAAGCCGCCCTGACCGCAGCATTGAGCTCCGTTGGGGAGTTCGGCCAGATGCAGACCGGGAATGGTCTGGATGATCTTGCGGGGTGGGCTGGTTATCCTGGCCTGAAATCTCAGGTGACAAGGGTCATGGTAAACCACGGTACGGGCCGTTTTTGGAGCTACAAAAGGTAAAGTCGGCGCGGTACTCATGGCTTGTGCCACAAAGGTTGAAAATTCAAGGAGTCGTCCGGCAAAGGCTTGGGCTTTTTTTTGCCATTCTGGATCATCTGCAAACAGTTCAGGATAGCGGCATAAGTGACTGTAACAGGAGGAGCAGGAAGTCAGAATGGGCAGGCTGTTTCCGGTAAAGGCCAGGATGTTCTGTCTGGCAAGATGTCTGGCGTTGGCGGTATCTCCGGAATTTTTTGCGGCAAGTCCACAACAGCATTGTTGTTTTGGTCTGAGCGGATGATTGCCGGTGAAGGCTGTGGCTATCCGTTCAGTTGCCGTGCCGATTTGCCGGTGCAGATGGGTGGCGTAACAACCAGGGAAATAAGTCAAGGCCGGGGGCGTGGATTTCTGCACCTGGATTGCAGGGGGGGCAGGGTGGAGGGCCAAATCTTTAGATGGTAAGCCAAGGTGTAAACGCAGGCCACTGTCGGCTGGCAGTTGGTCCAGCAGGAATCTGCCGAAGCTGGCGATCGCCGCCAACAGGGCTGGATTATTCAGGGTCGTCTGAGTAATGGCTCTTAATACAACCTGACGGCCCGTAATCTTCCTCAATTTTTTCCGGGCGGCAATAAAGCGGGTGGGCGGATCGAGCCCTCTTGAACAGACTGATCCGCAGGCCCCGCAAAGCAGACATTGGGAAAGAATCTCCGCGTAGGCGGTCGAGGCTAAGGCTGGATCAAGTCGTTCTAACAAGTGCAGTCTGCCACGGGCTGAGCAAGATTCCCGGCCCGTGACTTGAAAGACTGGACAGACCACGGTGCAGGCCCCGCATTTTGCGCACTGGAGGGGGTCTATCTCTGCCATAAGAGATAGGCCTTGATGAATGGGTCAAGGTTTCCGTCCAGGGTGCTGTCCACATTGCCCACCTCAAAATTGGTGCGGTGGTCCTTGATCAACCGGTAGGGCTGCATCACATAGGAACGAATCTGGCTGCCCCAGGCGATCTCCTTTTTCTCACCGGCAATATCCTGGTGCTGTTCCTTCTGCGCCGCCCGCTCCCGGTCGTACAGCCGAGCCTTGAGCATCTTCATGGCCGTGTCCTTGTTGCGGTGCTGGCTCCGTTCGTTCTGGCACTGAACCACGATGCCGGTGGGTAGATGGGTGATGCGGATAGCCGAGCTGGTCTTGTTGATGTGCTGGCCTCCTGCTCCACTGGCCCGGTAGGTGTCTATCCGCAAATCCTTGTCGTTGATGTCCACCTGGATGCTGTCGTCCAGCTCTGGAAAGATAAACACCGAGGCAAAAGAGGTGTGGCGTCTGCCTCCCGCATCAAAGGGAGAGATGCGAACCAGGCGGTGGATGCCCATTTCCGAGCGAAGCAGGCCATAGGCGTTATGGCCGGTGACCATAACGGTTACCCCCTTGACCCCTGCCTCGTCGCCGGGCAGCAGATCGAGGATCTCGGTGGGGAATTTTTTGGCCTCGGCCCAGCGCAGATACATACGCAGGAGGATGCTCACCCAGTCCTGGGCTTCGGTGCCGCCCGCGCCCGCGTGGATGGTGATCATGGCGTTGCTGGCGTCATGCTCGCCAGTGAACATGCATTCAAGCTCTACAGTCTCGACCCGCTCAAGCAGCGCGTTTAATGCGTGGTCAACTTCGGTGAGAGTCTCTTCGTCGCCTTCGGCCATGCCCAGTTCGAGCAGAAATTCCGCTTCTTCAAGCTCTGCCTGGGATGCGTCCCAGCCTTCAACAATATTTTGGATGCTACCCTGCTCCCGTTGCACCTTCTGGGCGTTTTCCTGGTTATCCCAGAAAGCCGGGGCCAGGGTGAGCTGTTCCAGCTCCTGCAGTCGTTCTCTCTTGTGATCTACCTCAAAGATGCTCCTTAAGGGAGATGAGGCGCCCCTTGAGATCCTGGATTTTTTGTTTTAGTTCCGCGGACATGGTGTTCTCCTGAAAAATAATAGGTTAAAGGTAAGAAGCAAACAAACCCAAGGGAAAAGATAGCCCCAGCGGACATAGCAGGTCAAGCCATTAAGCAGGGCGACTGGTTGACTGTGAGCGTACTCGGCAAACAGGGGGGAGGCTTCCTGGATGCGCCCCAGAGGGTCAATGAAGGCGCTTACCCCGGTATTGGCTGCCCGAACCAGGGATTTTCTGGTCTCCACCGCTCTAAATACCGCCATGGATAGATGCTGCCAAGGGGCGCTCGATCTGCCAAACCAGGCGTCATTGGTAAGGGTAACCAGCAGGTTGGCCCCGGCCTCGGCTTGTTGACGAGAAATCTCCGGAAAGATGCTTTCAAAGCAGATCAATACCCCGATTCGGCTGTTTTGGCAAGACAGAGGGGCGTTTGTCTGGCCAGGGGTAAATGCTCCCAGGGTTTCTACCAGGGGCGAAGCAAAACTTAAGATCTTACGAAAGGGGATATATTCGCCAAAGGGAACCAGATGCTGTTTGTCATAGCGGCCAGTGAGACGTCCGTCCGGGGCCATCAGAAAGGCGCTGTTGCTATAGGTTAGGGAACCATCAGCGGGGGCAGTCTTTTCCCGGTGAGGCGCGCCGGTGAGTAGATATGTCTGGTACGGTCTGGTGAGTTCACTGTGCAGTTTAAGAAAAAGGGAATTTTCGTAGGGATAAAAGGGCAGGGCTGTTTCCGGCCAGACAATCAACTGTGGCCTTTTGGTGATGAAAATTTCGCTGCTCAGGCGTAGATAGGTGTTAATTGTTTCCCGCTGAAAGACAGGTTGCCATTTTTGATCCTGAGGGATATTGCCTTGAACTGCCGCCACCTCCATCTGTTCCGCTTGGGCAATGATTGCCGGCAGGGTTTGTAGACGCCAGAGGCTGTAGCCCGAGGCCATTAAGAGAACGACGACTGCGGCGCCAATGAGTGCGGGGGGGCTTATCGCCTTGCGCTGGGTCAGCGAAGAGGCAAGGGTAAAAAGCAGGACGTTTGTCAGCACCATGAGAAAGGTAAGCCCATGGTGGCCGGTCAGATCGGCAATCTGGATCAACGGGGGCAGGTTATACTGGGTATAGGCCAGATCAAGCCAGGGAAAGCCGGTAAACAGCAGGCCGCGGAGCAGGTCGAGTGCTACCCAGCAGATCGGGGCGAAAATGAGCAGAGGGAGACGCGGCCCGCTTCTGGCGCAGAGCAAGGCGAATCCAGCCAGATAGCAACTCATGTACAGGGCCAGCAAGCACAGGGCCAGCACTGCGATAGGTAGAGGCACCTGGCCATAAGTGGCCAGGACAATGATGATCCAGTACAAAAGAGGCAGATAATAGGTCAGCCCGCAGATAAGGCCGAGCAGGGCAGCCCGGCGCGGGGGCTGGTTGTTAAGGCTCCAGAAAAGGGGAACAAGAGCCAGCCAGGCAAGCTGGGGCAGGGCAATGTCCCCGGGAGAGGCGGATAATAACAGGGCACTGGCCAATAAGGCCAACAGGCAGGACTTGCCGAAATTGGGTGTGCTTTCAGAGCGTGGGAGAAGAGGAGGCATCAGTCGAATTTAGGGGCTGTTAATGAATAAAATTTGGTTTTTAGTTTGTGCATTTAGCGCCCTTTATGCCGCTCAGGGCATTGTTAAGTCGAGGTTGTTTGTGCACAACGGCTTCGTATGGATTTTTACGGTGTGGATGCGTCGTCGGTCAGCGGAGACCACTTCGAAAACCAGGGAGTTGATGAGCATGGTGGCGCCTACCGGCGGCACTCGATCCAATTGATGGATGATCAGGCCGCCTACCGATTCATAAGGGCCTTCCGGCAGGGTAATGCCGAAAAATTCCTCCACCTCTTCAAGATTTACCTTGGCGTCGGTGAGGAGTAGATCTTTATTTACCACCTTCCAGCGTTTTTCCACTTTATCGTATTCGTCGCGGATCTCGCCGACGATTTCCTCCAGTACGTCTTCGAGGGTCACCAGGCCGCGCACGCTTCCGAATTCATCGGTAACCACGGCCAGATGGCCTTTCTGACTCTGGAAATCCTTGAGCAGATTGACGATCTTGCGGGTGTCGAGTACAAAAAAAGCCGGTTTGACCAGATCAGAGGCCGCAGGCATGGTGGCGGCATTGAGGCAGAAGGGCAGGAGATCCTTGGCATGCAGGATGCCGATGATATTGTCCGGGGAATCTTGATAGATGGGGATTCTGGTGTAGCCCTCGTCGGTGATTAAATGGATGAGCTCGGCGGCTGATACCTTTGCTTCAGCGCTGACCATGTCGCTTCTGGGGGTCATGATCTCGCGGACCAGGGTGTCCCGGAACTCCAGAATACTGCTTATCATCTCCCCCTCTTCGCGGGAGATCAACCCTTGTTCTTCGCCGTCATCGAGGAGTTCCTGTATTTCCTGTTCAATATCTTCGGTGGTGTCTGGGGAACGGTTGATGCCGAAAAAATGGAGGATGCGTTTGAAGGCCGAGTCGCCGGTGTCCGAAGCAGAGGTGTCCATGCGGGGGTAAGAATCCTGTTGGGTGATAACTATTTAGTCTTTCGAATGTAACACGCACTGGCTAAAGGAAATAGCCGGTGGTGTCAAGAAAAAAAATTGACGTTTATCTTGAAAATCGGTATAAGGGCAACACTTTGACCCCATATGAATAGTATGTTTTTCTTGAAGTATAGTTTAAAAATAAGTTTAATATATCATATAACACCATGCTGTTTCAACAGAATGCGCTTCACGAGATAGAGGACTTTTCCTCCGGGGAGTAATGAGGCAGTTGCGACAAGGCTCATCCTCTTGCCTTGTCGGTGCATCTTCCCCCTTTGTTCCGAGACCAGCGGAATTCACCCTTTTCATTTGCTCTGAACATTAGTAAGCAATAAAAAAATGGAAACGACGGCAATGGTGGTGTGAGCGTTAGCTTTTTCCTGTTTGTTTTATGGGATATGGTAAACGGTGCAGCCTGCCCCCGCAACCAATATCGAGGGTTCGCTTGAAAGACAAAGTTTTGATTGCAAATCGGGGCGAGATCGCCTTGCGGATTATGGAGGCCTGTAAAGAGCTGGGCCTTGATTATACTGTGATTTACACTGCGGCGGATGAGGAATCCGAACATGTGCGCCGCAATCTGGACAGTCAGAGTAATATTCGCAGGGCCTGGCGAGTCTCGGCCTATACTGATCCCAACGATATACTTTCCGTGGCGGATCACACCAATTGCACGGCCATCCATCCCGGTTACGGCTTTTTTTCTGAGGATTTCCGTTTTGCCAGGCGGGTCACAATCCGCCATCGTCCCTTGACCTTTATCGGGCCAAAATGGGAAGTGGTTAAAGATCTCGGCGACAAGATCAATACCAAGCGGGTGGCTAACCGCTTGGGAATCCCGACTATTCCTGGTACCGACGGCCCTATCTATAATGAAATGGAGGCCGAGGATGTCGCCCGCCATCTTTTGGAAACACAGGATGGCCAGAAGATCAAAAATCCCTCTATCCTGGTTAAGGCTGCAGCAGGTGGTGGCGGCATGGGGATTGAAGAAGTTTATCAGATCGAGCAGTTTCGGCGTATCTACCGTCAGGTCCAGAATTATGCCAAGCGGCAGTTTGGCGATGGCGGGGTGCTGATCGAACAGCGGATCCGTGACTTCAACCATCTTGAGGTGCAGTTGGTGTGCAGTCGGCACGGTGAGCGGGTACATTTTGGGACTCGGAACTGTACTATTCAGAGCACCGGGCGTCAGAAGCGGCTGGAGGCTGCGCCAGGATTCGATAATTCCTGTTTCATTTATGATTTTGACGGTCAAAAGGTGCTGGACAAGGTGGTGGAATATTCCCTTAAGCTTGCCGCCCATGTCCGCTACGATAATGTTGGCACCTGGGAATGGATTGTCACACGGGACGGCCAGCCTTATCTTCTTGAGGTCAATACCAGAATCCAGGTGGAAAACGATGTCTCCGCTCGGGTCAGCTACATAAACAACAAACATCCAAATCTCATTCGCGAACAGATCCGGCTGGCCCTTGGCGACAAGATGGGGTACAGCCAGAGTGATATCGCTTCTCGTGGTGCCAGTATCGAATTCAGAATTGTCGCGGAAGATACCGCCCGCGGCTTTGCTCCCTGGATCGGAACAATTTCCCGGTTTTCTTACCCGCAGTATGACTGGTCTGCGGTATACAGCCATGTACCCACCGACCGTTCTTATGCGATTCCCAGCGAATACGATCCTAACCTGGCTCTGGCCCTGGTCTGGGGCGACACCATGGAAGAAGCTAAAGAAAGGGGGCGAAAATTTCTGGCGGAGGTCTCCATAGAAGGCAGTAACGCCGCCGGTGGTCAGATCATGACCAACCTCCCTTATCTTCAGGAAAATATTGCCCGATTGCTCACCTTTTAATGAGTCACAGGTAATTAGGAGCCGTGAAGAAATAATCTGTGTTTTTTAAACATTTCTGTTACGGCTCTTTATGCCGGTTTTGTCACATAAATAACGAACCTCCCTATTGCCACGGCTTAATCTATGGAAGATTTACGAAAACGACTGCTTAAGGTTGAAGAACGCACCAATTATCTTAGTCAGATCAAGGATGGTGTTGAGTGGGGGAATCTCTCTAACCTGCGCGAAAAATTTGTCGACTTGCGGGATAGATTTTATGAGTACACGGAAGCTCAGTTGTCCGAGGAAATCCGCACTTTTGAAGAATCACTGTCTTTTCTGGAGGCCCGTTGCGAAGAGACCTTGAGCTCTATGGACAGGGTTCGTATTGTCCGCAATCCCCACCGGTTTTCCTTAAAAGATATCCTCGAGAATGTCTACGAAGATTACACTGAACTTGGCGGCGCCGAGGAGGTCAGTATTGATCCGTCCATGGTTGCAGCCAGGGCGAGTATCATGCGGCGGGTGAAAAACAAGTCGGTGATGCAGCAGGTTATGGTCATTGGTCACGAAAAGGGCCATGGCGAGGAATACCGTAACGGCGGCTGCAGCAAGCCCTGGGGCAACGAAAAGGCCCTCCGTTACATGAAGGTTGCTGAAACCGAAGGAATCCCCATCCATTTCTATATCTTCACCCCTGGTTCTTTTCCGGTGGAGGATTATCCAGGCGCCGGTCAGCAGATTGCCAGAAATCTCTACGCCATGGCCAAGCTGCGGGTGCCGATGATTTCTGTCACCTCGGAGGGCGGCTCCGGCGGGGCTGAGGCGGTGGGCATGGCTGATGCCCGGTTGATGTTTTCTCATGGCTACTATTCGGTTATCTCTCCGGAAGGCGCGGCCGCCATCGAGGGCAAGATCCGCGAGGGCGAAAAGATGCCCAAGGAACTGGTGGAAGCCTGCGCCGAGCGACTGCACATCACGGCTGAGGAAAACCTCAAGCTTGGGACCATCGATCGGATTATTTACGAACCGCCTCTGGGCGCCAAACGGGATGATTTCGGTTTTTTCCGGCAGCTCAAGAGCGAGATCATCCGGGCTACCGACGAGGTTGTGCTTAAAACCAAGAGCCTCCGAGCTTTTCGCGCTTATGAGTTGACGATGAAGAAAGCGGAGGAGAATGTAGTTGAAGAACCGCACATCGTGATTTCCTGGGATCTTAACGATGATGAGATAAAAAGGCTGCTCAGTTACCGCTCAAAAAAATATCGGCTCATGTCTTGCCAGGCTTATTCTGAAGAAAGTTCGGCCTGTGCCGTTTTTTACCGAAAGGCAAGAAAGAGTGTGGCCAAACTTTATTACAGCTTTCGCTATGACCTGCTGAAGACGCAGCATAAACAGGTAAAAAAGGTTTTGCAGGATGTGTCCGGAGAGGGTTCGGTTCTGCTCAAACAGGTTTCCTCCCCGATCAGCGCGGCCTATGATTTTATTGCGCGCAAACCCGGCGCGCGTCCGAGCAAATTACCGGTTATAGGAAGCGGTGGCGGAGAAGACCCTATCGAGTTTGGGGATGTCTATACCAGTCCTTTGGCTAACGAGGATCGGACTGTGACTTGTCCTAATGCGGAGAAGCAGGGGTGCAAGGATCTTTGGGTGCCGGACTTGTACGGTGAATTTGGCGGGGTCTGCGAAAATTGCGGCCACCATTTCCCTTTGGAATATCAATGGTATCTAAAACATCTTTTTGATCCGGATTCTATTCGGGAATTCAATGCCGGGGTATGCGCGGGTAATCCCTTGGCTTATCCTGGTTTTGAAAAGAAGTTGCAGGCCGCCATTGCCAAAACTGGTCGAAAAAGCGGGATCATCACCTTTGATGCCAGGGTCATGGGTGTTGATTTGGTGGTGGCCATGTTGTACAGCGATTTTAGAAACGGCACCGTTGGCGCAGCCGAGGGTGAAAAATTCGTCCGGGCCTGTGAAAGGGCCAAGTTGAAACGGCGTCCCCTGCTCGCCTATGTGCACACCACCGGCGGCATCCGTATCCACGAAGGAACCCTGGGCGTGGTGCAGATGCCCAAGTGCACCATGGCGGTGCGGGAATACATCGATTCCGGCGGGTTGTATATTGTGGTCTACGACAATAATTCTTATGCCGGCCCGGTGGCGAGCTTTCTCGGTTGTTCGCCGTATCAGTTTGCCATTCGTTCGAGTCGGGTCGGGTTTGCCGGCCCTCGGGTTATTCGGGACACCACCGGAGAGGATATTCCGCCTGATTACCATAACGCCTGCAAGGCACTGGAACGAGGACATATCCAGGGTATCTGGGACCGTCGGGAGTTCCGGCGCAATCTCCATAAATCCCTGCTGACTATGGGTGGCGGTAATCTGTATTACAGATAACTGTTCAGCAGCACCGCATCTGCGTTGTTGCACCCAAAGGGTATATAAGTTTCGTTTGGGCAAACAAGCTGCCCAACTCAGCTATATCAGCCTTCTAATGTGCAATAGCACATGTCGCAGGCTTCTGCCTATCAGCCACGGCACTGCTGAATAGTTACGGTTCTGTGGTTTTTAACTATTTTCGGCATTAGGCTGGATAGTTACTATTATTAGGTAAAAGGCGAATGGAAAATCACGACATAGATTTTGACGCAATAATTGGCAAGTACCGTTCCGATCCTTTTGACTATCTGGACGTGCGGACCAGTCATACCGGCCAGGTTCGTTTCCG
>DOZO01000015.1:12811-16496 GCA_003517965.1 Desulfobulbaceae bacterium
CGGGGCACCCTTCTCTATGAATTGCTCCGGGAGGGGAACCAGAAGAAGATCTTTGCCTTGAGCAACGGGGTGGTTTCTTTTCTTCGCAGCGATCTTGAAAGTCAGTTTGTCGAGGCGGGCGAGAAAATTCTCACCATTCGTCATCCGCTGAAAAAGCGCGAAATAATTGAGGATATTCTCCGGCAGGTGCTGGAACCTTTCAACGCGCCAGAGCGGGCCAAGTATTTCTTTTCTCTCGACCTGCAGGCTAAAATAGACAAGCACGGACAGCAGGGAGTTCCCATTAAGCCTGGCGACGAGATTCTTACCATGTCCCTGATGAAGCGTGATACCCCGGTCTTCTATACCGGGGAGCCGGGGATCATCCATTCTATTTATTTTCAGCCGGGGATCAGTGTGTCTCAAGGAGAACCGCTGCTTGGCATTTGTTCTCCGGAAAAGTTGCCCATGATTCAGAAGATTATTACCCGCGTCAAGGCAGAATGGGAGTAGTAACCGTCCGGCAGATCATCTCCGACGAGGAGATTCCTGCCCGTCTGCGCCATTATCCGGCGGAGGTCGTCGAGGCCGTGTACCGCTATGGTGCGCCGGTTGGTAACACCATCCAACATTTCCCCCAAGCAGAACGGCTGATGCCTCTTGCCCGGCAGCTGATCAACGAGGATGAGGTCCGCGGTCGGTCCTGCCCCAACGGCATGGTTTTTCTTGCTGATGAGCTAACCGATAGTCGTGGTCGTTTTCAGCGCTACTGGCACGCCCCGCCCGGCGGTCTTTGGCTGACTTTGGTCATGGCTAACACCCTGCTGCCTGAGAGTATGCGTCTTTATCCCCTTGCGGCCGGAATGGCCTGTTGTGAGGCGATCCGGAGTTACGGCCTCGATGCGCGCCTCAAATGGGTAAATGATGTGCATGTGGCAGGGCGCAAGATCTGTGGGGTGCTCTGCGAATCGTTTACCAGCGCCACCTTTGCCGAAGAATATGTGTTGATCGGCGTTGGGCTTAACGTTAATAATCTGGTCTTTCCTGCCGAGTTGGGCGCAATGGCGGTGTCCATGAAGGAGCTTCTTGGATGTGATACTGAGCTGAGCGCTTTTGCCGCCCGGCTGCTGGCCAAATTTTCCTGGTCTTTTGGCCTGCTTTGTTTTGATGAGGCTCAACGGCTGGCCGCGGACGACGGTTCCGGCACGCACTTGCCGGATAGCCTGTTGCTTGCCGCCTGGCGGGAACTGAGTGATACTGTGGGACGCAGGGTCTGGTTCGGCTTTGATGTGCAAAAAGAGCCCCAGTATCAGGCGGAGGTGCTGGGCCTTGCCTTGGACGGGGGCATTATTCTCCGGCATCTTGAAAGCGGAGTCGAAATGGTCGAACATTCCGGGGAGTTACTGTATATAGATTGATCATTGGTTACTATGCAGTTTATGATAAGGATACCAGGTCTGGTTTTTGTTTGACCCGGATGTTTTTTTTCCGTACTATTCCACAGGGCATGCTGTCCCGCCAATTCTGTTGCCGCGTTAATCCGTTATGGGGAATGAAATGAGCAAACCGTTTGGAATTACCGTAAGCCGTCATATTATGGATAGCCAACGCCTGCATCCTGAGGCCACTGGCGATCTCTCTGGTCTGCTCAGTGAATTGATTGTGGCAGCCAAAATAATCAACGCCGAAGTTAACATGGCCGGTTTGGCCGATGTGTTGGGAATGGCCGGGAAGACCAATATTCAGGGCGAGCATGTGCAGAAGCTCGATGAGCTGGCCAACAACGCTATCAAGCGGCGCATGGCTCGTTGCGGTTATATCTGCGTGATGACCTCCGAGGAGGAGGCGGATATCATCCCGGTGGCCGAGGGGAGCGCGGGCAAATATACCTTGGCCTTTGATCCGTTGGACGGTTCCTCCAATATTGATGTCAATGTGAGCATCGGCACCATTTTTTCCATCCATCGCCGCAAATCCAGCAGCGATCATGCTCTCCAAGGCGAGGAAGCCGATCTGTTGCAAAAGGGGCAAGAGCAAGTGGCCGCCGGGTATATTATCTACGGCTCAAGCACCATGCTGGTCTTTACCACCGGGGAGGGGGTGCACGGCTTTACCCTTGATCCCAGTGTGGGCGAGTTCTTCCTTTCGCATCCTGATATCAGGATTCCAGAGCGAAGCAAGTATTTCAGTGTTAATGAAGGGAATTACAATTTTTGGAACAACGAGGTTAGGCGGTTTGTGGACTATCTGAAGGAACACGATAAGGAAAGTGGACGGCCTTACAATGGTCGCTACATCGGTTCACTGGTGGCAGATTTTCACCGCAACCTCATAGCAGGCGGGATTTTTCTTTACCCGCGCGATAACCGCAATCCGACCAAGCCCCATGGCAAGCTACGGCTGTTGTATGAGGCCGCGCCCCTGGCTTTTTTGGTGGAACAGGCGGGAGGCCGGGCCATTACCGATGATGGGCTGAATATCATGGATATTCAGCCCACCTCCTTGCACCAGCGGGTGCCGTTGGTGATCGGCTGCCGGCATGAGGTGGAGTTGTTTGAGAAGTTTGTGAAAAAGAAGCTTTAAGCTTTTCTCTCTCCCAGGTATCCCGCAAGGTGACCGTTCGGTTGAATACCGGGCTGCCATCCTTGGAATCCAGGATGTCCACGCAGAAATATCCCTGGCGCTCGAACTGGTAATGGCTGCCGGGCTGGGCCTGGGCCAGGCTCGGCTCCACCAGGCAATCCTTGAGCACCACCAGGGATTCCGGGTTGACAAAGGTCTTGAAGTCTGCCTCGCCCGCGTCCGGGTTTTCTTCGGTGAAAAGCCGGTCGTAGAGGCGAACCTCCGCAGGCACTCCGTGGGCGGCGGACACCCAGTGGATGGTGCCTTTGACCTTGCGGCCATCCGGGGCCGAGCCGCCCAAGGTGGCCGGGTCGTAGGTGCAGTGCAGCTCGATGATTTCGCCGCTGGCCTCGTCCTTGATCACCTTCTCGCACTTGATGAAATAGGCGTAGCGCAGCCGCACCTCTCGTCCTGGGGCCAGGCGGAAGAACTTTTTCGCCGGCTCCTCCATGAAATCTTCCCGTTCGATATATACCTCCCGGCTAAAGGGAACCTGGCGCTCGCCCAGCTCCGGCTTCTGCGGGTGGTTCTGGGCCGTGAGGTCTTCCGTGCTTCCCTCGGGATAATTGGTGATTACCACCTTGAGCGGCGCAAGCACACCCATCACCCGGATTGCGGTTTCGTTGAGATCGTCACGAACGCAGTGTTCCAGCAGGGCCACATCCACCAGGCTGTCTTTCTTGGCCACCCCGATCTTGTCGCAGAAGCTGCGTAGGGCGGCCGGGGTATAGCCGCGGCGGCGGATGCCGGACAGGGTGGGCATTCTGGGGTCGTCCCAGCCGGAAACATGGCCTTCGTTGACCAGTTGCAGGAGCTTGCGCTTGCTGACTACGGTGTAGCCAAGGTTCAAGCGTGCGAATTCGATTTGCCGTGGGTGGCAGGGCACTGGCAGGTGGTCAAGAGTCCAGTCGTAAAGGGGCCGATGGTCGGCAAACTCCAAAGTACAGAGCGAGTGGGTGATCCCCTCCAGCGCATCGGAAATTGGGTGGGTGTAATCGTACATCGGATAGATGCACCACTGGTCGCCGGTTCGGTGATGGCTGGCGTGCAGGATGCGGTAAAGCACCGGATCGCGCAGGTTCAT
>DOZO01000015.1:16621-18056 GCA_003517965.1 Desulfobulbaceae bacterium
TTGCCGGAGGCCATGTCGATCTTGGCCCGCAGCACCCTGGCGCCATCCGGGAATTCTCCGGCCCGCATGCGTCGGAACAGGTCAAGGTTCTCTGCAACCGACCGCTCCCGGAACGGACTGTTCCTGCCCGGTTCGGTGAGAGTGCCACGGTAGTTGCGGGTTTCCTCGGCGGAAAGATCGCAGACATAGGCCTTGCCGGTGCTGATCAGGTGCTCGGCGTATACGTAGAGCTGCTCGAAATAATCCGAGGCAAAGTAGAGATGCTCTCCCCAGTCAAAGCCAAGCCAGCGGACATTATCCTTGATGGACTCGACATACTCCTGCTCTTCCTTGGTGGGGTTGGTATCATCGAAGCGGAGATGACAGCGGGCGTTTAAGTTTTCCTTGGCGATGCCAAAGTTGAGACAGATGGATTTGGCATGGCCGATATGGAGATAGCCGTTGGGCTCCGGCGGAAAGCGGGTGACGATCTGCTGGTGCCTGCCGCATGCTAGGTCGTCGGCGATGATGGTGCGGATGAAGTCCTGAGACTGGGTTTCGTCGCTGGTCATATACTTATTTCCCCGTATGGATTTCGTGACTAATATTTATGCGAAGTATTTTGCCACATTACGCAGCCGGCTCACCACCCGCGGCTTGCCCATCTGGGCAAAGACCTCGAACATGCTTGGCCCTTTGACCTGGCCGGTGATCACCGCCCGAGCGCCGTTTACCAGCACTCCCGGCTTTACCCCGAGTTCCTCGGCGAATTCCCGGCAGACCCGCTCCGTCTCATCGTGGCTGAGTTCCGGCATGGCCTCGAAGCGGTCGGCCAGCTTGGGCAGCCATTCCTTAAGCTCCTGGTGTTTCAGCACGTTCTTGGCCAGTGCGGTCTCGTCCATGGCAAAATCATCGGCAAACCAGGCCCGACCGAGAGAGGTGAAATCTTTCAAGGTGTGGAAGCGTTCCCGGCTCATCTCCAGGGTTTTTAGAAACCACTGCCGCTGTTCGCCGTCGTAGGACTCATGCCACAGCCCTTCTTTTTGCAGCTCCACCTTGGCCAGGGCGCCGATCTCCTCGATGGGCAGGGTGCGCAGGTAATGGGCGTTGATGTTGATTGCCTTGGGGTCGGTGAAGAATTTGGGGTCGTCCTTGTGGTAGTTGAAGATGGAGTTGGAGCGGGTGATGCCGTCAAAGCTGAAGGCCTCGATAAGTTCCTCCCGGGTGAAAATCTCGCGATCATCAGGGGTAGACCAGCCCAACAGGACGAGAAAATTTGCCAGGGCCCAGGGGAGAAAACCTTGTTCCCGATAAAACTGAACCGAAACGATTTCGCCGTGGCTGCGCTTGGAGATCTTGGCCTTGTTCAGGTCCAGGGTCAGGGGCATGTGGGCAAAGATCGGCAGCTCCGCGCCCAGGGCCCGGTAAAGCAGGATCTGGCGCGGGGTGTTGCTCA
>DOZO01000015.1:18184-28330 GCA_003517965.1 Desulfobulbaceae bacterium
ATGACGTGGCTGATGCGGTCGCGGATATCGTCCACCACGTTGCAGAGCAGATAAAGCGGCAGGCCGTTGGAACGGACGATGACGAAATCCTCGATGTCCTCATGGGCGCGCTCAACCCGGCCATAAACCTGATCGTCAAAGCCGACCCTGCCCGGTTCCTGCGGCACCTTGAAGCGGATGATGTAGGGGAGCCCCTGGGCTTCCTTGGCTGCGGCCTGTTCCGGGCTTAAGGCGCGGCAGGTACCGTCGTAGCGGTAGTCGCCCTTGGCTGCCGCGGCGGCTTCCCGTTTGGCCTCAAGCTCTTCCTTGCTGCAAAAACACTTGTAGGCATTACCGTCGGCCAGCAGCCTTTGGGCGGCGGCGACATGCTCGGTGGCATATTCCGATTGAAAATAGGGGCCTTCATCCCAAGTCACCCCGAGCCATTGCAGGCCGTCGAGAATCCCCTGGATGGACTCCTGAGTGGAGCGTTCCGTGTCCGTATCTTCAATGCGCAGTACTAACTTGCCGCCGTGCTTTTTGGCAAACAACCAGTTGTAGATAGCGGTTCTGGCTCCGCCGATATGGAGATACCCGGTTGGGCTGGGGGGAAAGCGGACGCGGACTTCGGGCATGGTCTTCTCCTTGCAAAAAAAGAGCAACGCAGAACAGGTCGTGCGTTGTGGGCGGATCGTATTTTAAGTCGTTTTTATAGTAACTGCTCAGCTTAAAGCCGAAAAAGTTCATAAAATTAGGAAACGTAACTGCTCAGCAGTGCCGCAGATGCGCGGAAGAGGTTTGCGAAGTGTGCTATTGCACATGAGCAGGCCGATGACAAAGCAGATGTGGTGCTGCTGAGCAGTTACGTTTTATATATCATTTTACTGGGTTATTCAAGGGGATGCTTGGGTAAAAGCAAGAAGATGCGGTTTGGGACAGGGAGATTAAGCTTTAAGTTTTTTTCAAGGGATTGGTTTGTCTTTAATGAAAATTATAGTATAATAAAACTGTCATTATTTGTTGGTCACCTGTCAGTGCCGTTATGCTGATTATACCAACGGTTTATGTGCAAGGGAGGTTGAACAATGCCTTTAGATCCCAGCGCTACTTCAGTGCAAACTAATGTTAGATCAGAGCGGCCCCTTTCTCCTTATGCCGGCGCAGAAGGAGAAAAAAAGGCGAAAAATAACAGATCTGAGTCCGGCCAGACCAGTCAGGCCTCCCCTGATGTCGTGACCAATATCTCCGCCGCCGCCCTTGAGGCATCCAGAGCGCTTGCCCAGGCAGGGCAGACTGCGGATCAGAATGCCCCGGACGAATTGGTGCGTGAGTCGGAAAGACGCGAGACACCATCCGCCCCTGAGGCATCCAGAACACTAACGCAGGCAGAGCAATCTGTGGAGCAAAATGTCCCGGCAGAACAGGCGCGTGAGTTAGCAAGGCGGGAGCCACCATCAGTAAGGATACCGCAGGGACAAAGGGTGCAGATGCAAGGGAGATCAGGTGGGGTGGATGTTATGATTTGAACGGTAATCAAGATAGAAAAGTTGCAAAAAGGGGCGATTTGAAAAAATCGCCCCTTTTTTTCGCCTTTTAAAAGCCAAGTTCTCTCAGAAAGCGAGGGTCGTTGGTCCAATCTTTTTGCACCTTGACCCAAAGTTTGAGCAGCACATGCTGGTCAAGGAGGATCTCGATGTCTCTCCGGGCCGCCTGGCCGAGTTGTTTGAGTTTGCTTCCCTGCTTGCCGATGATGATGCCCTTTTGTGAAGCCTTTTCCACATAGATGGTGGCGTGGATAGTGATCAGTTTTTTGGCGGCGTTTTCCTTGAAGCTCTCAATCGTCACTGCGGTTGAATAGGGGATTTCCTGGCCGGTCTGTAAAAAAATCTTCTCCCGGATAATCTCTGCGACAATGAAGCGTTCGCTGGCATCGGTGGGAATATCCTCGGGGTAGAGGCGTGGCCCGGTGGGAAGCAGGGGGCAGAGCTCTTGGATAACCAGATCGGTGCCGTCGCTGGCTTTGGCCGAGAGAGGCAGGATCGCCTGGAAAGGGTAGAGTCCCTGGTAAGTGGCGATAATAGGCAGAAGGTTTTCTTTGTCGATGAGATCCATTTTGTTCAGTAGCAAGAGCACGGGCTTGTTAATACCTTCAAGGCAACGAGTCAGGGTGTTGCCCGTGTTCGGTAGAGGCATGGTGACGTCAACCATGAAAACAATGGCGTCCACTTCGGCCAGACTGCCCAGAGCGATCTTGACCATCTCCAGGTTCAGGGGGCTTCTCGCCTTGTGGATGCCAGGGGTGTCGAGCATGACGATCTGATAATCCGGGCCGTTGATGATGCCAAGGATCCGGTTGCGGGTGGTTTGGGGCTTGGGTGAGACAATGGAAATCTTTTGGCCGAGCAGGCTGTTGAGTAAGGTGGATTTGCCCACGTTGGGTGGCCCGATGAGGGCGACAATGCCTGATTTGACCTGTTCTGGCGAGTTATGCATGGGTGACGTTGCGCTCGTATGTGTAGGTTGAAAAATCCAGATTATTATATACCAGTATTCCTGATTTTCCGCACCCTCTGTATTTTTAGCGGGAACGGAAACAGATGACATCCTCCGGGATAGCTGGTACACAGGGGGACAATTTTGTTTTTCGTAATTTTTCAGCAAAGGGATTTTAATGGCCTTGCAGGGCGCAATTATTGAATATATGGAGCAGGGCAGGTTCATCTGCGCCATGGTTGTTGACGAGGATAGCAAGCGGTTGCGTTTGCTCAACCAAAACGGCAGGGAGGTGAATCTCCCACTGTCTCGTCTGTTGCATCAATCCGTAAAACGTCACTCCCCTGCTCTTAGTGGGGATGAACAGCTCCGTCTGCTTAAGGAGACAGATCAGATTCGGCAGACCATGATGACTCAGATTGACCTGCCCGGAATCTGGCAACTGGCCAGCGAGGAAGAAGGGGTGAGTTTCAGTCCCGTTTTTCTTGCTGCGCTGGCTTTTGGGGAAGAGGCCACGGATAATCATGTTGCCGCTTTCCTGCGTTCGATCTTTGTGGATCGTCTCTATTTTAAATACCGGGAAGGTCGGGTTCTGGCCCACACCCCGGAAGCGGTTGCCGGGCTGCGTCTGAAGCAGGAAAGGGAAAAGGAACAGGAGGCCCTGATGAGTACCGGGGCCATGATGCTCAAATGCCTCTGGGAAGGGGAGAGTACGGAGGATTGGCCGGAGCGTGGGCGCTGCCTCAGTCTGTTGGGTGACTACTATGTTTTTGGCAGTGAGGCCGCAGAGAGGGAGCTGGCCCGCGAGCTGCTTAAAAAGGCAGGGCTAACCGGCCCTCACGATGTCTATCATCTTCTGATCAAGGCCGGGGTATGGCAGGCCCATGAGAATGTGGCCTTGCTGCGCTATCAAATCCCGGTGGCCTTTGCCGAGGAGCTTGCCAGCGCGGTGGCCCAGGTGCCGGAGCCCGTGGCCGAAGAGCTTATTGGCCGCAACCGGCGGGATTTCCGGGCATTGCCCCTGCTCACCATTGATGGCGAATCAACCCGTGATTATGATGACGCCCTGCATGTGGAACGCCGGGGCGACGATTTCCTGGTGGGAGTTCATATCTCTGATGTAGCCCATTACGTTGCGCCTGGTTCGCCCATCTATGCAGAGGCCGCCCGGAGGATGACCTCACTCTATTTCCCGGAAAGTCAGATCCCCATGCTGCCAAGAGCACTCTCCGAAGGGGTGTGCAGCCTGATTGCCGGGAAAGTGAGGGCAGCCCTTAGTGTCATGGTGCTGCTCAGCCCTAAGGGCGAGGTGCTGGAGTGTGATCTTATCCCAAGCCTGGTCGAGGTGAAGCGGCAGTTGAGCTACCCGGAGGCGGAAAAGCTGGTAGCGAGTGGCGACTGGGAGTTGCAGACGCTTGCCCGGCTCAGCGAGCAGCTTAAGCAACGGCGCATAGAAAAAGGGGCGCTGCTGTTGCCGGTGCCGGATGTGAATATCAGTGTTGATCCAGAGGGGCGGGTAACGGTGGCTCTGGCCCCGGTGGACACTATCTCGCGCAGTCTGGTGGCGGAGTTCATGGTGCTGGCCAATACCCTGTCCGCGCAGTTTGTCGCCGATCGTCAGGTGCCGGGGTTGTTTCGGGCCCAGGATGAGCCTCATCAGCGGCTGATCGCTGGTGGCGAGAAGGATCTGTTCTCTATTTTTCGTCAGCGCAAGATGCTGAGGCCAGGGGAGCTTCTGGTTTACCCCAAACCGCACAGTGGGGTTGGAGTCATGCAGTACACCACGGTTACTTCCCCCATTCGCCGCTTTCTCGATCTGGTCATGCAGCATCAGATCAAACAGTTGCTTTCTGGTCGGGGAGTAATGTTTGCCGCCGATGAACTCGCGGGAATTGCCGGGGATATCAACACAGTGCTGGCCAAGGCCAATCAGGTTCGCCGCCTGCGGCATCGCTACTGGCTACTAAGATATTTAGAACAAAAGGCCGGGAGCAGAGTCGAGGCGTTACTGGTCAACAAGGGGCCGAAGCGGATCAATCTGACCTTGCTTGACTGTCTTCTGGATGCCGATCTGCCGCCGAGCCAGGCCGTGAGCGGCAAGGCAGGGGATGTGGTTTCCGTGCGGGTGACAAAGGTTGATGCCCTGGATAATGTTCTGCGCCTGGAATGGTAAAAAGATGGGGAGTTGGGTGCTGCAAGCAGGTAAGGAACAGACTATCCGTCCGGGCCTCGCATTTCTGGGGGCCACGTGCGCTGCATGTCATGGCACAGTGTCAAGAAATGCGGATGACTGAGAAAGCAATAAACTTCATGATGTCCCCCGAACTTGCATTTTTGGCCTGTCTCTCAGCAGGAAAATGCGCTTCTTGCCCAGTTTGCCCGGGTTTCCGGGCTGGCGAATACTGCCGCTGACGCCCGGTCAATCAGCTCCAGACGTTTTTTCAGGCCGCATCGGTTCGCAATCTGGATCGAAAGACCGGGTCGGGCGTTGAGTTCGAGCAGCAAAGGCCCCCTGTTACGGTCAATGAGAAAATCCACCCCGAGATAACCCAGGCCGACGATCTCGCTCAAGGAGGCTGCGGTTAGCAGCATCTGCTCCCAGTATGGCACCTGAATGTCGCTTACCGACCGGCCGGTGTCAGGATGCAGGGTGATGACCTTGGCGCCTTGGACCGCGTTGAGAGTCAAACCGCTGCCGATCTCGATGCCTGCGCCGATGGCACCCCGGTGCAGATTGGCCTTGCCGTTGGAGGCCTTGGTCGGCAGACGCAGCATGGCCATGGCCGGAATGCCCTGATAAACGATGATTCGGATATCCGGGATACCCTCGTAGCTTACCGGCGCGAAAACCGGGTCCGGATGAACCAGTTCCTCGATGAGTGCTTGATCTTCAAGGCCGGAAAGCGAATAAACCCCGGAAAGGATGTTTGCCAGGTGGTGGGAAAACTCCGGCCAGGAAATCAGGTCGCCATTCTGGTCGAAGATGGACTCCGCTATTCGGTCGGTAACCAGGAGGATGCCGCCGCCACCCCAGCCTCGTGCCGGCTTGACCACAAAATTCCGCCTATCCTTAAGCATCTCCTTGATATTTTTCAGATCGCCGTGATATTCCACCAGATGATACAGGGATGGCACTGCAATGCCACGCGCTTCCATAAGCCTTTTGGTGAGAACCTTGTTGTCTACCAGGGGATAGGCCGAACGCGGATTGCTGGGCATAATGTAGTTGGCGTTTCTGGCATTGAGGCCGAGCACCCCCGAGTACTCGAAGCGCTGCCGACTCCAGGCGCTCATGCCGATTCGCCCAGTTTCCTGAATCTGACGTACTCCGAAAGCCGATAACCGGTGTATCTGCCCAGTAGCACCTGGATGGCGGCAACCGCCAGTAGCAGCTCGGGATAGGTAAAAAAAGCGTCCTGCAGCAGTCGATTGCTGATGAGTTCGTGGCTGGCCACCGCCACCGCGGCACTGCCGGCCGCGGTTATCAATCCTTCACTGATCCCCTTTTCCTCGACAATGATGAAAAAACGTTCGACGGTCATGGTGAGAATAACAAAGGGCAACAGGCCAACGGCCATAAAGGCGCGCACCCCGATCTGGTTGCCGACCAAGGCCAGTACCGTGAAACAGGCAATAACCACGGTCAGGATGACCGAGAGCCGGGGAACCAGCAGCAGATGCAGCCGATCGACCGCGCAACGTACCGAGTAGCCGACGAGAATCACCCCGGCGAAGATGCCAAGGCCGTAGGCAAGGCCGGTATTCCGGAAGGCGAGCGCCATGAGCACCGGCATGAAGATGCCGAAGGTGGGCAGGCCGACAAGATTACGCAGGACGCTCACTACCAGGGTTCCCAAGGGTACCAGCAGGAGAATCCGGAAAGTCACCTGAAACTCTAAGGGAATACGAAAAAGCGACCAGCGGTCGAGAAAACTCTCGGGTGCCGTGGGCTCCAGCACCCGGTAAGCGATCAGCGCCGCCGGCACAAAAAACAACAGGAGCGCGAGCACCAACGGCGAACGTTTCATGGGGCTGCGCTCCCCGAACAAGCTGGCTGACTGGTTTTAAAGAGCCCGACGTCGACAATGAACTTCCCCTGCAGCAGAGTATTGCGCCCCACCAGGAAAGGATATTCGAGCAGGGAACGGTCGGTGAGCGTGACCCGGGTCGGCATCTTTTGCCCGGCGAGGCAGATCTCCATTTCCACCACCGGCCGACGCGCTTGACCGGTGGCTGATTTCACCTGCTTCCAGCCCTTCAACGGCAAGGTGTATTTGGCGCCGCCGCAGCGATCCGGCAGGGTAAACTCCACCACCTTGCCCTTTACCACGACTTCGCAGATATCCAGCGAAGAGGTGGCTGCCCCGGTGTCGATGCGTGCCCCAATAGTGACGCCCCAAGGTAGGAGAACCAGATCCTCAACTTCGCCGATGGTGTTTTTTTCAGAAGCTGCCGCCGACAGGACAAGACCCGGGAAAGATAACAGAAAAAGCCACAGGGTAGCCAGGCAGGGAAACACACGGCCAACGCAATTGCCCATTTCTGAACGGCCCCCATTGTAGTTTTTGTGCTTTCGCATAAATGTGCAGGTCATATGATATTATTGTTCGCCACACCCATAGCCTTTTCAGTCGTAGATGACGCAGTTCCAGCGGGAGAGGATCTCTTCGGTTTCCGCGTCCAGCTGGTCGGCCACCTCGTGGATCTGGTATTCGTGGCCGCATTTCTGGCACTTCAGGCGCACCCTGCGGCAGGAGCGGGCGACTTCCAGATGGCCCGTGCATTTCTTGCACTGCATTTCGTTGATCCTACTGTAACAGAGTGTGTCGGGTAAAAATGGCCTCCAGTCGGTAGCCCTTTTCAGCCAGCGCCTCGGCTCCGCCTTCCAGCCGGTCAACCACGGTCACCACTATACCCACCTTGAACCCCGCCGCTTCAACCCTTTCGATCACGGTGAGCAGAGTGCCGCCGGTGGTGACCACGTCTTCTATCAGGGCAACGGCACAGCCTGGAGGCAGGTTGCTTAAGCCTTCGATATATTGGCCGGTGCCGTGGCCCTTGGATTCCTTGCGCACGATGAAGGCGGGAATCGGAGCCTGCTCCAGATGGCTCACCAACGAAACCGCCGTGACCAGAGGATCGGCGCCCAGGGTCATGCCGCCTACCGCCTCGATCTTTTCCGGGTTGTTGCGGATGATCTCGAAAATCAGCTTGCCGCAGAGGTACGCGCCTTCCGCGGACAGGGTGGTTTGCTTGCCATCAATGTAAAAATCAGATTCCCGACCAGAAGAAAGCTTGAACTTTCCATGGCGGTAGGATTTGGTCAGTAGCAGTTGTTTGAGTTGTTCCCGGTTGTTCACGGAGTATCCTTTTGTATTTTTTTAGCCACTAAATCCACGAAACCCACAACATCTCAGTTCGTTGTTTTGTGTTACGGGCCTGTGACCTTATTTAATTTTGGCAAAATAGGCGGTCAGGTTTGCCTTGGCGCTGATTTTTGGTACCAGCAGACCGTCTTTTGAGGTCATGGAGATCATCACCCCGGGGCCGTGCCCGGCCAAGACGCAGCTGGCGTGGACGACGATGCCGATCACCACGCCGCCGGTCTTGTAAATCCGGCCATAGGTGGCATCCGCGTCCATAATGGCGACGAAATCTCCCAGCCGCAGGTCGGCAAGGCCGTATTCTTTGACAACACCCTGGTCGAACATCTGGATGTCATAGTCGCCGCTGTGACTATGGGAGGCACCGATGCCGGAGCCCATGACCTTGGCGGGCACGGTATGGGTCACCGGCACCTGGAGCCTTCCATCGGAGAGTTTCTTAAGTGGAATTGCGGCAAGCAGGGCCGGATCCAGGTTCAGCACCTTGATCCCTGGGAAATCCGGGAGGCTCAGGCCGCAGCCGCAGGCCTTGATTTGGATTTTGTCGCCGATGGTAAGGTGCTCCAGCACCTCCGGGGCAAAATCCACCAGCACATGTTCGATGCCGCCATGCTTGCCGGTTACCCGGCCAGTTTCGCCCTTGGCGTCGCCGGAGACCACCCTGGCGAGGTTGCCCACGCAGGAAAACTGATTCAAGGCCCGGTTGGGCCCGGGCTGGCCTTGAACCTGGGTGAAATTGCTGATCGAGACAGCCGGCTCCACATGGTCGCCGAATTTCTCTCCGGCCAGATCCCCGATCCGCAGGTTGTAGGTGATGCCGCCCACGCCGGGGTACACGTCCGCATGCCCGTCCGGGTTGATCCGGTAGGGGTTGATCCCACCCTGGGGCGAGGTGATCTCGCCGATCACCGACTGGCAGACCAGTTGTGCCGCATTGGTTTTGATCATCTCTGTTGTCCTTAGTAATCTTTCCTCAGCACTCAGCACTCAGCACTCAGCACTCAGCCCTCGGAACTCTGCACTCTTTCGTTAAACATTGAAGCGGAAGTTCATGCAGTCGCCGTCCTGCACCACGTATTCTTTGCCTTCCAAGCGCAGCAAACCTTTTTCCCTGGCCTTGGCCTCGCCGCCGCAGGTCACGAAATCAGTGTAAGCAATGACCTCGGCCCGGATAAAGCCGCGTTCGAAATCGGTGTGGATCACCGCCGCAGCCTGCGGGGCCTTGGTGCCGCGTTTGATGGTCCAGGCTCGGGTTTCCTTTTCGCCCACGGTGAAATAGTTTATCAGCCCCAGCAGCTCGTAACCTGCCTTGATCAGGCGATTCAAGCCCGGCTCTTCAAGACCGAGGTCGTCCAGGAAATCCTGGCGTTCGGCTACACTCAGGGCGCTTAGTTCTTCTTCAATCGCTCCGGAGATCATGACCACGGAGGCATTTTCTTCCGCCGCTACTTTGCGCAGTGCCTCCACCCAGGGGTTGCCGGTGTTGATCTCTTCTTCTTTGACATTGGCGACATAGAGCACGGGCTTGGCGGTGAGCAGGCAGAGTTCTTTCATCAGCTTGCTTCCCGTATCGTCAAGTTTGGCTACCCGAGCGGGTTGGCCGTTATTGAGCAGGGCGTACAGCTCCTCCAGAATAACCAGCTGTGCCTTGTATGTCGCATCTCCGGATTTCGCTTGGGAGGCGGTCTTGCTCATGCGTCTGGTCACGGTATCCAGATCGCAGAGGATCAGCTCGGTGTTGATCACCTCCCGGTCGCGCAGGGGATCAATGCTGCCGTCCACATGCACGATATTTTCATCTACAAAGCAGCGGACTACATGGGCTATGGCGTCTACCTGACGGATATGACCGAGGAACTGGTTGCCCAGGCCTTCGCCCTTGCTGGCCCCGCTCACCAGACCGGCGATATCGACAAACTCCATCTGGGCGTTGACCTTGACCTTGGTCCTGGCCATCTCGGCCAGAATGTCGAGCCGGGGGTCAGGAACCGGGACCATGCCCACGTTTGGTTCGATGGTGCAGAACGGATAATTGGCCGACTCGATGCCAGCCGAGGTGAGGGCGTTAAAGATGGTTGATTTGCCGACATTGGGCAGGCCGACGATGCCACAGCGAAAGCCCATGAAAAAAGTCCTTGTTTGTATGGCTTAAAGATGAGTTGAGCAGCTTGCCTGCTCAAACGAAACTTATGCCCTTGTGGGTACAAAAAAATAGCCAGGAAATGATAATCGTTCACCAAGGGCACCCAATTTCAGATAAACCCGGTACTGTAAGCGTTCAGCAGTGCCG
>DOZO01000015.1:28495-38597 GCA_003517965.1 Desulfobulbaceae bacterium
GGTGCTGCTGAACGCTTACAGGAAATGAGCGAAAATTGTGAGCAGTATATAATGATTTCTTTGCAATACGGCAAGGGTTGTTTACAATCCCGCTACTTAATTGCCCGTAATTACCCAGTACTCCAACTTGGCCGTAGGCCTCTATGATAAAAGTTACTTTTTAATCAGGCACAATTACCATGGCCGCTCCCGAAAAAATTATCCGGATAGATTCTCTCTTTGCCGAGTTGTTCAAAAAAAAGCAGTGGGACAAGCGTTTGGGCCTGCACGCAGTTTTTCTTGACTGGCCGCAGGTGGTTGGCCCTGAGATCGCGGAACGGACCGAACCGCAGGTGATTCGGGGCACGGTGCTTTGGATTGCGGTTTCCGACTCGGTCTGGATGCAGCAGCTTCATCTGCAAAAGCAGGCGTTGCTTGAGCAGATCAACGCTAACGTGCGGGGTTCCGAGAAAATAAGCGATATTCGTTTTCAGATAAAAGCCGCCCTTGGCGAGGAAAAGGTAGCGGTGGATAGCCCCCCACCGGTCGATTTTTCACCCCCTGCTGATCTGGAGGCGCAAAAAAGCTTTGAGCTGCTGATTGCTGCCATCGGCGACGTGGAGTTACAGACGCGCCTGCTCACTTTGTGGCGAAAAGCCCATCGGTAAGCCGTTGAGCAAAAGGTTGCACAAGAAAAAATATCAGCTTGGGTTTGGTCAGCGATTTATGAGGGCGCAAAGGGAAAGGTAGCGTTCGAGATTTTCCTGATCTGTGCCCTTCAGGATGAATTGAATGCCTAAAGCCCTGGTTTCCTGATCAAGCTCTATAGTTTGACAGACAATGGCTTCAGGTACGGTGACTTTTTCTTCTGAGTCGCCATGTCGTAAACGCAGGGTCATGCTGAGCGGGCTGAGTAGGTCTCCTTTTTGAATGTGCTGGGAAAATTTCCCAACCAGCTTTGCCCCCTCAATGGAAATATTTTGTATTGAACCACGGTTTAAATATTGGCTTGCCTTGCGGGTGAAGGTAGTAACGGAATTGGAACTTGTCTCATAGCGGGGATATTTTCTGCGTTGAATTATAATAATTGAGGTGGGAAAAAGTATTCCCAGTTCGCGGCTGGTTTCCAGTACGGCAGTGGAGTTGAAGCTTTGCATAGGCTGTTTGTGGTGTTGATACAGGAATAGACATGGGTTTTTGGCGATCGGGTAAGTGGCGTCTTTGGCAAACAGAAGAAGTGGGCCAGTTTCTTTGGTGAGTATTTCTGAAGGTATTAACCTCCGTGGATTTATTCCCTTTTGAAAAAGGGTTACCGGGATTTGTTGCGCAACAATCCTGAGTATTTCTTTCCCAATGACCTTTGGGTCATCTGACCAAAGCTTTTGCATTTAAGGCCCATCCGGATCTAAAAAAGTACCTGAATCAAGCTATTCAGGAAAAATTAAGTAGCCCGTACACAACAACCTATATACTGCAATATATAGTTATATCTTGCAACGTTTGTAAAGCAGAGACTGAAAAAATATGTGGGAAAGTCTCGCGCGGAAGTTAGAAGTGTTTCTCCGTGTCAAGCAACAGGGTTACCGGGCCATGGTTCACCAGGGTTACGTCCATCATGGCCTGAAATTTGCCGGTGGCCACGGTGATCTGTTTGGTGCGGATTTCATTGATGAACTGTTCGTAAAGGTTTGCCGCATCTGCTGGTGGCGCGGCGGTGGAATAGGAGGGGCGTCTTCCCTTGCTGCAGTCGCCGAACAGGGTGAATTGGGAAACCACCAGCATTTCGCCTTGTGTCTCAAGCAGGGAAAGGTTCATCAATCCATGTTCGTCATCGAAGATGCGGAGATTGATGATTTTTTCGGCCAGAAACATGGCGTCTTTTTGAGTATCATTTTTGCCGACACCGAGCAGGACCAAAAGCCCCGGCCCTATGGCTCCGCAGATCAGCCCATCCACGCAAACAGAGGCTTGAGTTACTCTTTGCACTACGGCACGCAAGGGGATTTCTCCTGATTTGCCTGGGGGGCCGGATCGAGATTGCCAAGGACAAACTGGAGAATGGCAGTTGCCGCCAGGGTGGCCGTTTCGGCGCGCAGGATGCGTGGCCCTAAAGAAATGGGAGCAAAGCCTTCCTGCTTCGCACAGGCTACCTCGCTTTCGCTGAATCCCCCCTCCGGGCCGAGGAGAAAAAATGTGGACAGGCATTCATTTTTCTGGTCGGCAAGGACATCAGTTAGTCTTTGTTGGGCCTCATGCTCCCAGAAGATCAGCCTTAGGTCACAAGGAGGTGGATTGAGCAAAAGATCGGTCAGTTCCCGGGGGGCATGGATTTCAGGTGGCTTGGCCCGGTCGCATTGTTTGCAGGCCTCAATGATTATGCGCTGCCAGCGTTCCATCTGCGCCGCTTTAGGTGTTTTGTGGATTACATGCTCTGAACAGAACAGCCAGATTGCCTCAACCCCCAGCTCTGTGGCTTTTTGCAGAACAAGGTCCATTCTTGGGCCTTTGAGCAGGGCCTGCCCTAGGTGCAGACGGATCTTTGGCTGGGGATCAAGGGTATGTTCGCTGATGGTTGCGGTGACCCGGTCTTTGAGGATCTGGGCGATGCGGGCTTGATAACGGGCCCCGGTGCCGTCAAAAAAAGTAAGGGGATCGCCGGGGCTCAGCCTGAGAACGGTTCGGAGATGGTGCGCCTCCGGGCCTGTCAGCCGCACGGTTTTTCCTGTGATATCTGTCGGTTTTATGAAGAAGCGGCGGAGGCTCATGGGCAGTTATAGCTGGATGAAAAGAAGCGCGCTCCATTCCCCTTCGCTTCTGGTTTCCTGATGTTTCAGGCCAAGAGCGTTATAGGAGGCGCGGATATTCTCGGTTTGAGGACCCGTCAGGATTCCTGCCAGGATGAGCCTGCCGTTTTGGTTCAGACGTGCGGCCAGGTCGGAGGCAAGATCAATGAGGGTGTCATGGATGATGTTGGCTATGACAAGATCAAATTGTTGGCTGATGTCTTGCAGGGCGATGCTGTCTGCTTGAATTTTTGTCAGCAGGCCATTGCGCAAGATATTTTCCTCCGCCACCTTCACGGCCTCCGGGTCATTGTCAATGGCCAGAATTTTCTGGGCGCCAAAAAGAGCGGCGGCCATGGCCAAAATGCCGGTGCCGGTGCCGACATCGAGAACGGTTTTGGGCGGGGTTGTGGTATTGTGAAAAAGGGTCTCAATGAACTCAAGTGCCAGCTTGGTGCTGGCGTGATGGCCTGTGCCAAAGGCCATCCCAGGGTCCATTTCGATAACCTTTTCGCCAGGGGCGGGATGGTATGATTCCCAGGTGGGTTTGATGACCAGATGGGCCGTGATCGGCAGGGGCTTAAAACCCGCTTTCCAGGTCTTGTTCCAGTCTTCATCAGCAATGATTTCTGTTTCGAGCTGTGTTTTTTCTTCTCCAGGTAGCAGGCTGGTGAATTCCGTGAGGTACGTTTCAATTTTTTTCAGTTTTTCGGGGGCATGAGAATCATTTTCCAGGTAGCCGATAATTTTTTCCTGGGCGGTGTTGGCGGCAGCTACCGGAATCTGCTCTACCCCGCCGGTCTGCTCGCAGATGAAATCGGCAATAGGGTCTGAGATGGTTTCGCTGACAGTGACGGTAACGCGCAACCATGATCTGGATGGTGGATGCGTCTGGTTTGCTTCTGGCATTGGTTTTCCTGCGGGAAAGATTATGGTTGTGGAGCTACTCTGAGTATAGCTATAAGCCATAAGTATAACGGAGTTTTGTCAGATCACGCATTATTTTTTTGATGGAAAACTTGCTGGTTCTGCTTTACCATATTTAAAAATAATTTTCCTGTTACCTTCATCTACGATATGACAAGTTTATGACTGATACCCTGATTTCACAAACGCTTCTTGAGGCAACCGCGCTTTTGGCAAGCAGGCCGGAGGGCTTTGCCCTGGTTGATGCCGAGGCGCGTTTTGTTTATGTCAATCCCGCCTATGTCCGTTTGTTGAAAGAGGTGTTTAACCTGACGGTTGAACCCGGCTCGCGTCATCAGTATGTTTTGCCCAGCAACCAGCGGGCCTGGGCCAGCGACCTCTATCAACAGGCATTATCCGGCAAGAAGTTCACCGTGGATTTCAGCCGGAATTGTCCGGAAGGCGGGCTTTGCACTTTTGAGCGTTCCTTTAGCCCCGTGTACCAAGATGGCAGGCTGGCCGGGTTTTCAGAGATGATCCGGGATGTGAGCGTTGAGCGCAGAAGGGAGGCCGAGTTGCGTCTGGCCTATGATGCCCTGGAGAAGCAGTGTGTCGCCCGAACCAGCAGCTATCAGGAATATAGCGCCATCATGGCCCAAAAGATCATTGAACAGCAACAGGCTGAAGAGGATCTTCTGGAAAGCGGAGAACGTCTGTCGCAGATTTTGCAAGGCAGCTCGATTCCTGCCTTTGTTATTGATGAAAATCATATTCTTACTCACTGGAACAAGGCCTGCGCGGTGATGACCGGGCTTACGGCCGGCGAGATGGTGGGTACCAGGAATCAGTGGAAGGCCTTTTATCTTTCTCAGCGGCCTGTTATGGCCGACCTGGTGCTGGATGTCGCTAAAGAGTCGCATGTCGCCAAGTTTTATACCGGCAAGTATCGGCGTTCCTCCCTGATTAAGGGGGCCTATGAGGCGGAGGATTTTTTTGATTTTGGCCATGAGAGCAAATGGCTTTTCTTTACCGCCGCGCCGATCAGGAATCTGGCTGGGGAAATCATCGGCGCCATTGAAACCTTGCAGGATATTACAGATCGCAAGCGGATGGAGGCGGAGGTCCGGCAGATGAATGATGTCCTGGAAGCGCGGGTCGAGGAGCGGACTAATCAGTTAACCCGGATCTATGAGCAGTTGTTGCAAGCCGAAAAATTCAGCGCCCTGGGTAAGTTGGCTGCTTCAATCGCCCATGAATTCGGCAATCCGATCATCGGTATCCGCAATTTTCTCCAGGGCCTGCGCAAGTACGTGAAGCTTGAAAAAAGCGATGCCGAGATGCTCGATGTTGCCATTGGCGAATGCGCACGGGTCAAGGATCTGATCAGTACCTTACAGGATTTTAACCGGCCCACCACCGGTAAGGTCACCTCGGTTGATCTGCATCGGATTATTGAAGAATTGCTCCTGCTTGGCAAAAAGAAGCTTAGCGATAAACGGATCATAGTGGAACGACATTTTGCCCAGGATATGCCCTGGATTCAAGTGGTGGCGGATCAGATCAAACAGGTGCTTCTCAATGTGATCGGCAACGCCGAAGAGGCCATACCCGAAACCGGCGGCACCATTACCATCACCACCGAGGTGAGCGGGGATAATGTTCTGATTTTCATCCAGGATACGGGCAAGGGGATTCGGCCTAAGGATATGGGCTCAATCTTTGAACCGTTTTTTTCCACCAAGCCAGCGGTGGATGGCACAGGTCTGGGCCTGTCCGTGAGCTACGGCATTGTCAAACGGCATGGTGGCGATATTATGGCCAAGAGTGTGCGCGGCAAAGGGGCGCTGTTCACCATCACCTTGCCTATTGACGGAGTTCCTGGAGAAGAGGTTTCTCTGCCTATATTTAAGTGAGTTGTAGTATTGCCATCAGGAAATATTTTCAAATTTAAATGTCTATAAAAAAACTCTGCAACGCTTCATGCCTGCTCAGGCTGCAATGGTGCGTTGCAGAGTTTAAATGGACCAGACCGGTTAATTATTGCGCCCCCGGCCTCGTTCCTCATTTTTGTTTTCCCTTTCTTCTTCCCTGTCACTTGTTTGCTGTTTCTGGTCTTGCGATCTTTGCTGTTGCTCACGTTGGATAGCAGGGGGCTGATGAGGAAGTTTTTGATCTGGGGCTGATCTCTGAATGTTGTCGTCACCCCGGGTTTGCGGTTGCGAGGAAGTGCCTCTTGAGCTGTCCTGCTGGGGCGGCGTTGGACGCTGGGTATCTTGCTGCCTTGGCTTGATTTTCAGGGGCTCTTCCTGTCTTTCCCGCCGAGAAGGCTCGGTCGCTTGTTGATCTAAACGTTGCTGAAAGTGCTCGCGGATTACCGGCTCTTGCGGTTGGTAACGGTATTTTTGTTTGCGCAGATCATGCTGCTGTTCCACCCGGGGATACTGGTCTCCTGAATATTGCTTTTGATAGACAGGTAGTGGTGCCCGCGCTGGAACTGCGCTACGCTGCCATCTGTCCCATCCCCTTCGTTGCTGCTCCCATTCAGGGCCCCAGTGATTATCCCAGCGGGGCGGCGCACTCGAACGCCATCCGCGAAAGTATATAGGTGGCTGCCGGTAGTAGCGTACGGGGATCCGCAGGATGAACAGCGGCACATACACTGGCTCCACAAACCACCAGGGGCCGTTGTACCATGAGCTCGCATACCAGCTATCATTCTGGAAAACCCAATACATGCCATCGTAAAAGAAATAGTTGGCATTCAGCCGTGGCGCGTAATAGACCGGGTAGCCAGATACCGGTACGAGTTGCGGATACAACGGCAGATTGATCCCAATGCTCATATTGGGGAGCCCGATCCCGATACCGATGCGCACCTCGGCTACGGCAGAAGTCGCCAAGCATAACAGCATTGACAGCACAATGAATCCGTAGCGTATTCCTTGCATTTTGTCCTCCTGTTTAGATAGCAGAGTTGTGACCATTGTTTGTCAACCGAAAATGACATTGGCCCCAACTCTAAGTTTGATAAGGCGTTGCTCCTAATGTCGACAACTCATCTCGAAACTTATGGATTATTATACTTGATTATACAGAGTTAAGTAAAATCATCTAAATAGGCATCGGCTGTTTTGGGTTTTCAATTTTTAAGAGGTGGATAATTCACTTTTGCGATTGGGTGAGGGAATCAGTGGAGTGATACGATCTTACGACTCGCTACCCGAGGCAGCTTTTTGAATTGGAGAAGGAGTAATGCCTTACTTTTAAGACAAAAGAGCATAGAAATCAGGTGATACTTCAGCTGCGGCTCGGGACGGATTTTGAGTCAGTGGCCGGAGCCAACTTCTCCTTCATGGCAGTGCCGCAGCAGTTTTTATAGAAGACGCGGATCTCTATATCGACATCCAGCTGTAACCGGTCGAGGGCCGCCACCTTGGCCTTTGTCTCTCGATTGATATTCCAGTAATAGGGAGTCATTGCCAGCAGATCATTAATCGTCTGATTGTCTTTTAGCTCGAGCGGGTAAGTGATCCGGGATATGGTGGCAAGGGAGAAAAGTTCTTTGGCCTTGTCGGTGATCGAGGGTGCTTCATGCTCCTTAGTGATCGGATAAATGATTTCCCGCAGGCCGTTGAGATGTCTCGGGCCTGGGCTTACGAACACAAGGCTGCCGCTCTGCTTGAGAATCCTGGCAAATTCTAAAATATTTGCCGGGGAAAAGACACTGAGCACGATATTCAGAGAGGCATCCAAAAAAGGCAGATCGTTGACGCTGGCCACAAACCAAGCCATTGTCCTGTCTCGCTGAGTGGCCTGGCGAACCGCAAACTTGGACACATCGACGCCGTGGTAATGAATCTGGGGTTGCCCTTTGCTGCCATGGGTCAAAGACGCCTTGAGGCGTTGTAGATAGAAGCCCTCCCCGCAACCGGCATCAAGAACGCTGCAATCGCTGGGACGCCCCAGGTCCGAGAGCACAGCGCGGATAGTCTCATTGATGGTGTCGGACACCTTGCGGTAGTGCCCAAGGTCCAGGAACCGTCTTCGGCTCTGGATCATCTCCGGGTCATCCCCAGGCTCTTTGGAATGTTTTTTGTGGGAAAGCACGAGATTGACATAGCCCTGGTGGGCGGCATCGAAGCTGTGCATTGCGGCGCACTGGTAGCCGTCCGCTGTTGGCAGCAGCGGCTTTTGACAAACTGGACATCGGAGAATGGAGATTATGTGCGCTCCTTTAGAGGATTTCCTGCCCTTGGGGAGCATTGAAATCCTCGTTTAAATGATGAGTCCCAGGGTAATAATAAACAGATAATCCCCGGTTTTGCCTGTGGTAATTTGACTGCCCTCTTGGGTTCACGGTTCATCCCTGATCTTCTTTGGGGCTGTTTATGCCGGGGCTACTCCCACAGGCACCATCATAACCATAACCGTTGTTCGACTTCTCAGTCTCTACTTTTCAAGTAGCTCCAGATTGCCGTATACATCGGTCTGCCTGACAGGACGAGAATCACCAGGGCGGCGGTCAGCTGGATTGGATAGGGCATAAACTCCCCGGCCTGCCCGAGCGTGGATTTGGCCGAAATGCCATAAGCCGCGTAGACCCAGTCAAGGGCAAGGCCGCAGAGCACGGCGGTTACGGCGATGGAGGCAAGATAGACTACGGTGGTGCGTTTGCCCAGCAGGCCGATCAGAACCGAGATGGTGGCCATGTTGGTGGCCGGGCCTGCCAGCATGAAGACCAGGGCCGCGCCGGGGCTTACGCCCTTGAGGATCATGGCGGCGGCAATGGGGGTAGAAGCGGTGGCGCAGATATAGAGGGGGATGCCGAAGGCCAGCATCAGGAGCATGGCCGAAAAGCCTCCGCCAAGATAGGTAGTGATCAGTTCGTCTGGCACTAAGACAGAGATCAGCCCAGCCAACAGCAGGCCGATGAAAAACCAGCCTGCCAGGTCCCCCCAGAGCTCGCCAAAGGCATAGCCCATTCCGGCCCGGATTTTTTCAAGCAAGGTATGGTGATGGGTGTGTTCCGCAGGGGAGCAGCCTGTCTCGCTGCAACAGCCATCCACCGCGCAGGAAAGATCTACAGCCATAGTCAAATGGGGTCTGGGCGGGTTTAGGGTATTTTCGAGGCATCCGGCAATCATGGCGGTGATAAAGGCGGCCAGAGGGCGAGCCACGGTCATGATCGGGTCGAGCAAGGCATAGCTGACGCTGATAGAATCAACGCCAGACTCCGGGGTAGAAATAAGAAAGGCGGTAGTGGCGCCGTTGTTGGCCCCTTGTTTTTTTAAGGCCGCCGCCGCAGGCAGCACCCCGCAGGAGCATAAGGGCAGGGGAATCCCGAACAGGGCTGCCTTGAGTACCGAGCGGTAACGGCCCTGGCCCAGGTGGCGGGCCACATAGGCAGGCGAAAGAAAGACCTTGAGCAGGCCGCCTATGAGAATACCGAATATGATGTATGGGGCGGCATCCAGAAGGAGCTGCCAGGATTCGACGAGGATGTTGAAAATTAGGTTCATGGGTTACTCCCTGATATGATCCAACGCCAAGAGGATAAGTTGGCTGACATGCGCATCGGCCAGTCGATAATAGAGCACCGGCCCCTCGCGCCGGTTGGTCACCAGGGCCATTTGCCGCAGCAGCCGCAGTTGATGGCTCACCGCTGATTCGCTTACCCCGAGAAAAGCGGCCAGATCGCAGACGCACATCTCTTCGAGGTGCAGGGCCTGGAGAATCTTGAGCCTGGTAGGGTCGGCAAAGGCCTTGAAAAACTGGGAGAGCCTGTCGAGCTCGGCGGGGGGCAAGGCGGCCCTTCTGGCCTTTTCCACCTGCTGTTCATGGACAATCCGGCATTGGCAAAGGTCGGTCGACATAGGCACTCCTTTTAGTATATGAGCAGTTGTGCAGATGATACAATGATTGAGGCTTTCTGTCAAGCGTGGAATTGGGAGGATTTTTTCTTAAAGGAAAAAACCTGGTAAGGATTTTCCACGGAGTTGGTTTGTCCCCGGCAAAGCCAGCGACTTAGTGATACAAGTTGAGAAAGCAGGAGGTGAGGGGGAGGGCATTAAAAAACAGGGGGTTCCGCCGATTGCGACGGAACCCCCTTCAGGAGAGAAACTACGTACAGGAAAAAAAGTTAATAGTTACTTCCAGGGCGTAGCCCCGATCATTACCTTCAGCCCCTTCTTATCATAGGAAGCTTTTTCCCAGGGCCAGATGGCCAGCCAGTCCGCTTCCTTAGTGGCATCGCCGTCTTTCTTCAAGGCCCAGTGATACTTGTCTGGTGAGAGCGCGAAAGACCGGCCCTTGGCGTCGAGATTGAAGACGTGCTGCTTGGGGGCAGGGCGTCCGCCTTCGGTGCCCCAGTTGCCGTAGCCGTATTTCTCTTGGCCCTGCATGCCGTCCCAAGCCTTCAGCACGGCTTCGGCCTT